>CABVRZ010000003.1:0-88521 GCA_902500775.1 uncultured Nitrospira sp.
ACTGTTTTTGTTTTTTTCTTTCTTTTTTTTTTCTTTTTTTGGGGGGGTATTTCTCTTTTTTTTTTTTTTTTTGACTGTGGTGCGCCCGCCTTTTTTTCTTTTTTTTTTTTTTTTCTTGTTTCCTCTCGGTGCATTTTTTTTTCCCCCCCTCAAAATTTGATTGGGGGTGGGGAGGGGGAAACCCCCCCCCCCCCCCCCCCCCCCCCCCTTTTTTTTCCTTTCGGAAGAGAAGGAACGTGACGCAGAGGAAGTTGCGGGTGATCTGGATGATTGTGTTGGGAATCTTACCTGCATGGATAAGTGCCGATGCTGCTGTCGGCACGAAGGCGCCGGAGATTGCCAATGCCACCTGGCTCAATGGTGCACCACTTCGCATGGCCGATCTCCGTGGGAAGGTGGTCATGGTCGAGTTCTGGACTTTTGGCTGTTACAACTGCCGAAACGTGGAGCCCGCAGTGAAACAGTGGAATCAGCAGTACACGGATCAGGGCTCTGTGGTCATCGGTGTACACTCACCGGAGCTCTCATACGAACGAGAGATTGAACATGTGAAGCGATACATCAGGGAGCATAATATCCGTTTCGCAGTGCCGATCTATAACGACTTCTCCACGTGGAATGCGTATGGCAATCGTTACTGGCCGGCGATGTACCTGATCGACAAACGCGGGATCATTCGCTACGTCAAAATCGGCGAGGGAGGCAATCGAGACACGGAGCGGCAGATTCAGGTTCTGTTAGCGGAAGGTTGATCGCTACCGTCGGCCGTCGTACCAGACCGAGAGATGCTTTTTGTCCTGTAGGGTGCTCTTGGGCTTAATGAAAATCCGGAAGATCTGATGGGCGATCTCTCGGCTGGAGTAAAGCGAGATCTTGCGCGAAGAGGTTTCGAGCGGGTGCTTGGTCAATATGATGAATCGAAGGCCGCGCGGCCGTCCCCACTGAATCAGTGTCTTACTGAGAGCGATTTCATCCAACGCATAGAGGTTCTGATCGAACCCGCCCACATCTTGGAAGGCGTCGCGACGACAGACCACCAGCGCACCAGCGGCCCAGCCACGTACGATTGAGGTTACGGTCCAGAGTTTTAGGGTCAGATGAGCCCACCAAGGAAGTCCGTCCATTCGCAGCGTACTGCCACAGCCCACATACTTGCCGGACTCGATCATCTGTAGAATGTCATCTAGCAACTCCGAACTAAGCAGGCTGTCGGCATCGAGGAAGAGCAGCCAGTCGCCGGTGGCGTGAGCTGCGCCGGCATTGCGGGCTCGGCCGATTTGGTTGATGGGCTCAAAGACGACCGTCGCCCCAGCTTGTCTAGCCAGGTCCCCGGTGTTGTCGGTGGAGTTATTATCAACGACGATGATCTCTGCGGTGAATCCCGGTTGGTGGTTGGCCTCCAAGGAGATAGCGATGGAGTGGAGGGTGCGTTCGATCAGCCGTGCTTCATTGAATGCGGGGATGACGATGGATAGGTGCATAGACGGCCATCATGCCACAAGTACCCGCTGAAGGGGAAATGGGTGGCGAATTCATCGGGTACATCTGATCACAAATATTTTTATTGGGAGATATACTTTGGCGAGGTGGATCGTCCTCAGGTCGTGAGCGATGACAACAGGAATGTTATGTTAGGTAGGCTCAAGGTAACTGGATTCACGGCAGTATGGATCCGAGCCACTCTCGGGGGTGATGTTGCTCACGGCAATGCAGGCCTTGAGGAGGAGTATGGAGTAGCAGTTGTCGACCTTTCACGGATAGAGTCACTTGGCATGGTGTGGTACGATTCCGCACCATGCCGCTCACGCAATTTCATCCCCTCATCACCGACTGGTTTCAATCAGCCATCGGCCAGCCGACGGATGCCCAACTGCAGGCCTGGCCGGCGATTCAGTCCGGGGCGGATACGCTGATTGCGGCGCCGACCGGATCGGGTAAGACCCTCGCGGCCTTTCTCTCCTGCATCGATCAACTCTTCAAACAAGCACTCGCGCGCGAACTTGATGACCATACCCACGTACTCTATGTCTCACCCCTGAAAGCGCTGAGCAACGACATTCAGAAGAATCTTCAGAAGCCCCTTGCCGAGATAGGGGACCGTGCGCTACAGGCTGGGCTGATGATGCCGGAGCTGCGCGTGCTGGTGCGCACTGGCGACACGCCGATGGCCGACCGGCAGCAGATGCTCAAGCGACCGCCGCACATTCTTGTTACGACGCCGGAGTCGCTGTTCATTCTCCTCACGGCGGAGAAGAGTCGTCGATTGCTCCAGACTGTTCGCACCGTCATTGTCGATGAAATCCACGCCTTGGCGCCAAACAAGCGCGGGGCTCATCTCACTCTATCGCTTGAACGACTGGAAGCACTGACCCTGACGAAGCCCCAACGCATCGGCCTCTCGGCCACGCAACGTCCGATTGAACTCGTCGCACAGTTCCTCGTGGGGAATCAAAGCCCGTTGTTCGTGAAGCGTGAAACGCCTCTCGTGTCAAACTCAGTCCTCAGCACTTCCCTCGACGATGCTCAGAACCCTGAGCCTGTCGAAGGGCAGCAGTCGGCACCATGCATTATCATCGACGTCGGCCACAAACGCCAAATGGATCTCGCGGTTGAAGTGCCCAAAGACGAACTGAGTGCGATCGCGACGAATGCGATCTGGGCAGACATCTATGATCGTGTGGCGGCACTGGTGCGCGAACACCGAACGACCCTGGTCTTCGTGAATACGCGTCGGTTGGCGGAACGGGTGTCACACTATCTGGAAGAGCGACTTCAAGATCTCGGTCCGGATGTCGTGGCAGCGCACCACGGGAGCTTGTCACGGCAGATTCGCCTCTTGGCCGAAGAACGGTTGAAGAGCGGGAAGACACGCGTGGTCGTGGCGACGGCCTCGCTTGAACTTGGCATTGATGTGGGCACGGTCGATCTAGTTTGCCAAATCGGGTCGTCCCGGGCGATCGCGACCTGCTTGCAACGGGTCGGTCGATCCGGGCACCGGATCAAGGCGATTCCCAAGGGCCGCTTCTTTGCCACGACACGAGACGAGTTGCTCGAATGTGCCGCGATCATCCATGCGATCAAGGCCGGCACGCTGGATCGCATCACCGTGCCGCCTGCGCCACTCGATATTTTGGCCCAGCAGCTTGTGGCCGCGGCGGCAACGCAGACTTGGACGGAAGAGGAGTTGTATCAGCTGGTTCGTCGAGCCTTTCCTTATCGTGACCTGGAACGGACGACTTTCGATCATGTGGTCCAGATGCTGGCCGATGGGATCGCCACGAATCGAGGTCGGGGCTTGGCCTATCTCTATCACGACCGGATCAACCATCGGCTGAAGGGACGGCGTGGGGCGAGACTGGCGGCGATTACCTCCGGCGGGGCGATTCCTGACACGGCGAACTATACGGTGGTGGCTGAGCCGGAAGGCACCGTAGTTGGTACCGTTGATGAAGATTTTGCCGTGGAGAGTTTGGCCGGCGATATCATGCTACTCGGCAATACCTCATGGCGCATCAAGCACGTGGGGATGGGCAAGGTCCATGTCGAAGATGCCCATGGCGCCCCACCCAGTATTCCCTTCTGGCTGGGCGAGGCTCCCTCACGCACTGCAGAACTCTCCGCCGAAGTTGCAAGCCTTCGAGCAGAGATTGCAGCACGAGCTTCTGCTTCCGGTGTCTCAACACTCAGCACTCAATCCTCAGCCCTATACTTTCTCCAGCATGAATGTGGCCTCGATCCTCGTGGTGCGCAACAGGCAGTCGAATATGTATTGGCCGGCAAGCTGGTACTCGGAGTGGTCCCGACCCAGGAAACAATCGTCGCGGAACGATTCTTCGATGAAAGCGGTGGCATGCAGCTGGTCATTCATGCACCCTTCGGCGGGCGGATCAACAAGGCGTGGGGGCTGGCCCTGCGCAAGCGATTCTGTGTGACGTTCGACTTCGAGCTGCAAGCGGCGGCGACGGATAACGGCCTGGTGATCTCGCTCGGAGAGAAGCATAGTTTTCCCCTGGAGTCGGTGTTCGGCTATCTCCATTCCAATAGCCTGCGCGAGGTGCTCATCCAAGCGGTACTCTTGGCGCCGATGTTTGCCACACGTTGGCGCTGGAATGTTTCGCGTGCGCTGGCACTGCTCCGATTCTCGAAAGGCAAGAAAGTCCCGCCGCAGATTCAGCGGATGAAAGCGGAAGATCTGCTTGCTGTCGTCTTCCCCGACGCGATTGCCTGCCAGGAGAATCTCACCGGGCAACGGGCGGCCCGGCAGATTCCGGACCATCCACTCGTTCAAGAAACCGTACGTGACTGTCTGACTGAAGCGATGGACGGGGAGGGGCTGACTGTGGTGCTACGTCGCATTGAATCTGGTGTGATCCGTTGTGTGGCGATCGATACACCGTCACCGTCGGTCTTCTCGCATGAGATTCTCAACGCGAACCCCTATGCGTTTCTCGACGATGCGCCACTGGAGGAACGGCGGTCCCGCGCTGTTGAGCTGCGACGGACCTTGCCACCGGAATTGCTCGGCGAGGTCGGGGCTCTCGATCCGACAGCGATCGAGGACGTCGTCCGCGAATCTTGGCCGGTCGTTCGTGACGCCGACGAACTCCACGATGCGCTGCTGACCTTGGTTTGGGTACCAGAGTCTGAGATGAGCCAATGGGTTGTCTATATGCCATCGCTCGTTGAGTCCGGTCGGGCTGTCCCACTCACCGTGAGAGGTGAGGGGTTAGGGGTAAGGGGATGGAGTGCTACAGAATATCATCAGAGAGTCGAACAAGTATTTGCAGAAGGAGATGACTCGACGCTCGATACGATTCTGCTGGGATGGATGGAAAGTATTGGTCCGATCGCGACAAGCGAACTGACACAGCGTCTCTCTCTGCCAGTGGAGATGATTGAAGCGGGGATGATCCGGCTTGAAACGCAAGGGCAGGTCTTGCGAGGTCAGTTTCGTGAAACGTCATGCGTGACACGTGAATCCAAAGGATTGTCGCCTTACCCCTCACCCCTTTCCCTTCACGAATTCTGCCATCGCCGCCTATTGGCTCGCATCCATCGCCTGACGATCGGCAAATTGCGCAAGGAAGTGGAACCAGTCACTGCTGCTGAGTTTATGACGTTTCTTCTCCAGTGGCAGCACCTGGCTCACGGCTCTCGTCAGCATGGTGAGGCTGGGCTACTAGAAGCGGTCAAGCAACTCGCCGGCTTCGAAGCGGCAGCCTCCAGTTGGGATACACACCTGTTACGCCCACGTATGGCGAAATATGAACCGGAGTTACTGGATCGCCTCTGCCTCAGTGGATCGGTGAGTTGGGGACGGCTTTCGCCGCACCCACGATTGGGCTCACGCGATGAGGCAGACCGGACGAAGCGCATTCTGCCGACGAGCCTGGCGCCGATCTCAGTTTTTCCACGTGACGAAAGTGAATGGCTATTGGCCGCTACACAGGACAACCAGACTCTTACCAATCCTGAGCCCTATGCGGGTCTGACGTCAGTCGCACGAGAGCTCTGTCTGGTGCTTGCCGAACGTGGAGCCTGTTTCTTTGCGGACCTTGTCCGTGGGACGGGGCATCTGCCTACAGAGGTGGAGAATGGATTATGGGAACTTGCCGCGGCCGGCCTCGCCACGGCCGATGGATTCGACAACCTGCGTGCGTTGGTGGATCCCCATCGGCGTCGTGCCGAAGGACGTGAACGATCACGCCGTCCACGTCATGCTGCAGGCCGCTGGTCGCTCTTGAGATCGCTCCCGTCTCAGTCCTCAGAACTCAGTTCCGGCAACTCAGCACTTTCAGAAAAGGTTGCCCGCCAACTCCTTCGCCGATACGGCATCGTATTTCGCGATCTGCTGGTGCGCGAATCATTGGTTCAATCCTGGCGAGATCTCTTGGTCGTCTACCGGAAGCTTGAGTTGAAAGGGGAGGTGCGTGGGGGACGGTTCGTTTCAGGCTTCGTCGGTGAGCAGTTTGCCCTCCCGGAAGCGGTAGAGGCACTGCGGGCCGCACGAAAATCTGGTTCGACTCGTAGTGGGGCCGAGATCAAATTGTCTGCATGCGATCCCTTAAATCTTGCGGGGATCCTCTTCCCTGGCCCGCGTGTGTCTGCTGTGCCAACGAACTTTCTGGTGTTACGCGATGGCCTAGTCGTTCGTACGGTGATGGGACGGCAGGGTGAGCGCACTGTTGCCGAACAGCTTCGTTCGGCAACAGCCCTCCCACCAGGATAATGATGGGAGGCTAATTCACGAATAGCTGAGCTCGGTCACGGAGAAGGGTGAGCAACGCCGTCGGACCTTGGGCACCTATCGTGGCATATCCTGCCTGGGCCTCAGAAAAAAATGCTGGCTCTCGATCCGTCGGCACCCCTAAGAGTCTGCTCAGTGACGCCAGATATTCGCCTTGCCCGGCCGCGAGATCGTGCTGCAGATTGTCATAGTTGAAAGAGACAAAGGCGGTGGCTTTGAAGTCCGGCTTCAGCTGACCGTCTTCGTTCCACCAGGCCGCGCCTGAGGTCGTGCCGGTCACATTGGACGTGGTGTCGGTGATTTGGTTAATGGTGCCTTTGACCGTGCAGCCGGTCAGTCCAAGCAGCAGACTGACACCAAGGGCTGCTAAGCATTGTAAACGGTTGCGCATCGTGGACCTCCATATTCATAGGGACAATGGCTCCACTATAACATACGAGCCCTCAAGTTCGTTCGAATGTGCGCCGATAGGAGATCGACGGGAGGGTTGTACTCGAGAGACGATCAGAGAGAGGAGTGGCCATGTCGGTTCAGCCTCTGACATCCTTCGATCCGCAGCAATTGTTTAAGCTGGGTTCACGACCTGAGGGTGGAATTCATCGACTGGATACGAAGATCAGTGCGCTCTCGATCTCACAGGAATTTTCAGGACGATTGAATGTGACCACGGCCGATGGCGATCGGGTTACGCTGGTAACTGATCGTGATGACCGGTATGGTGCTAGTGCCGTGCGGTCCTTTCTCCAGACTCCTCAGGGAAGTGGGACTGTCGGTGCAGAGTTTGTGCAGAGTGCCCATGCGCATAACTTCGGCATTGCGGTCAGTGGGGATCTCAACGAGGCTGAAGTGACGGATCTTGAGAAAGTATTTGAGAAGGTTTCGAGTATCTTTCGTGGGTTGTTTCAGGGACACGATGATGAGGCCAAAGCTCACACCGTTCACCTTGCAGAGGGGTTTCGTGGGTTGGAACAGCTTTCCAGTCTTGATTTGAGTGTCGAGATTGTCCGGTCTGTGACGGTCGTGTCAACAGTAAGTAGTACCCCGGGTGGGGCGCCAGGGACGACGGCGGCGATCCCGCAGTCGTCCAACGGTACCACGGCGCCCACCCCGTCATCTGATTTCTCGGAAGCAGGGCATCTTGCCCTGCCGGTGAGCGGAGCACAATTCGCCTCTTTGGTCCGGCAAGTCTTCGATGCAGTGAATCAACTCCAAGCCGATCTCGAAAAGGTTCGTCATCATCTACCGGCCTTCCTCGACAAGTTACGCGAGGAATTCGCCCGGGAGTTGTTACGACCTGAGCCGCAATCAGAGACTGCGGCTCGCAATCGTTCCTCCAAGGACGCTTCACCTACTCACGACCCATCGGCAGACAGTCATACGCTACTGCTGGCCTATCGATCGCTCACGGAGACGTCTCTTTCGCTGTCGCTACAAGCTTAGTTCACCCACAATCGTTGATACCACTTCTTCTCTTCTTCAATCGGTATTGAAGCCAGATTCATAGCTTTACGGATCTGTCCGATGTTCCAGCCGGTGAGGTTGGCCAGCGTCTGCGCTTCCTTCTCATAGCGGTCGCGTAACTGCTGGCGGTAGGCCGTCGCGGCTGGACATTCATCCGTTCCAGTCCAGGGGTGGCGCAGAATGTAGCGAGCTTGAAAATTGTTTCGATCGGATGTTTCCTGGAACATTAAGTCTTCAGGAAAGTGGGCGGCGTCATAGCGAACATGGAGACGGGTGAGGAACACATTCTGTACCTGCGGTTGTGGGATGAACCCTTTACCACGCGGCATAGGAACGGTGCTGTTGTGCCAGAAAACCCCAAGACTCCGCAGCTCTTCGGCTGCGAGTGGGTTTGCGGCGCAGGGATCGCACCAGTTCATATCCCAAGCATACTCGAGAAATACTCCGCGCTGGCTCTCACGTTTCACTTGCTGTGTGAAGAGGTCGCGATAGAAGTCACCAAATTGGTCCTTTACATACAGGGGAATCTCCTGCGCCTCCGGTAACCGGGCTGTTCGGTAGTTCGTCGTTTCGACGCGACCTTGCTTGGTCAGGGTATAGATGAAGAGTTCTTGTGCGCCGTCGGCGTTCACTGTGCCGAGCCGAATCGGCAGCATGAATTTTGGTGATTCAAACGCAATCTGCAACGGACGAAGGTGTGTAAAACCGAGCTTGGATTGTTCCAAGAGATTCACCTTGGCCACAAAGAACTTCATCTGTTGTTTTAAGTAGCTCTGCAGCACCGCTGAGGCCCCGTTCGGTATCTTGTACCCGTTTTCCGTTAACCAGGTTTCGAGTCCATGGCTTTCCTTGGCTGAGAGAATCAGGATGTCGTACTCGCCAACGGTATGTTGCGCCTCGACGGTCACGCCGAGTGCCTTATCGCGCTCCTTGGATGAGGCACTTGCCGGCGTCATGCTCTTCGCCATATCGAGAAGACGCCGTTCCATCAGCTCGTACCGGACACAGGGGTTCTCGTCGAAATACTCCACCAGCCGTGGCGCCGAGTAGTCGGCCAAGTGTTTCAGTACGGCCGGATCACCGACATGGATTTGGTCCTTCTCAAGTACGGTCGGGACCGGAACCACCATCGCGAATTCTTTCCCCTCACCTTTAAAGTCATTGGCCATCGTGATGACGGTCTTGTTGTCATGACGGGCGATCACCACTTCGGACGCTTTGTTAAAGAGTTGCGTATCGGCCTTGCCGACATAGAACCCGCAGAAGGCTGAGGCATCGGCACTCCAGATGAACAGGCCTACCAGAAACATAAATGTGGGCAGGGTAAGACGTTTCATGAAAACCTTCACATGCCGATTCATATGACCTCCTTGGTTAAGACAGGAATAGAGGAACCAAACACGGGGTTCCTCATTGGCGATTTACCAGTCGTGGGCTTGGACCAGTCGTATCGGACTCCAGGGAATAGGCGATCCAGGAAGGGGACGAGTGGTGAGCAGGCGATGAGTCCCCAGAGTGGGCCGTTGGGTTTAAAGAGGTAGAACTGAACGTAGAGAGCTGTCACTGCCACGAGCAGGGCGAAGACGAGGCGACCCGTTCGTGAGTCCGGCGTCGTCTTTGGATCAGAAATCATGAAGAAGGAGAAGATGAGCAGCGCACCGCTTTCGATCTGATGCAGGGGAATCGTGAGTGGATCACCGAGCCAGAGGGCTCGCGCACACAGAAGTCCGATGTAGAAGGTCAAAAAGGCGAGTGTGACATCAGTGCGGGCCGCGCGCGTGACGACCAACGAACCGAGGCAGGCGATCAGAAATCCGAACCAGGCGACCTGGCCCCATTGGCCAGGTGAGATCCAGCCGAGACCGAATGACAGTATGACAACGAGGGCCAGATTTGTCGGATTGAACACATGTTTGTCGTTCCAGCGGATGATGAACTTGCTGCCGATTGCAATAGAGGCAGCGAGTACCGCGACGGTAAGGTCGCTGGTGCGGAGGAGAAGGCACAATGAGAGGGAGGAAATGAAGGCGCTCTTGGAATCAACGAAGGAGAGGTTGAAGCGGCGGGTGCCGACATATTGGGCTAGTTGGGCAGTGCCGAGCGTGAGGACAATCTGCCAGATGGAGATATCAAAATGGAGGAAGAGGAGGCCATAAAGGAGAAGAGTCGACAGGCTGGCAATCTGATAAAGACGCGGATCACACCAGAAGGCTGGTTGATTCGGTTGGCTCGTGCCGTTGTGTTGCCGCATGAAATCCTCCTCCGGTGGGCCAGGGCACATGTGGTGGCCTTCACAGGAGGATATGGGACGAGGGGGAAAATCCTTTCAGCGGCAATCAAGCGGATCTGGCTCAGTTAATATAACAACGCAGGAACACGGGATATTCTCGCGTCCTGTTGCTGAATCTCGTACCATCGGTATTGCCGTAGAGGAACGTCTGGCTAGCGTAGCCCACCGGAAGGTCAACATCTTGGTGCTATCGTGGCAAGCCTGAATCAGGCCGAATCTCGATCTCGGCTGTGCAGTGCTGAAGGGGCAACTGGTTAGGAATGACCGCGGTATCTCAGTCCGTGAGCATGTTTCGTCGTGGTTGCATACAACCTCTATAGGTTCAAAGCGATCATGTTGTCTAGGACAATGTGTCTTGGAATGTACAATGGCTGAAGAACTTGTTCCAATATTCTATGTGAGAAATGGAATCAAGGCGATACGGTGGTATGCGCGACTTGGCTTCACCATAGAAGGTGAGTACCGCTTTGCTCCTGGGGTGCCGCTCTATGTCTGTCTTCGTCGTGGTCATGTCGCGCTCCATTTGTCGGAACATACGGATGATGCGCGACCGAACACGCTCGTGTATTTGTATGTTGATGATCTTGATCGAATTGTTGCCGAGTTTAACGTCAACGTGAAAGAGCTCCCGTGGGGTTACGAGGTGCAATTGACAGATCCAGACGGAAACCGGTTACGAGTTGGAAAGCGAAAGGCTCTAGGGTCTCACGAATAGTTGAAGGGCTTGAACTCGATCTCAGCTGTGCGGTGCTCCGGGAATTGGTGAGGTGGTCTCAATCGAGCTTAGCAGTCTTTAAACTTCTTTGACCGACATTGTTCCGAGAGACGCTTAGCTTCGGTGACCTGCGCAGGAGTCATCCGCTGGGCGACATCGTCGCGATTTTCTTCCGCTTGCTTCTTGTCCTCTCCCTGCATGTGTCCGGCCGCGAGGTTGACCCACATGTAGGCCCGCACAAAGTCCTGTGGCAGGCCCAGCCCGGCAAAATACAGCTCCGCCAGGTTGTTTTGCGCATGAGGGTGACCCTGGGCCGCGGCTTTCTCGTACCATGCTCGAGCTTGGGCATAGTCCTGTGGCATGCCTTTCCCTTTGGCATACAGCTCCCCGAGGCCGTTCTGCGCCTCTGCATTTCCCTGATTGGCCTGGGTCTGGAGTGTAGACAGGTCCTTCGTTCCGGCCGGTGGGAACGCAATGCTGGGCCCAACGGGGAGAATAAGAGTCGCCAGAAGGATAATGACGGCAATGGTACGCATGAATGGTTGAGTATGCCGTGCTCGCAAACGGATCGTCAAGGCGAATCCTACCTCGCTCGTTGTGGAAAATCCGGCGGAGGCGGTTGGGCAGGCACAGGTGGTGGGGGAGGAAGTTGCAGGGTTTGATTGTTTAATTGTAGGGGAGGACCAAGGTTGAGGCCGGGAATTTGTGGCGGCTGGACCCGGATGATGCGATCGCCATTCGGGAGATCAGTCGTACTGTGCACATTTCCGGCGGCATCCATGTAGACGGTTGTGCCGCCTTCCGCGTTCAGGACTTGTTGTAATCGATCTTTTGCACTGGGCTGTTGCTGTTGAGGTTGGTCTCCCCCAAGTACGAGCGACAGGCTTGGGCAGCTCGTTACGAAGATGAGCATCGCGCGGAGAGCGGTTTGATTCATAGGGTCATTATACAACTGATCCTTGGCCGATCAATGCCCACAAGCGTGTGATAGGTGCTGTCGGCTCAGGGTGATCGAACCGGTCATGCTCATCACATCTATGTTCTCGGTGCGGGAGACCCGCCAGGTCGTGATCCCGTCGATGCTTGTGATAAGTGTCGCGATTACTCGTTTTAGAATTTTCTTTCAAGCCGATCCTTTACACCTTGAACCGAATCCGACACCGGCTCCGGTCTGGACTCAGAACTGGTAGGCCTACGTGGCGGAACCGGTTCTTTCTTCGCAAACTCGGTACCAGGTTTGTGTGTGGAAGAATGGCCCGATATAGCCGCGGACCATCAGCGAGCGATTGTCGTCGGCGATGCGCAACCGCAGTGTGTGGGCTTTTCCGTTATCCGGATCTAGGATACTGGTACTTTCCCACCAGAGGTCTTGGGTAGGACGAACGCCTCTGATGATTTCCATGCCCTTGAGTGGCTGACCTTTCCGATCGTACGTGCATTTGCTGCCATGCGTCTCTTCTTTGGAGGGGGCTGGTCCCAGGCTTCGCTCGATGTTTCCGACAAGCACTCTTTTTCGCTCGGTACTGCAAATTTCTGCGCGCGGTTGCCCATTCCGGTCGTCGATGTTGCGCCACAGTCCGACCGAGCTCGGCTGATCAGCGAGAGCAGCAGGGATCTGGAGGCTCGATACTGTGAGGATGCATCCGAGCGAGCGAATGAGAAATCTTTCTGGCGTGATGGGTGCCTGCAGTAGCAGCGAGTCATTCCGATGGCGATGTGAGTGGGAGGCTGGTGTCTTCGCTGTGATGTGGCCAGCATCGTTCGCATAGTACTAGCGGTTCGGTGGTTGTGCCAAACCATGTGTATTGCTGACGCCAGTGCAAAGAGTGGGGTTGAAAATGTTGAAATATGTTGTGCGAAAACCAATCTCACGATACCCCTAAGATCCAACGCCGGTTCCCGGCGTCAGGTTGGACTTCACACTGAATCGTAGGGAGGATCTTCATGCATCTCGTTCTGGTGGCGGCATTGGCGGTCGGGTTGGTGTATTTGCTGTGGCAGATCCGGGCATGAGAGTTGTTTTACGGTGATTATACTGCGCGTGCACGTAATGCGCATGCTTTTACACGGCCTCCAGCGAGCGACCTGCTGGGGGCCGTGATCATGAGAGTCCATTCTTCTCTGCTGTTGTCTCTCTTTTGTAGAACGGCTCAGTCCAAAATCACAAAATCAGTTGCCAGAAATCCTGTCTCAGGATAGCCCTAGACTGGGCGCTGGTTTCCGGCGCCGATCATGTTGATATAACCTAATTTCAAGGGAGGCCATTCATGCGCGTCATCGTAATTGCGGCTGTTCTGTCCGTACTGATCGCTGGGACGAGTGCCTTGACCATGGCGGATGAGCTCACCAATCTCGGCTCTGAATTGAAGAGTGAAATGGGTTCCACGGCCGGCGAGGCCACCGGTGCGATGAAGGCCGAACAAGAGCAGATGAAAGATAGTCTCAAGTCCAAAAAGGACCAGATGAAAGACGACATGAAGGCCAAGCGAGAGCAGATGCGATCAGAGATGAAGGAGAAGAAAGAGGCCCTCAAGGCTGAGAGAAAGGAGATGAAGAAGGCGGCAAAGGCGAAGAAATCTAAGGCCAAGAAGCAGGCTGAGGAAGCTGCCGAATCATTGGAGCCAAGCGCCTACTAGCAGGCTGTTGACAAAGGCCGCCAGCGGCGTTCTCGTCTCGCTCAGAGGCTCAACGTACGGCAGAGAGTACGATTCGCCTCCTCGCTCACTGCGGCCTTGCTGGACAGCCTTTCTGAACAGCCTGTGGGGCGCGCCAATGTCATCCGTGATCTCAGACACGACGCCCTTTCCGAGGTCGTCACGGGGTTTGTCAACACACTGCTAGACAAACAGGTTCAGCGTGATGGTGTTGGAAGAGGGTTTCTCACAGGGTCTCCAAGAGGGTGCTCCTGGAGACCCTGTGTTCTGTGGACGAGGATCTCGAAACCGTTCGTTTTCGGTGACGTTGGACGGCATCAGGACGCATTACACCACTTGTTCGCAGGGTAAGACAAAGACGTGGAGTGGGAACGTGAGGTCACCTGTGGACGCTTCTTGTCCAAGGCGGAACCGCTTGAATCCGTCGATGAGACGGTGAGCCGATTGCTCGCAAACCGCGACAAGGATCATCCGGTTCGTTGAGGGAGCGAGAAAGAACTGGCTGGTCAGTCCGGTCTCTCCCTTTCCTGTGACGTTGTGCAGTTCGCTGTATGAAGTCACCTCATACTCCTTCATGATGGCATGTACCTGTTCAACGAGCGATTCACGAAACACGATAACCAACATTTCCATGTGCGCCGCTCCTTTGTTCCGGTGGGTGCCGACTCTCGATCTATTATCAATAGCGCCAGAAACAATTACAAGCTCACGGGAGGATGCTCACAACACGTCGGCGAGCCCGGCTGGTCTTCAGGCCGGAGGGCCTGGCTCGACAAGGTTGACGATAATACGCTATAAATTAACAGCAGAGCGGTGTATAACGGCATAAACGAGGTCGGTGTTATGCAAGAATATGCGGCGTATTACGGGACTGCCTGTCTCATCATTTCCATGTATCTTCTCTTCAAAGGCGTTACTGCCGCTTCACGACAGCGAAGCGAAGATCAGTCTACGACGCTGGTGCCTGCCTATGTCTATGGAGTCCTGGCCTCGGTAGCGCTCACCTATGCGCTGGGACTTCTGAGGATGAAGTTTCCCGGGTGGGAACTACCTTGGTGGGGAAATCGGATTATTTTCCCGGGCACGACCATGCTCTTCCCTGGTCTTATCTATCTGATTGGTCGCCGCCCACCGAAGCCCAATCTTGATCGAGTCGACGCATAACCGTCTTCTCGCCCACACATTGGGTTGTGCTGGCTATTTTGCGATGGTAATGCTGGGTACGCCGGCGCGCGAGATTTCCGTGACCGTCATCTGGAACAGTTGTGATAACAGTTTGAATGATTCGCGGTTCCACCGCGCTTGTGGTCCGATCGTATTGACGGCATAGTAATGCCCATGAGACTTCATGGTGAGATCGAGTCCAGGCGGAGACGACTCCGATACCACAAGATCCAATGTCTTGACCGGATTTTCGGTCACCTCAGGAGTACGGCTGTCTTGATCGACATGGTACTCTGGCTCTTCAGCAATGGAAAGTCCAAGAAAGTTCAGCATGGCGTTGAAGCTTCGCAGCCGAAAGTTCCCCTTGAGCGGCCAGTCGCCGCCAAAATACCCAGGGCGAATATCAAAGGTTACGTCGTTTGAGCGTTCCTGTTCATACTCCTCTTCTAGCCGGATCCGTTCTTCCCGCGGAAGTGTGTCGAGATCATAGTTCGTAATCAGCATGCCTCCTTCGACCTGCTTCCGCAATGTGAAGGTTTTATCTTGCTGGTTGTAGGTGACCTGATATTCCTGTTCGAGCGCTTTGAATCCTTCTGCCGTGACCGAGTCAGCCGGAATCGTCCAGTGTCGCTTGATGCTCAGCGGTTCAACGTAGAGACTATTGTGATCTTGAATGGCTGAAAGATGGAGGACCACACGCCGGAACATTTCATAGCCAGACGTATCGGTGGGATAATTCCAATGGGCAACGGTTTTCGTATTCTGTTTCAGCCGAAGTTCTTGAGCCATCAATCGAAGGAGTAGATCGACATCAACCCCCTGCCGCAAGAGCAGCGTCAGTTTGGACTCGTGAAATGGCGTGAGAAGGCGCTTTGTAAATTCTTCTCCTTCGATCGGCGCGATGCTAATGGTGGGATTTTCAGCGACGCTTCCACCGATAACAGGGAGAATCGTTCGGCTCGCATCACCGGTCAAAGCTGGTGTGGCGCCGGCGGTTAACCGGAAATCGAATGTCGCCGCAACGTTGGAGACGCCGGTGAAGTGAATCGGCTGATGATGCTGTGCTCTGGCGATATTGATGAGCAGTTGCTTGGATTGCGATTCGGTGATGGCTTCGTCGTAGGTGATCACCGCGCGAGTCAGGGACATTGGCGAGAGGCATCCTGAGAGAAAGAGCAGACCCAAGAGCGTCAGGAAGCTGCCAGATATGACGGATAGTCGGTTGTCCATAGGACAAGGGCCGGTTATTTGGACATCGCACGCAATTGGACGCGAGTTGTATCACATCACTAGGCAGAAGGGTAGCGGCTGGAGAAGGTCACGTCATGCGTCAAGGGGATGTGCTTTAGTGAGACCGATTCGTTGGACAGTCATCTGTACGGGAGTTTGTGGATGTAAAGTCATACCAGGCTCTGGGTGAACCGTTTGTCCGTCTCTCAGGCGCGGGCGTATGCGTGATGCAATGGTCGCGAGGATCAAGAGACCTTCGAGCTCCGCGAACGATTCGCCCAGGCATCTGCGCCCGCCGGCACCAAATGGGAGGTAGGTAAAGGGTAGGCGCATCTGGTTTGCAGCCTCGGAAAACCGCTCCGGATCAAATCGTGGAGGATCGGGAAACCAGCGTGGGTTACGGTGCAGATTCCAGGGGCTGATGAAGACCCATGAACCGGGCGACAGGATCGCTCCCGAGGGGAGGTGATCCTGAGCCTGTGCCTGACGGGTGTGCAAGCTCCATGCGGGAGGATAGAGACGAAGTGACTCGTCCCAGACCATCTTGAGATAAGGCAAGCGAGGCAAGTCGGCTGCATCAGCAGGTCGATCACCCACGACCGCTTTCAATTCACAGACTAAGCGGTCCCACACTGATTCATTCTGCGACAGAAGAATCCAGGTCCAGGTCAGCGCATTGGCGGTGGTTTCGTGACCAGCGAGCAGGAATGTCATGAGCTCATCACGAATCTCTTTCTCGCTCAGTGGGCGACCGTTCTCATCCGTCGCGGCCAGCAAGAGCGAGAGGAGATCGTCTCGCTGCTCGGAACTGCGTCGCCGATCACGAATCAATCGAACAATCGTTTCTTCGATCACGTGGAAGCCCTGCATGAATTGGCGATGTCGAGGAAGAGGAATCCAGAGGGGGATCAGGCTCGCAAGGAGCGAGTCATACTGAAGTTTGATGAGCCTCTGACCAGTCAAAATGGCATGACGGATGATGTGTCCGTCAGACTGCAAGGCTTCTCCAAAGAGCAGACGCCATATGACCGAGAGGGTCAGATGGGCCATTTCTTGCCCCATGTCGACTGTCATGCCATCCTGCCACTGGGCCACCCGGGCGCAAGTGACGCCGGTGATCAGACTGCTGTAGACCGTGACATGATGCCCATGAAAAAAAGGCAGAAACAGCCGGCGTTGGGCGTGGTGGGTCTCGCCTTCCGTATGCAGCACGCCCTGCCCAAAGATTCGTGATTCGACAGGAGGAACAGGTCCTTTCCGATAAGTGTGCTGATTCGAGACCAAGACATGTTTCACGTCCACCGGGTGGTTCAACAGATACATGGCCGCATCACGCCGTCGCAAGAACAGTTCTATGACCAGTCCCACTGGGAGTTTGACGACGTCGCCGTAGGATTGACACTGCAAGAGAAATCCGAGGGTGTCTCGCCGAAGCTCAGGGTAGCATCCCCACCAGCGAGAAACCGGCGGTCCGGAAGGAACAGGAGCTGGCCTCGTGTGATCGGTCATGGGAACTTCAGGTCAAGCGGGGGAACGACAGCATGCAGCGTCCCTACGGTCGATGAGGGGTGGTATGGGCCTCTGCGGGCTCGGTATCTTCTTCACGGATGGTCATGAGAACCAGCAACGAGATCACCGCGCACAGACTCACGTACCATCCTGGCGCAAGAGGGCTCCCGCTCCGTTCCACGATCATGGTGGCGACCAGTGGGGCCGTCCCACCAAAGAGTGCCGATGCCATATTATAGGAAATCGACAGTCCCGTGTAGCGGTGCGCAACGGGAAAGAGAATTCCAACGATGGCAAAGAAGGGGCCCATGTAGGCGGCGACGAAGACGGTCGTGGTCAATTGCGCGATGACCACATATACCACCTCACCGCCTTTGAACCAGGCGAAAAACGGGATGGTGCCGAGTGCAAGGCCGCCCGCACCAACAGCAAGGACCCATCGAGGCCCCACTCGATCAGATAGCTTGCCCATGATCGGGATCAGGACTGCCATCACGGCCATCGAAATTGTATTAATGGTTAAGGCAGTTTGCATCGGGAGAGTGCTCATCTTCGTCAAATAGGTGGGGAGGTAGACGTAGAAGATGTAGAATCCCACGCCGTGCAGTAGGACGAGCCCGATGACTTGAAGCAGCCGTGCCCGGTTCTGGCGTGCAAAGTCGCGGATCGGCGTTGCCGAGACCACACCACGTTGCTGGAGTCGTTCAAAGGCGGGTGATTCAGGAAGATGCTGGCGGAGATACCAGCCGACGACGGCGATGATGCTTCCTGCCAAAAACGGAACGCGCCAGCCCCAGTCGTACAGGGTCTCCTGGGTGAAACTGGCACTGGCCACGGCGCCGATGCCTGATCCCAACAACGCCCCGATTTGTGCGCTGAAGCCGGCCCAACTGCCGATGTAGCCTCGTTCGTTCCATGCGGCATGTTCGATCAGAAAGGTGACCGATCCGGTAAATTCCCCGCCGACTGAGAAGCCTTGAATAAACCGTAACAGGGTCAGCGCAAGGGGAGCGGCGAGCCCGATCTGCGCGTAGGTTGGCAACAGGCCGAGAAGGCAAGTGGGAATTGCCATAAGAATGACGGACCACGATAGGGCTGATCGGCGTCCTCTCGTATCGCCCCAATAGCCGAAGCACAGGGCGCCCAGCGGTCGAGCCAGAAATCCGACGGCAAATACGCTGAATGTGGCGATCAAGGACAACGAGGGATCTGAGGTAGGGAAAAATAAGACAGACAGGATCGGCGCAAAGTATCCAAAGAGTGCGAAATCATACCACTCAAGCACATTACCAACAGCACCTGCCAAGACGGTTCTGCGAAGGGCGCCGGGCGTGTCCGGGACTCTGGGGGTGAAATTACTCATGTCGGTGCAGTCGAGGTCGCACCATACCATGAACAAACCGGATGATCATGTACGTATGTTGCGTTTTCGATCGTGCGCTCAGTAGAGTGGCGACGTTCCTTTTTCTATGACGAGGGACGGGCTATGCGACGATGGTGCCAAGAGACCGGTGTTCTCGTGATGACCATAGCAGCATTGGGTGGTCTGCTGGTGTCCTGTAGCGCGGAGAATTCGCCATCAGCTTCGAGCACGACAGAGAGCATCGCCGGCACGGATGCCGACGCGAACGGGGTTCGTGATGACGTGGATCGGTATATCGACCAGACCTACGCCGATCAGGCCAGCGCAGATCTCAACAAGGCTGTACGTCAGTATGCGAAGGCGGTTCAATCATCCCTGCTTGATGCGGACAGCCCACCACTGTCCCTCACACATGCGACGGAACGGTTCCGAGCCTTAGAGTGTCTGATGGCGAGGCGACCGAGTGAGTTCCATAGGATTTTTGTCGATGTCCGTGCCCAGCTGTTGAATACGGCGAACCGTTCTGAGGCCTATCTGAAAGCTGATGACCACGTGAAGACGCAGACCATTCCCCTTCTACCTGCAGACCAGTGGGTGACGGCATGTCAGTCGTGAGTCGAAAACTGTCTCGTGTGCTCTGGTTGATCGTTCTGGTAGGAGCAGGATGGTGTCCTGACTCGTTCGCGCAAGTGCAACCACAATCTGCCTGCCAGATTGCGACCGCGCCTCGGACGGCAATCTACTTTGTGAACGGTGTGACGACGACGCTCGATGAAGCGAGACTGAACGGTGGGAAGTTGGAGTTGGAGTTTCTGAATAAGCTTCCGACGATGGCACCGTCCGTCCAAGCGATGTGTCATCTCTTCTTCCTGAACATCAATCCGACCGCCGGGGCCGTCACAGATTTTCTTGAGGCGGGTCAACAGCGGCTAGGTCTCACGTCGACGGCCGTTTGGACTGGATTGGAGGGATTTGGGCTTGTGACCTCGGGCGCGATTGTACAGGTATTGCAACGCCCGCTTACCAATGCTGATCAAATCGATCAGGCCACGATCACCCGTCATGCAGCGGCTTATCGGGAACAGATCGCCGCTCCATCGTGCCGCCGCGTGCTCGTCGTTCCACATTCCCAAGGCAATCTGTATAGCAATGCGTCCTTCGATAACGTATTTAGTCAAACTCCGAATCCACCGGTCGGTACGCTAAAGATTGTCGGCGTTGCCACCCCAGCCGATACGGTGCGGGGTAACGGACTCTATCGGACGTCGAGCACTGACCTGCTCATCGAAGGAATTCGCCGCGTATTGCCCGGTACGTTACCGCCGAACACGAATTGGAGCTTCAGTCCGTTACTGCTTTCTCCAACCTATTCCGGTGGGCACAGTTTCATCGGGTATCTCACAGCTGAACCAAGTCGAACCCAGATTCTGATGGACATGGAATCGTCGTTGGTCGCGCTCGCATCCGTCAACCCCTGCTAATTCTTCCGGTCGTTCGTACTTCCCTGAGTCAGTCTCAACACTGAACCCTCAGTACTGAACACTCAGACCGTAGTCCTCACTGTCCCTTGAGGAACGAGAATTGCTGTTTCAACGCAGAAATCTTGAGGAGATACGTCTGGAGATCATGGCTGCCACACTGTTGGTGCGGTGTCAGGTGATAGCTGCGCTTGGCATAGTTGCGGCCAACTCCCGCGCCGCAGAGATGTATGACTGCGGCCAGCTGCTGTTTCTGTTCGAGCGTGGCCGGTTGGTCCCCTATCAGCCGGGTGACTTGCCGGTCGAGCAGGGCGGCGGTCATTTCCATGGCGTGCCCCGGAATGACTCGGCTATAGAGGCTGTTGAACCAACAGGAATTGAAATCGTTCCACGGTCCCTCTTCGACGACGACATGGTTGTGAATGCAGTAGCGTTTCCCTTCCTGAAACGTACCGTCGGTGATCTGAAACATCCCGACGGCCGTTGAGGCGGGTCGATACCAGTCCAACGGATTTTGTGAGGTGACACGCCATTTCCAGTAGGTTCGCGCAACCGGATTACCGGAACCTTCGGCTTGCGCGATGGCCGCAAGCAACTCCGGTGTGATCATGGCCGTCGAATGCGTCTCGAACAGTGATCCGTACTCCTTCCAAGTTTCACGAGGGCTTTTCTGAAGCGCAGGTTCGACCGGAAAGAAGAGTTCCGTCGGCTTGTAGTAGGCGTGGTAGATCCAGTTGATCGTTAAGGCCGCAGTAATCAGGATGGCCACCGTGCTCCAGACTTGTATCGTGGGTGGAGCCTTGTGGATCGCGCGTAGGCACAGAGTCAGCACATGCCAGCCTCCATGAGCGACGCGCATCACGGGATGCTGGGGACGCTGGTGGCGGGGGGAGGTGTGACGGGCACCGCGACGACGAGACATGGTGTCAGCGTAACAATGACCATATGAACTTCTTCTGTCAACAGGGGCCAGGAAGATTTCGTGAGAGGATGATGTGGGAGACAGAATTAGTTGACGATCTTGCATTACAATTGTCAGAAGGCTCAAGATGGGCGCCCGAGATGGGCGACGTTCTCATGCGCATGGGAGGAATCTATGAAGCCGGTCGTTTCGCTGATTGTCAGTCTCGTTGTGGTGCTGATGTCGCCACCGACCTTCGCCGATTCATTTAGCGACAAGGCAACTAACGACCGTACGGTCGAGGTCAGCGATGAGGACCCAGTGATGCAGAAGGCCATGGCGAGGGCTCGTGCCGGGCTGGATGGTTTTCTGAAAAAGGCGGGGTCGCCGCCGTCCGATACGAGCGAATACTCGGTGAAGGTTCGGGTGAGCGAAGGTGACAGTCTCGAGTATCTCTGGATTTCCAACATAAAAGGGGAGGGCGATCTGTGGTCGGGCCGGGTTGACAATCAGCCGGTGGTGCGATCCTTGAAGAAGGGCCAGACCTATGCGTTTGCCAAGACCGAGATCGTTGACTGGACGTATGTCGATAGGGGGAGAAAGAAGGTCGTTGGAAACTTCACGACTTGCGCGCTGTTGACCAAAGAACCCCAGGAGGTCGCCCACAAGATTCAGAAGCAGTATGGCCTTGAGTGTGACCGGTGATCTGAGTCTACGGTGTCTCCGCTCGGGTGATGATGTTCTGAGCGAGAGGTTGTCCTGCCGATTCTGCTGTAACTCGTGCCAAAACGTACTGCGAGTGGTACTGTGGATCCACTGCTATCCCTGCAGGGATCTCCATGGGGCCAGCGAGACTCTATAAACTCTTTCCCTCTCCGGACTGGGACGACACGGACCTCGACACCGCAACGGACCCCTTTCATCCTGGGGAACGATTTCAGACAGCCGCCAAGAAAAAAGCCATCTGCGAGCATTTTGATGCCTGTGCCCCAGGTCGCTTGTCTTGGGAGCGGAAGGCCGGAGCCTATTACGAGGAGCAGACCCGGTATCTCAGGTTTCTGGTGCCTGCTGGATCACGTGTATTGGAAATCGGGTCAGGGCTTGGCAATCTCCTGGCCGCGTTGAAGCCATCGCGTGGGCTCGGCATCGATCTGAGTCCTGCCATGGTGCACGAGGCAGCTCAACGTCATCCGGCCTTGGAGTTTCGGGTCGGGGACGTAGAAACGCTGCAGCTTGATGAAACCTTCGATTTCATCATCCTTGCGGATGTCGTCGGCCACCTGCTCGATGTCCAGAGGGCGTTTAAGCGTCTGCGCCGGCTCTGTACCCCACAGACCAGAATCGTCGTCTCCTCCTACAACCATCTATGGGAACCGTTGCTCCGATTGGCCGAGAAGGTCGGGCTGAAGATGCCGCAGCGTGAGCACAGTTGGCTCTCGGCTGCGGATCTCACCAATCTGCTGTACCTGGCCGACTTCGATGTGGTGAAAGTCGAACGACGTATGTTGCTGCCTCTCCCAGTTCCGTGTCTTGCGCCCTTGTGCAACAGGTTGCTCGCTCATCTCCCGGGGGTGCGTGGACTCTGTCTGTCTCATTATGTGATCGCTCGCGCGAGGCTCCGGAGGCCGGAGCGCCCCTATACGACGACGATCGTCATTCCCTGTCGAAATGAACACGGCCATATCGATACGGTCCTCAGACGCATTCCGCAATTCGGAGGCCGGCAAGAGATCATCTTTGTCGACGGGCATTCGACCGACGGGACCGCGGACGAGATCGCACGCGTCTCAGCGTTTTATCCTGGTCGACGCATCAAGCTCTTGAGGCAAGACGGACAGGGAAAGAGCGATGCCATCCGCAAGGGGTTTGCCCAGGCGATGGGCGATATTCTCATGGTTCTGGACGCGGGTGCGACGATGCCGCCGGAAGCCCTTCCAAAATTCTATGACGCCATCGCAAGTGGAAAAGGCGAGTTTATCATCGGCTGTCGGCTGGTCTACCCTCAAGAGGGACAGCCGAGGCGTGCACTCTCGCTGTTCGGCAACAAGATCGTTGGGGCGGCGTTCTCCTGGCTGCTCAACCAGCGAATCAAGGACACCCTCTGTGGGACGAAGGTCTTGTTCAGTCGAGACTACGAGCGGCTGGTTGCGACTCGTCAATATTTCGGCGAGGTCGATTCTCTCGGGGATTTTGACTTGTTATTCGGTGCCTCGAAACTGAATTTACAGATCGTGGAGCTTCCCATTCGGTATGAAGCGCGGACGTACGGGAGGGCTACGACCCGACGTTTCGCCAATGGGTGGTTGCTCTTCAAGATGGCAGTCTATGGTTTCGTTCGTCTCAAGGCTGTGTGAGCTCAGCCGCTCATGGTGTGGGTGCTATTCGAGCGTCTGAATGAGGAGCGGCTGAACCCCAGAACTCAGCAGTCGAGGTGACCGGAGCTGAGCCGGCCGTCGAGTTCCGCGAAAAAGCCGGCATGACCCGGTTGCAAGGCGGAAGAGGCCCCACCTATAATGTGCCCGCAATTCGTTAACAATTTGGAGGAGTCAGATCAATCATGAACGAACGAACATTGGCCATCATCAAGCCAGATGCTGTGAAGAAAAATGTCATCGGAGACGTGATTCATCGGTATGAGCAGGCAGGGTTGAAGCCGATCGCCATGAAGATGATTCATATGTCTCAGTCTGTGGCGGAAGGGTTTTATGCGGTGCATAAGGCGCGGCCGTTTTTTGGCAGTCTCTGTGCCTTCATGTCTTCCGGTCCTGCTGTGGTCATCGTGCTCCAAGGAGAGAGCGCCATTAAGAAGAATCGGGAGTTGATGGGTGCGACAGATCCGGCCAAGGCCGATGCGGGAACCATCCGCAAGGCCCATGGCGCGAATATTGAATTCAATGCCGTCCATGGTTCTGACTCACCGGAAACCGCACAATTTGAGATCGGGTATTTTTTCCCCGGCATGGAGATCTTTAGCTAGCAGGTTGCGGAGAATCCATTGACACAATGGTTCGTATACGGCACTGTGTGATGCCACAGCCTGGTTCCGGAACAAACACAGGATGCTCAAAAAGGCTGCCCAGCAAGGCCGCAGCGAGTCAAGAGGCGAGGAGGTCCATACCAAGCTTTGCTCGACCCGCTCGCTTCGATCACCTGCGAGCGGAGAGGTACTGTGCCTCCAGTGATCTCTCAGACGTTGAGCCTCTGACTGAGGGAGAACGCCGCGGGCGGACTTGGTCAGTATCCTGGTCGGCCCGTTTCTTGACAACGCTGACCGCTCCTACTACCATCCTGAAAACGTGTTGAGCCAGTCGGCGTGGGTGAAGAACGTGTGGTGACCACCTCACGGCCTTGCCGACAACGCTCACTCTGAACATCCTGAATGGAGCCAACATGATTCCATCCGATTTGCGGTATCACCAAGAGCATGAATGGGTTCGAGTCGACGGCAAGCAGGCGACGGTGGGGATCAGCCACTTCGCGCAGGACGCGCTGGGCGACATCGTCTTTCTGGACCTTCCAAAGGTCGGGGCGATCGTGACGGTTGGGCAGCAGATCGGGGAAGTCGAGTCGACCAAAACGACCTCAACAATCTACACCCCCGTCAGCGGGACGGTCACCAAGATCAACCAGGACTTGAAAGATCATCCCGAGGTCGTGAATTCAGATCCCTATGGAAAGGGATGGATGGCCGTCATCGAGTTGAGCACTGCTGGAGAAGTCGATCAGCTGATGACCGCTTCGCAATACGAGGCTTTTCTCGCCAGTCAGAAGCATTGACCCGCTGGTTCGCATGAACGCCGCTGGTGGCCTTTGTCAATAGCCTGCTCGTCGCAATGGCCCAATCAACGGTGACGGCGTGATCCAATTGACCGCTGCAACCCACAGCGCGATTCTCGAGGCTGGACCAGGCGGCTATGTCGCCGCTATCCGCCCGGCTCAGCTCGGTGCACGGGTCACGGTCGTCGAGCGAGAAAAGCTCGGTGGGGTCTGCCTCAACTGGGGCTGCATCCCCAGCAAGGCACTGCTCTCTGTCGTGGAGCTCGGTGACAAGCTCAAAAAAGGTAGAGGATCTGGGTCTCATGCTTCAGGCGCCTCCGACCTATGACCAGGCCCGCATGGTGGCTTGGAAGGAAACAGCGGTGCCACGCTCGTGAAAGAGATTGCGACCCTGTTCAAAAGTTGGAGGATCGAGCAGGTCTCTGGGACGGGAGTTGTCAAGGATGCGCAGACTCTGAGCGTGACATTCACGCGGATGCGCTGGTGATCGCCACCGGATCTTCTTGGCCAAACCTTCCTCAATTTCCCATCGACGGCCGGAAGATTGTGACCAGTCAGCAGATGCTGGACCTGACACAGGTTCCCGCCAACCTGGCCATTCTCGGTGGTGGTGTGGAGGGCTGCGAGTTTGCCGCGTTGTATAGTGGTCTTGGTACCCAGGTCACCATCCTTGAACTCATGCCGCGACTCTTGCCCTTTGGAGGATGAGGACATCTCCGCCACGATGGAACGTGAGTTGAAAAAGCGGGGTGTGACGGTGGTGACTGGGACTACGGTGGAGAGAATTGAGCGGCCATCTGAGTCACTGACGCTGTCGTTGAAAGACGGGAGCTCGATAACAACCGAGAAGCTGTTGGTCTCGGTGGGGCGCTGGTTCAACTCCAAAGGGATCGGAATGGGGCAGGTTGGTGTCACAGTGGGGGGCCGTGGCGACGTGCCGGTCGATGAACACATGCGCACAAATGCGCCAAACATCTATGCGATTGGTGATGTGACAGGAAAGGCGATGTTAGCCCATGTGGCCTCAGCGCAAGGGCAGGTCGCGGTTGAGCATATTCAGGGGCATCCCCGAGCGATCAATTATGACGCCGTTCCGGCAGGGATCTTTACCTTCCCGGAGATCGGATGTGTAGGGTTGATGGAGCAACAGGCCAGAGCGCATGCGGAGAAGAACGGAAAGGATCCGAACCAGGCGGTGAAGGTCGGACGATTTCCTTATGCGGCCTTGGGGAAAGCTCAGCAACTGGCAATACCACGGGGGTCTGCAAAGTGATTGCCGACGCCGAATCCGATCGGATCCTTGGGATGCATATCCTCGGAGCCCATGCGGCGGATCTCATCCATGAACCGGCGTTGGCGATGCAGGTTGGAGCCACGGCTTCGCAAATCGCTCGTCTCATTCACGTCCATCCGACGCTCGCTGAAGATGTCTTGGAAGCGATGGAAGATCTCAATGAGGCCGCCATTCATCAGCTTAAAAAGACGGGGAAGGGATGATCCGGTCTCTCTTCCTCAAATTGGGAATGTTGGCCGTCACGGTAGGAGTGGTGTTCTGGTTGGGATGGGTGCGTCAACCGTTCGTCCAGCCGCTTGGTGCATCCTCACAGGCGCAGACCACAGAGTTTGTGAACGGTCCCAGTCATCATGCACGTGGCGAGAAGAGTGCAACATCGATCAAGGTAGTCGGCCAGCACGATCGGATGGTGGTCGATCTCAATCGAGCGACTGCTGATGAATTGGAAGCCTTGCCCGGTATTGGTGCTGTGCTGGCGCAACGGGTGATTGCATTTCGTGAGTCGGCTGGACGGTTTCGGACGGTCGAGGATCTTCGCAGCGTCAAAGGAATCGGCGCCAAGAAATTTGATCGCCTCAAGTCATTAGTCACGGTCTCCACCAAGGAGACACAACGAGAGATGGAGCGACCTGCGTCATGAAGGATGTAGCCCAACAACTCGACCTCATTCTCCGCGGTGCAGTGGAGGTCATTCAACAGACTGAGCTCGAGACGAAGCTAAAACGAGCTCTCTCGGAGAAACGACCGTTACGGATTAAGGCGGGATTCGACCCAACGGCACCCGATCTGCATCTGGGGCACACCGTCCTCATCCATAAGCTGAAACATTTTCAAGATCTTGGACACAACGTGATCTTCCTGATCGGGGATTTCACCGGGATGATCGGTGATCCGACCGGTGTGTCGGAGACCCGCAAGGCGCTCACCAAGGAACAGGTCCAGGAGAATGCGAAGACGTATCAACGTCAGATCTTCAAGATTCTCGATCCGGAAAAGACCACGATCGAATTCAACAGTCGCTGGATGGGATCGATGACAGCCGATGGACTGATCCAACTGGCCGCCCACTATCGCGTCGCGAGAATGATGGAGCGGGATGATTTTCACAAGCGATACCATGAACAAAAACCCATCAGTGTCCACGAGTTTCTCTATCCGCTCGTGCAGGGGTATGATTCCGTTGCCTTGAAAGCGGATGTGGAACTGGGAGGGACAGATCAGAAATTTAATCTTCTGGTCGGACGCGAGTTGCAGCGTGACTACGGTCAGGAGTCACAGGTCGTCATCACCATGCCGTTGCTCGAAGGCACGGACGGTGTGAAGAAGATGAGCAAGAGCGTCGGGAACTACATCGCCCTGGAGGACAAGCCCGGCGAGATGTTTGGGAAAGTTATGTCGATCAGCGATACCCTGATGTATCGGTACTATGAGCTGCTGACGACGGAAGACCTCGGCCAGGCCAGGTCACTGCATCCGATGGAAGCCAAGCAGGCGCTTGCCGAATTGATTGTGGCGCAGTACCACGGGGTAGAGGCTGGAAAACAAGCAAGAGCGGAGTTTGCGCAGAAGTTCCAGAAACAGGAGTTTCCTGATGAACCGGATGTCCGTGTGCAGTTGACTGGTAATGATTTGCGGGATGGGAAGACCATTGGACTGGTGGATCTTGTCGCAAAAACGGGGCTCGTTCCCAGTAAAAGTGAAGCACGCCGGTTGATCATTCAAGGCGGACTCGAACTCGATGGACAGAAACAGAGTGATGCCAATGCCACGCTTGAGGTCGTTCAGGGCAAGCAGCATCGCTTGAAAATTGGGCGACGAAAATTTGCGACGGTCGAACGTGCCCAATAGCAAGAGGATCTTATAATAGGCTGTGGCAAAACATCGATCGATGTGCTTCGACAGGCTCAGCACGAACGGAAAACTGTCGCATGTTTAATGGCCACTCCGTTCGTCCTGAGGTTCTCGAAGGATGAACGGATGGTTCTCCCATAGCCGGCTAAGCTGTGCCCAAGAAATCAGATACAACGATAGCGCAAGTCTCTTCTACCTGTTTGCTTGAGTGAATCGATCCCACTCCACATCAAATTCTCTTAGTCCCAAATAGACGTAGAGTGAATCGTTTTAGATTCACCAGGTCTGAATCTTTTTCGATTCAGTAGACGCCACAGGTCTTGGTTGTGTATCACTTCGATACAGGCGTGATGAACTGGGCAAGTCGTTGCCATACGAACAAAACTGGGAAACGCCTAATTGTAAAAGCCTTAGGAGCGGTTGAGAACAGACCAGGGTATTGGAGATGAAATACTTGCGAGAATCCTCTGATGGAATGATGTTTGCTTTCCATACTTTTGAATTTCTTCAATGATTTGATCCACTAGCTGTTGACGAGACCAGTCCTGGAGCCTATCCTGAGGAACACGATTAGATTGGCTGTCTCCCGGGGGCTCTGTCACTGACAACATATGGGTGGCCATGCAGACCTCAGAAGTTCGGATCGCCATCGTCCATAGCAACCAACTATTGCGAGAATCCCTTTCCTGTTGTCTTTCGCAGTGCAGCCCATTCTGCGTTGTGCACATGGCGTCGCAGTTGGATCAGACAGGGAAAAATCTTGCGGCACAGAACCTGGATCTGCTGATCGTCGAATTTGTAGTTTTGCGTCAGTCGGAAGAGCATAAGCTCCTCCGCATTGGATCACTGCCACTCGGAGCAAAAGTGTTGGTGATCGACGTGCCTGATCGAGAAGAGGACATCCTGTATTGTATTGAGGCCGGGGGGGCGTCCGGGTATCTCCTGCAGAATGCGTCGCTCAAGGAGCTGGAAATCAATCTCGCAGCGATTGCCAGGGGAGAAACAGTCTGTTCTCCAAGAATCGCCCACCTCACGTTTTGCCGGATGGCATTGTTGGCTCGCCAGGAGACAGGAAATGGTGTGACCAATGGGGTATCACTCACCAGACGGGAAGCCGAAATTGTACGATTGATTGAAGAGGGACTTAGCAACAAGGAGATCGCGATACGGCTCAATATCGGGGTCTCCACTGTGAAGAATCATGTTCATAATATTCTGGATAAGCTTCAGTTACACAACCGCCATTCAGCAGTGAAATTTATCAGAAACCAAACGATCCTCACCGGCCATAGCTAGCCTGTACTTCTCCACAGCGAACGACGCTTCACGCGATGGAAAGCCAGGGGACCTGCCTGCGCGAAGCCGCTTCGGCAACAGCAGGGGACAAGGCTGGCTGGATTGTTCACCAGCCTGCAAGAAGGATCTAGTTCTTCCTCCTGTCGAATCTAGATCCAAATCCATCCCAAGGATCTATGGGCATCGCCCACCGTCAGACATACAGTATGCTAACCGTATTGGGGGACCGTCTGGTGGATAAGATCCGGGTGCTCTTCGCCAATTATCCCATGATGGTTCCCGAGGCCATTCGGCAGCTCGTCGAGGAGCAAGAGGATATGGAGGTGGTGGGGGATTGCCGGGGACCCATGAAGATCCTCCAAGAAACGGGCCGAACGAACGCCGACGCCGTCGTGTTGACGCCAGAAGGGGACGAGGAGCCTGGTCTCTGTAGTCAATTGCTGGCGGTGTATCCGGATCTCACAGTTTTGCAGGTTGCCCGTGATATCAGGTCCGCCTCAGTACAACAGCTTTCTCCAGTCCGCTGTAGTGTAACAAGCAGCCACGATCAAGAGATCATTCAGGCGCTTAGAATGGCGGTTCAAGATCTGTGTAATAAGAGGATCCTGAGAAGGGAGCATGGCACTAGTGAGGAATAGCGGACTGAGAACCGCTGGATAGAAAAGCTCTAATCGGGAATATGCAGAAGAAGAAAGAAAGTGCTGTATGACTTGTTTCTAGCGTTGAGAGAAATGAGAGGCATGATAGTGGGATTTGGTCGTTCGTTAATTAGGGAAGGCCTGGTTAATTCCGTTCTTTAGCCAACCAGCTCTAAAAACATTGGAGATTCAACTGGCCTGTGATCGAAATTCAGAATAAATCAGACCTTCCTTGGGATCTTCGCTTGGAATTTGGAGATCACGCTAGCTTTTAGCACAGAAGGAGAATCGTATGCCCGTAGAAATCAAAAACTTGACCTTTCGACCGGTGCTAATACGGCTTAATAGCGGAGCATCTTTGCATCTTTCTCCAGGAGTGACGTCGTTTGAAATTGTAGATGAGGAAATCATCCGTAACGCAAAGGTTCAAAAGCTTCAAGAGCAACGGATCATTACTCTCACTGAGAGTAAACACAAGTTGCAGAAAGCCGAAGTGCCACAGGCACGGGTCGATCGCGCAAGGAAATAGAAATCAAGCTTTGTAACTAAGAGGAGGATCGCATGGCAGTTCTATCATACCCAGGTGTGTATGTAGAAGAGGTTGCGAGCGGTGTTCGCCCAATTGAGGCTGCAAGCAGCTCCACGGCTGCCTTTGTCGGTCTTTCGGAGATGGGACCAGATGAGGAAGCCTTGCGAATCACCAGCTGGACAGAATTCCAGAGACAGTACGGTGGTTACATTTCCGACGGCTACTTAGCGCATTCAGTCTTTCAATTCTTTAATAACGGTGGGCGGCAATGCTACATCGTGCGCATTACCCGTTCCGATGCGGTTACCGCTAGGGTGAGAGTGCAAAACCGGGCGACCGCTCCGGTGAGTGGCCTGACATTTTCTGCCAAGAATAGAGGGGCATGGGGAAATTACCTCTATCTTCAGATTGAAGACGGTTCCAGCGACACGGGGAATACCTTCAAGATCAGTATTAGGAAACAGAAGGAGGTGGATCTTGTTCCGGAAGATTTCATGAACATCGCTCCCCTTGAAACACACGACAATCTCAACATGGACCCCACTTCGGCAAATTATGTTGTCAATGTCCTCAGTCAGGCCTCTCGACTGATCAATGCGGAAGTTGATGCTGCGAACGTCACTCTCCAGCGAGGATTTCACCGAGGCGGCAATGCTCCTACAATGTCTGCCGGCAGCAATCTTAATTTCCTGATCAATCTGGATGGTGACGGTTATCAGCAGGTTGCATTACCAGCAGCGCTTGCCAACATGGCTGCGGTTGCGGCGGCGATTCAAACAGCCGTTACCGCGCTCACGCGCCTCAAGACCAGCACCTCGCCCACGGCGTTTACTGGTTTTACCTGCGCAGTAGTCAATGCGGGAATGCCAACGGAACATCTGTTGCTGAATTCAGGCACTACATCTGGGACCTCATCTGTCTCGGTGCAAAACGCCTCAAGCAACAACGCGGCCGTGAGTTTGAAGCTCGGTGAAGGAAATGGCGGCTATTCGGAGAACGGGCTTGCCCGTCGGCGTCCAGCTAATGCGGAATCAATCCAGATTGGAGATGCCGCTGTCGCTGCGCCGGTCCTAGCGGTGACTCTTGGCACAGACGGTACTGCGCCCCTGACAGAACTTTCCTACAGCGCGGGATTTACACTGCTCAATAATAAGACTGATTTTAGTCTGCTGTCCGTTCCTGGCGTCGGCACCACGACCATGGTGGACGAAGGCATGGCCTATTGTCGAAACAGGACATTGCAAGATGTCTTTTATATCGGTGAGATGGATCAGGATGATGATACCCCCTCGGAGGCCGAATCCTTCCGCAATGCCCTCACGACACCAAATTCTTACGGGGCTGTTTATTTCCCGTGGATTAAAGCGCTCGATCCAACTGGTGTTTCTGCCGAACCCATCCTACTTCCTCCGTCTGGGTATATGGCAGGTTTGTATGCGCGAATTGATGCCAGTCGCGGTGTCTGGAAAGCGCCGGCAGGAACGGAGGCGACGATTAATGGAGCGGTTGGACTCAGTATCAATTTAACCGATACTGAACAGGGTAATTTAAACAGGATCAGCGTGAATTGCCTGAGGCGATTTACAACATCGGGTATTGTGTCGTGGGGGTCGAGGACGGTTAGTTCCGATCCGGAATATAAATACGTACCGGTCCGCCGAGTGGCGATTATGCTACGGGTCAGCATCTACAATGGTATTCAGTGGGCGGTCTTCGAACCCAATGATGAAGGATTATGGTCGCAACTGCGCCTTAATATTACCTCATTTATGATGACCTTGTTTCGTCAGGGAGCCTTTCAAGGTGCGACATCATCTCAGGCATTTTTTGTCAAATGTGATGGGGAAACCACCACACAAGCCGACATTGACTTGGGAATTGTCAATGTATTGGTAGGCTTTGCACCGCTCAAACCGGCTGAATTTGTCGTAGTTAAGATTAGTCAGAAGGCGGGACAGTCTTCCACATAGGAGTCCTGCGTTAGAACCGACCTACCGAAAGGAGAGCAGGGTATGGCCAAGTTTACAGTCAACAGTCAACGGTTTGATCCCTATCTAGGGTTCAAATTCAAAGTGAAGTGGGACGGCAACTATGTGGCAGGTTTGAATAAATGCAGCGCCCTGAAAAGGACTACGGAGGTAACTCCTTGGTATGAAGCGGGGGACCATAGTGGTCCACACCAGATCCCCGGCAAGACCAAGTACGATGCAATCACCCTCCAGGGTGGTGTAACCCATGATACCGCATTCGAAGAGTGGGCCAACAAGGTGAACAACTATCAGGGCGAAGCCGCCATGTCGTTGAAGACCTTTCGCAAGGATATCACCATCGATGTGTTCAATCTCCAGGGTTCAAAGGTTTTATCCTACAACGTCTTCCGTTGTTGGGTCTCCGAATATCAAGCCCTTCCCGAGCTCGACGCTGGTGGAAATGCCGCCATGATCACGACGATCAAGCTTGAGAACGAAGGATGGATACGGGACACCTCCGTAGTCGAACCCAAGGAGACCTAATTGGATACATTGGCCGGCCTGCTCCCTGGTGGCTATGTGGATAACTGCGGAGAGGTCCAACGTGAAATCGAACTGAGGCCTCTGACTGGGCGGGAGGAAGAGCTGCTTGCCACGAGTCGACCGCGAGAAAGCGCTTCACTCGTGACCGTCCTTCTGAGTCGGTGTATTCAACGGCTTGGCGCCATTCGTCCGGTGTCGGAGGCATTAGTGCGCAATCTTCTGGTCGCGGACAGGCAGTATCTTCTCCTCAAGTTGCGCGAGGCGACCTTTGGGGAGCAGATACGGGCCAATGTCTTCTGCCCATGGCCGGAGTGCGGCCAACGAGTAACGATCAACTTCTCTGTTAAGGATATTCCCATCCGTGAGTCAGAGGATAAAGGCCCCGTATACATGATGACTCTCTCACCGGAGATTGCCGGCGTATTTGGAGCAGATGAGCGACAAATCACCTTCCGCCTTCCCAACGGCGAAGACCAGGAGAGCATTTCACCACTTCTTGCCGAAAACGAGGCGTTGGCATTAGCCAGGCTTTTTGGGCGCTGCATCCAGCGCATCGGCCGTCTCACGAACATCGATGAAGAAGCGGTGATCAGTCAACTCTCCCCAGCGGCCCGTCTCGAGATCGAACAGCAGATGGAAAGGATCGCACCAAAGGTGGAGTTGACGATGGACATCAATTGCCACGAATGCGGTCGTGTCTTTGTGGCGCCTTTTGACCTTCACCGGTTCTTTTTTGGTGAGATGAGAACGAGTGGGGATCTCTTGTATCGCGAGGTGCATTATCTCGCGTATCACTATCACTGGAGCGAACGGGAGATCCTGGAGATGACGCGAGACAAGCGGCGCAGATACATCGATGTACTAGCCGATGAGATAGAACGACTCAATAATGCGGTCTGAGGGACAACCGATGTCAGCCAGCTATTTGCATACTGTCCTGCTGGATGGCGCCAAACCCTTCCTCTATCGCAACGGTGTGCGTTCATTGCTAGGCGTTCCGGAAGGCGACGGAGGTGAAATACTTTTCTCTTCTGCAGTGCAGCCTGTTGGATTTGCTTATGCGAATCCTCAATTCATGGGAGAGCCACATATATCCCCATATCGCCCCGATCTGGCCGCTAATCCTGCCTTTGTTCGGCAGTTCACGCCTTTGCAAGATCAGGCGAGGAAGAGCTCCGAATCTTATGCCGGTGCCGAAGCGAGTGGCGAGCACCGGGTTATGCCACAAGGCATGGCGCAACAGAACACGATTGGGCCGGCACAGGAGCCAGACACGAGTGTCACGAAGTCGTCTGACGCATCGCAGGGGCCAGCGCCAGTTATAGAGAAGGCCACGCTCCATGTTCCAGACGCCCCTGAAAGAAGACAAGACGTGTTTCCGGCAACTGCGCACCAGTTCTCGCCTTTGCAGGCTTCGCCGAGGAAGAGCACCGATTCTCATGCTGGTGTAGAAGGGAGTGGCGAGCACCGCGTTGTGCCAAAGGGCATGGCGCGACAGAATGTGACTGGGCGAGTACCGGAGCAGGAAACGAGTGGCACGAAGCCGTCTGACGCATCGCAGGGGCCAGCACCAGTTATAGAGAAGGCCACGCTCCATGTTCCAAACGCCCCTCAAAGAAATAACAATTCTTCTACTCTCTCATTCTCAGGGCAGAGGCACCATCTCTCAGGCAAAGCTGAAGAGGAATTCCAGCACGCACTCCCCTCAAAACAATCTCGGCCCACCTCCATTACAAGGGAGCTGTCCGATACTCCTTCGATTAACGCGACGCACTCTTTAGAGACATTGGCGCAGATGAATTCAAGGACAGGTCACGGATTAAACCGAGCTGCAGATCGAATTGAACAGCTTCGCACCGCTGTTCGTGAACTGGCGATGAAGCAATCCTCCTCGCGAGAGCAAACACGCGGGGACGAAGCACATCCACAGCAGCACCAGGCACCGGCTCCAGCTCAACGGATCATCGTCGTTAAGCAGCCTTCAACCCAGGCGAAGATCCCTTATGCATTCTTGGAGCGTAGTTACCTGAGCCGCTTTCGTGTGCGGAATCTAAGATGACGGTAAGATGAGCGCCTCAACAGCAATTGGCATGGTCAGTGAATCGCTACGGAACCTGCTCGTCGGTGAGATGATGCTGAGCCCGGCCGTCAATGTGACCATTCTGGCACCTGATGAGGGTGGCGGTGACAGGCGTGTCAACCTGTTCCTGTACAAGGTGCAAGAACACCCGTTTTTGCGAAATCTAGACTGGCAAGTGAAACCGGGCAGCCCGGATCGATTGGTTCCACCACCGTTATCGCTCAATCTTTCTTATCTGATGACCGCGTATGCGCAAAACGATCCGCAAACGGGAAACACGACCGCGCATGAAATCTTGGGCGAAGCCATGCGTGTGCTCTATGAAAATCCGATCATTCCCAAGGATTATTTGGTGACCGGGTTAAGAAACGCGCGCGAGCAGGTCAAGATTATGCAAAACACCTTGGACCCGGAAGAGCTCAGCCACGTATGGAACACCTTTACCCAACCGTTTCGCCTCTCCGTGCTCTATCAGATTTCGGTGGTGCAACTGGATATGCTGTCGGAGAGCGAGCAGGTCATGGCCAAGCGGGTGCGTCAGATCGGCGTGCCGGACGTACGCGCGCCCTTCCATCCCCCCGTTGTGAATGACATTGCCCCTTCCAGTGGAGCGGTCGGGACAGTCATTACCTGTCGGGGTAAACATCTGATTGGGTGGAAGGCTTACGCCACGATGACGGGAACACCGGTCTTAAATGGGCAGGCGCTGACTGGAGATACGTTTGCGATGCCGGTTCCCGCGGATCTGTCCCAGGGATTTCACGAAATCAAGGTCGATATCTCGCACCTTTTCAGAAGGACCTTTTTCTTTGAGGTCACGCCATGACCAGTCAGCAAACCGCCAAGATGGAACTCGTCGCTTACAAGGATAGTTATGAGCATCTGGCGGATGAATTAAGGCGGCTGGATGTTCTGATCCAACTGCGTGTGATGATGTTTCGACGAAAACTTCAAGAAGCGCAGGAAGAGGCCTTATCTCATCAGACATATATCTCCCATGGAGAAGTGGACTGGATCCTCAGCCAAGAGGAGGCGTTCGTACCGGATTCCCCTGAAATTCAGAAGATCCGTAAGCAATTGGAAGTTATGCAGAAGCATATTCGCGCCAAGGTAAGTCGAGCTTTGGAACAAGGTGTCTTTCTGGCGCTGCCACAATTGGCCCATATGTTTGGTTTATCTCCTTTCGAAATTCAGGCCGTCATCGTATGCCTGGCGCCGGAGCTAAGGCGGAAATACGACAAGCTGTACGCGTATCTGCAGGACGATATCACCCGGAAAAAACCCAGTGTCGATCTGGTGTTGGACCTGCTTTGTGAGACCGAGGCCGACAAGTGGAACGGCAGGACTGTTTTCTCCGGGCATGCGTCGCTGATGCGCACAGGTATTTTACAGACCGTCGATGATCCGACCAGTCCGTCCGGCTCAAGCGGATTGGCGCAGTTTCTAAGGTTGGATCCTCGCATCTTCGGTTTTCTGTTGGGGAGAAATTACTTTGAGGGGCGATTAATCGACTTGGCAAGATTGTACCGTCCGTCCTCCGCTGGAGAAGATCTATTTGTCGATCCAGCGATAACAACCCAGTTGCTTCAGCTCACTCGAAATCATTTCGCGGACCAAGCAAACGAGAAGAAAAAGCTGGTCGTATATCTGTATGGCCCTTACGGTGCCGGCAAGCAAGAGCTTGTGCGAACCGTCTGTGGACAGTTGGGCTGCACGATGCTCTCTGTGGATATGGAATTATTGCTGGCGCGCGGACACGAGGTGGAAACATTACTGAAACTGGCCTTGCGCGAGGGTGTGTTGATGCAGGCGGCGCTGTACTTTCATCATGTGGATGCCCTGCTGAGAGAAGACAATAAGGCTATCCTCAAGATATTTGCTCAAACGGTCGCCCAGTATGGGTGGCTGGTGTTTCTGGCTGGGGACAAGTCTTGGGCGCCTAAGCGGTTGTTTGAACATATTGAATTTCATGCCGTAGAACTGCCCCTGCCGGATGTGCTTTTACGCCAAGCTGCATGGGAAAAAGACTTGCAGGACCACATGCCTGAGGCCAGCTCGTGGGCTGCACAGTTGGCTAGCCAGTTTCGCCTGACCCCTGGGCAGATCCGGGATGCGCTTGAGTTGGCGGCGAATGAATGTTCCCGAGGTGGGCGGAAAGAAGTCGTGCTGGCTGACCTGCATCGTGCGTGTCGCCACCAATCCAACCAAAAGCTAGGCGAGTTGGCCGTCAAGATCGAACCGCGTTATAGCTGGGACGATCTCGTGCTGCCCGATGACAAAGTGGCACATCTCAAGGAAATTGGTAACCAGGTACGACATCGCTATCGAGTCTTTGGCGAGTGGGGATTTGGCAATAAATTGTCGCACGGTAAAGGGCTGAGCATGTTGTTCTCCGGTCCACCCGGAACGGGGAAGACCATGGCTGCCCAGGTCATTGCGGGTGAATTGCACCTGGATCTCTACAAGATCGATCTCTCCGGTGTGGTCAGCAAATATATCGGGGAGACGGAAAAGAACCTGGCGAAGATTTTTCAAGAGGCTGAGACGAGCAATGCCATTCTCTTCTTCGACGAGGCTGACGCGCTCTTTGGCAAACGCACGCAAGTCTCGGATGCTCATGATCGGTATGCCAACATCGAAACCAGCTATCTGTTGCAAAAGATGGACGAGTACGAGGGGGTGGTGATTCTCGCCACCAATCTGCGCGAGAACATAGACGATGCGTTTACCCGCCGATTGCGCTTCATCGTCGAGTTTCCGTTTCCCGATGAAGCCAGCCGCCTGAAAATCTGGCAGACCCACTTTCCGAAGGAAGCGCCGGTGAGTGGCAAGATCGATTACGAATATCTCTCACGAGAACTCAAAATCGCAGGTGGAAATATTAAGAACATCGTATTGAACGCTGCGTTTCTGGCCGCTGCCAACGGCGGCGTGATTGACATGGAGCATATTGTGAGAGGCGCGAAACGGGAGTTTGAGAAGATTGGCAAGTTATGGAGCGAGAAAGACGTACATCAGCCGCAGCGCGTAAGGGGCTAAGGTGAGGGAGCAACTCATGTTTGCAATGAAAGACGCAAGGCACAAAACGAGACACTGTGCGTCGGCAAGCAAGAAGCAGCATGACCTCTCTCACATTGGTCGTCAGGCAATGACAATTCCTTCTCAGTATCTTCAACGAAATCTGGGGAACAGTTACCTGCAACCTATTTCTGAAAGCCTTCAATCCTTAGGTCAGATGAGTGCACAACATAAGATTCCAACCATCCAGCGGAAATGTGACTGTGGTGGTTCCTGTGCTAGCTGTGCCGGCAAAGAAGAAGAGCAAAAGATACAAACTAAACTGGCTATTGGTCCAGCCAATGATGTGTACGAGCAGGAAGCCGATAGGGTTGCCGATCAGATTATGAGGATGCCGGATGTATCCGCCAAGACTGGGCCTGGGCAATACAGTGCGGGCATCAATATCCAACGAAGAGCGGTAAGTGGCGGCAATACGCTGAATTCTGTTCCGGACGTCGAGCTTACTCAGAGTGGCGGACAACCCCTATCACCTGCAACACGAGCCTTTATGGAGCCACGCTTAGGTGCAGATTTTAGCCAGGTCCGTGTTCATGCAGATCCAGCGGCCCAAGCCTCCGCCGCGCAGATTCAGGCGCGGGCATTTACTTACGGGCATCATATCTGGCTGGCGAAGGGCGAGAGCGATCAAGACAAGCATCTGATGGCGCATGAGTTGACGCATGTGGTGCAGCAGAGAGGAATATCCGACATACAACCCCTTAATAGCAACGAGCGATCCATTCACGGGAGCATGTTGCAGACTGGGGTGGCTAATCACACGGTTCAACGCTGGCCAGGTGATGGCATGGTACCTCCAGGTGACTGCAGTTGGGCGACGTATCTCACTCTTCGGGGTTCTGTCGAGACAGCAAAAGCGGTCGTGAATACTCTCGGTGCCTGTTCAGCGGGTGACAGCTGCCTCTTTTTGGCTACTAAGATTGCCGCTATCACGGCTGAAATCGCTGCACGTGTAGCGCTGGATGCTACATGTTTCAGGGGTGGAGACGAAGGTCATCGCCAACAGGTGCAAGATAAAATCAATATGATGAACCGGTGCTACAGATTCTTCTCGACTTCTGGTTGCCCCCAAGAGCTGATCGAAGCAATGGCGGTTGTCGTCGAAGCTGCGCGTGCGGTCATTGCTGCTGCTGCGGTGGCAGTGGCGATCGCCTTGGTTGCTGCCCTCATCGCAGCCATTATAGCGCTCGCGAAAGTTATTGCCGCTCTGGTTGCCGCTGCGGCCGCCGCCGCAGCAGAAGCCGCGGCAATCGCAGCGGCCGCGGCAGCAGTGATAGCGTTACTGGTCGTGATCGAGGATGAGCTCTCGCCTGATAGCTCGTCAGAGGCATAACAATCATGGAAGTTATGTGTGTATAGCATGAACCTCAGCGCACTATTCTTTGATGCCTTCGCCTCGCGCCACCGTCCATCGGCTACTGAAATCATACGACCGACCGTGAGTCTTCATGAGGCCGAGAAATTGAGAGAACTCCTTGCGGAGAATACTTCAATGGAACTCACGGATTACGAACTGAGGACCGTTGTTGAAGGCAACCTCTGGATGCTAACTCCAAAAGCATTCCTCTACTTTCTGCCGGCTTTCCTCCGCGCTTCCCTGGAGTCGTATGCCTCTGTTAGTGTTTTTGCTTCAGGCCTCATAAGTGCACTCACTGAGCCCTCTCGCACTGACATATTAGAGGCGCTTGACAAGGTTGCTCAGGTCCCTTCCGGACTCGGTCTTCCGACTGACATGACAGAGCTTCTCCGCAAGCAGCAACTGGAATGGTTCGATTCTGGGGCTCCGGAGGCCATTTTCCACGAGAGGTTTGACAACCTAACCCAGAGCGAAGGTGTCGCGATTCTCGCTTTCCTTGACGCCTTTGAGGAGGCCCACGGCGCGGATTTTCCATTCGACGAGCTGAAAACTGCTGTCGACAGGTATTGGGCTCGATTTCGAGCTGTGTGAGGGGTTCTGACGAGGACCGTTAGGAACAAACTAGGGTTACTCAACTTGGAGTCGGGCAGGATTCAATCTTGCTTCTAAATCGAAGAAATAGGTCCGCTGCGCTGTAAGGAGAATGTAGATAAGGCAGGTTCAGATTGTCATTCCAGACCAGCGGCAAAGCACTGCAAGCATGGTAGTGGAAGCAATAGAGACAGGAGTCTTTTCTCGATCTTGTGAAGCCGGTTATACGATCACTTTGATCAGGTGAAGTTGTGAAAAAAGGTCGAACTATGAACATAAGGCTACAGCGAACTAGCCCAAAGCCAACGGTATCATTTACACCAGCACCTGTTGCTATGGTGCAGTGCAAGTGCCCCTGTATCTCTTACGAGAGCTCAGAATCGCCGGCGGCAGTATCAAGAACATTGTGTTGAATTCAGCGTTTCTGGCCGCTGCCAACGGCGGCGTGATTGAAATGGAGCATATTGTAAGAGGCGCAAAGCGGGAGTTTGAAAAGAGTGGGAAATTGTGGAACGAGAAAGATATGCAACAGCAGCAGCGTATAAGGGGCTAAGGTGAAGGAGGGTGCTGTGTTTAAGGCGAAAGTCAAAATGCAACAATCCAAGCTTTCCCATTTGTCAAAGGTCCTCCACACCTTCGGGGGCTAGATGAGGTCAGCTATGTTCACCACACACCAGAAGACAAAAACGCACACGACCGAGCCGGTTACCAGCCGTCAACATCTGGCTGAAAACATACCGTTGGAGTCCAAGCGCGGAGGAAGTGTTTCTCAGGCGCTGGAACGCAGCCTGGGCAACAGCCTTGTGCAGCGGAACGCTTCTTCCGGAAACCCGACCGGAACCTGCGCGGGCGGTCAGGGCTGCCACTGCGTGAATTGCGCCAGCCCGGCTAACGTGACATTGGAAGATCCAACAGAAATGGAGCAGACTACCTGCACCTCCAGCACATCAGGCAACGGCTTCGACATTACCTTCGATCCGAGCACGACCACTCCCAGACCCCAGGCTAATGAAATCCAATTCATCCAGTCCATTCAGATGACGGCCGATGGTACAGCCATGAATCCAGGCACTTATTACTCCAGATTCGCCTATCGCGATCCAACCGCTATCTCGGACTCGACCTATATCGACCACCTTGCCTCCTTCAGAACGCCATACCTTGCTGAAAACGGGCACGGGACCGCTGGCTTTTCTAACAGCGGCAGCACCGGGAATGCGACCTTCCACGACGCCCCAAACACGGGTGGCGGAGACCGGGGGTTCAAAACCTCGGCAAACCCGACCGGTTGGAACACGGTAGTCTACAACTTCCAGACGCTCGCCTTTGCCACTGTGGGCACGGATTGCGGAACGTGGTACGACGGTATCGGTTGGACTTATACGAAAACAGCCGCGGATCAAGTCGCGGGAAGCAACGGAACGTCATCCGGTTTCGCTAGTCTGTTGGGCCCAAGCGCGTCCACGCAAGCCGCCTTTGACCGATTTAATAGCGTGAAAGGCTTTACGCCGTGTACTAGCTCCGTTGCCCCAGGGCCATGAGAACTTGGGAGATGGAACCTATGGAGACCTTCATTCAACAAACAAACATGGGATTACGACACGCTGCTCTCAAACTGACTCACGTGGGAGAACAAACCGTGTCTGTGAGTACTTTGGTCGTGCATACTTACTATCACCTTCCATCGATCCAGATTTTCCGCTCGTTTGAGACGTCCGGCCTTTCCTACTCCAACGATAGGCTGGCGGACATTTTGACCTTCACTGTGTCACCCGATGAGATCAGGCGCATGGTGGAAGGGGCGCGCCAGGTCCGGGGATCGATAACTGGGACACCGGAGAGGCCATCTCTGTCCTTTACTGCCGTCTTTGAAGGAGCGGACGGCCTGAAGGGCAGCGAAACAATTTTTTCTCGCGAAGCAGCTGGCGCGCTGCATCAGGCATTGAGCGCGAAGTTGGACTCGAATAATGGGATAGGCGCTGCTGTCCTGAAGATGCAACACACGGCCGGCTATCCGGATATCTAAGTGAACTGGGCTTACAAGCGGGCAAAGAGGCCTAACAAAACAACTCTTGAGGTTTGATCGTGTCCGACGGCTTCCCCAACAAACCCAAAATCCTCCGCGGTGCTTTTGTTGAATATGGCTTGAGCTTGCCACCGCTGTTTGTGGTGTTTCAATTTAATCCGATTCAGCTTACCCGCAATCGGAGCCTGACCTATGCCGCGCCCAGCGGTGGCGGAGGGACCACTCAAACGCTGAGAGCGCTGCACCAACGGGAGTTCGATGACAAGGATGACCTTATGGGCATCCAAGAGCTCCAAACCGTGACGGTTCAAGAAGAATCGATTGGTTTCGACATTCGACTGGATGCGACTGACAAATTGAACGACGGCGATGCCATCACTGAACAGTTCGGTATTGCGCCGCAGCTTTCCACGCTGGAACTCATGGTGCACCCCAAAGAGGAGTCGCTTGTGGGGCAAGCTCTGGGCAGCTTGCTCGGATCGCCAGGCGGCTTCAGTTTTACGAAGAAACCCAATCCTCCATTGATTCTGTTTATTTGGGGCCGGAAACGGGTGCTTCCGGTGAACATCAATAGTCTCAATGTCACTGAATCGGAGTTCAGCACGGATTTGAATCCGATCCGTGCGACCGTTTCCGTGAATCTGACTGTCATCGAGGGGAAGAGCCTTCCCTACATGTATACCAAGGTGATGAAGGAGGCGATGTCGGTGTTGAATCTGGCGAACATCGCAGACATCGCCGATGTCGTGATTCCGGGGTAAGTAGATGTTTTCTAAGAGTTCTCGTTACAAAAAACTTGAGGATGTCGTAGTCGTTGACCGCGACGGAAAGCGGTCAGCTTCCAAGGCGCTCCGCCTCATTCCGGAAGTCGATGGCGAGTTTCTGCACACGGTTGAAGAAACTGACCGTCTGGATCACCTGGCCTACAAATATTACAAACAGCCTCGAAAGTGGTGGCGGATTTGTGATGCCAATCCTGATTATCCCTTTCCGTCGGCGCTGCTAGGGAAAGACGTGATGGTGGTCGAGCAGTTTCCACTCATCATCGACCATGAAGAGGACGAACCGCTTTGGCCCGATGTGCTTGCGGACTTCACCGGCCTTGTCGGCGTAGAGCATGTGCGGTTAGTGAAGGAAGAGGTCGATCTAGTAGAGCGGATCGAAACCGTCGGCACCGATACGGTCACGCTCATTGTCCCGCTCTACCGGTATTGGATGATCGTCCGCTACAACGGCATGAATCTCGATTCGAAACAACTGATGGATCGGATGACTGGTCTGGGACTGACGGTTGGACCGCCGGAAATAGTCGGGCGTGTTGGCAAGTCAATTGTCATCCCACCGAATACGGTGGTGTGAGGCGCACAATGGAAGCGGAACATTTCTCGATCACGATTGACGGGCAAGAGGCGGAAGATCTCTATCCCGACCTTCTGAATCTCGAGGTGGAGTTGGACGACAAGCTCGCTGCCATGTTCCGTTTGAAAATTAGCCTTACGCAAGACACTGACGGGAACTGGAGCTATCTCGATGACGACCGGCTGCATCCTTGGAAGGAAGTCGTCATCAGCGCTGGTTTCGGGGATGAAAAGGAAGATTTGATCACGGCACACATCACCCACGTGAAGCCTCATTTTTCGTCCGAGCCTACGGCCTGCTTCGTCGAAGTCTGGGGCATGGACGGCACTGTGTTGATGGATCGAGAAGAAAAATTAAAGGACTGGCCCAACAAAAAAGACAGCGACATTGCGTCAGAAATCTTCGGCCTCTATGGGTTTTCGATAGAGACCGAAGACACCGCCGTGATTCACGACGAGGCGGTGTCGACCATCATTCAACGGGAGACCGACATCCAGTTCCTCAAACGTCTGGCGCTGAGGAATGGCTATGAATGTTATGTGAGTGGAAGAATGGGCTACTTCCGGCCGCCGCAGATCGATGAGACGCCTCAACCGACTCTGGCTGTCCATTTTGGCGACGAAACCAATATCGCCAGTTTCTCCATCGAAGTCAATGCCCTCGCCCCGGCGAATGTGGCGATGTATCAAATCGATCGAAGCACCAAGGAAGTCCTGGAGGCCGTCGCGGAGTCAAGTCTGCAAACGCCGCTGGGAAGCAGGAATGGAACAAGCTTCCTGGGCGCAGGTATGCAGCCGGCCAAAGCCTACATCGGAATGAACGCTGCAACCGGTGTGCCGGAGATGACAGCCCTCTGCCAGGGCCTTTTTCACGAGGGGGGATGGTTCGTCACGGGCGAGGGGCAGATCCATGCCAATGAGTACAACCATGTATTAAAGCCGCGTGGCACGGTTACGATTAAGGGTCTGGGAGAGACCCACAGCGGAATCTATTACGTCTCGCATGTCACCCATGTCTTTACCTCGGAGGGCTACACCCAGAGCGTCAAAGTGAAGCGGAACGCGCTGCTGCCGACAGGAGCAGAAGACTTTTCCGGAGGATCGGCTGGCTTATTAAGCGGTTTGTAGGAGTCTGTTGTGAACGTGGATCAAGTGGTTGCCAGTCTTGTCCAAAAGGTCGAACGGTCATTCTATGGCAAGTATCGCGGCGTGGTGGTGGACAACGCCGATCCAGAGAAGCTCGGACGGTTGAAAGTGAAAGTGCCCAGCGTGCTCGGTAGTGACGTGGTCACAGGCTGGGCAACGCCCTGCGTGCCGTATGGCGGTGCGGCGAATCAGGGCTTTTTGTTTATTCCGGAAGTCGATGCCGGCGTGTGGGTCGAATTCGAAGAAGGCGATCTAGAGTTTCCGATCTGGGTCGGTACCTATTGGACCAAACCAGGCGGAGACAGCGAACTCACAAAGCCGAACGATTCCGACGGTACGGAACAAGGAGATGTTCAGGATCCGCCAACTCGAAAGATCATCAAGACGCTCAAGGGGCACACGATTCAGTTTGAGGATAAGGATGACGAGGAGATGGTCACTATTGTAGCCATGATGGATGACGAGCATAGGCATGTGCTCACGATGGATGGCGAGGGGATCAAAGTTACGGATGGAGTCAACGAGCATGTCATCACGATGAACGCAGACGGGGTCACGATCACCGATGGCAAAAACAGTAACACCGTCACGCTTGATAACAGTGGAATCGTCATCGAGGATAAGAACGGTAATGTCATCACGATGGACAGTTCCAGCGTGACCATCAAAGGAAGCAGCATCAAAATTGGAGACGGTGCAAGCGAGCCGCTTGTCCTTGGCAACCAGCTCAAAACGGCACTCGATAACTGGATCAATACCACCTACATGACACATATGCACACAGGCAATCTGGGTGCGCCGACCACGCCACCCTTGCCTGGCGCGCCGCTTCTTTTGGATCCGGCCCTTTCGCAGACGAATAAGGTGAAGTAATTATGGCTCTTCAGAGCGGGGACAAAACGGCGACGTCGGGTATGACCAAGGCGATCTATGATCAGATGAACGCCGTTCTGTCCCCACCGCTGTCGGCTTTGCCACCGGCTGACCTGACAAAGATTCGGAACAGCTGGAAACAGTTGGCGTTTGCCATTTCGAAAGGTGTCATCGATCACATCACGGCCAACATGGAAATCAAGGGCGTGCAAACCACAGGCAACATCAGTGCGGCGGTTTCAGGCAACACGGCCACGCAGACCGGTGTGGTCTTTACCCAGAGCAACGATGGTACGGGCCGGGTGGCGTAAGCGGGAAGAAGCGACATGATCGTTGAGAAAGACAGCTTCGGGTTTCCATTCGTGATGGATGGAGCAGGACAAGTCAGCGTCAGCGGCGGCGACGAAGCCATTCGAGGACGGATCATTCAAGTGCTCTTCACCGCGCCGGGAGAGCGGGTCAATCTGCCGACGTTCGGCTGCGGGCTTTTCAACCTAGTCTTTGAGCCCAATAACACCATTCTTGCCGCGGCCATGGAATTTACGGTGGGGCAGGCCCTGACTCGCTGGTTGGCCAAAGACCTTGTCGTGGACGGAGTGACCGTGAATGCGGTCGAAGAGATCATCACGATTGAAATCACGTATACAAAGAAAACAGATTTAGCGAAAAAGATGGTGCGAATCCATTTTAAGTGAAGACCCGTATGGGTCGCTGAAGAGGACGGATGATGACAGGAGCAAAGAAAAACGATTCACGGATGCCTGTGGGCTATATGGCGCGTGATTACGACAGCCTGCTGAAGTCCATGCGCGACCTGATTCCTGCGAAATTGCCAGAGTGGAAGGAGTTTGAAAACGAGGCGGATTTCGGGAATGTCCTCCTCGAGCTCTTTGCCCATATGGGCGACATCCTCAGTTACTATCAGGATCGCGCCGTCAGCGAAAGTTTCCTGAGTATGGCCCAGACACGTCGGAGCATTATTCAGCACCTGCGCCTCATCGGCTATAAACTGGCCACGGCAGCGCCTGCCTCTGCCGCAGTGACTCTCACCGTTCCTGCTGGTTGTAACGAAGTCATTCGGGTAGAAAAAGGTCATGCATTTGCCACGAAAAGCCAACAGGGTAGGCCCAGCATTCGCTTCGAATACACGCGTGAAGTCGCGATGGAAATCGATTGCAGCACGCTCACCCCCATCGGCGGGAAAAAGACGATTCCGAACATCCCCGTCGAAGAGGGACGGCTGGTGAAGAACGAGGTCCTTGGCACCTCGGATGGGCAGGCCAATCAGCGGTATCCCCTGACTCACAGCGGCTTGATTCTCAGGTCGCTCGGGCAGGGACAGCAGATACAGAAAGACGTGGTCCTTTTGACTGAACTAGGCGGCGTTATTGAGGAGTGGCGGCTGCAGGACAGCCTGTCCTTCAGTCGGGAGGGGCAACAGGACTATTTGATCGAGATCGACGAAAACGATCAGGCGACGGTCATCTTCGGCGACGGGGCCTTTGGAGCTATTCCCGCACCTGGTTCCCAGATCCGCGTGACATACCGTGTCGGTGGAGGCCTGAAGGGCAATGTCATTGCCCGCAGCATTCAAACCATCGTGGATGCGCCGCAGCTGACACTGGTGGGGGCAAAGGTCACGAATGAAAAGGCGGCAACCGGCGGGGCGGAACGAGAAGACATTACGGATGCCGTCCGTCATGCCCCGAGCGTGTTCCGTTCTTTGAAACGTGCCGTCACTGCCGACGACTACGAGGCGCTCGCACTCGAGTTCACCGGTGTGGGTAAGGTTCGCGCTGAAGGGACGAACTGGAATACCGTGACTCTGTTTATCGCGCCGCAGGGGGGTGGCCATGTGAGCGATGTGCTCGAGGCCAATCTCCTGGCCTATTTTGAGGACAAACGGCCCGTCTCTACGCTGATTGAGATTCAGGATGTCGATTACGTTCAGATTTACGTGACGGCCGAAGTGGAGGTCGAGAGTTATTACTCTGCGGACGAAATCAAGGAAGAGGTGCAGGGGGCCGTCTCGGCGTTGCTCGCCTTCGATGCCGTGGACTTCGCACAGATCATCTACCTCAGTAAGTTCTACGAGGCCATCGAGGAAATCAATGGTGTCAAGGGTGTCAACATCTCGGAATTCCGGCGGTTCGATGGAGCGCCGTCTACGATTCACAAGGACGGTAAGATCGTCCTCGGCAGCAATGAAATCCCTGAAATTCCTGCCGAGGATCCAGAGTATGCCAATGGTGTGAAGGTCATTACCTCCGGAGGCAGCCAGTGAGCTTGCGTCTGACAACAATCGCCGCAGAAGCCCATCCCGAAGGAAATCGGATCGATCTGGCGTGGGAAAACCAAAAGGCCACGCAATTCCCCGGCATTCGGATTATGCGCCGTGTGGGATCTTATCCGGTATCTCCGTTGGATGGAGAGCTGGTCGCCGATGGATTGCATATCCAGAAATGGGCCGATAAAAATCTCAAAGCTGAAACGGTGTACTACTACGCGCTTTTCCCCTATCGCAACACACCGCCGGAATACGAGATCGACCGGCAGAATCGTGTGTCGGCCATGGCGACCGGACCGTACAACATGGCGGGCCAGATGTACGACCTGCTCCCGGCCGTCTATCACCGATACGATACGAAGTTGCCCTTGACGAATCCGCCAGGGATGAAACCGGAAGATCTGGATCGCGGACAGCTTCGACGCTTTCTTGATTTGCCTGGTGGGCAGCTGGATCAGCTTCTCAGCCGTATCAAGACCCTTCCCAATCTCGCTGACATCCAGAGCGTCGATGGAGCGCTGTTGCCGCTCCTTGCGAACTGGATTGGCTGGCGGACCGATCACCGTCTGGAACTTGATGCGCAACGCAACGAGTTGCGTGATGCCATTTCAGTCTATAGGACCATCGGGCTGATATCTTCGGTCGAAGCCACTGTGAAACGGATTCTGGGCTGGGAAAGTCGGACAAAGGAATTCGTCCACAATGTCGCGCGCACCAATCAGCCTGAACGTTTGAACATCTGGTCTCGCCGGGAGCGCACGACAGGCGACTGGTCACATCCGATCGAACCCTTCTCTCTCAGTTTCGCCTATGACGGACGTCCTTCCATGGTCGTCGATCAGGTGGGAACGCAGTGGCTGTTCTTCCACACCCTCCGGAACAGGCGCTGGGACATCTGGTACAAAACCCTGTCATCTTTCGATATCGCAATGAGCTTCGCAAACGCCCTGGATGAACAGGCGATGACCTTCGCCCTTCAGCAGGCCTTTGAAGCGCAGGGGCATCCCTTGTCGCTCAACGCCAAAATCATAAAGAACGAAGACGAGTGGTTGATTCAAGATCGCGAGCATCATCAGCGCTACACCGTTTTGCGCGGGGCCGGGCAATTGGACGTCTATGTGTGGGTTCCCAGCAAGCGCCTCACCAACGGTCCGCGCATTGACAAGCATCCATCTGCAGTGGTCAATGGCGATACCCTCTGGGTCTACTGGGACAGTGCAGACGCACACTCACACATACATCAAGTGCATTACCAAAGTTATCGCAATGGAGTGTGGTCCGCGCCTCAAACCTTTGGCGAAGCAACAGTTTCGCGCAAGCGGCCGTTTGTCATCATCGACCATACCGCTCACATTTGGATCTTTTGGATGGAGAAACGAGTAGGCCTGTGGGAGCTTAAGTTTTTACGTGAGGAGAACCATGCCTGGAATATTCCGGCGGCAGACACCTTCCCATTTGATGAGGAGGAAGATCCCGTCGTACAGACCGATCTCTTCGTGTTTTTTCAGCCTGGTGCCTCGGCAATAAATGGGAAGCCGAAGATCTGGGTGTTCTGGAGCCGAAAAGTGTCAATAGGGGTGCCCACGCAAACCCGTTGGGAAATCGCCTATCGGTTCGCAGAAAATATCAATCCGGATGAATTCGTCTGGCTTCACTCTTGGAGTTTGGCTTTTCCTAATCACTTGACGGTGAATACGACCGTCTTGCCGGTGACCCTCAAATTTGTCACCTGGTATGTGAACCGGCCACCGGATTGGAGCCCTGTTTTCACGATGTCCAAATCTTCGCTCGACGACCAGGACCGTGAACCGGCACTTTTTCTCAACCAGGCGAGTGTGATGGAGCTGTACTGGAGCTCCAACAGGAATCAAAGCTGGTCGATCTGGCGAGCCTCGTTGCGTGACACACCTGTCCCGACCCTCGACGCGATGACTGAGATCACACCGGATGCGTACTCGCAGCGAGATCCGCTTCCCTTCATCATCGATGGGGTCACTCATCTGACCTATCACTCGAATGAACGGGTCGGATATGCGAGCGAGGTCTACGGCGCGACGGAGACCGTCGATCTACGGTATTCAGGAACCACCTCGGTTGACACGGAGAACCTAGCCAAACTCGCGCTTCGTGGGACCTACGACGATTTCCAGACCTACGTGTACGACACAGGCGATCAGGGCAAACCGACACCATTGACTTGGTACGCCCGGAACACGATTGGGCTGTATTTAACGCCGGACACGGAAGATACCTCGAAGATTCAGCAGAACCGGACGATGATCGAGGGTATTTTGCGGGAATTTCTGCCAATACAAATTCGTGCGGTCTTTATCTTTGAACCAGCCATCTACAAAGAATTGATCTACACCAGCGATTTTCCGGCCGTTTTCCCTCAAAAGGTCATTGACGACCTCAGCTTTGACGGGACTATTCCGGAGGTCGTCAACGGAGTGGGAGAGACCTTTACGGAAGTGTTGAGCGAATGAGAGGGATGGACAGTGGAACGAGTCGCCTCGACAATTAAAGGCCTCTACCGTGATCGGCTCTATGGCGCGGACGGCCGGCTGCTCCAAGACCGCGGATGGCAACACAATACGATCCTCGACGGTTGTCGAATGTTACTGGCTGGGTTCATGATGAACGAAACGGCATCGGGTATCGCGTTGCTCGCCGTAGGTCAGGGCCATCCATCGTGGGATGTTGACGGAGTTCCAGCAGCGAGTCCCTCGGCGACGACCGGTCTGCTGAATCGATTCAACCCGCCGATTCCGTTTACCGATCTGGACGTGGTGTATCTGGACGGTATCGATCAGGTCGTTGCCGAACGGAGCATGCGCTTGCAGATCACCGCCACACTGGCCCCCGGTTATCCAGCTCCGGTCATGTCGGCGACAAGCTATCCCCTGAGGGAGTTTGGGCTGTTTGCGAATTTGAATGGCCAGGAAGTGATGATCAACACCATTCGGCACCCAGTGCTTCACAAGGATGAGGCCTCGACGTTGATCCGTGTCATTCGGCTCTACTTTTGAACGGATTATGAAGGACTGAGGAGATGAAGAGGAGGACGATTGATTATGGGGAATTTTTCGAGAGACACCTTCGATCGCTTAAAACACTATGTCGGTGTCCGCCTGCAGCAGGGCGTTCCGATTGTGGATGCCGATTGGAACGAACTGGAAGACATCCGCCGGTATGAACTCCAGGCTTTTCTGAAGTGGTTCGTGGGAAACGGCGTTCCGAGCGGCAACAATGGTTTCCAAATCCAGGCGGTGGCCGAGCCCAACGACTTATCCATTCGAGGAGGCGACGGTACCGCTGAGGGAACCGGCCGTGTCCTTGTTGAGGGCATGGATGTCCTCAACGAAAGCAATATCCGTTACACAGCGCAACCGTTGTTCAACAACGCGGCATTGGCAGCCAAGTGGGGCGTCGATCCGATTCCGCCGCTTACGACGCCGGCAGGCAATCGGACGGACACCGTGTATCTCGATGTGTGGGAGCGAGAGGTCGATTCCACTGAAGATGCCGACCTGGTGAATCCGGCGATCGGCGTGGAAACCTGTGTTCGGACCAAACGAGAATGGGCCGTGCGTGTAGTCGAAGGATCTTCGACCATTCCCGCGTCCCCCGCCGGGCACACGTTTTATGGTCTGGCGAGGCTCTCCCGCGTCGGAGGCGCTGCGGTGATTCCAGGTGACGGCATCACGGATCTGCGCCAGACCATCCTTTCTTTGCGCAGCACCTCCGATCATCTGTTTCGGACGGACAACCCCCATAACGTTACGGCGGAACAGATCGGAGCTTTTCCCGCTGCGAACTATGAATTCAACAACCGCGCTGTCATCGAGGTTTCCTTCACTCAGGCCGATGCCCACAATGCTGTGCGGACAACCCAACTCGGTTTTGCACCTAAATTTATCTGGGCGGTTGCGAGTCTGAAAGGACGGCTCGGCAATCTGGACTATGGCGCCCAGAGTTCGGGGTTTGCGGATCAGAGAGGACCAACTTTGCAGCGCTGCAATTCGTTATTTGTTTATCGCATCGGGGTGGCGCCGTTTTATCGGCAGGATACCGGAGTGACGATGGATTTCCTCAGTTATGCTTATTTCTCCGATGCGACTGTGACGCCGAGGCGAGAGATCTCGATCGGAGCGTCAGTCATCGCCACTCCTGGTAACAACCTTGCGGTTCGGTTTTTTAGGGCTGGCCCAACGGGAACAGGTACGGGCGGGGCCTTATCTTTGCAAACTTTCAGTATCTTTATGTCGTTGTATTGCCTTGGCTAGATCGCGGGAGGATTGACCATGTGGATCATTTACAAAAAATCGGATCGGCAAATCATCGGGGTCACGGCGCTTGGACCGAAGGATGCTGATAAAAATGTCGCATTGGCGGAAGTGGTGAAAGGCTCGGTCAAGCCTGGAAAGCTCTCGGAGTATGATGCACTCCAGGTCACCGACATATCCCTGGCGCGACGATATATGGAGGCCTTCCCACATCGCCTCAGGGTCGTGGGAGATGCCAGTAAGCCCAGGCTCGTGGTTCGTGATCCGGAATCCTTTTCTCTGTTCCTCGAGAGCGATGCGGAAGACAAACATCCTGTGGACGGGATCCCGGAGATTGCCGCCGACGGCACTTCATCAACCCTGCTCACGATTACAAAGATCGATGAACGATTCACACCGCAGAAGGGCGACGGTGACAACGAAGAACTCTACCTGCGAACCGACCACGGTATTATCCGTGACGAAAAGGGAGAAACCGATATCAACAAAGTGAAGCTGCTACAGGGACAGGCTCGGATCCGTCTTGTTTCAGAAAAACTGAAGCGTGTGGCGACCCTTCAAGTCATGAGCGTGTCGAGTCATCTGCACGAGGCGTCCATCCGCATCGAATTCATCTGATCCCATGCTGAACCGTCCTTCACACGAACCCGTCCTCTCCGACAGTGCCCTACCGGAGAACGATTTCAAATCCAAGAATGTCTGGATGCTGCGTACGGTGGCGGAAGCGATGGGAGACCTTCGGGAATCGGTCGTCTTTCTTGGCGGAACCGTACTTCCCCATTTGCTGATGGAGGAACTCGCTCGCTTTGTGCGTTCTGCTAAGGACGTGGATTTCATCATCGACTTCAGTCAGAAGGAAGACCTCCTTAACTTCGAAGATTCGCTCTGGGAGAAAGGCTTCCAAAAAGTCCGCAACGGAGCTGTCAGCAGTTGGGTCTTCGGTCGAATCAGGGTTGACGCACTCCCCGGCGACCCTGAGGTTCTGACCTTCAATAACCAGTGGTGCCGCGAAGCAATGCAGTATTCCCATCGGATTCACATCGGCGATGACCTTCACGTGAACGTCATTTCAGCGCCGTATTACCTTGGGGTGAAGTTTAGTGCGTTCGAGCGCCGTGGCTTCGGTAATTTTTCAGGCAGTAAGGATATTTTTGATATCCTGCTCATCTTTGCCGGACATGAGACTATTGAGACGGAAATTGAGCATCGAACAAGTCCCACTTTCAAAGCGTTTCTCCGGGAAAAGCTGAATGGATTCAGGATCGGGAGCGAAGAGTTTTCCAACATTGCGGCGCTTGGTTTCCGGACGGATGCTGTTCTCAATGGGTATCTGCCAAAAGCGATTGTGCGGATACAAAAGGTGATTGATCTTACGTCGGAGCACAGATGATGAAACAAGCACATCGATCTATGCTTCAGGGTTTTTATCGCGATCAGGTTTGCAACTCGCAAAACCGAATGATATGGGATAGCGGATGGCGCGCCAATCGCATAGTGGAAAGCTGCAACGAACTTCTTGCTGCGTTGATGAAACGAGAGCCGGGCGTCTCCGGCATTCTTTATTGGGCTGTGGGTGAAGGTGCAGCGGCTTGGGACAGCCTAATGCCCAGCCCTAGCGCTGGCGATCGAAAACTCTCGGCTGAGGTTGCTAGAAAAGCCCTGTCTGTCGAGAACATTGCCTTCCTCGATGAGAACAATCAAATCGTTGATGAGGCGACGCCGAGGCTGCAGATCAGCGCGGCATTCACGCGAGGAGAACTGGGCGGCGAAGGACCACGCTTCTTGCGCGAATTTGGACTATTCGGTGGCAACGCCACGAATGCCGCCAATACCGGATGGATGATCGACTATGTGATTCATCCGCGTATCCAGCTTTCTGAAGGCATGAGGCTGACACGCAATCTGCACCTGAGTTTTGGCGTCGGAGGGGCTGGTACGGTCAACGTTGTGGGCGGTTTTGGAGGCACGTTGCCGGTGAACAGTATCGACGGGGTGGGACAACGTTTTTCTTCCGCCTTTCATGTCGCTGGCGTACGCACCCTCAATGACTTGATCGCTGTCAACCCTCTCCAACGGATCCAATCGATTCCAGATATCAAGTTCCTGGAGTTTCGTGCGAAAGCCAAGATGGTGCTGGAGTTTCGTGCCGATCTTAGGCCCTTTGCATCTCTATCGGAATGGAGCATCAGCCGCCTCTTGCAGGTGGATCCTGAATCCATCAGTGCCGAAGTGCCTGATATCGCGACACACCAGGTGATTCAGATCCGCGAAGCCTTGTCGGTTTTACAAGTTGCCTTGGACGATGCCGCATTACGAGAAGTCTCTTTGGGTACGTTGCTTAATTCTTGATAAGCGAGTTGTTGAATGAGAAGAGACTTGATCTGGATGAAGTTGCACAAACGATTACCGGCTAGCTTTTTTGCTGGAATCGATAGGAAGACGCGTTCTTGCAGATAAAGCGTCGATGCGTTGCGTGTCTGTGAATGGATGGAAGTGCGTGCAGCGGTGGGATTCAAGTGCTGGAGAAGGAATTAAAATTCGAAGCTACGGAGGCCGCACCGGAACCGGGGCCTGAGCTTTTCATGAGCCAGGCTTGAGACAATTAACCAGGGAACCGTCCTTAAGAGCTGTTGGATTCTCGACATCTGTTTCCGGTAGGAAGGGGTTGTATGTCTTCCCGTCTATTAGCCAAGTCCAATCAGTCGGACCAGCACACAAAGCTCGTCTCTAAGTCAGGCCCTGCGTCGTTCAGAAAACCAGACATCCATCCCATCATCCACCTACAACGCACCATTGGCAATCAGGCCATCAACCGGCTTTTGCGATCAGGTATGCTCCAACCCAAGCTTGCCGTCAGTCAGCCCGACGATGTCTATGAACAAGAAGCCGATCGTGTGGCTGATCAGGTCATGCGTATGCCGGAGTCCGCCATCCAGCGTAACTGTGCGCCTTGCGCCGCCGGTGGATCATTCTGTCCCCAATGCGCAGAGGGGAACAATCTACAGATTCAACGGACGGCAGAGTCATCTGGAGCGGCGGCTGGAGAAGGAGTATCGGATGATTTCGTCCGTGACCTTGGCCCTGGTCAACCGCTTGATTCGTCTACCCGAGCCTTCTTTGAGCCTCGCTTTGGCACTGATTTTAGTCAGGTGCGGGTGCATACGGGGAGCCAGGCTGAGGCGTCGGCGCGAGCCGTCAATGCCCTGGCCTATACGGTGGGGCGTGATGTCGTGTTCGGGACTGGTCACTATGCACCTGGTACGCCGGGAGGCCAACGCCTCCTGGCGCATGAGTTGACGCATGTGCTGCAGCAGGGTCGCAAGACGGAAATGGAGGCAGCGGAAACCCGTTCTGTTCCTGAAAGTCCAACTATCGGGCGGACAGTGTTTCCCGGGCCTTCGAAAGCGGACGGTCATCCATCGTTGCCGGCCATCCAGCGGACAGCGGATCCCGAAGCCAGTGGTCCGTGTGATCAGCACCATGTCGAAGACTTGATTAACCCGGCGTTTGTAGAGGCGCGCCGGTGGCGCCGCGAAGCGTCTGCCTGGCTGGAGGCACACCTGGATCATATTCGAGCAAGAGGGTCTGTGGCCAGGAGCGGATTCGCGACCGTCGGACGGAGAGTGTTTGACGAGTTGATGTTGCTGGAACGGCACTTTAGGATCAGTCCCGTGCTCAGAGTTTCGTTGCCCTACTCGGCCGATGACACGGTGAGCATCGCTGATCTTGAACGTTTGGGCAATGCGAGTTACTGGGTGCGTCGGCGCTTTAGAGATGTCGAACTCTATCCGTCCTATGTGTGTCAGGTGAACTGCCCGCGAGGCAGAACGGGCAGTGACACGCTCGGCAGCGCCGTAGCCGGTTCGCGCGAAGTCACCTTCTATACCAATTGTTTTGATCGGCAACACGAGACCACTCGGGCTGGCGTGGCGCTCCATGAGGCATTTCATGCCTCGTTCAGCGAGTTCGACCACGACACCTACTCGTTCGAGGGCAGTTATCCGGGAAGCGCTCCCTTGACCAACGCCGAATCGTTCGCCACATTCGCCGCATTTATCGCCACGGGTAGCAACTACCGGATTATCGTCATCCCAGATATCGTTATCCGTGGAGGGGCATAGACGATTCATACGCTTGATTAGGGTAATGCAGCGGGAACGCCGATGTTTATCGTGGTTTCTTTTGACGATGATGGGTATCGATGTAATGGGTTGTTAGGTCCAATAGGCCTTCACCGCCCGTTTTGGTAAGCCAGGCCATCACGTGAGTGGTCGGCGACACAACTTTCAAGTTTCAGGGCTCTGAATGCCTCATGAACTATGAAGCTAAATGGCTAGAGATGGGACTAAAGAACCCTCCCGTCCCACTTCCTAAGGAGACCGACTCCGGCGGGCTGGTGCTTCAACGTACATGTATATGAGGGTGATCATGGCTGATCGTTCAAAGGTGGGTATCAACCGAATCTGCCCACTGGAGTCTATGTGGCTATAGCAGACCTGTCTGATGCGTGGCGGTGGAAGGCCTGCCATTGCGCGTCCTACGTTGACAGGGAGATAACAAGATGCCGACATACAAACGGGGCTCGGTGAATGAAAATGGGGTCTGACATGAGTATTGGTCTGCCACCATCTGGTCGGGCATGCGTAGTGACTTGTTGGACTATACCGCTGTGCTCTAGCGTGACGCGTGGTGCAATGGGGTCTGACACGACTATGTACTGTTCGGCGGATTGAGGTTAGGGTCTTGACACCACCTACCCTTCCTCATGAATTGTAGCCCACGGATGGAGAGCATGGTTCCTGCCACATCATTTCCTACATGGGAGGATTGTCATGGCAACACCCTTTCTGGGCCAGACCTTCACGTTCACGCAGCTCGATGGCACGACTCTGCCGGTGCGGGGCTGGGGCGATCAGCATTATGCCGTGTTTGAGACGCTCGATGGCTACACGGTTGCGAAGGACCCTCGCACGGGTTTTGGGGAGGTAGCGCGACTCTCGTCCGACCGCATAAATTTGGAGCCGATGTCCGAGGCGCATGGCCGTCCAGACGCCGGGCGTGGCGGGGTGACACGAGGGGTGGGTGTCGATACTGGCGCTGCGCGCGCGGCCGGACGCGCGGGTGCCCTACGCTTCGGCGGTCGCCGCTGTGACGAGCGGCATCGAGAGCGGAAAGAACAGTTGCGTGCGGTACGCATGATGGCTGACAGAGGAGGACCCGTCTTCGCGCCGCCGCAGCGCACGACGGTGGGTGACTATGTCAGCCTCTGTCTGTTGATCGACTTCAGCGATGTCCCAGCCACGATCACGCGAGAGGAGGTGGAACGATTCTGCAATCAAGCCGGTTACAACGGATTCGGCAACAACGGATCGGTGCGCGATTATTTCTTTGAGAGCTCGCTTGGTCGACTGCGCTACACCAACGTCGTCACGTCATATTACCGGGCGAAACAGCCGAAGACCTACTATACCGACCGCAACATCGAGATGGGGGTGCGCGCGCGTGAGTTGATTCGGGAGGCGCTCGCCCATTGGAAAGCACAAGGGTTCGATTTTTCCCAGCTGACCGCTGACGATACCGGCAAGGTCTATGCGACGAATGTCTTTTATGCCGGACCAGTGGTCAATAATTGGAGTGAAGGCCTCTGGCCGCATGCCTGGACGCTCGGCACGGAGGTTCCGCTGGTGCCGGGCAAGTCGGCGTTTGATTACCAATTTACTGCCATGGGAAGCGAATTGTTGCTGGGCACGTTTTGCCATGAGAACGGCCATATGCTGTGTGACTATCCAGATCTGTACGATTATGGGAATGAGTCTGCCGGTGTGGGTTTCTTTTGCCTGATGTGTGCCGGCAATCATGCCGACCCAAAAAATCCCGTGCAGATCAGTGCCTATCTCAAGCGTCTCTCCGGGTGGGCGGGCAAGGTCACCAACCTGGAGCACGGGACGACGGTCACGTTGCAGGCCGGGCAGAACGAGTGTGCCATGTATGCCAAAGGAAACGAGGAGTACTTCCTCATTGAGAATCGTGCCAAAACTGGGCGGGATGGTGCGTTGCCTGGTGCGGGTCTCGCGGTCTGGCATGTCGACGAACTGGGGAACAACAGCAATGAGCACATGACCGCCGCGAGTCACTATGAACTGTCTCTCGAGCAAGCAGATGGTCAGTTCGAGCTGGAACGGTCGCGCAATGAACGGGGAGACGCTCACGATCTTTATGCCGGTGCCGGCGTCCGGTTTGCCGACGATTCCACTCCGAACAGCTTTTGGTGGGACGGCACGGCGTCGCACATGGTCATCGACAACATTTCCGCAACTGGCCAGACGATGAGTTTTCGCTGCACCTTTTCCAATGTCGTGACTCCGCCACAGGGTGATACCATCCGTCGCGAATCGGCCCCAGGCCTTCCCATTCCCGATAATCAGGTGGCGGGTATTTCCGATACCATTCAAATCCAAGAGGCGGCGACCATTGCCGACATGAAGGTCACTGTGGACATCTCCCATACGTATCGCGGCGATCTCCATGTCACGCTTGCGGCTCCGTGGGGGGATGTGATTGTGCTGCACCCCAAAAGCCAGGGAGGCGGTGAGGATGCCTTGAAGACCATTTACACGACCAGTGCCTTGCCACCGTTGGCCTCATGGCGCGGACGCAGCACTCAGGGAGCCTGGCGGCTGGAGGTGAAAGATCTGGCGCCGGCGGATAGTGGCCGCCTCAATCGGTGGGTGGTGGAGTTTACGCCTGCTGTTGTCACTGCAGGCCCGGTGGTGTTGCAGGAATCTCCAGGGACCGTCATTCCTGACAACACAAGCACCGGCGTCGAACGGAGCGTGACGACGTCGAGTCAGGGTGTGGTCGGCAACGTCGAGGTTATGGTGGACATCAGCCACACCTATATCGGCGATTTGAAGGTCAGCCTGGTGTCCCCATCGGGGACCGAGGTTGTGGTCCATGATCGCAGTGGGGGACAGGCGGACCACCTTCTCAAGACGTATACGCAGGCTACGACGCTCGGCTTGTCTGCGCTGGTAGGACAGCCGATCGCAGGGAATTAGCGGCTGCGCGTGTCGGATCATGAAGCCGTTGACGTTGGCAAGATTAATCACTGGAAGGTGACGATTTAATCGGCATGAGCGCCGACAACTATTCGGCTCATGTGAATCATCGCTGAGACCGTTTCATCAAGAGCTCCGGCTCGACATGCTCGACATCCGGCAGCGTGGTGAGCTGTTCAAAATGCTGCAAGCTCGTGCCCACGTCCCTCGTCGTGGCTTGGACCCACGCGGTGTGTGGGGCATAGGCTGGAACCTCCACGATCGCGTAGCCCAGATTCGCCAGTTGCGTCCGGTGATCTTCCAGAGAGGTGCCTTCTTTCGCGCGGACATAGATTCGGCTGGTGGGAACGGCCAGGGGGCCATGAGGTTCCAGCCGATAGACAGGGGTGAGCATGACTGTGCCGGGGAGGTCTGCTGATGGAGGAAGGGCGCCTCGACAAATGGTCAGGACGTCTTCTTCTATCGTGTACTCAATGTCGGGCCTGAGCTGGGAGGGAAGGGGACCATGCACAGCATAAAGGTCGGCCTGTCGCGTATAGCGGCGCGGGGCCGGTGTTGTCATGATGCGAAATGTGTCAGGAAATGATGGAGGGGTGGAGCTGGGTGTCATGGGCGTATTGTAAGAAGAATGGTGCACATTTTCTATATCACGCATGAAAGGAGTCCCGATGATGGTGACCTATCGCTATGGAGGGCGGACAGGGCGGCAGTATACGTTGGCGCTGGCCGAGGAGTATGTGGTGGTTCGCACCCGAAGTCGGCGGTCTCTTGACTCGTCGATTGAGTCGAAGCAGGGGCGAGCGGTGCTCGGTGATCTGGAGCAAGTCGCCCGGTTCCACCATGCGGGCGTCGAAGTCTTTCGCTATGGCACGAGGTGTCGAACATCCAATGCGCGGGGTGTGGCACGCACGACGTTGAACAAGGAACGCGATGTGCAGTTCGCCGGGCGGGTCTTGGCGGACCGGCGATCGAAACGGCCGGTCTTATACACCGAAAATGTGTTTGTAAAGTTTGACGGTGATCGGGCGGAGTCGGCCTGCCGAAAGCTTTTGAAAGAGCATCGGCTTCAGATCAAACAGTCAATTGAGTATGCTCGCAATACCTTCTTTGTCCAGGCCGTAGAAGGGGCAGGCCAAAAGGTATTTGGCATCGCGGACTTCTTGCTTCGTCATAAGGACGTCGAGCTCTGTCATCCGGAGTTGGTGCGAAAAATGGGATGGCGACAAGTGTTCCCTCAGCAATGGCATCTCCGAAAGACGACGATTGATGGCACCTTCTATGACGCCCACGCGAATGTGGAAGCCGCTTGGGCCTTGAGCGAGGGGGAGGGGATTCGAATCGCCGTCATTGACGATGGGTGTGATGTGAATCATGAGGAGTTGGCTGGGTCGAATAAAATTGTGGCTCCTCGCGATGTGACCAGGAAAACGGATGATCCTCGTCCCGGCAGCCGGGATAACCACGGGACAGCCTGTTCCGGGGTCGCTTGTGCCAACGGCCAACATGGTGCATCGGGCGTTGCCCCCAAAGCCCAACTGATGCCGATTCGGTATGTCTCGCCGCTTGGCTCTCAAGCTGAGGCCGATGCGTTTGTCTGGGCCGCGTCCCATGGGGCCGACGTGATTTCCTGTAGTTGGGGGCCGGAAGACGGTGATTGGTCTGATCCGAGTGATCCGGCTCATCAGCAGGTCGCCCCGTTACCGGACGCGACTCGCCTCGCAATTGACTGGGCCATCGCCAATGGCCGGAACGGAAAAGGATGCGTCATTACCTTTGCTGCTGGGAACGGCAATGAGAGTGTCGATCACGATGGCTATGCGAGCTATGAGAAGGTGATCGCAGTTGCGGCCTGCCATGCGAAGGGGAAAAAGAGCGCCTATAGCGATTTTGGCCGGGCCGTCTGGTGTGCCTTCCCGAGCAATGACACACTTCTACCGATTCCTGGAATTTGGACGACGGATCGGTCGAGGGCGGCCGGGTATAACCCCGGACAAGTCAGTCGCGGCGATGCCGCAGGAAATTATGTCAATGATTTCGGTGGTACGTCGAGCGCCTGCCCAGGGGTGGCGGGAGTCGCCGCATTGCTCTTGTCGAGGAATCCAGCGCTCCAATGGGATGAAGTGAAGGACATACTCAAGCGGTCTTGTGATCGCATCGATGTGGCTGGGGGACATTACGACGAGCATGGGCATAGCCCGTTCTATGGGTACGGCAGAGTGAATGCCAAACGTGCCGTCGAGCTTGCAGCCCCTGCGGTCGAGATTCCCACGTCTACCCATACCGTCAGCCGGGTGATGCCCATTCGAGATCTCAAGACCGCGACGATCTCGATCTTGGTAGGAGAAACTGCGGCCATTTCATCGGTACAAGTTCGTATCGATATCGAGCACTCGTATGTTGGAGATCTTATCGTGAAGCTGGCACCACCAACCGCAACGGGAGTGGGTGCCATTGTATTGCATAACCGTCAGGGAACGGAGACCGATAATCTCAAGGTCACCTATAATGCAGCCACCACTCCGGCCTTAGCGACATTGGCAGGAAAGAACCCACAGGGACGGTGGCGGTTGATTGTCGAGGACAAGGAACGAGCGGACGAGGGGCGGATTCTCCAGTTCGCGGTCACGCTCAGTCACTAACATGCATTCTGCCACGTTTGGATGAAATGGAGTTTGGCCTGTGCGTGAGGTTGGTCTGATGCCACGTTGGGTTGGAGACAACCGCGCCAACATGCAACGCTGAGCAGCGACCTGCCTTCTTCGGCAGGAGTGAAATAACGGCCTCACTGCGCATAAGAAAGCAGGAGGGTGTCTCCATGATCGAACCGAATGTAGTTCTCCTGCAGTTTGATCCTGACCTCAATGCAATTGGTCAGAACCAATCGTTGCGAGATGGGCTCTCTGTGGCCCTCAAGATTGGGGAGACACTCTGGGTCGCCAATGACGAAACCATCAGCATGGAAAGGCCCGGTACGGAATTCAGAAAACGGGTACGGTCATTGGAACGAGTCGGTAGGTAGATTGATCCTATGCAGGTCTGCATACTTCGGTCCTTCCCGGCCACTTTGTTTCGTGATGTGGGCATGCATATGAATTTCTCGACAGATTCTCACCATTGGCTGTTAATCTGGTCTCCATCTGTGGCTGGACTCTCAGCCGATGTTCCTGTATAAGATCTCCAGAGAGCGGGCGTAGCTCAGTGGTAGAGTCCTTGCTTCCCAAGCAAGTTGTCGTGGGTTCAAATCCCATCGCCCGCTCCAAACGGCTTCACGCATGTGAAGCTCCCTTCTCGTCGCATTATCCCTTCATGGCGATTTCAGAAAAGGAGCAGCAATGACTCACAAACAGATGCTATTGCTGTGCGCAGTCACATTTTTGGGTGGAATGGTTGGTGGCGGGGTGAGCTATCAATTGTTCTCGCCAACATCGGTCCAGGCACAGAACCCCAACGGAGTTCATGCGGAAGAGTTTCTGTTATTGGACGCAAAGGGTAGAGCACGGGCAGGTCTTGGCCTGGACGCGAACGGCGAAGTGGGGCTTGTCCTTCAGAGTAAAGACGGAAACCGGACCCTCACCCTGTCGCCTGACGATTCGTCAGCCATCACGTTGATTGAGCGAGGAGGCCGGATTCTGTGGAGCGCACCCTAAGGGGATGTGAACCCTGAGGAAAGAACTAGACGGCTTTCTTGACCAATCCGGAACGCAGGCATCGGGTGCAGACGCGGATACGCTTGTGGCTTTTCCCGACGACGGCTCGCACAGTTTGAATGTTGGGATTGAACACCCGCCGAGTCTTATTATTGGCATGGCTGACATTATTCCCAGAAACCGGCTTCTTGAGACACACTTCACACATAAACGCCACGATCGTACTCCTTCTCTCGGAATTGAAATCCAGTTGAACGGGTGGATAGTACCATAGCCGGACGAACGCTCACAAGCATCTGATCTTTCTCCTGATGCATCGAGAGCTGGGAGGTATAATCCTGTGGATCCGCACTATTCTCCGTAAATATCCGACAGTCCGTCCTGTCCCTCGCTGCTTGGGGCTAACGGCGGCCGCATCGGGGTGAACCCCAGATGCGGACGATGATAGTGATACCGATTCAGAAATGCACGGACCTCGTTCTGGAGCGCTGGCCGTTCCTCTCTACGATAGCAGGCCCACCCCAAGCATTCCTTCCGCAGGGTCCGGTTGAAGCTCTCAATGTACGCCTGCTCATTCTTCTTATAGGGACGGGCCACCCGATGCCGTGTGCAATACTGGTGGACCAATTGGGCAAACGCGCCTTTGAATTCTGGCCCACCATCGGTCTGGATGATCTGCACGGGGCCGGTGAAGCGGCGGGTCATGGCCGTGCGCAAAAACATGGCCCCATGCTCACTCGTCAGTCCGGTCTGCAGGACCACATCCGCTTCCTTCGTATAGATATCCACACCGGTGAAGGCAAACACATCGCCAAAAAACCACGGTATCCATTTGAATGACCGCGCGAGGGGCTGTAGCGATCGGGACAATGCCGCGGGGTTGCTTGGGCCGTCCTCGAGACCGGAGCACATATCGTTCGGCTAAGATTTCGTAGATCTTGGGCACCGAGAGATGAATCCCCTGTTCCCGGGTCAGAAAGTACTGAATTTTCTGCCCGCAACAGTCGTGCTCGCGGGTGCGAATGGCCCAGACAAGGCGCTTAACCGCTCCGGGAACCTGCCGCGCCCGGCGTGGTCCCTTCTTGGCCGCCGTATAGCGATCGAGAAAGGCGGGTAACCCTTCAATTCGAATGGCCTTCAGCCAGAGTCCAATCGTTTCTCGATGGCGATCCAGCTGGCAGGCAATCGCGGAAATGGAGAGCCCTTGAGTCGCTAGTTCTGCTGCGAGAATGATCCGAGTTCGGGTGTCCATGTCCAGAGTCTACTCTGGACTGTCGGATATTTACGGCAACAATGCGGGATCTTGACAACCTCTCTAGCCCTCTCCTATTGTGCTTGGCGTACGAGCCTTCGAGTAAGGGAAGAGAGGTAAAGCCCTCGCGGTCCCGCCGCTGTAAATGGGGACGAAACCCGTTGATACCACTGTTCGTGGAGCTTTCAGTCAACAGCCGTCAGTTGTCAGCTAGCAGCTGATTACTGATAGCCGATCGCTTCTCAGATGGGAAGGCACGGGGAGTAGGGTGAACCATGAGCCAGAAGACCTGCTCGAAGACATGACCGTCGTTCCCTCGAGGCTGGGGAACTGGTGAGGATGAAGAAGCGGGTGCAATCCTCAAGGTCTGTTCAGGCCTTGAGGATTTTTTCTATTGACGCGATGGAGCCAACCACATCCTATTCTTACGGCCTTGATGCTGGCCGGACTCACGCTTGTGGTGTCAGGGGCAGCCGAATGTGGTGAAGGAGAAGTTAGTGTGATGAAGCGACGGCAACAGGGCATCCTCACGGGTATGCCGTTTATGGCCCATGTCTCATCTCGGGCGTTTGTCGATGATGCAGGGCGACGCATCTATCTGGCCAAGCCGCCGGCCCGCGTGGTGTCGTTGGCGCCGAGTATCACAGAGATGCTGTTTGCACTTGGCTTGGCGGACCAGATCGTCGGAGTCACGGAGTTTTGCGATTATCCGGTTGGTGCACAATTTAAGGCCAAGGTGGGCTATGCGAATCCCAATGTGGAAACCATCATTGCCTTGCGGTCGGACATGGTGCTCGCACCCAAAGACTTTCTCCGCCCGGACACCCTGGCGAAACTCGAACAGTTAAAAATTCCGCTATTCATGCTCGATGCCAAAACCCTCGAGGATATTCCCCTTCAGATCCACACCTTGGGAACGATGTTCGAGAAAACCTCAGTCGCGAACGACATGACACAACGCATGCGTCAGCGGACGGCCGAACTTAAGCTCAAAGTGGAGACGCTCCCTGCGAAACGAGTCCTGTATGTCTTGAACAGCCAGCCGTTGATCAGTGTCGGGCCGGGAAGTTTCATCCACCAGATGATCGGCCTCGCAGGAGGAGTCAACGTCGCTGCTCAGGCGGGTGTCGCCTATCCCCGACTGAGTATGGAAATGGTGCTCAAGGAGGATCCAGAGGTGCTGATTTTCCCGAGCGGCGAGGTTGAAACGGTACCGCGAAGCGAGCAGCAGCAGTGGCGGCGTTGGGACTCCCTCTCAGCGGTCAAACAGCAGAGATTTCATGAAGTCTCGTCAAATCTTCTGAATCGCCCTGGGCCTCGTGTCATTGAAGGGTTGGAGCAGCTTGCCCGGGCGATTCATCCGGAACTGTTTGGTCCCGGTGCCTCTGCACTCCATCCATGAGGTTTTTGTGAAACAGCCGTCAGCCACAGGGTCTCCACGCTCCTGTGTCGATCGGTTGTCTGGCGGACAAGGCTCTGCGCTCTTCAGTCGCGGCAGTATTGTTCAAGGGGCTATTCTTACCCGTTCACGTTTGATCCTGATCCTTGGGCTGTTGAGTCTGACGGCGGTTGTCGCCAGCCTGGTGTGTCTTCATTTCGGAGCGCAACCGATTGCCTATGGAGAGATGCTCCGCCTGTTGATGGGCGCCATGACAAGCGACCAGTCCGGAACAGACGGTGCTTCGGCCGATATCACACGCACGATTTTGCTCCAGATCCGCCTCCCGCGGGTATTAATGGGATTCATCGTGGGGTGCTCGTTAGCGTCGGTGGGCGTCGTGTTACAGGCCTTGTTAAGAAATCCTTTGGCGGATCCCTATGTGCTTGGCGTTTCCAGCGGGGCGGCGCTCGGTGCTGCGCTGGGTGTGCTGTGTGGAGCGGGGACTACGTTTCTTGCAGAGGCCGCTTTACCGGCCTGCGGGTTTGCCGGAGGGATCATGGCGTTGGTAATCGTTTATCGAACGGCGACCGGTTCGGAACGTTTACCGATTCATAGCTTGCTGTTGACCGGGGTGATTGTGAACGCCATCTTCTCGGCCTTGATCATGTTCATTACGTCGATCCTCGATCCCAATCGGTCATATGGGATGATGGCCTGGTTGATGGGCACACTTACGTCTCCTACCTATAGTGGGCTCGTTGGGGTGCTGGTCTATCTTTCGATCAGTCTGATTCTCCTTTTCCGACAGATGCGTGCGTTGAATATCTTGGCACTCGGTGAAGATGCGGCTCGCTCGCTAGGTATCGATACCGAACAGGCAAAGCGCTCCATCTTCATTTTGACGGCGTTAGTCACCGGAGCGGTGGTGTCTGTCAGTGGCATGATCGGGTTTATCGGGATGGTGGTGCCCCATGCCGTGCGGCTGGCCATTGGCGCCGACCATCGACTGCTCCTTCCTGCGTCGGCATTGGTCGGCGGCATCTTTCTTATGGGAGCGGATACGATGGCGCGGACATTGATCGCGCCCACGGAAATTCCGGTCGGCATCATCACCGCGCTGGCTGGTGGACCTTTCTTCGTCTATCTCCTGCTTTGGCGCAAGGATCGTTTGGTATGAGAGGGGTGAGTGACAGTCAGCCTGGTAGGCTTCAGGAGCGTTGTGCGACGAGCGTGGTCAAACCCTATTACGCCTATGAGGTGCAGTCCCTTCGGTTTCGGTATCAGTCAACAGAGTCTACGAACCAGACATGGATTCTTGATGACCTGTCCTTTCAGGTTGCCGAGGGAGAGGTGCTGGGTATCGTAGGGCCCAATGGGTCGGGGAAAACCTCCTTACTGAAACTATTGGCGCGGCTTGCCAACCCGCAGCAAGGCGCGGTCAGATTGTTTGGCCGAGATCTGATGGGAATGGGGCAAGACGAAATTGCTCGTGTGGTGGGAGTGGTACCACAAGAGACCCAGCAGCTTTTTCCCTTTACGGTTGCTGAAACGGTGTTAATGGGACGATTTCCTCATCGCGCTCGAGATCGATGGGGAACTGGATTTGGGTGGGAAAGCGGGGACGATGTCGCCATTGCCGAAGAAGTCATGATAACGATGGACGTTGTCCACTTGGCCCAGCGGGCTGTGACGGACCTTTCTGGTGGTGAACGGCAGCGGACGATGATTGCGCGAGCCTTGGCTCAGACGCCCAAAGTCTTACTGCTCGATGAACCGACCGCTTTTCTCGATCTCCATCATCAGGTTGAAATTGGTTCGGTACTCCGCCGATTGAAGGCCGCGCGTGGCTTGACGGTGATCCTCATCTCGCATGATTTGAACCTTGTCAGCCAATATTGCGATCGGATTCTGTTATTGGATCAAGGGCGGGTCATACGGCTGGGTTGTCCTGAGCACGTGATTGAGCAGGGGGCATTGGAATTGGTGTATCGATGCCGGATACTGGTGGACCGACATCCGGAGACGGGGTTGCCGCGGGTGACGCTTCCTGGACGGTGTATGCCCGATGGAGCATGATATGAGGACAGGCAAGATCGCGCTGCTTCATCTTGAGACCGTTCCCGGGGCCATTGATCGAAACCGGTACGTGATTGTCGAGGCTATCAAACATGCCGCCGCAATCGGAGCGCAATGGATCGTGACGCCGGAGCTTGCGGTGTGCGGGCTGCAGTTTGCCCAGGTCGTCGGTTCCGATTGGATACAGCCGCAACCCGACCCCTGGATGCAACAGGTCTGTAAGTTAGTCAGGACGTTGAAACGAACCGTATTTCTTGGCTGCCCGGAGCGGGAGGGCCGGCGGTTCTATAACTCAGTCTTTGTCATCGGCCCGACGGGTGAGATCGTAGGGCAACATCGCAAAATCAATGTGGTGAGTGATTCACTGTCATGGTCGAGCCCTGGTGACCGTGTTGCGCCCATCGAGTGCGACGGGATCAAGGTCGGGGTCCTCGTGTGCAGCGACGCGTACACGTCGAATATTGCTCGCGTGCTGAAATTTGAAGGCGCACAAATGTTCGTGTCGCCTGCGTCATGGGGGCCCGGCCTTCATGGTCCGAACGGGGAGTGGGAGCAGCGGAGCCATGAAACAGGACTTCCGTTGATCGTCTGCAATCGAACGGGTGCAGAGGAGACACTCGACTTTTGGAAGGCGCCGAGCTTGATTGCGAAGAACGGTGAACGGTTGTTGTCTCATACGTCGGATCGATCGGCCGTCCTCACGTTTGACTGGGACTTCTCCAATATGGTACCAAGCTCAACCCACCTTCGTGCTGACTACCTACGCAGCTAGCTCGGCTCAGCAACTAGGGTGTATGGGAGGATCCGTACTGGATAGAAAAAAGGTGTATTCCCTTTTTCTGTCGAATATCGGTGGATGTAACCGAGTAAGGAGGTCAGGGTTTAGAACGAGATAGGCCGTCAGTGCCGGGGAAGATGGTGCAATTCCATCACGGTGCCGCCACTGTAAGCGGGGAGTGACTCTGCCACATGCCACTGTGCGTTACAACGCATGGGAAGGCGCAGGGAAACAATGATCCGCAAGTCAGGAGACCCAACGGACGGGAAACATTTACACCCTTCGAGTCAAAGGGAGGTTGTCATGCATTGCGTGTGTCGCGACGTCGTACGTGTTTGTGCTGTCGGTGTCTTTTCTGCTTGTTTGAGTGCTCCCACCCCGTCCGCATTCGCTCAGGACATTGCCATGGCTGATCAACAGGAGACCGTCGACGCTCCTGATGTCGTGATCAGTGCGACCAAAACCCCGTTATCGGCGAAGCAAGTCACCAGCTCCGTCGACGTCATCACCGGGGAAGAGATGCAACAGCGTAAAATCAGAACGGTTGCAGAAGTCCTTCGATGGGCACCGGGCCTGGCCCTCTTTCAAACTGGTGGGCTTGGAACATCAGTCGGCGTACGAATGCGTGGAGGAACGCCACAGCAGACGCTTGTCTTAATTGATGGGGCGATCGTCAACAGCGCCACGGACGGGAGTTACGATTTTGCCCACTTAACGTCGGACAATATCGAACGGATCGAAATCTTACGCGGCAGTCAAAGCATGTTGTGGGGATCTGACGCGATGGGAGGTGTCATCAATATCACCACCAAGCGCGGGCGGGATCAACCGAATGTGTCCGCGTTTGTCGAGTACGGATCATTCAACACGATTCGAGAAGGGGGGAGTCTGGCAGGCAAGAAGGGTCCGATTGATTTTTCAGGGTCGATCACCCGTTTGGATACAGCCGGATTTTCAGCCATCAACTACCGGCGTGGCGCAGCCGAGCGTGATGGCTATCACAACTGGCAAGGATCTGTTCGACTGGGTGCGGATCTACCGAAGGATGGACGGCTGGAATTCAGTTTCCGATGGTTGGAAGGTATAGTACATTTCGACGGCTTTTCGTTTAACTCGACCACCTTCGCGTCAGATCCGGCTGATGTGTTTGGTGCCGGATCAAAAAATACCCAATACATCTATGCGGGAAACTATGCCCAACCGATTACCCCCTGGTGGTCTCAAAGACTGACCCTGTCACGGGCGACTGAGAATCTTGTGAGTAATGGGGGCGTCGTGGAGCGTAACCTTGTGACTGGATCCACCGGACCGATCGGGTTCCCGTTCAGATCGCAAATTGGAACGACCAGTAATCGGGTCGAATGGCAGCACAACTTCCAAGTTGGCAAACCCTTATCCTTCACAGCAGGTTATCAGTTTCGAGAGCAGCGAGGTGATAATCGTGATCTTCTGACCAACACGACAGTCTTTGAGAATAAATCTCTTAGTAGTCATGGTGGGTTTGGAGAGGCACAGTTGAATCTCTGGGATCGTGTGTTTGGTACGGCGGGTATCCGACAGGATGAATACAATGCGTTTGGAAGCGCCACGACCTACCGCGTCACAGGAGGATATCTCCATCGGGAAACTGGAACAAAGCTACGAGGCAGCTATGCGACGGGATTTCGAGCTCCGACGATCAATGAGCTGTTTTTCCCTGGATTCGGTAATTCGAATCTTCAGCCTGAAAAAAGCCAAGCCATGGATGCTGCCATTGAACAGACGTTGCCGGGTGATCGAGGTACCATTAGCGTCGGTTACTTTTGGACTCGCTACCGTAATCTGATTGTGGCAGCCTTCGATCCTGCCGTCTGTACGGAACCTGGTTCCTTTGGGTTTTGTGCGCAGAATGTCGGCTTGGCGCGAGCGGAAGGCCTGGAGGTCAATACAAAGCTGAAACTCTATCGTGACGGGCCCTGGGTGAAGAACTTGGACCTACAGATCCACTATACGTATGCAGCCACAAGGGATCTTGTGAATGGTCCTGATGCACGTCTTCCTAGGTGGCCACTCCATCAGATTTCGACCGTCATCAGTTATCAGCCGATAGAAAGTCTGCGGGCTAACCTGGAAGGACGCTATGTCGGGGAACGCTTCGGCAATGTGGGAAATAGTTTTGCGACTTCTCCGTTTGTCGTGTGGAATCTGTCCGCCAGCTATGACGTGACGAAGTTCATGCAAGCCTATCTTCGCTTGGACAACATTTTTAACGAGAAGTATGAAGAGATACTGTTCTTCGGTACTCCCATCAGATCGATCTTTGGCGGCGTACGAATTAATTATGACCTTCCGATCTGAGGACGCATGAACGCGTTTCCACGCTTGATGATTGCGGGCACGTCGAGTGGTGTCGGCAAGACAACAGTGACGTTGGCGATTCTGGCGGCCTTGCGTGAGCGAGGCCGCCGTGTCCAGCCATTTAAGGGAGGGCCGGATTTCATCGACGCCAGTTACCATACGGCTGCTGCCGGTCTCCCATCACGGAATCTGGACGGCTGGATATTGGGGGCTGATCTCAATCGTCAGAGTTTTATGCGGGCAGCTGCCGATGCGGATCTCTCCATTATTGAGGGAATGATGGGCCTCTTCGACGGAAGTTCGCCACTGAATGATATCGGCAGCACGGCGGAACTAGCCAAGCAGTTGGAAGCACCGGTACTACTGATTATCGACGGTAGTGCGATGGCTCGTTCTGCCGCTGCGATGGTGTCGGGTTACGCACAGTTCGATCCGGCTGTTCGTGTGGCCGGTGTGCTGTTCAATCGTGTGAGCAGCGATGGACATTACAAGTTACTCAAGGCAGCAGTCGAACAAGAGACGAATGTCATTCCGCTCGGCTATCTGCGTCCTGATCCCACGGTGTCGATTGTCGAGCGCCATTTGGGTCTCGTGATGCCTGGTCACGAACAAGCTCCTGGTCTGTACCAGCGATTAGCCGGGCTGGTGCAGGACACCGTTGATCTGGAGGGTCTTGAAGTGCTCGCGAAGTCGTGCGCGCCGTTTCCCTTCACACGAGATCCTATTGCTCAACTAGCTCCGAGGACGGTACGGATCGGTGTGGCGCGGGATGCAGCCTTTTGCTTCTACTATCCTGACAATCTCGAGCTGCTTGAAGCCAAAGGGGGCGCATTGGTCTCATTTTCTCCGCTCCATGACGAGATGCTTCCGGATGATCTTGGACTGTTGTATTTCGGCGGAGGATATCCTGAGTTGCATGGTGCGGCGTTAGCGGCCAATAGGCCGATGAAACAGGCGATCCGCCGATTTGCTGAGCGCGGGGGGAGCATTTATGCAGAGTGTGGTGGGATGATGTATCTCACAGAGGGCATCAGGGATTCAAATGACATTCTGCATGAAATGGTTGGGTTGTTCCCGGCGGAAGCGACGATGCAGAGCAAGCGGATGACCCTAGGGTATCGCGCGATCGAACTGACACAACCTTGCGTGATAGGGCCAACAGGCCTCGGTGCGCGGGGACATGAATTTCATTATTCTTCGTTGAACCCAAAAGGCTCTCTCACCTATGCTGCGACAGTGAGAGATGCAGGAGGGGAGCGTCAAGGGACTGACGGACTCATGGTCAATAATGTCTTGGGGTTCTACGCGCATCTGCATTTTGCCAGTCAGCCGAGCATGGCCACATCCTTGATCGCCAGTGCGCGTAACACGATTTGCCAGCGGTGAGCGATGAGAGGCCCGGTACAGAAGACTTGTGAAGCTTGCAGGAACCTCTTCCAGTGTGATGGATACCAGTGCTGGTGCGGCAGGTTGGGCATTACTGAGTTGCAGATGGATTGGATCGCTGCACGGTATAAGGATTGTCTCTGTCGAGTCTGTTTAGAGCAAATCGCCATGGGTGAATTGGGGCCGAAGACAACCCTCTCGATTCAATACACTGAGCAGAAAGTAAAATGAGCCGAGTACAAGGGAGATTTTCAGCGGCTGAACGAGATGCCGTCTATCGGGCAATTTTCGAGCGCCGGGATGTGCGTAAAAACTTTCTCCCGACGCCAATCTCTGAACCCGTGATGACGCGATTGCTGTCGGCCGCTCATCATGCCGGGTCAGTCGGTTTCATGCAACCGTGGGATTTTGTGGTGATACGAAATGCGGCGACGAAACGAGCGGTGAAGGGTTTATTCGTTGAAGCCAATACGGAAGCCGCACGCCGTTATACAGGTCCGAAGGGAGATCTCTACCGACGTTTGAAACTGGAGGGGATCGAAGAGGCGCCGGTCAACCTGTGCATCACGTGTAGCCGGCGGCGTGGCGGTCGTGATGTGCTTGGTCGTTCCACGGTGCGTGCCATGGATCTCTACAGTACCTGTTGCGCTGTTCAAAATCTTTGGCTTGCGGCTAGGGCTGAAGGGATCGGTGTTGGTTGGGTCAGTATTCTTGATCATGAGGCGCTGAAGCGAGTGGTGGGTGTTCCCAAATCAGTGACGATTCTGGCGTATCTGTGCCTGGGCTACGTCTCGAAATTTGAACCGGCTCCTGATTTGGAGACGGCGGGGTGGCGCAACCGGATTCCAGTGAGCCGATTGATTCATTACGATGCGTGGGGCAATCAAGATCACGAGGAGGAGCGGGACGAGTATGAGAATCACGAAGGTGTACACCAGAACGGGAGACGCGGGAAAGACAAGACTCGCCGGCGGCCAACAGGTGTGGAAGGACAGTCTTCGAGTCGAGGCCTACGGCACCGTCGATGAATTGAATTCTTCCATCGGGATCGTCCGGGTGCTCAATAGCGAAACGCAGGGGGGTAACAAACAGGCTGGTCAGTTGGAGGATGAGCTGCGATGGGTGCAGAACAAGCTCTTTGATGTCGGGAGCATTCTCGCGACGGCACCAGGACAGACATTTAGGAACATGCCACAGGTGATGGCGAACGATGTCACGCGCCTCGAAAAAATGATCGATCGATGCCAGAAGACTTTGGAACCGCTGAAGGAGTTCATTCTCCCTGGTGGCGGGAAAGTCTCGAGCTTTCTGCACCAGGCGAGGACTATTTGTCGGCGAGCGGAGCGTCTGTGTGTGGCACTCTCGAAGACCGAGCCGGTTGATCCGCAGATCATCAAGTTTATCAATCGCCTGAGCGATACCCTCTTTGTCCTCGCTCGGTGGGTCGCGAAGACACAGGGCGAGCCCGAGTTTTTGTGGGAACGGAATGTCGCCAAAAACTCCACGTAAACGTCGGACGGCAGGGCGACCCAAGGGCCGTATTATTCTTGTGTTGGGTGGAGCCTCATCCGGGAAAAGCGAGATCGCGCTTCAGTTAGGCGGCTCGAGTCGGCCACGTGCATTCGTGGCGACTGGGCAGGGCCTTGATGATGAAATGGTGGAGCGAATTGCTCGGCATCAGACGTCTCGTTCCGCCGAATGGCAGACTGTTGAAGAACCTCTCGATGTGGAGGCATGGTTTGCTAAGCAAGGACCAGCGTATCGGACGATCGTGTTCGACTGTGTGACACTCTGGTTAAGTAATCTGCTCGGAAGTGGTCTCGTGGACTCAATCATTCTTGCTCGGATTGAACCCCTTCTTGAGGCGATGCGAGTTACTGGAGCCAATGTCATTATCGTCAGTAATGAGTTAGGATGTGGCCTTGTTCCCGCTGAACCATCGGTGCGAGCCTTTCGCGATCTTTCTGGACGAGTGAATCAATGCCTTGCCGCAGGGGCGGATGAAGCCTATCTGGTGGTCAGTGGACTTCCGCTTCGCCTGAAGTGAGGAAAGGAGCATTATGTCGATTCAGGATGTCTGTCGTCAGATTCAACCGCTGGATTTAGCTCTACAAACCAAAGCACAGACTCATTTAGGCCGGCTGACCAAGCCGCTTGGCAGCCTCGGCAAGCTCGAGGAGTTGGCGACAGCCTATGTCACCATGACCGGTGAATTAAAGCCAAGTATCCCCCGTGGAATGGTCTTCACCTTCGCTGCGGATCATGGTGTCACCGCAGAAGGTGTGAGTGCGTATCCCCGTGAAGTGACTCCGCAAATGGTGTTGAATTTCCTTCGGGGTGGAGCCGGTATCAACGTCCTCGCTCGACATGCGGGCGTGGTTGTCCGTGTGGTCGACATCGGAGTTGATTACGAGTTTACGGCCGCCCCTGGGTTGATTCATCGCAAAATCATGAATGGGACGCACAATCTTTCGCGTGAACCGGCAATGACCAGAGAACAGGCAGAGCGCGCTGTCATGGTGGGGATCGAGTTGGCGACGGAAGCCGTAGAGGAAGGCATCGGCCTCATTGGAACCGGGGAAATGGGCATCGGGAATACGACTTCCAGTGCGGCCATTACTGCGGTGATGACCGGTCGGCCTGTGGAAGCGGTCACCGGGCATGGGACCGGTATTCAGGAGTCCGATCGTGCGCACAAGGTACGCGTGATTCAACGCGCTCTTGATCTCCATCGTCCGAAGCCGTCCGATCCGATCGGTGTGCTGGCGAAGATTGGCGGATTGGAAATTGCTGGGTTGGCTGGACTGATGCTCGGAGCAGCAGCCTCCCGGATGCCTGTAGTGCTGGATGGATTTATCGCCGGTGCCGCGGCATTGGTCGCCGTGGGAATTGAGCCGTTGTGTCGCGAGTATCTCATTGCCGCGCACCGATCCGTTGAGCAGGGGCATCGTGCAATTCTGAACCATCTGCGATTGACCCCGCTGTTTGACCTCGATTTTCGACTCGGCGAGGGGACCGGCGCCTGTTTAGGAATGGATCTCGTTTGTGCGGCGGTCAAAGTCTATACGGAGATGGCGACCTTCGAAGAAGCCGGTGTTGCAAACAAGCTGTGACGCCTATGGGAGCTGTCGCCCGTCCATTCATCTTTGCCTGGCATTTTCTCACGACTATTCCTCTGAGCAGAGTTCATCATGAACCGACGGCGCCTGAGCTCGCGACGTCGATGGCGTGGTATCCCGTCGTCGGCTTGCTGATAGGCGGTAGTTTGGCTATCGCTGATTTGGTATTGCACACAGGCTTTGACCCTCTCGTCGTGAACGCACTGTTGATCGCGCTCTTGGTACTGCTGACACGCGGACTTCATCAGGATGGCTTGGCTGATACTTTGGATGGATTGGCCGGAGGCGGCACAGTGAGCGAACGACTGTCGATCATGCGCGACCCTCACATCGGTGCACTCGGGGCAACCGGGCTCTTTCTCTCGCTGATTCTCCGGTATGTGGGTTTGATGGCGTTGCCTCAGGAATTGCGGCTACCGGCGCTGTGCTGTATGCCGGCTGTTGGCCGGTGGGCTATGGTGACTTCAGCGTGGGTTTCTCCCTATGCCAGGAAAGAAGGAGGGTTGGCTGCACCATTTCTTACCCATCTATCCTGGCGGCACGTTGTCCTGGCGACACTGGTTGTGGCTGTTGGACTGGGCGTGGGTTTTGGCGTCGTTAGCTCGTTCGTCGTCATGATGGGTGGAGCATTTGTCGTGTTGATGGGTTGGTGGGGGTGCCGCAGCTGGTTCGGTGGGATCACCGGAGATACCCTTGGGGCAACCAACGAGACCGTTGAAATTCTGTTCTTGTTGTTCGTTCCTCTCTTGCTCCGGTTGTCATGACCGGCGGAGAACTGTTCATCGCTTCAGCCCTGGATGCCGTGGTTGGCGATCCGCACTCGTTGCCGCATCCTGTTCGTGTGATGGGACGATGTATTACATGGTTTGAGTATGAAATTCGGAAGGTCTGCCGGAGTGCGATCAGCCTTCGCCTCGCAGGAATTTGTCTTGCCGTCGCATTACCAACCCTGACCTTTGTGCTTGCCGCAGTTCTCATCGAGGAGGCTGAACAGTTTGCTGGATGGTTTGGGTCTGCACTCTCGATCATCTTGGCATCAATGACGTTGGCTGCGCGGGATCTGTGGGACCATGCCCATGCGGTGGGTAGTCCACTCCAGGCCGGGAATCTCTCAGCTGCGCGTCGAGCGGTGGGGATGATTGTCGGGAGAGATACGGCCGGACTATCCCCATCGGAGGTCGCTCGTGCGACTGTTGAGACAGTCGCAGAAAGTGCGGCAGATGGTGTGGTTGCCCCTCTCCTGTACTTGGCCATAGGTGGTGCCCCCTTAGCATTGGCGTACAAGGCCATCAATACGCTTGATTCCATGATTGGTCACCGCGATACCCGTTATGCTGATTTTGGATGGGCATCAGCTCGGCTCGACGATCTGGTCAACTGGATCCCGGCGCGGCTTGCAGGGTCGGCGTTGATTCTTGGCGCCGGTTTGATCACCAGACAACTGGAACCAGTTCGTCAGGGGTGGTGCGTGTTCAGCCGAGATGGAGGGAAGCACCCCAGTCCCAACAGCGGGAGGCCTGAGGCAGCGATGGCCGGTGTTTTGGGCGTGAGACTCGGTGGCATCAATTTCTATGACGGCATTCCACAGGAGCGTCCAATCCTTGGGTCAGAAGGGCGCCTTGTCGAGCCCGACGACATTCTGTCGGCAACGAAGGTGATGGCGATGGGCACGGTGCTGGTTGTTCTCCTGGCTGTGGGAATCAGATGGCTCGTGTAAAAAAACCCCTGCATGGTGGGAATATCTACGGGGCCGCACGAGAGCTGAAATGTGATACCGGCGAGATCATCGATTTCAGTGCGAGCATCAATCCATTGGGCCCTTCCCCGTATGTTTGGAAAGCCATCGCCTCTTCCAGGCATCTCTTGGGCCATTATCCAGACCCAGACTGTTGGGTTCTTCGCCTCGCGCTGGCCGCATTGTGGCGGATTGATCCGGGCCAGATTGTTGTTGGGAATGGCTCCACGGAGCTGATTGATGCGCTGCCTCGTGCGTTAAAGATTCAACGGCTCCTTGTCGTCCAGCCTACCTTTTCCGAATATGCTTCGGCGATGAAGCGAGCTGGGGGATCCACCACAACACTCTATGCACATCGACGCGACCACTATGCGATCCCAATCGATCGTATTCGGCAGGTCTTGGAAACAGGACGACGTGATGGAAAATCTATTGATGGAATAATCCTCTGCCATCCCAACAGCCCAACAGGGCAGGCCTGTACAGTGGAAGATCTTGTGCAACTTGCGATGATTGCTCACCGACGCGGTCGCTGGTTGATTCTCGACGAATCATTTACTGATTATTGTCCTGACCGATCCATCCTGGGGCGAGTGGAATTGCGGTCGCATGTGATCGTCCTGCGCAGCATGACCAAGTTCCATGCGTTGCCCGGACTGCGAGTGGGCTATGCCGTGGCGGCACCGGCAACTGCCGGACGACTCCAGCGACAGCTACCGCCTTGGTCGGTGAGTGCGATGGGACAAGTTGCGGCGGTGGCGGCTTTGAAAGATGAAGCTCATGCGAGAAGAAGCCTGAAGTATATGAGCGTGGAGCGTGAGCGCTTTCGAATGAAGCTTGCGGCGTTACCTGGCTGTACGGTGATGCCCACTTATGCGAACTATTGTTTAGTCGAGTTACCTCGTGGCCAGGCTGCACGGGACATCACCGAACGCTTACGCGGGAGAGGGGTGTTGATTCGAGATTGTTCTTCAGTGCCCGGTGCCAACTCGCGGTCCGTTCGACTCGCCGTCAGAACGAGGATCGAGAATGACCGGCTTATTCGAGAACTTTCTCCATTGCTCCTTAACCATGGTTCGTGATGAAGAAGACTTCTGTACGGGTCCATACTCGTCATCGTGTCATAGGGCAGACGCTGGTGATTGAGCTTGAGGGGCGAAAGCGTGTGCTGTCATCGGCTCCACAAGGGGGAGGGCTCACGGTGGCTTCCTACATCCTCAATCATCAGGTAGAGGCCACTCCCTTGGTGGCTGGGAAACAGTCAATGCCCTTTCAGGAGCCCGGACGTTGTTTGCGGGCGTTGGCTACTCGCATGGGAATCCATGCACCGACTGTTGGGTTGATGACGGCGGTTCCGATGACTCAAGTAGTGACAGCACGAGCTGCGTGGGATGGGTTATGGGTGGAGTGTTTTGCCACGGTTGGTGTCACGAATGCCGTTCGAGCTGGCGAATGGCCACCTCGAGGCCCTGGTAGCAAGCGATCAACCACACCTGGGACGATTAACCTCATGCTCATCACAAACGGCAGCCTGTCTCAGTCCGCAATGGTCGGTGCGGTACAGGTTGCGACAGAGGCCAAGAGCGGCGTGCTACGAGATCATGATGTGCTGAGTTGCCTGGGCGACGCTGCAGCTACCGGAACCGGGACCGATGCGGTCGTGATTGCGTGCTCGCTTCGGGGACAGGGGCCGTTCCATGTCTATAGCGGGACACACACCGTGATTGGGGCGTTGGTAGGACGAGTTGTGAGCGACTGTATTATTCGTGGCTTGGCGAAGGCAAAAGCCTGGCATGAGGCACATCGATGACGGCACGGGCACTTGCTGTTCTTGGAACCGGGTCGGACGTGGGTAAAAGTCTGATCACGGCGGGGATTTGCCGGCTACTTCACCGTACAGGCGTACGTCTGGCTCCATTCAAAGCGCAGAATATGTCGCTGAATTCGTTCGTGACTCCTGAGGGTGGGGAAATTGGCCGAGCTCAGGCGCTCCAGGCTGAGGCCTGTGGAATCCTCCCTCACGTTGATATGAACCCGATCTTGCTCAAGCCTGAGTCGGATACCTGCTCGCAGGTGGTCGTGCGGGGAGCCGTGTGGTCAAAACAGGAGGCCTCTACCTATTTTGAACAAAGACAGCAGCTGTGGGCGATCGTGCAGGACAGCTACACTCGGCTGGCCAGCCAGTACGAGGTGGTGATGATCGAAGGGGCTGGAAGTGCGGCAGAGGTGAATCTTCGAGAGCGGGATCTGGTCAATTGGCCGGTCGTCAAGCTGGCTGATGCCAGTGTCGTGTTGGTGGCTGACATCGATCGCGGGGGTGTCTTTGCGCAAGTGATCGGAACATTAGACTTACTGAAACCGGATGAACGAGCCCGAGTTTGTGGCGTGATCATCAATAAATTCCGAGGAGATGCGAAGCTATTTGCCGATGGGGTGACGTTCCTGGAGTCTCGGAGTGGGATTCCCGTCCTGGGTGTCGTGCCCTTCTTGCGAGATCTGATGTTAGACCAAGAAGACAGTCTGGATCTGGCAGGTCAGCAACAGATCGCTTTTTCGTCAGAGCGAATCAATATCGCCGTTATTCTTTTACCGCACATGAGCAACTTTACCGACTTCAATGCATTGAGAGCCGAGCCTGATATCGCCCTGAACTACATTGCCAAGCCAGCGTCGCTGAGTGATGCGGATATCGTAATCATTCCCGGAAGTAAGAATACGCTAGCCGACCTCTCTTATCTGCGAGAACAGGGGTATGGAGATATCATTGATCGCCATGTGTCTAGCGGGAGAGAGCTTGTCGGGATCTGCGGTGGCTATCAAATGCTTGGGCGAACCATCTCGGACCCATACGCGGTTGAACAGGGTGGCGAGAGTAGGGGATTAAGCTACTTGAGTACGAAGACTGAGCTCAGACCAACAAAGCACACCACGCAAGTAGAAGCCAATCCAACTGACTCATTAGTGCATGAACAGAACACAGTTCGAGGCTATCAAGTCCATATGGGATCCACTGTGCTCATACACGAACGTCCATGTTTTCGAATTCAGCGTGGTGTTGTCCCGATGGGAGGAGCCCATTCGATACGGGTCATGACAGAGGATCTTTTTGATGGGGCAATTCGTGAGGATGGTCTTGTTTGGGGCACCTATATTCATGGAGTCTTTGATGAGCCTCATTTTCGTCGAGCCTGGCTCAATCGTGCCCGGCTCAGGAAGGGGTTTCCACCGCTTGATGGTCATCTCTCAACATCGGTCACGGCTCGACTGCAGGGTGAGCTTGATCGGTGGGCAGACCATCTGTCTCGGTCCATTGATCTGTCATGCCTGCTGGCTAGGTTTGACAATCGACGCAAAGTTTCTCAGTAATCCGTACCACCGAGCTCCGTTCCTTTCCTCCTTCGCAACTGCATGATTTGTTCTTGGCGGACCCTCCTACGCAAAACCTGCGGATATTCACCGTTTTCTTGCTAACCAATTGTAAGTCGATACACTGCATGGGAGCAGCACGAATCGGTCGTGTGAGGGCCGAGATTTGTCTTGCACGGAATCGGGTTTCACAAACTAGGGGGATGTTCCGTTTTCATTTACGAGAAGCTGTTTCCGAGAAAACGGGAACGGATGGGCGTCGGGGAATCACTCGACGCGAGCGGGATAGGTCGGCCACCTCTGGTGTGCGATCAGGATAGCGGAGAAACCATGCCTAGGAAGAATATTGTTGAAAGGGGAGGACGGCGCCTATGAGCAAAATCGTGATCGTCGATGACTCATATGCAGAACTGCAACTGATCGAATCATATCTGAAGTCAGCGCACCATACTGTGCTGTCGTTTTCTACTGCCGATGGATTAGAAGACAAGATTGCCGATGAAAAGCCAGACTTGATTGTCTTGGATGTAGTCATGCCAGGCCGGAATGGATTCCAGGTCTGCAGGGATCTCAAAAGCGATTCGCGGTTCAAGAGCATTCCGGTTGTTCTGTGCACGTCGAAAGGGCAAGCAAGCGATAAATTTTGGGGACAGCAGCAGGGAGCCAATGGGCATGTGGTCAAGCCCTTTAAGTCAGAGGATTTGCTGCAAGCTGTGAAGCTTGCGCTGAATTGAACGACCGGCCGATACATGGGCATGGAGCGTATGCAATTCATAGGTGATTTACCTCAGCTGAAGTCGGATCTGATATCTCCTCAGGAGAGATCTTCCGGGATATTACGAATCTGCATGATCTCACTTGGCGGAGAAGTGTTTGCCATCGACGTTCGTCAGGTTCAGGAAGTCTTTGCATTGGAATCCATGACGCCAGTGCCGGGAATGCCGGCCGCACTGATTGGGGTTGCAAATCTCCGTGGGACAATCGTTCCTCTCATTGACCTGAGAGCAACCTTGGGTCTTTCTCTTGCGATGAGTCCGAAATATGTGGTCGTCGTGCGGCATGGGAGTCATCATATTGGCATTGTCATTGATGAGGTTCCAGAAACTCGTTCGATCGATCCACACGACCTTATCGCGCCTTCGGGGAACTCGATCGGGCAGACCAATCCGTTTCTCTTCAGTTTTCTTAAAGTGGGAAACCGATTGTGCGGGATTTTAGAAGTCTCACGTCTGTTGACCTACTTAGAGGGAGCGGTGGATGACTGATCAAAAGATAGGAATGGAACCCACAGTGCCGATGTACCAGACGGCCTTGAGTGGTGAGGAGGAACGTTATGGCGAAGTCAGCTAAGGTGTGGAAATGGTCACCTCAGGGCTGGTTCACGAATCTCAAAACTCGAGACAAACTTCTGCTTGGGTTTTCTTTGATCATTGTTGCCATGATGGCGATCAGTATGGTCAGTTTGTTGGGGCTCCACCAGTTGAAAGGGCAACTGCGTTCCATTTACGACGAATCCACCGTCGGTGTGTCTCAGACGGCTGTCAGCAATGCCAACCTCAGTCTCTATCACAATGCCTTGTTGAGTGTTTCTACTCAAGCGCAGAAGGCTGATTTTGATGAAGCCATTCTTCCCCTCGCCGGGCTGAAGCAACGGACGCTGACTCCCCTGGAGGCGTATCGACCATTCGCAAATCATGAGACGTTGGACGGACGACGGGATGGCCAAGATTTGGACGTTCTCTTGTTTACGTTGCGAGAGTATTTTGCGTCTGCTGAAAGTGCGGTTGGGGCGTTCAATGACAGTTTTGATCCGTCGCTCACGGAGGAGCAACGGAAGGCGATGAGGGAATTGGGGGTCACGGTACTCTCGACGGAAGTCGCGTTGTGGCATGGCAGATCGACCTGGCGCTTTCAATGGATGGCAGAACTGATTCGAGACCTGGCGAGTGAACTCAACGACCAGGGACAGACTATGGCTAAAGATCTGACCAACCTGGTGCTCGCTGGAGCAGCGCTCGCACTCCTGTTGTCATTGGCCATTGGATATTTTTTCTCCCGTAGTATTGTCACCGGCATCATTCATGTGGCTGACGTGGCGCAACAGGCAGCCGCGGGAAATCTTCGCGCTCGCGCTCGATTGGAAAGCGAAGACGAAGTCGGACATATGGCACAGGCGTTTAATGTCATGTTGGATCGGATCACGGTCTTAGTCTCAACGGAAGAGGAACGTGACCAGATGCAAAAACGCCTTGTGCAATTCCTCGTGTTAGTGTCGGACGTCGGGAAGGGCGATCTTACCAAGCGTGGTGAGGTGACGGCTGACATGTTTGGGAACTTGGCGGACGGTTTCAATCTCATGATTCAGCGATTTGCCCAGCTCATGAAGCAAGTCCGAGAGGCGGCCGACCGTGTCAATCGGTCTGCTGGGGCCTTACGTGAAAATGCAGGACAAATGGCCAGTACCGCACGTCATCAGGCCGAGGAGTCAATCCGGACGCTGAGCGCGGTGGAACAGCTTACTGTCTCCATGCGACAGGTCGCCGAAACAGCGGACGCATCCTCTGAATCGGCCCGTCAAGTGTTAAAGGCAACGGAAGATGGTCGCGTCGCTGTGCAAGAAACTGTGCAGGATATGCAGCGCATTCGATCAGCAGTGCAGCGCATGTCGAAGCAGGTGAAGGCACTGGGTGATCGGTCTCTCGAAATTTCGCAGATCGTGTCAACCATTCGAGACATTGCTAATCAGACCAACCTGCTTGCACTGAATGCGGCCATTGAGGCCGCCGGTGCCGGTGAAGCTGGGGCAAGATTTGGAGTGGTGGCTGATCAGGTGCGGAAACTAGCCGAAAGTTCGGCGCAAGCAACGCGTGAAATTGCGGACCTGGTGAAAGTGATTCAGAGTGACACGCAACATACCGTGGTTGCCATGGAGCATGAAACACAGACCGTCGAAGCTGGATCGGTGTCCGCCTTACGGACCGGTGATGTGTTCAAAGAAATTTCCACGATTGCTCAACGTTCCTCAGAGCTTGCACAAACCATTGCCTCAGCTGCGGCCAACCAAACGGCCTCAACAGACCAGGTCGGTCGTTCGATCAAAGACTTCACAGGAGGCGCGGTTGCGACACAAAAATCCACAGATTCAGCCCGCGCAACCGTTGAGGAAATGGTGAAGCTCGCTGAGGGGCTGACAGGCTCGGTCTCTCAGTTTAAGCTTGCCTGATGCGCTCCGTCGTTCGCGGAGTGCACCATCATCTCAGCCTGCAGAGAGAGCCATGACCGCTGAGTTCGACCGAGACAATCTCATCAGTATTTTTGTGCTTGAGGCCTCGGACGCCATGGCGGTGGTGATGAAGGCGTTGTCTCCCTCGGATACTGGTGTCCCGTCTCCCGAGCAGCTCGTTGGACAGTATATCGTGGCGCACCGTGTTCGAGGCGCTGCTGCGTTGTATGGGTATGCGGGAATCTCACGGCTTGCTGAGCGCTTAGAAACACTTCTCGAACATGCATCGGACACTCCTCCCACCGATTGGCCTGGCCGAGTGGCGTCCATGTGTGACCTTACACGACACATTCAACTTATTGTGCAATCCATCGGTCAAGGTGGTAGTGAGGATGTGGACCTCGTTGAGCGCTGCTTGGCGTCGGCGCCGAATCCGGTACTGGGTAGCAGCGATGTTTCCGAGTCCGAGCTATCGACCTCTTCTGTAACGCACGAGTATATCGTTCCAGCCATCGACAGTGAGATCTTGTCCTATTTTCTTCCTGAAGCGGAGGAACACCTGACCACGATTGCACAGTTGATTAGCGAGATTCGCTGTCAGGTTGATGACGACTTGCTCTACAGGCTCTTTCGAGCGATCCATACCTTGAAGGGTTCTGCCTATACTGTCGGCTATCAGGTTATCGGAGACCTGGCACTTCCGATGGAAGATTGCATGATCGCGATCAGGGAACAACGCCGGACTTTTCAGCCTGACATTGTGGATGTTCTTGAGCAGGGTATGACCATGATTCGGCTCGTTCTAGGTCGTGATCCGATGACCGTTCAGCAACTGCAGCATGACGTGCCTCCCTGTCTTGAGCGGTTGGTCCTCCTCTGCGCCAAGGAAGCCCCTGTGCCGTCAATCTCGGAAGCCTCACCCGTTTTCTCTGGGGCGACCAATGTGAAGCATGATGCGCCAGGGCCGGATACTCCAGTCGTGCATACGGAGATCACCGTGTCGGATCATTATTTGATCCCAGCATTGGATGCGGATGTTCTGGCATATTTTTTACCGGAAGCGCATGAGTATCTCGATACCCTAGAAACTAATCTCCTCCAGCTTGATGGGAGTCCTCCTCATACGGAATTGATTCACCAGCTCTTCAGAACGGCGCATACCTTAAAAGGATCAGCCTACACCGTTGGGTTTCAGTCGATCGGGGATCTTGTCCATCACGTTGAAGACGTGATGGAGGGGATACGAGATGGTCGGCTGAGGGTGCTACCTGGATTGACCGACCTTATGCTGCGATCGGTGGATGTGGTTCGACTCCTGACGCAACGAGATTGGAGTCGTCTTGGCGAAACCAGGAAGCGGTTTCAGGCCGTTCGTGTGGAATTTGAAGGGTTGAGGCGGACTGCCAGTGTGACTGTGGCCCCACTGCAATCCAGGCTCCAGCCTCCGGTGGTTGAAGGCTCTCGGGAACGTGCAGACGAGGATCAGAGGCCTGAGAAACGAGAGGACGAAGAATCTGAGAGAAATCGAGAGGTTATTCGTGTCAGTTCTGATCGTCTTGAGCGACTCATGAATTTGGTCGGAGAATTAGTGATCGGTCGTGGCAGACTCGAACAGCGGTTGCATCTCTTGGAGCAACTGTCGAAGCAGGTTCTCTCGTGTAAGGCCCGCTTGACTGAGTCCGTACAGTCTTTTTCAGATAAACACACCTTTACGTATCGTGAGGTACCTGCTGGACCGGTCGAGCCAGTGCGACATGGACTTCTCGGGGATGGGGACTTCGGGACCCTTGAGCTGGACAAATATGATGATTTCAACATCTTGGCTCGCCACATTAGTGAGGTCAGTGCCGACATCAGTGAGTCTATGGCTCAGCTCCATAGCTCTATTCATCGGGCCCATGACGAGATGAGTCAGCTCCAACAGATGATGCTCGCGATGCGAGATGAAATCGCCCACGCCCGTATGGTTCCCATCGGGACGCCCTTTACACGATTTCGTCGAGCCATCAGAGAGATGGCTCGTGCATCAAACAAGGACGTGACCTTAGTGACATCAGGTGAACAGACGGAAGTTGATACAGGAGTGGTGGAACGCTTGGTAGATCCTCTCGTCCATCTGGTCCGCAACGCGGTCCATCATGGCATTGAATCGGCTGCAGAACGTCGTGACAAAGGCAAGCCGCAAGTCGGGACGATCCACTTGCATGCGGCGCATCGTGGCAATTCAATGATCATCGAAGTCGAAGATGATGGGGCCGGTTTGGACCTGGCTAAAATACGTGCGAAGGCTGTCAAAATGGGATTAGTCGATTCAAGCCAGGTTGCAACCATGCCCGATGCTGAAATTCTGCAATCGATTTTTTGCCCAGGGTTTTCAACAGCTGAAACAATTGGTGATCAAGCCGGACGTGGGGTGGGGCTTGATGTCGTCAAGCGAGTCATCGAAGGGATGAACGGCCACATTGCTGTGGAGTCCGAACTCGGTGCTGGTACTAAATTTACACTGAGCCTTCCGATCACGTTGCTGATTGCCACGGCCTTGATTGTACGGTCTGGTGCTGAACGCTATGCGATCCCATTATTGAATATCCAGGAAGTGACCATCCCCACTCCATCGTCGTGGCGAGTGGAGAATCAGCGAGCACGGTTGCAGGTCGGTGACCAAATCATTGAGGTGCAGCTGTTGCACTATCTACTTCGGAGAGAGAGGGGCATGGTTACTGGGGCGATGCCGGTGGTCGTCGTCCGTGCAGCTGGAGGTCTGATTGGATTGGCCGTTGACGAGTTGTTGGGGCGACAAGAAGTTGTCATTAAATCATTGGGCAAACTGAAGCTACTCACACAATCGTGTTTCGGGGGAGCCACGATCGATCCAGAAGGGCGAGTCATTTTGGTTGTCGACCCAACGAGGTTAATTGGGCGAGACAGTCAAGAGATGGCTGTACAGGCCGTTCTTTCAAAAGCGCAGGTTCGATCCGAACCAGTGGTTCCTGACCAGGAGAGGGTACCCGGACATCAGGGTGTCCGCCTGTTATTAGTCGATGACTCCCTAAGTATTCGCAAGTTTGTCGGGAAGATGTTGGAGTCAGCTGGCTATCAGGTTGATACGGCGGTCGATGGAGAAGATGGACTCCGGAAAGCATCAACCTTTGCGTACAGTATGATTCTGACCGATCTCGAAATGCCGAAACTGAACGGATTCGAGGTCATCCAAGCCTTGCGAAGAGGCGCCGAAACCCGCGAGACACCGGTCGTTGTGATGACGACACGGGCAGGGGACAAACATCGGCAGAAGGCGATCAACATCGGTGCAAATTCCTATATCGCGAAACCAGTTGAAGAGCGGATGTTGCTTCAAGAAGTCGAGCGGTGGGTGGGACGACCACGTACGCCTAGCACGTAGCTGTGCGGAAAGTACTGGATTGATTGACGAAATACGAATTCTTGCGGAGAATGAACCCGAAGGCGATGGTATGAGCGTGTCGGCGAAAAAGGAGGAGCGTGCGGCACCCACGTCTACTTCTCCGCCGTGTTTTCTTATCACAACGATCGGTGGAAGATATCTTGCCTTTGAGGCCCAACTCATTCAGGGGGTTCTGGCGAATGAGGGCGTGGAATTTCTTCAATCGCCGGTTGTGCAAGGGGTACTCTATCGTGCGATGAATCTTGCCGGGCGGCTTCAGTTGCCTGCCGAGAGGTTGCGGGAGAGGATCGATGTGGTGCTACTTGCACATGAGCAGTCTCGATGCAGTGTGCAAGTTCAGAAGGTCCATGGCATTCTTGAGATTCAACGGTCTCAGGTCCTGCCCCTTCCCGCCCAGTTTCGTGGGCCGGAACGACGGTGGTATCGAGGGCTAATTCTCTTCAACTGCAGCGTGGCACTTGTACTCAACACGTCCTGGGTAATCGAAGAACAGATCGAGGGCGGGGGGGCGAGTGTTGAGCCACTGGCAGGAGAGTCCATCGTGGCGTTACAGGGAGCCATCCAGAGTAAGAGCCCGACATGCTGAGAACCACTGGAAATTCGCGGCACCATGGAATGCCTCGATCTTGGCATGTCATGGTATTTTCTGTCGGTGGAAGACGGTTGGCGGTAAAGACCCTGGAGGTTGGGGATATCGGTCAATGGGGTGAGTCTATCCCTGTACCTGGGCGCACCCCATTTGTGACAGCCGTGATTCGACGTAACCAAACGGTACTCCCGGTCTTTGATTTGGCTGCAGTACTTTGCCGTACTATCCAGGGAAACAGTCCCTTGTGTCTGAGAGTCAAACATGCATTAGGCGATATGGTGATCTGTATCGATGAAAAGATTCCGGTTCTCCAGACGCTTGATCATTCAGTGATTCAGGCCTATCGAGGCACAGATGTGCCAGCCGAGGGAAGTTATGCGAACGGCGAAGAAGAAATTCCAATTCTTTCGGTGTCCAGATTAGGGATGGGGTCGTGGTGATACCCGTTGGTGGTGGGATGAACGAAAGGTGCGAGCATGCCGAAGATCCTGATCGCGGATGACAGTATTGCGGTACGAAAAGTGGCGGAGCGACTGTTGACGGAGGCAGGCTTTAGCGTCACGCTCGCGGCAAATGGAGAGGAAGCCCTAGCCTATCTGGCCAAGGAACGGCCTGATGTAGTGGTATCGGATGTGATCATGCCGGACAAGAGCGGGTACGAAGTGTGTGCATTTGTCCGCGGACAGGCTGCACTGGCAACAACGCCTGTTCTTCTGATTTCAGGCATCGTCAATGACGAAGTCACCAAGCAGGCAGAGTCGTGCCGAGCCGATGGGGTGCTGAAGAAGCCCTTCCAAGGCACGTCCCTCAAGGACCGAGTCTTCGAGCTTCTGGCTAAACGACAGGAGTCGTCATCCGCTGTCGTGATTTCACCGCCTCCCGTTCCAGGGACCATGGCAGAGCCCATACCTCATGAGCCAGGACATACGATTCAGACTGGGTCTCAAGAGGTAAGTCAGATCACAGAGCTCGATCGTCAGTTGCAGAGTGAGCGTGCGCGTTCGGAAGAGCTCAGCAAGCGGGTGGGTGAGTTCACTGCACAACTTGTTCGAGTCAAAGAAATTGAAACGCAGTTGACGATAGCGAATCAGCGAGTGAGCGCCTTACAGCAGAAGGTGGCGATGCTGGAACAGCAAGCGGTACGAATCCCGGAGTTGG
>CABVRZ010000003.1:88621-175349 GCA_902500775.1 uncultured Nitrospira sp.
AAGCAGCGCTCAAGTCTGAACACGATGTCGTCAACTCATTGAAGCAGAATGCTCAAGTGACTTCCAACCGAGCCGCCGAAGTGGAATCCTCTTTACAACAGAAGGTGGCGATGCTGGAGCAGCAGGCGGCACGAATCCTGGAGTTGGAAGCAGCGCTCAAGTCTGAACACGATGTCGTCAACTCATTGAAGCAGAATGCTCAGGTGACTTCCAACCGAGCCGCCGAATTAGAATCCTCCTTGAGCGCCGAACGCGAAGCTGCCGAACAACTGGTCCAGCAACTGTCCGAACTGGAAGGAGTCTCGGTCAAACTAAAAGATGCGGAAGCGCGACTGGCGAATGACCAGCAGCGGATTGTGGAGCATCAACAGGCACGTGCGTCACTTGAAGCCGAGCTCTTGACTGAGCGGAAAGGAGGAAGTGAAACGGCTCAACGTCTACAAGAATTGGAAAGAGCGGCTAAGAGAGTTCAGGAGCTGGAAGGAATGCTTGCGGCTGAAAGTGAACGCAATGAGGTGCTGAGGCAACGGGTGCAAGAGTCAGAACAATCTGCTGAGAGCGCGACCAAGCGCTTTGAAGATCTGGTCAGAAAATTGGGGGAGATCGCAGGGTTGGCGTCTCAACTTGGAAGCGGAAGGGGACAGTCGTAGGCCGGATGACCGGCGCGCTTATGTGATTGGAGTTGTGCTGAAGGGTGGACGCGTATGCCTGTTGAAGCGGAAGATGGGTTTCAAAAAGAGCTCGTTGAGCTTTTTGTGCAAGAGGCACATGAGTGGCTTCAGCAGATTCATGTTGCGCTCGATGAACTGCAACAGGCACCAGAATCAAGCCGACACCGTTCGTTGGCTCAGGCGATCAAGGTTGGGATCACGAACCTTGGTGGGTCTGCAGCCACTGTTCATCTCACCGATGTCGAGCGTGCAAGTTTTTCCGCATTGCCGTTTATTGAAGCGGTGCAAGATCCGTCTGCCAGGATTTCGGCTGATGACTTCCTCGCTCTTTGTAAGCAGTTAGGACATATCCATGGAGCCTTGACTCGAGCGACAGGAGTGATGTTCCGCGAAGCGTCTCCGCAGCCTCCCGAAAATGGTCAACTAATGACAATTCCGACGAAGCAGCTGTTGACCATACTGCATGAGCTTCAGATGAACTCCGGCCTATCCCAAACAGTTCCACGAAATCTTGTCCAGACTATCGTGGCGCAAGCCGAAGCACTTATTCAGTGTGGCACGGGACACTGCCAGGTAGCTTCAATCCAAGAGTTTCTCGATCGATCGGCTGAGGGAGACCAAGGGTTCCTCACACTCGTGCAGCAACAGGCGGTTCATCTGACTGCTGTTCTCCATGCACTCACATCGGGCCATACCGTGCCTGAGGCTTGTTCCACGGACCTGTTGATGGCCGTGGAGCGCGTCGCACAGTTGTGGTCAGCTGCCCAGCAAGTGAATGCCTCACAAGTCGTGACATTTTTTATGGGACTGCATAGTTTTCTCACGATAGTGTTACAACAACGTGTGGTTGTCTCGGCGCAGAGCGTGGCGGCCGTTCAGACGCGCCTCACTCAGTGCGTCCGGACGATCGAAGAATGGGTAGAGAGTGGGCGAGTAGAACGGTTAGCTATCCAAGGCGTGTTATTGCACTGAATCAAAACTTCTGTGATCGCTCCGGCTCTGTCACATCGATAGCAATTGGTTTCCTCGTGAGTCAGTCAGGAACCAGCTCTTGATCCAGAAGAGCGTTACAATCTGCTATGTGGGCGTCGATGTTCTCAATGTACTCATGTGTCAAACTCTCAAGGTTGCAGTCATACGGCGAAGCCCCAACGGTCCCAGCAGCGGTGTCATAGCGGATTTGTGTGTCGAAAGGAATATTCATGTTCCTGACGGGTGGTGTCGTGAAGACGTGGTACGAGAGGGCCATTCAGACATTGGACGAATCGGCGGTAGCCGTCAAGGCCCAGCGTGCTATTCCGATGCGAAGGCTCGAAGCGCTTGCATTGGATATAGTTGCGTCATTGCAGGAGACCGATGAGCTTGTGGTTGAAGCGTTGTCTGGACCTCCAGGGTCTCCACTCCTTACCAACTTAGTGAACGTTGCGATCCTGGGTTCCCGAGTTGGAATTGGGTTGGGGTACTATGGAGAAGAACTGCAACGACTTGCTTTGGCTGGACTTGTTCATGATATTGGGTTATTCGCCGTGCCTACACAGGTGCTGACCAAAGCTGGGCGGTTAACTCCAGAGGAACGGACGTTGATCGAACAACATCCGGAGCGCGGGGCGGAGATTATGCTTACGTGCGACTCAGCCTTTCATTGGCTGGCGCCACTGACATGCCAGGCGCATGAACGATGGAATGGACAGGGGTATCCCCGTCGCCTCCAAGGAAGACAGATTCATGAGATGGCCCAGATTTGTGGACTGGTTGACGTGTTTGATGCATTGGTGAGTGAGCGACCGTATCGTACCAGGCTGTTTCCGCATGAAGCCATGAAAGAACTCCTTGTGACTGAGCGGGCGACCTTTCCTCGGGAGATTCTCAAGGCGCTGGTCGAGCAGTTGTCGGTGTATCCGCTAGGGACCACAGTTCGGCTGACTACTGAGGAGGTGGGAGTGGTGGTGAAGATCAATACCCGCTATCCTCTTCGTCCAGTCGTCAAGGTGATAGGCTCAGAGCAAGGAAGGGAACCTCGTGAGCTAGATTTGAGCCTCACTCCGTTGATCGCAGTCGTTGAGACGATAAAGCCGCCTGCTGCGGGACAGGTTGAACTGAGAAAGATGTTAAGGAGGCCGCCTCTGTCTTCTACAACGACGCAGGTTTCGGATCAGTTCACATCGCTTCTTGAGAGTCTTGATGCCATCGCATCCACTCTTCAAGAGGTAATTGACGTCAAAAAGCGTCACTCTTGATCACGTAGCAGTCAGCAACTTTTCCACCTGTGGTGAGTTCGTTCTCTGTTCGAAACCCGTTCTCTCAAGCCTGTCCCTTTCGTCCTGCCTACGTCAACCCGTATGTCATGGGTCGTCTGTCGCAGTACCCAGCTAAGAGTGGGGCTGTATATTCTGGATCAGAGGATGGATGGGACAAATGATCAAGAATATCGATGATATAGAGTGCGCACACCGTGGTATCTGACACACTTGGGAGGAGTGCGGGAAGACGGTCTTTGCAGAGGATCACTTCTCCCACTTTATCTGGGAAGCACAAGGTCGTTATAATGCTCTTCCATTGTCAGGTTAGCGTGTGAACTAGAAGGGGAGTCGCGTGCCAAAACTCATTACCGTTCATCACCCACAGCAAACCATGCAGCAAGCGCTCGAATACGTGAAGACGTATATTCTATTTCCGTCCGGTTTTCTCGGTCTGGTCTGTTTAGTCGGGAGTGTTGGGGGGCTGGGATACCAGTTGCTCGGAACCGACAGCTATACGTGGGATACCTTTTATCAGAGTTCAGGCTTATTCCTGTCTGGGATCGGGCTTGGGGCCGCACAGACTCTGTATCAGCGGTATTTGCTTCGTGAGTTCCCTGAGGTTCTGGCTGCGCGGATGCGAGACGGGTTTAACAGACAGAAGGGGAAGCTCAAGAAACAAGCTTCCGCACCGGACATCGAACATGCAGGACGCCAACTGATTCCTCTCGTGTACAGTATCGGTATCCTGTTGCTGGTGGGAAGTGCCATTGCCGCTTTCTCCTACGGCCGTGTGCACATGATTCCTGCCCTTCTGATGCCTTGGGCAGGATTCTATTGGGCGAAGATGTTCCTCTGGAGGCGGGTGATCACCGTCGCGAAGTGATGGTGGACAGATCGTCACGAGCGTCGTTTTTTGGATCCTGACGTTCGTCGTGGCGGCGTCTGAGTTTGGTGTTCTAGAGCTGCGACACGCTGTTCAAGGCTACGCACGAGCTCACGTGTCTCAGGAAGATGAAAGATCCCGCCCTGAATCCGCAAAGCCTTTTCTCGCGGCATAGCGGGTATGCCACCGACGATTTGATTTGACTCAATGCTACGATTGACGCCAGATTTTGCCGCGATCATCACCTGGTCGCCGATCGTGAGGTGATCAGCCAGCCCAGCCTGACCGCCAATCATGACGTGTCGACCGATGGTCGTACTCCCGGCAATGCCCACTTGGGCAACAAGAATGCAGTGCTCTCCTACCGTGACATTGTGGGCAACTTGGACGAGATTATCTACTTTCGTACCCTGCTTGATGACAGTGTGGCCGAATGTGGCACGGTCGATCGTCACATTCGCACCGAGTTCCACATCGTCTTGAATCACAACGCCGCCGAGTTGAGGAATCTTATGGTGCCGGCCTTGATGCTGGACATAGCCGAACCCATCTGCTCCGATGACCGTGCCGCCATGGACGATCACGCGAGCGCCAAGGGAACAGCCTTCGCGGACCACGACGTTGGGGTACAGAATGCAATCATCCCCGATTGTGGTGCCTGATCCGACAAAGACGCCAGGGTACAGGGTCACGCGATCTCCGATCGTTACGCGGTCGCCGAGCGTCACAAATGGCCAGATGGATGGATCGGAGCCTATTCGGACATCTGCCCCCTGAGTGACCTGTTCTGCAATCCCTCTGGGAGGCGGGGTTTGCACAAAAAATCTCTGGGCGACACGTGCGAATGCCAACATGGGATTGTCAACGACGATTTGAGGAATGGCCAGATCTGGCTGATGCCGATGGATCAGTAGTGCCGCGACCTGGGTGGTTGCTGCGGTCTTGACCATCTTGTCATTGGTAACGAAGGACAGGGCGCAGGAGTTCGCCTGGCCGAGGCTTGTCAGCGCCGAGACCGGTGTCTGGAGATCACCGTGAACAGTACCTCCAACGACGTCATGGATTTGGGCGAGCGTGATTGGTGTGGGGAGTTGAGGCTTACTCATCGTGTCGCACCCTTCTTCTTGGTCTTCGCGGTTGCCGTTGCGGCCGCTGTAGGTTTTTTGGAGGAGCGCGATGTGGATTTCGCCGGAGAGGATTTTGACGACACTCGCTTCTTTGAAGCGGAGTGTGATGCGCTCGCCTTCTTCGAGACGGACTTCTTCGAGGTTCCCTTGGAGGGGGCTGCGGCCGTCTTCGGTGATCCCGATTGGGTAGGTTCAGTAAGTCGTTGTTGGACGTAGGCGGCAACGGATCCGACGGTGCTGAGCCCTGGAAGGTCCTGGTCCGGAATTTGAAGCTTAAAGCGCTCTTCGATCTCGAACAATAACTCGATGACGGCGACCGAGTCGAGCCCCAGATCATCTCGAAGGTGGTGGTTCTCCGTGATGGACGCAGGGTCCCTCTTGAGGTAAGTGGCCAAGGCATGCACGATGTTTTTGGTGATCGCAGGGTCGATCCGTTCAGTCATTATGAATACTCCTTCACTAGTGGAATGAGGCCCTTCGCAGCAACGCCTGCGACGTGGCGCCTCATGATCAGTCAATCATTCATTGCTTACGCTACAAATTTCTTGAAGACCACGGTGGCATTGTTGCTGCCGAATCCGAAAGCATTTAAGAGGGCATACCGAATCTTTCGTTCTTGAACTGCTCGACGAATGCCGTCCAATCGACAATCCTGGTCAGGCTCCTCGTAGTTCGCGGTTGGATGAATCTGCCCGGTATGAATTGACAATGTGGTGGCAACGGCTCCAATAGCGCCGGCTGCACCAAGCGTATGGCCAACGAGCGATTTGGTGGCGCTGATGGCGATCTTGTCTGCTCGATTCTTGAACAGGTTTCGAATAGCCTTGGTCTCGACGGCATCTCCGATCGTTGTGGATGTGGCATGGGCATTGATGTAGTCGACCTGATCAGCGCTGATCCCGGCTGACTCCAGTCCGATTTTCATCGTCATGCTGATTTCCTGCCCATCCTCCTGAGGAATCACCATGTGGTAGGCTTCGCTTGTGGCCGCATATCCAGCGATTTCGGCATATATTCTGGCCTTCCGTTTCTTGGCATGCGCCAAGGATTCCACGATGAGCGCGGCTGCTCCTTCACCCATGACGAAGCCGTCTCGACGTCGGTCGAAGGGGCGAGACGCACGTTCAGGGGCATCATTAAACTCACTGGATAGGGCGCGTAAGGAGCAGAATCCCGCAAAGACCAGCGGGGTAATGCTGGCATCAGCACCAGCGGCAATGACGACATCGGCCTGACCGGTGCGAATGCAGTGGAGCGCCTGGCCGAGGGCATGGGCACTGGACGAACAGGCCGTCGAGATGGTGAGGTTGGGACCTTTCGCGCCATGCGCCATGGCAACAATTCCCGAAGCGGAATTCAGCGTAATGGTCGGAATAAAATTTGGATGGACGCGGTGGGGGCGTTGCGTTTTAAAGAGCTGCGTAATCTCACGTTCACCCATGACCATCCCGCCCATGCCGGCCCCGACGATGACTCCCACGCGGTGCGGACGTTCCTTGGCCATATTGAGATCCGCATCGGCCAGCGCTTCCTTCGCGGCGACCAACGCAAACTGCGCATAGCGATCGACGCGATTGGCTTGGGTGGCGGTCAGGTATTGTTCCGGTGAGAAATTATGGACCTGGCCGGCGACCCGAGAACGGTAGTCTGACATGGGAGCCCAGCCTAAGGAGGGAATAGCCGTCACCCCCGATCGACCCGTGAGGGCCGACTTCCAGAATTCGCTGACACCGATTCCGATCGGAGATATCACCCCAAGACCTGTGATCACAACACGTGAGGCCATGCTGCTCCCTCCTTATAGTGGCGCCACGGCGCCTTTCTTACCGGAAGACCGGTAGACAGTCAACAAAGAAACGGATGTCTAATGGCGAACTTTTAGCAACAAATACAGACCGAAGCTCAAGAACAGGGCATTTGCCATCCAACCGGCTAAGATGGGTGCCAGAACGCCTCCTCGTCCAAGTGCGATGGCGATGGAATGTGTGGTCCAATAGCAAAATCCCACAATAAAAGCTTGTCCGATTCCAACCGTCATGCTGCCTCCGCGGATACCGCTCCGTCGTAGACTCAATGCAATTCCGACGAGGACCATCACAATCGTAACTAGGGGCGACGCCATGCGGCTGTAGTAGTCCGTGAGCAGGCGGGAAAACGTGAAGCCCTCCTGGCGAAAGCGTTCAAGGTAGTTCTGAATTTCCCTAAAGGTCATTGTTTCTGAGTTCCCCACGAGTGAACTGGAGAAATCATCTGGAATCAATGGAATACTGATGGCCTGTTCCGAGAACTGAGTGAGCTCCACGGTCTCATTTGAGTGAAATCGGCGATGTCGGCCGTTTTGAAGGACCCAACCGTCTGTGATATAGCGGGCCTCCTCCGCCTCCGTAATCCGGTCGAGTTGGAACGGTGGACGGAAATAAAAAATGCGTATCCCTCGCAGGGTCCTGCCTTCAGCATCAATTTCAGCAACCTTCATAAGGCTATTCGCGCTGATTCGTGCCCACGGTTGAACGGCTTTGACGGTGACCGGTGCCGGTTTTTGCTCGATCTGGATTGCGCGGACCTCCTCAGCCTTTTCAGAGGCTAGCGGGATGATCGTAGAGCTGAAGCTGAAGAGGATGAGTGACACGCCACCAGCGAACAGAAGAAAGGGAGAGGACATCCAGAACAGGCTCATTCCACAGCTTCGCATGGCTGTGATTTCGTTGCTGCGTGAGAGAAGACCGATGGTCATGAGGGTGGCGACGAGAACGGCAAATGGAGCGACCTGGAAGGAAATCAAGGGGATCTTCAGTGCGAAATATAAGAGAATGGGTAGGATGCCAGATTCATAGCGAAGGAAGCGACGAACTTTTTCAAAAAAATCGATGACCAAATAGATCGTCACCAAGCCGGAAAAACACATCCCGAAAATTTTTGCATACTCGCGAAGAATATAGCGGAACAGAATCGTCATCGTGCTACTGCCGGCTCATCCGGTAGAAGAGACCAAGGGTGATGATCATGAAAATGACGTTAGGGAGCCAAGCGCCCCAGAATGGGTGAAGAATGAGGGCCGTCACTAAAAAATCACACCCAATATTCAGAATGTAGAAAGCAATGATGATGCCAACACCAACGGCGAAACCACCGACACGACCGGACCGTTTCGATACAATCCCGATCGGCACACCAAGCAGGCAAAAGATGAGGGAGGCCGTTGGGAAGGCCAGGTCTTTATAATATTCCATCATACGGCGAAGTGCAGTGGCATCTTGGCCTCCGGTTTCAGTAAGGCGCGCCGTGATTTGTTCGTACGAGGGGCGTTCTTCAGTCGCAGCATAACTACTGAGGTTTAAGTTGATCTTAATATCGTAGTTGGCAAACGCAATCTGTTGAGACTGATCAGTCTGAGTCGGACGACTGTGAATCATGCCGTTCTCTAACTGCAGGGCGACATGGTCATGCGCCGCATCCATAAAGATTCGATAGTGTTCCGCCACAATGACGCGTGGTTCATTCGGAAGGCGCTCATCGGAGATGAAGATACCAGGAGCCGGGTGATCCTGGTCACCTTCCGGAACATAAATCATCATGTTGGGAATCGGCTCGTTGAAGGTGCCACGTTCCAATGCGAGCGCGAGCTGGTCCTTCAAGAGGTTAAGCGCCACCTTCTTGAGATTGAGCGAACTCCATGGCTGTCCCCATTGAGACAAGACCAACGTCAAGGTAAAGACGCAGATGGAAAACAAGAGCACTGGTTGCGAGAGGCGAACAAGGCTGAGTCCGGCCGCACGCATGGCGACAAGTTCTTTGTCAAAGGACAACCGACCAAAGGCCGTGACCGAGGCGATCAGCCCAGCTATGGGAAGCGTAAGCACGAGCCCTGAAGGAAGCAACATGGCAATCACTTTGAGGACGGCCCAGATCCCGACCCCTTTGGAGACCAGTAATTCGACGAGACGCAAGAGTTCTCGGGTCAGCATGACAAAACAGAGGGCACCAAGGCTGAGGCCGAACGGAGACAGGAGTTCCGTGAAGATATAGCGATCGAGTAGTGTGCGTAAGATCACAGAAGTTCAGAGACGGGGAAATTGAGGACACTATAGGAGAGTCCATCTCCCTTGTAAACACAGGAGAAAATCTTGTCAGTAAAGATTCCCTTGACAGAGAATACGCCCTATGTTACATGCAGCGCGAATTTATCCTAATATGATAATGGGTTCCGTGAGCGATTCATCACTCCTTCAGGTGCCCGTCCATCTCTGCCAGCCGAGTGTTCGTTCGTCCGATTCTACAATTCTTATCGAGCAAAGCGTGGGTCAATGGGCTACGTAACTATTCGTCGTTGTTGACAAAAGGAGGAGTCCGTGAAGACAAAAGGTACGGTCAAGTGGTTCAATGATCGCAAAGGGTTTGGGTTTATTCGGCTGGATAATGGAGACGATGTCTTCGTTCACTACTCAGCGTTACAGGGAGACGGATTCAAGACGCTCAAAGAAGGCGAAAACGTTGAGTTTGATATCGTACAAGGCGCCAAGGGTCCGCAAGCGGCCAATGTGTTGAAGTCGGCCGTCGTCGCCTCCTAATTGCTCATTCGTGTCTGATGTTCGGTGGAAGGACTGCTTCTCCTGCTCATGCGTGGAGGGGGAGTGGTTCCTTCCGCCGCAAGGTCCCTGCCTGTTTCCCTCAATTCCTAGACAAAACTCATTGAGACTGTTAGCGTTTGGCTGTTCTGTTCATGGAGGGCAGGCTCGTGCCATTGGATCGAGGTCGTATCCTTCAACAGGCTCAGTTGCTGGCTTCTCGAGGACAGTACGAAGCGGCAATTGCAGAGTGGAAAAAACTGGCCACTGAAAATCCTGGCGATGGCAGTATCTACAATACCATCGGTGATTTACACTTAAAGCGTAACGTGCCGGGCGAAGCCGCTGGCTCCTATCTGCAAGCGGCGGCAGCCTTTCGAGCGGAAGGCGCAACTCTCAAAGCCATTGCGGCGTTCAAGAAGGTCCTCAAGTGTGATGCAAATCGCTATGAGGTCTACCGTCACCTTGGGGATTTGAATGTCGAACGTGGCCTCATCAGCAGTGCCGTGCAGGATTATCTTACCCTGGGGAAATATTATCTCAAGGAGCGTCGTGGGAAAGATGCGCTCGAGATCTACAAAAAGATCATCGCCCACGATCCGTCGAATCTCAATGCACAGCAACGCGTCGCAGAACTCTGCATTCAAGAAAATCAGCAGGATGAAGCAACAAAGGTCTATCTGCAGTTAGGGCGAGAGAAATCAGCTCAAGGACGGTACGATGAGGCCAAGGACGCGTATCTCGCCGTTTTGAAGATTGATCCAAAGAACAGCGAGGCGGCTCAATTCGTTGACAGCCTTAAAAATGGCGGCACCGGATCGGTCAGCGCGGTGAAACCCACCGCTGCTGCACCGACTTTGAAATCTATGCCAACGCAGAAACCCACGGAGCCGGTTGATCTGCTCGCCGAAGCCGTTCGTCGCATCGCAGAAAAACAGTACAGCGGCGCAGAAGCCATCCTGAACCAGCTGTTGACGCGAGAGCCTGGAAACCCACAGGTCTGCCAACTGCTGGCTCGGCTGCATTTGCAACGGGGCGATGTGCAAGTGGCGGTGGGGGAATATCGATTTTTAGCCGGAGCGGCATTGCGGGCCCACGATTTGGATCTGGCGGAATCACTGATTCAAGAGGTGCTCAGCGTAGACCCGAACTCTGTTCCGCTGTTGGAGTTGAACGGTGAACTGTATGAAGAAAGAGACAACCATGCCGTGGCCGCACTTCAGTATGCCAAGGCTGTCGAAGTCCTGTTAGCTCATCCAGAGCCTGGGATGGAAAGTCTCCACGAGGAACTGTTTGAGAAGGTGAAGGCTCTGTCTCCTGATGCCGAATTCGTGAGTCGTCTATCCGAGAAAGTGAAGAAGGGGTCTGCGGGAGCCATGGAGGCAGTGCAAGACGAGGTTCAGAGCGAACAGCCTCCTGCAGATCGACAAGGCGAGGTGGTGGAGACAGAACCGACGGAGCAAGAGGCACCGGAGATTGTCATTATCGGGGCTGAGCCAGATGTTGTCTCGTCTTCCTCAAATATTTTTTCAAAGGACCACGACTTACAGGCCACGCATGTTGTCCAAGACCCAGAGGCGCACACCCACTCGACCGAAATGGCTCCTTCGATCGAGGGTTCCGTAGTGACCACGCAGCCAGTTTCTCATGTGACCATATCAGCGATCAATTCAGCGTCGGATCATGCACCAACTCCGGCGATACCAGCCATGACAGGCGGGGAAGGAGCAAAGGAATCGCCAGAGCCACCACCCGACTACGAGACATATTATGCTTTGGGAGTGGCCTATAAGAATATGGGGTTGTACGAAGAAGCCAAGGACGCGTTTCAGGTCTCGCTGGGCAGTGATGCATTCTATCTTGATTCGGCCTTGATGATCGCCGTCTGCCTGAAGGACGAGCAACAGCTCATTAAGGCGATTGCGGGACTCGAAACTGTGTTAACCGATCCTCGTTGTCAGGGAGCGAAAGGGCAAGCCATTCGCTATGAGTTGGGACTACTCTATGAAGCGGAGGAACAGTGGGAGAAGGCGGCCCTCGCCTTTCAAGCGATTCCTTCGTTTCATGATGTTCCGCAGCGGTTGGCAGCGCTCAAGGGAAAGTACGAGGGAGGGGAGGTCGGCTTTCGATATGCCTCGTAGCAGGCGGCTCTACCCCTTCATGGCACTTCCATTTACCTGATTTGGTGCCCGTCGACCTTCCAACACCGCGGCAATATTTTTAAGACAGATGAGCCCCATCCGCACTCTGGTCTCGAGTGTTGCCGATCCAAGATGGGGAAGCAGGACCACATTCGGAAGCGCGAGAAGGCCGGCCGAAACGATCGGCTCCTGTTCGTAGACATCCAGTCCAGCACCCGCGATGGTTCCGGTTTGAAGCGCTGAGAGTAACGCGGCTTCGTCGACGACCGGACCTCGTGCAGTGTTGATGAGGAACGAGGTGGGCTTCATGGTGGCCAATTCACGTGGGCCGATGAGATGGCGTGTAGCCTCCGTGAGCGGGACGTGGAGGGAGAGGAAGTCAGACTCCATCAGGAGTTCGGAAAGGGATCGCCTGGCCCATGCCGCGCCTGGCGGTGAGGTAATGGAATGACGTCCCGCATAGATCACTGGCATGTCAAATCCCACAGCGCGTCGTGCCACCGCTTGTCCGATGCGCCCCATGCCGACGATCCCAAGGGTCTTGCCTGATACCTGAGCTCCAAGCATCCGTGTTGGGCTCCAGCCGGGCCAGGTGCCAGTCCGGACCCACGTCTCTCCTTCGACGATCCGTCTGGAAACAGCGAGTAAGAGGGCCCAGGCGAGGTCAGCCGTCGCGTCGGTCAACACATCAGGTGTATTGCTGACGACGATGCCACGTTGTGCGGCAGCAGTCACATCGATGTTGTTATACCCCACCGCATAGTTGGCGATGACCTTGAGTCGAGTTGTGTGGGCCAGGAGTGAAGCGTCGATGCGATCGCTCAGTGTACAGATAGCGGCGTCAGCCTCCAGCAGCTCTTTCTGAAGTTCGCTCGCAGTCGGTGGAGTATCCGAGGGGGTGCTGAGCAGACGGTACTGTTGCGGGATCGCCTCGAGCACAGATTGAGGGAGAAGCCGAGTGATGTAGAGCGTTGGTCGATTCATATCGTATGACCCTCCGCACATTCTAGGCGATTGTGTCCTGGATCGACAATCGCCTTGTCCTTTTCATGATTGCTGTTTAGAATGCGAGTGTTCTCATGGTCTCGCCCACACTCATTCAACCGACTAAGTCCCGCGCTGTCGCCAATGATCTTCGCGCCCTCCTAGGCTCGTCGAAAGTCAAAGACGATCTGCCGACCATTACAGCCTACGCGGTGGATGCCAGCATCTACCGGATTCCTCCGCAGGCAGTCGTCCTTGTGGAATCAGAAGAGGACATGGCGGCGACTGTTGCCTATGCCGTGACGCAAGGCATTCCGCTCACCCCACGGGCAGCCGGCACGAACCTCACCGGATCTGCGATCGGATCCGGGATCATTCTTGACGTGTCACGTCTGAACCGGATTCTTGAGGTCAATCATGAGGAAAAATGGGCCCGGGTCCAACCGGGAATGGTCCTGGCTGAACTCAATCGGCAACTCAGCTCCCAAGGACTCATGTTCGGACCGGATCCGTCGAGCGGGGAGATGTGTAAACTGGGCGGGATGATCGCCAACAACTCTTCCGGCCCCCATACGCTCCGCTATGGATCTGTGAAAGACAATATCCTCCGTCTCCGGGTCTGTCTCGCCTCCTCGTCGTGGATCGAGGCCCGATCCTATGCGCTCACGGATCCGTCGCTCGAGCGTCTCTTAACCATGGTGCCGGCCTTACGGGATGTCTTGATCCTGGTTCAGGCCCATACGGACCTCATCGGAGAGAAACAACCAACCGTCAGTAAGAATAGTTGCGGGTACAACCTGTTTGGGATCGCGGATGGGCTGGCGCGAGGCGTATTCGATATTCCCAAACTGTTTGTTGGCAGCGAAGGCACGCTCGGCGTCGTCAGTGAAGCCACGCTGACGTTGGTGAACAAGCCGACCTCCACACTCACCGCCCTGATCCACTTTACACAACTTGAAGAAGTTGGCGATGCCGTCCCACGGATTCTAACACTCCGACCCAGCGCGTTGGAGGTGATGGATGCCAACACGCTGAACCTTATCGGGAGGGCGGCACACGGCATTCCCGACAACGCTGCTGCAACGCTGCTGCTTGAACTGGATGCCGACGCGATTGAAGTGGATCTGCATGAGCAGGCGGAGGCCCTGGGTACGATCTGTCGTCCGTATGCACTGGCCTCACCACCGACGCTCGCCTTCGATGCTGAACGGCGAGAGCAGCTGTGGAAAGCGCGGAAAGCCTTATACCCGACGCTCTACCGATTTGACCCGAAAAAGAAACCGATCAACTTCGTTGACGACGTGGTGGTCCCGGCTCAGCGCATTAGCGATCTGATTCGGTACTTGGAAGAGTTCTTTAAGGGGCAAAATGTACCGGTGGCCATCTTCGGCCACATCGGCAATGGCAACGCACACATCGTTCCACTCTTGGACGTAAACGATCGTGGTGATTTCGAGAAGATGGTACGAGCCTATCAAGAAGTCCACTCGGCGGTCTTGAATCAGTTCGAGGGATCGATTTGTGGCGAGCATGGCGATGGTCGTATTCGCGCCGAATTTGTGAAGCGCATGTTCGGCGATGAACTGTACGATCTCTTCGTGCAAGTGAAGAGGGCCTTTGATCCGAGTCATGTCCTGAATCCTGGTATCAAGCTCAGCGAGGCCTCGTTCACTGAGCATATCGATTACACCAGACTCTCGAAGTCCTGCGCGACCTGTGCCAAGTGCAACTCGGTCTGCCCCGTGTACGATGTCTTTCAATCGGAGGACATGAGCGCCCGTGGGTGGTTCGAGATTGTGACGGCCAAGGACTACAGCTATCTCAATTCCAAGCGTGTTGTCGAGGCTTGTCTCAACTGCAAATCATGCCGCACGATCTGTCCGGCTGGTGTGGATGTTTCGGACCTGATTCTGCAGAAACGGGCTGAGCACCCAAACCGCCTAGCCGGGTGGATTTTCAGGAGTCAGACGAAGGGCATCAATTTTGAGGCCATGCTCCGTACGCTGGCTGCGACGCAGACCATCTGGGATCGCCCGTTCTTTCGAAGACTGCTGGAACGAATCTTGGCGCCCGTCATGAAGCGCTTGGCTCCAACCGCTCGATTGCCGCATGACCTTGTGTTGCCAACACTCGCACGACGACACTTGCGTGAACGATACGCCCACTTGACGACGAATGGAGTCGATCCCGTTCCATCACAGAGCGTTGCCTATTTCCATGGTTGTGCCGCCAACTATTTTGACGATGGAGTCGGGGATGCGGTGATCGAGGTTTTGAAGAAGCATGGAGTCGAGCCGGCCTTGCCGCCGCAACGCTGTTCAGGTACCCCGATTCAGACCTATGGACATACCGACCTGGTAATCGACGGCGCGCGATTCAATCTCAAGTCGTTGGCTCCATATGAAACGGTTGTCACCGGCTGCGCGTCCTGTACCCTCATGTTGAAAGACTATCCCGCCCTCTTTCCAGAGGGAGCCGAACGTCAGCAAGCGGAGGCGCTGGGCAAGAAAGTCGTCCATATTGCAGAGTTTGTCGCCCGCTCGCCCAAGCAGCCACCCATGGCCACGCGCCACGGCCTCACACAACGTGTGACCTATCATTCCTCCTGCCATCTTCGTGCGGCAGGTGTGACCAAGGAGCCAAGGCAGGTGCTGGCGTCGTTACCTGGCGTCAACTTTGTGGAGATGCAGGATGCCGACCGTTGTGCCGGAGGTGCTGGGACCTATGTGGTCAAAGACTACGACACGTCACAGAAGATCTTCGGGCGAAAGGCCCGTGCAATCACAAATACCGGCGCGGAAGTGGTTGCGACGAGCTGTCCAGCCTGCATGGTACAGTTGAAAAATGGCTTGCGCGATTCTGTTGAAGTGAAGCATGTCGCGCAACTGCTGCAGGAGGCCTATCGGGCAGGGGAGGGGCAGCAGAGATGAGGTCAAGCTACCTGATCATGTATAGTAGCCGCGCACACGGATCAGAGTGATGTGGGTGATGGGCCAGGTGACTCGCTGATGGTATCGATACAGATCTTTGGTCAGACACTGCGGGCCGTTGTTGATGAAAGTGAGCTCGAAGTATCTGTGCCAGGTACGACCACCGTGAAGCAACTCGTCGAAACCAATCCCGCACAACTCGGTGGGTTGCGTCCGTTCATTCAGAACCGAGAAGCGCTCGTCATGATCAATAAAAAAATTGGCTCAGAAGACTCGCCGGTTTCTGACGGCGACGTCGTCAAATTCTCCTTTCAATCTCGCGCGTCCTACGACGGCAACCGCGACATTCCAACCTAGCCACAGGCTATCGGCCCTCCTGAGCCTTCGGTATGAGAGTCGGCACCTCTCTTTCCAAGTGGGCGGTGGTTTCTGACGATTAAACCGGGTAAGCTGCGGCGGCTCGAGAGACCATCATGCACGAGACGTCACGTTGGATTCCGATCCCTCTGTATCTCCAAGTCCTGATCGCCGTGATCAGCGGAGCCACGCTCGGCGTGGTCTTTGGGCAAGAACCCTATCTGAACGGCTTGCGCAACGAGCAACTCGGCCAACTCGGTCTCCGGGTGGTTTGGGCGCTCAAGACACTTGCTATTCCGCTCATCTTTTTTGCAATTCTCGATGCCTTGGTCCGCACCAGTATCCCATTGAGTCAGGGAACCAGGTTGTTGATCATCTGTCTCGTCAACGTGTCCGTCGCCATGGCCATCGGTTTGGCGATCATGAATCTCTGGCGGCCGGGGTTGGCCTGGCTGGGGCATGTGGATGAGCTCCTCCATCTCGTGCCCGGCACCACGCTCTCGTCCTCCGCGTTGGCCAACGTACAGGCCGGGTCGCAAAGCCCGATCGAGTACCTCGCGTCCTACATCCCCCGCACCCTCGCCAATCCATTTTCGAGTAACAATATCATCGGTGTTGTTCTCCTTGCCCTGCTTCTGGGTGGCACCCTGCGATACCTCCATGGCAAGTCAGACCAGAAGGGTGGAGTGGTCGCAACAGCTGCGCGAGGCATCGAACACATCTATGGGTGGCTTGTGCTGATTCTCGAGTGGATTATCCTGGTAGTTCCACTGGCCGTCTTCGGTGTCGTCGCCCAGGTCGTCGGTAAGTCCGGCGTCGGCGTCTTCTCCGTCCTCTGGATATTCCTTGTGGCCATGCTGGCAGGTCTTACGGTCCATTCCCTTCTCTACTATCCATTGGTGGCCTGGCTGGTGGGCAAGAAATCCCCGAAGAAGTATCTCGGACAAGGGGCCGATGCCATCATGACGGCTGTTTCGTGCAATAGTAGCTTGGCTACCGTGCCGGTCACCCTTCGTTGCCTTGAACGAATGCGGGTCTCGGCACAATCAGCGCGCCTTGCAGCCTGTGTCGGGACGAATCTCAATAACGACGGGATCACGCTGTACGAGGCGATGGCTGCGCTGTTCCTGGCGCAAGCGCTGGGCTACGATCTCCCCATGGCAAAACAGGTCTTGATCGTCTTCGCTTCTATTATCGCCGGGGCTGGTGTCGCCGGCATCCCGGAAGCCGGGCTAATCGTCTTGCCTCTGGTCTTAGCTGCCGCTGGATTACCCGATCAGGTGATCCTGGCGGCGATTCCCCTCATTATGACCGTGGACTGGATCATCGCCCGGGCCCGTTCCGGCGTGAATGTCATGAGCGACATGCTCGTCGCCATCCTGCTCGACAGGGGCACGGCAGCAACTTCGACGAAAACTTAAGTTGAAGCAGGGATGTAAAGGGCCAAGCCAGGAATCTTTTTGAAGTGGGCATCGAGGCTGTACACACGGCAATCATGCTCAAGAGCCAATGCCGCAATTAGGAGATCTGATAGCGGCAGAGTTATCCCTTTTCGAAGAAGTTGTGCCGAGAGATCGCCGGTGCGCATCCATATCGAGGGAGTCGCTTCACGATACGGTAAGGCTGAGAGAGCATCAGAGAGTGTCTCTCGTTCTGAAGAAATCCTGCAGCCTTGCAGCAGCTCGGCCAGCACGACACCGACCAGCATCACCTCGTCGGCATCGATGAGCAGGTCCAGCGTGGCCTTTTCCAATGAGTTCGGACGATTGAAGAAGGGAATCCAAACGGATGTATCAGCGATGACCATGGCGGCGGCGTTTCAACGTCGATTGATGCTGAAGTTCAACTGCTTCCAACCGCTTCCAGTCAAGATCAAGATGGATCGTGCCGCTTAATGACTTGAGCTGATCGAGCTTTTTTCGCCGGATCATTTCTGCGGCGGCTTGATGAATAGCCTCGGTCTTCGTTTTGGCGGCGGTCACGTCCATCAATTGTCGAATCAGCTTCTCATCCAGATCCAATGTGGTGCGCATGGGTCCATCCTCAATGATATGCCTCTATCGTATGCATGGAGTATGCAGATGTCAAACATTCTGATGGGAAACTGCTACCGTTTGGGAATTCATGAAGAAGGCGTGATTTCTTAGCGGGAAACGGGTATCTTCCACGGTCAATTCTCCACTCACAAGTTGAGTGACATGCTTTCCTAGGAAACTCCTTCATGTTCGAACAAGCCTTCAGAAACATCGATGACGTACTTCGGAAAGAAGCCGGTTGCACGACCGAGCTGGACTATACCGAGCAAACCTCCTGGCTCTTGTTTCTGAAATACCTCGATGGGCTGGAGCAGGACAAAGCCGACGAAGCCAAGCTGGAGGGCAAGCGCTACAGCTTCATTCTTGATAAGGAATTTCGTTGGGAAAGCTGGGCTGCGCCCAAGGACAAGAGCGGCCAGATCGATCACAACAAAGCCCAGGCCGGCGACGACCTACGCGGCTTCGTCAATCTGAAGCTCTTTCCCTACCTCCATGGGTTCAAGCAGCGGGCCAGCGGGCCGGACACCATCGAATACAAGATCGGCGAAATCTTCGGCGAGATCAAAAACAAGATCCAGAGCGGCTACAACCTGCGCGAGATCATCGACCACATCGACGAACTGCGCTTCCGCTCGCAAAAAGAGAAGCACGAGCTCTCGCACCTCTACGAAGCCAAGATCAAGAACATGGGCAACGCCGGGCGCAACGGCGGCGAGTACTACACTCCGCGCCCGCTCATCCGCGCCATGGTGCAGGTGGTCAAGCCGAAGCTCGGCGAACGGATCTATGACGGAGCCTGTGGGTCGGCGGGATTTTTGTGCGAAGCGTATGACTACTTGAGCGCTAGGCCAAACCTGACCGTCTCGCAGTTTCAAAGCCTTCAGACCAAGACTTTCTATGGCAAGGAGAAGAAGTCGCTCGCCTACGTGATCGCGATCATGAACATGATCCTGCACGGCATCGAGGCGCCGAACATCATCCACACCAACACGCTCACGGAAAACCTGGCCGACATTCAGGAGAAGGACCGCTGCGATGTGGTGCTGGCCAATCCGCCCTTCGGTGGGAAAGAGCGAAAGGAAGTGCAGCAGAACTTTCCCATCCGCACCAGCGAGACGGCCTTTCTGTTCTTACAGCATTTCATCAAGAGTCTGAAGGCGGGTGGGCGTGGCGGCGTGGTCATCAAGAATACCTTCCTTTCCAACACCGACAACGCCTCGGTGAGTTTGCGGAAGTTGCTGCTGGAAAGCTGCAACCTGCACACGGTGCTCGATTGTCCGGGCGGCACGTTCCAAGGCGCGGGCGTCAAGACGGTGGTGCTCTTCTTCGAGAAAGGTTCACCGACCCTTCGACCGGGCTCAGGGCAGGCCCGCAAGATCTGGTTCTACCAGCTCGACCCAGGCCGCAGCCTCGGCAAGACCAACCCGCTCAATGACGACGACCTCAAAGAGTTCGTGAAGCTTCAGAAGTCCTTTGCCGACTCGCCCAAGAGTTGGAGCGTGAACGCGAAGGAGATCGACCAGGCCACATTCGATCTCTCGGTGAAAAATCCCAACGGCGGTGAAGTCGTGACGCACCGCAGCCCAAAGGAGATCATGGACGAGATCGCCGTGCTAGATGCAGAGAGTACGGAGGTGTTGAGACGCGTCAAGGCGTTGCTATGAAGACAGTTGTATTGCGAGTGACAGAGACTGGTGGGCGAGATGCTACCACGCGGTATATTCCGCCAAAGCTTGCGTTGGCAGTAGGAATGCCAGCGACACTTGCGCCAAAAGACTGGCGATGGACTCCGTTGACGGAGCTTGCTCGCCTGGAGTCGGGGCATACGCCGAGCAGGAAACATCCCGAGTATTGGGGAGGCACCCTTCCGTGGATCGGAATCCAGGACGCGAAAACCAACCATGGCCGATGCATTGAAGACACGCAGGAAAAGACAAACGAGCTCGGTATCGAGAATTCATCGGCACGGATCTTACCGGAGAATACCGTTTGTCTTTCGCGAACAGCTTCAGTTGGATACGTGGTCGTTATGGGCCATCCTATGGCAACCAGCCAGGATTTTGTGAATTGGGTTTGTTCAAAGTACCTTGATCACAACTTCTTGAAGTATCTCTTCATCGCAGAGGGCGAAGAGCTTCTCCGGTTCGCTAGCGGTGCGGTTCATCAGACCATCTATTTCCCGGAGGCGAAGGCCTTTCATATTTGTCATCCCGCTCTCCCCGAACAGCAGCGCATCGTCGGTATTCTCGACGAAGCGTTTGATGGCCTTGCTATCGCCACAGCCAATGCCGAGCAGAACCTCCGCAACGTCCGCGCCCTCTTCGAAAGCCACCTGCAATCTGTCTTTACGCAGCGGGGTAAGGGGTGGGTGGAGAAGCCTCTCTGGAAACTTTGCACCTTCAGTAGCGGAGGGACGCCGTCAAAAACGAACCGTAGCTATTGGGCAGGGACAATTCCGTGGGTTTCGGGACGTGACATGAAGACGACTCGATTGTCGGATACAGCATTACACATCTCTCAAAGGGCTGTTGATGAATCATCAACGCGCATGGCACCTGCTGGCTCCCTGTTAACTCTTGTTCGTGGGATGGGACTCGCGCACGGCGCTCAAATATCTGAACTAATGGTTTCGTGTGCTTTCAATCAGGATATCCGGGCGATCCAACCGGAACAAAACGTTGTCCCGCGATTTCTACTTTTTGCGTTGCGTACCAGGATTAACCATGGCGAGAACGTTTTGAGCAACGCTGCCCATGGAACTCTTAAGATTGACATGGATGAATTGAGGAATGTGGAAGTTCCTATTCCCATTCCCGAAGAGCAGCGACGGATTGTCCGGACCATTGACGATCTCTCTTCCGAAACCCAACGCCTCGAATCCATCTATCAGCAAAAGCTCGCCGCGCTGAGTGAACTGAAGAAGTCGCTGCTGCGCCAGGCGTTTAGTGGGCAGCTGTGATGGCTTGACGCAAAACTTGACTTATACTTGACTCTTTATTAGCCTCTCTCATGGCCTATGTTCCGCACTTCACCATCACGCCGGCCCTGCTTGGAGAAGTCGAGCAGGTGGCGGCGCTGCGCGAACGCATTCACAGCGCCGTGGTGGATCTCGCATGGATTCCCGCCCTCCAGAAAGACACCCGCAGCCGCACCGCCCATGCTTCGACGGCCATCGAGGGGAACCCGCTGACGCTCGCGCAGGTGCGCGCGTTGGAGGAAGGACGCGAACTCTCTTCGTCCGGCGCGCGACATACGCGAGAGGTGCTCAATTATTTTGCCGGGCTTCGGTACGTGGAGAAGCATGCCGGCAAAAAGACGATCCGCCATGCGGACATTCTGGCCCTGCATCGGATTCTGGCCGGAGAGGTGATGGATCAGGGCGAGGCGGGGGCGTATCGCACGATCGCGGTTCGAGTCGGACAGTACCTCCCTCCTCCGGCCGATGCTGTGTCGGGATTGATGTTCGAGTTGCTGGAATGGTGGAACCAGCCTGCCAAGACGCTTTCGCCGGTGCTCAGTTCAGCCATTCTGCATTATCGCTTCGAGACCATCCATCCGTTTGCCGACGGCAATGGCCGCACGGGCCGGGCGCTTGCGCTGTGGGAACTGTACCGGCGCGGCTTCGATACACAGCATATTTTTTCAGTGGATGAATATTACTGGGAGGATCGGCCGAGATATTATGCCGCGTTGGATGCGGTGCGGAAGGCGGGAGACGATCTGACCGCTTGGTTGGAATATTGTGCGGCGGGGCTACGCCACACACTCGAACGGGTGTGGTTGCGGATTCATACGCTTCAGGCGAAACCGATGGAAAAACTGGTTTTGCGTCCGAAGCAGGAACAGCTGCTGCACCTGCTTCGCGATCACGGCAGCATGACGCCCGGTGAAATCTGGACGGCGCTGGGCCTGTCCCGGCAGGGGGCGATGGATGTGTTGCGCCCGCTGCTCAATGCCGGGCTTGTGGAAAAAGTCGGTGGGAAAAAGACCGGACATTACGTTTTACGCAGCCTATGAACGAAGCCGAGACCAGAGCCGAGCATATCGATCCCGCTCTCAAGGCGGCGGGCTGGGGCGTGGTCGAAGGCTCAAGAATTCTGCGCGAGTATCCCATCACGCCGGGCCGCATTGAAGGCCTGGGGCGGCGGGCGAAGCCGCTGATCGCCGATTACGTGTTGGTCTATCGCAATACCAAGCTCGCCGTCATTGAAGCCAAGGCCTGGGATGAAGCGTTGACTGAAGGGCTGGCGCAAGCGAAGAACTACGCCGGGAAACTGGCCATCGGCTTCCAATGGCCAGAGCATCTACGCCATCGACATTGAGACCGGCAAGGAAGGGGAGCGGCTCAACTATCCCGGCCCGGATGAACTTTGGAACCTGACGTTTGCCAAAGAGGACGCCTGGCGGGATCGGTTTGCCTCAGTCCCGTTCGAGGACAAGGGCGGATCGCATCCCAGCCGCTACTATCAGGACATTGCTGTCGAGCGAGTGATGGAAGCGATTGCTTTCAAGAAACCACGCATCTTACTCACCTTGGCAACCGGCACAGGCAAAACCTTCATTGCGTTTCAAATTGCATGGAAAATTTTTCACAGCCGCTGGAACTTGAGCCGCGAGCTTGATCGAGATAAGCAGCGCCGTCCGCGTATCCTGTTTCTCGCCGACCGCAACATTCTCGCCGATCAGGCGTACAACGCCTTCTCGGCCTTTCCTGAAGACGCGCTGGTGCGGATCGCGCCGGAGGACATTCGCAAGAAGGGCAAGGTGCCGAAGAACGGCAGCCTGTTCTTCACGATCTTTCAGACCTTCATGAGCGGACCTCCGAAAGACGGCAAGCCCTCGCCGTACTTCGGGGAATATCCGTCGGACTTCTTCGACTTTATCGTGATCGACGAGTGTCATCGCGGTGGCGCGAACGACGAGAGTAACTGGCGCGGCATTCTGGAATACTTCGTTCCGGCCGTCCAGCTTGGCCTGACTGCTACGCCCAAACGCAAGGACAACATCGATACCTATGCCTACTTCGGCGAGCCGGTGTACGTGTATTCGTTGAAGGAAGGAATCAATGACGGCTTCTTGACGCCGTTCAAGGTGAAGCAAATCTCCACGACGCTCGATGAATATGTCTATATGCCGGACGACCAGCTCATCGAAGGCGAGATCGAGACGAAGAAACGCTATACGGAACGCGATTTCAATAAGATCATTGAGATCAAAGAGCGGGAAAAGAAGCGTGTCGAGATCGTCATGAGCCAGATTAACCAGCAGGAGAAGACGCTGGTCTTCTGTGCCACGCAAGACCACGCGCTGGCCGTACGTGACATCATCAACCAGATAACGAGTAGCTCGGACCCGAACTATTGCCAGAGAGTCACGGCGAACGACGGCGAATTGGGTGAGCAGCACTTGCGGGATTTTCAGGACAACGAAAAGAGCATCCCCACGATTCTGACCACGTCGCACAAGCTCTCGACCGGTGTGGATGCCAGAAACATCCGCAATATCGTCCTGATGCGTCCGATCAACTCGATGATCGAGTTTAAGCAGATCATCGGACGCGGCACGCGACTCTATGACGGCAAGGATTATTTTACGATCTATGATTTTGTGAAAGCCCACCACCACTTCAGCGATTCGGAGTGGGACGGGGAACCGATTGAACCGGAACTCTGTAAAACGTGCCAGCAGCATCCCTGTATCTGTATCAAAGAATCTCCCCCGCCGTGCTATGTCTGCGGTCAACAACCTTGCAAATGTGATAAGAAGCCTTGCCCGAAGTGCGGTAATCGGCCCTGCAAGTGCAAACGGAAGGCGAAGGTGAAACTCGCTGATGGGAAGGAGCGTACCATCCAGCACATGATGGTGACGACGTTCTGGCATCCCGATGGCACGCCCATCTCGGCACAGCAGTTCTTAGAAATGTTCTTTGGCAAGTTGCCGGAGTTCTTCAAGAATGAGGCTGAACTTCGCACTCTCTGGAGTGCGCCCGATACACGCGCCAAACTGTTGCAGGGGCTTGCTGAGAAGGGATTCGGCTGTGAGCAGATGGCAGAGATGCAACGGATCATCGACGCGGAGAAGAGCGACCTGTTCGATGTACTGGCCCATGTGGCCTACGCGATGGTGCCGCTCACGCGCGAAGAACGGGCCGTCAGGGCAAGAGCGGAGATCAGCGTGCATTTCACCGGCAAACAGCAGGCCTTCTTGGAGTTCGTGCTTGCGCAGTATGTCAGCGTCGGCGTGGAAGAACTGGCGCAGGATAAACTCTCACCTTTACTGAAGCTCAAATACCATAACGCCATCGCCGATGCCGTGGCCGACCTTGGTCAGCCCGAGGAGATTAGAAGGGTCTTCACTGGATTTCAGAAGTATCTCTATCAACCGCAGATTCAGACAGGTCCTTAAGGCATAAAAATAATACTATGCCTAATCGTCAGCTCATGAAACTTGAGTTAAAAACTCTCGAAGAATATTTATATGGTCAGATACCTGTGTTCAGCTACTCTGCTGAACACAGGCTTGCCCTTGATAACGAAGAAGATTGCCAGATCTAGAATCCTGCAGATTGTCTGCTGACAGGCCCCACTTTTCTGATAGTGGTACTGTAGCCGAAATTAGGCGGCGGATTGTTTGGTTACATCTCAGCCAGGAAACACGAGGACGGCGGGGTGGCATCGCAGAACGCGCGCCAGCGTTTTCGCCCGTTCGACTCCCAGATTGATGCTATCGTTTTCGATGGCTGAGATGGTGGACTGGAGAATTTTAGTCCTCCGCGCCAGCTCGCTCTGCGTGAGCCCCTGCAGTTCACGAACAATCCGAACAGATTCTCCCACTGATACGGCCACACGCGCTTATGCCGGACGGATGTCCTTGTGTTTCATGATGGCCTCCGATAATCGTGTGCGGTCACATCCATGACGATAACCTGAATGAGATGCTCCTCAATTCTATAGATCACGCGATATTGCACAATCACCCGTGATGAGCGATGCACCAGATCAAACTAGTCTTGGTGTAACGACTATGGGTATCAGCGATCGGAGCTCGGGATGTGCTGGACGGATGCATGGTACAATGACGTCACCAACAGATTAACTGTATCTCCCGGTGGTTCTTCATATAATGGGAGCACAGGGGTAAGGTCACTCTAATCGAGAAGGGAGCCGATCAATGTCACGATATACTATGCCACGAGCTGCCGTGCTCGCCGCATTCTTCATCCTCGTCACTGCCACACTGTTGCCATTCCATCCGGTATTCGGCGAGGGTGGGGCGCGACGTGATGTCATGCGAGCTGAGGATCAGCATCGTCAGGATGCCATCAAGCTTGCCAAGGAAGCCGCTGACCATAGCAAACAGGGTCATACGGGTCCATTCCTGGCTAGCGCGGAAGCGGCCATGCAGCATGCGCTGAAGGCCGGCAAGGATGCGCATCTGGATGCAGGGATCGCAGAGCTGAAACATGCCATCGAGCATGGGAGCGCAGGGCATGCGGACGTGGCGACAAAACACACCGAACAAGCGGTCGCGCACCTGTCTGAGAAGTAAGAAGCAGAGAGGAGGCTCGTTGTAAGTCTTGTTGGTCCGTCTTATTCGCGGCGGCTCGTGGCGAAACCGGGACCGGGGTTGACGCAGCGGTCTATCACGGTGGCAGTCGAAGCGTTCGCGAATAGTACGTACTACGGGAGTGGCTCCAAGACGCCGACAGGGGGCTTGCGTTTTGCTTTCCGATAGACCCAGGGCGGGACGGGATGAGGATCGTTCCATAGGCCTCGTTTGGTTTGGCGAGCTTCAGTCTCCAAGGTTTCAAGCACCGTATCAGCCGGCGCATATTTTCGGTACCACCAGCACCACCCATCTTTGACCAGGAGCTGGTTCACGTTGGTCTCATCCGCGAGCATCACCTCGGCCACAAGTCGTCCGTACTTATCTGTTTCATACGGGCGGATTGTGACCGCCTGGCCGAAGGTCAAGACCGCCGTCGCGAGTTTGGCTCGGGTGCCATAGGCTTGTCGTTTCTCTGGGCAATCGATCCCGTGCAAGCGAATCTTGGTCGCTTGCCCGTTCGCCAAGACTTCAATCGTGTCGCCGTCCTTGACGGAAACCACCAGGGCCGTGAACGAGAATGCGGGGGCACTGAACAAAAGCAGGAGAAGACAGAGCGGCAGTTGTAACAGGAGCAATCGCATTCGTCCGTGAGTTCCGTGAAACAGAACCTGCCTTGAAGGGGGCCACAGTTGATGATGTGTGAATAAGTATACGATAAGACACGTACGTATGCATTGCAAATAGTATCCATACGTACTCTTGGAGGATCTGGTTGTAAGAGGTACAGAGAAGGCGTGATGTCCGTAGCAGCGGTATCGGCAAGCCGAGCACAACGCTGTTCAACTGGCGATAGATGCTGATCAGCGGTTAAGAAGCGGCCAACTGCGCGGTTGCTCATCTAGAGCCTTGATACGGGCACGTACTGTAAAACCGACCCCTCATCAACCCCTGCGTAAAGATTGCGATGTAAGCTGCGCGCAACCAGCCGTTCCCTGTTAAGATGAGACCGCTTCATTCACCATGTAACCAAGGAAACAGAGGCGATGACGACTCCCTCGCAATCTCGTGCCGTGCTGGTGGCGATCCAGACTCCCGTTGTGACCAAGGAGGAGCTGGAAAGTTCCCTGCATGAGCTCACCCGTCTGGTAAAGACCCTCGGTTACCAGGTTGTGGGGCAGGTCACTCAAAAGCGGAGTTCCGATAAGTTTGCGACGGTCCTGGGGCGGGGCAAACTCACCGAATTAGCGCGGTGGACCGGTGGACCTGGAACCATTGCGTCATTTCAGAAACCGATGCACAAAGCGGGTTCGAAGCGCGAGGCTGTGGAAATGGAGGACGTCGGGGATATGGAGGATGAGGAGTCGGAGGAAGACAGCGAGGCCTCATCCGTTCCTCGTGAATTGGCTCAGATCGTCATCGTGGACTGCGATCTGTCGCCGTCACAATTGAGTAATCTCGAACGTGCGGTCGGCGTCCCTGTGCTCGATCGGACCGGAGTCATTATTGAAATTTTCAGCCGGCATGCCAGGACGAGAGCGGCTCGACTCCAGGTGGAGATCGCAAGGCTCAACTATCTGGCGCCACGAGTGCGTGAAACCGGTGGCGGCAGTGAGCGACAAGGCGGAGGGGTCGGAGGGAAAGGAGCGGGAGAGACGAGTCTTGAGCTCGATAAGCGAAGAATTCGTGATCGAGTGAAGGAACTCAAGACGGAATTGGCGGCGATTGGAGGCGAGCACCACACGCGTCGCGCAAGACGGGAACATGAATTGACCGTTGCCCTTGTCGGATACACCAATGCGGGAAAATCCTCCCTCATGCGGGCGATGACGGGAAGTGAGGTGCTTGTGGCCGACAAGTTGTTCGCCACACTCGATACCACGATCAGACCGCTGTATCCTGAAACGCGTCCCAAAGTGCTCATGAGCGATACGGTGGGATTCATCAAAAAACTCCCGCATGACCTGGTGGCGTCGTTCAAGTCGACACTCGATGAAGCGGCCTGCGCCTCACTGGTGTTGTTTGTCGTCGATGCCTCGGACCCCTCCTTTCGATCCCAACTTGACGTCACGCGGAAGGTATTGGCCGAAGTGAGCGCCACGGATATTCCCAGTCTCTTGGTATTGAATAAACAAGATCGTCTCGGACAGGATGAAATCAGCTTGCTGAAGACTGAATATCCCGACGCCGTGCTTCTGTCTACGAGAAGCCGGGACGATCTGACCGCGTTGCGTGAGCGCATCATGGGGTACTTTGAACGTGAGATGATCGACGAGGAGTTGCATCTTCCATTTACGGCACAAAAGCTCCTGGCGGAGATCCGTGCTCGGATGCGGATCTTATCAGAGCAATACGATGCCGAGGGCGTGAGGATACGGGTCCGATCGACCCCTGAGCATCTGGCAACGATTAAACAGAAGCTCGCGCCCTAAGTGTCGAATCTTCACACTAACTGGCTCTTTGTCCATTGAGGTGCAGCGCGGTGATCTGTAGGAGCAGGACTGAGGGACCAGGCTCGTTTTCAACACCTGGAAAACAGAAAAACAGGGCAATCCTTTCGCGTCCACGTACAATGACCCTGTGGCCGGTTCAATTCTCTCTCCAAACCTGATCGACCCCATGTGATGAGCTGAACCCATGATTATTACTGAGACTGAAGCGACTGATCTTCCGACTCCGACGGGGCCGATGCGGACCTATCTCGTTCGTCCCAACGTGGAGGGACGTTATCCGGGAGTGGTCCTCTACTCAGAGATTTTTCAGGTCACGGGGCCGATTCGGCGTATGGCAGCGATGCTGGCAAGCCATGGATTTGTGGTGGCGGTGCCGGAGATCTTCCATGAGTTCGAACCGGCCGGGACGGTGTTGGCCTATGACGAGGTGGGGGCGGCGCGGGGCAATCAACACAAAATCACCAAAACCTTGTCGGGCTATGACGGCGACGCGCGGGCGGCACTGGACTATCTGGCGTCGTCCTCGTATTGCACGGGGAAGATGGGTGTGATGGGGATCTGCATTGGAGGCCATCTGGCGTTTCGTGCGTCGATGCAGCTCGATGTGTTGGCCGCGGCCTGTTTCTACGCCACGGACATTCACAAGCACAGTCTCGGCCAAGGACTCCACGATGATAGCCTGGACCGGGTTGCCGAGATTCGGGGTGAACTGCTGATGATCTGGGGTCGACAGGACCCTCACATCCCCCGCGAGGGGCGAGCGCTCATTTACAATGCATTGAGTGATGCCGGAGTACATTTCCAGTGGCATGAGTTCAACGCGGCACACGCATTCATGCGCGACGAAGGTCCCCGTTACGATCCGGCTGTTGCCATGATGTGCTATGACATGACGGTGGAACTCTTCCACCGTCGGTTGGGTGAGGGCAGGACATAGGGGTTGGGCCTATCGACGGAGGAACGCGATCCAGCGCCAGAGGTTGAGCAAGCTCGCGAGGGATGCGGCCAAGTAGGTGAAGGCGGCGGCCGTGAGGATGCTGCGAGCCCCCCGCTCATCGTCTGGCGAGAGGTAGTTGCCCTGCCGGAGAACGGGCAGGGCGCGTCGGAAACTGGCGTCCCACTCAACCGGCAGCGTCAGGAGGTGGACGAGCGTGGAAATCCCCATTGTCGCGAGTCCCGCCATCATGACCACGACACTCGCGACGGGTGTGCGAGCTACGGCTGCCGCGATGGGAATCCCCATCATCAAGACGGCTCCGAGCTTTTCTGCTCGCTGTGCCACCCGCACCAGCTTTGTGCGCTCCGCCAGTGGCTGGTACCCCAGATGGTCTTGAATGGCGTGCCCGACCTCATGAGCGGCGATGGTAATCGCCGTGAGGGACTTGCCCTCGAATATTGCGGGTGTCAGGCGGACTGCTTTAGTCACAGGATCATAGTGGTCGCCCATCTCAGTCGGCTCGACAGTGATGTGCTGCAGGTCAAACCGATTGAGCAGATGGCGGGCCAACTCTCCTCCGGTTCCTGGATAGTCCGGACGGGGCGTGCTGTGCCTGGCAAACACACGCCTGGTCCACAGTTGCGGCCCAACCAGGAACAGGGCCACGACGAGCACGAGCAGAACGACGCGCACCATAAATGAGGACTTCTCCCTCTACCGGACTGTCACACCTTGGTGATAACTGGTTCTTACTCTTTCTAGGCTACCACAAGTGCTATGGGATGTTTTTATCACAGGAAGTAGGCCTGGTATACTCCCGCGCGGCTAGAGGCGCGACGTGTATCGCCCCCTTCGTGAGCCTGCGCAGTTATGAAGCACACCTATGACGTCATCGTAGTCGGAAGCGGACCGGCTGGTACCTGCGCGGCCTGGCGGCTGGCACAAGAAGGGCTAGAAGTGGCCGTGCTGGAGAAGGCCACGCTGCCACGGTACAAAACGTGTGGTGGCGGGATCATAGGTCGTGGACTTCGAGTATTGCCTGTGGATGTGCGCCATGTAATCGAGCAGGACTGTCATACTGCGCGGCTCAATGTCTTCCCCATGGGCCTCTCCTTCACCACCTCTCGACCATCGCCCATTGTATCCATGACGATGCGCGATCAGTTTGACTATGCCTTGCTGTCGGTAGCACGGGCTGCAGGTGCAACGCTGCATCAACGTTGTGCAGTTGAAGCGGTCTCATTACAGCATGACGCTGTGACGGTCGTGACTCCAATGGGTGACATGAGGGCCAAATTCGTGGTGGCAGCAGACGGTGCGCTGAGCACGGTGGCACGGAAAGTTGGGATGGCGGATGGACGGCTCCTGATTCCGGCGCTCGAGTATGAAGTCCGGATACCTCAAGAGCGGTTGGATCGGTTTCGCGGCGTGGCCCGATTTGATTTCGGTCTGCTTCCCCATGGCTATGCCTGGGCTTTTCCCAAACGAGAGCATCTGTCAATCGGGGTCCTTTCGATGGTCCCGCGGGAACGCGAGTTGAAGCGCGCAATCGGACAGTATCTCGATCTGCTGGGGTATCGCGATGCGACTCAGATTCAGCAACATGGATTCGTGATTCCCATCCGGCCCCGAAAGGGGCCGTTTATCGATAAACGTGTCCTCTTGGTTGGAGACGCGGCCGGCTTTGCAGACCCAGTCACGGGGGAAGGGATTTCGTTCGCTATTCGCAGTGGCTTGCTGGCAGCGCAATCGTTGATTGACAGCCATTTGGAGGAAGCGGCCGTTCAACAGATGTATACCCGCTCACTCGCGGACAGCATCCTTCCGGAGTTGCGCACAGGACGATGGCTGGCCAAGTTGCTGTACGACTTTCCTCGTCTTCGTTCTTGGGCCTTTTCTCATCAGGGACAGCGGCTCTGCGAAGCCGTGACGGAGGTGATGGTTGGGACGCGAACCTATCGCGATCTGGCGTTCAGGCCACGGAACCTGTTCACCATGCTGACTTCCCAATGGGTCAAAAAGGTGGGTGGCAGATCCATGCCATCGAGCAATCGCCAGATGGAATAACGGGAGGACAGGTCTTTCCCCTTCGACGAGGAGTGCGGTATTCTTCCGGCACCAGAATGAAGGGGAGGGAAGATGAATCGCTCATTGTTCGGTTGTGGATTCGGCCGTGGCAGAGGCTGTTCTGGTCTCATCGTCTTCTGTTTGATGAGTCTGGGGCTTAGTTTCTGGACTGGATGCAGTGAAACCTCGTTGACGGTCTCCCATGTTGATCTGGAACCGTTCACCGCCTATCAGCAGCTTGCTCGCCTGGAAGTGACGTCGGATCGCTTATTTGAGGTGATTGCGGCTCAGTCAGATGCCGCAGGATATAGTCGTCTGCTCGAAGCTCAGTCCGGCCTGTCAACGCCATTGTCGTTGACCGATACTGATCGAATTGAGCAATCGTTTGTGCATTCGCTCAAAGTCATGCTCTTTGATCTCGCGCCGACGAACTTCTGGGAAAATCATCTCGCGGAATACTATGACACCAGATTGCCTGGCGATGAAGCGCAGGCACTGCTGGCACGGTATGCCGAAGAGAGTGTGTCACAGTCGTCCAAGCTCCAAGACCTGCGCGAGTCGTTCATTAAAGACCGCTTGCCGGAGCTTTTGCCGGTGGTGCGTGCGCGGTCTCAGATCTACCAGACTCCTAGCCAGGCGATGGAACCGACCGTATTACCCGGTGACCACGTCATTGTACATCAGGTTGCGTATCAGGCTGCTGAGCCCCAGCAGGGGGATGTCGTCGTCTATCGCTATCCAGACGAGAATGGAAAACGGTTTCTCCATCGCGTGATTGGGCTCCCTGGTGATCAGATTGCCATTCGTGATCAGGTGGTGTACCTGAATGGTGAGGCATTACCGGAGCCCTATGCTCGCCATTCCGACCGCTCCAGTATGGCCGGACATGTCCGAGACCATCTTCCACCGATTACGGTTCCACTTGGGACCTACTTCCTCATGGGTGATAATCGGGAGGAGAGTTTAGATAGCCGTTTTTTGGGGCCAATCAGCAAGGATCATGTGCTAGGACGGGCGCTGTTTATCTACTGGTCGGTGAGCCCTGACTCACATGCTCCACGATGGGAGCGGCTCAATCAACTCGTGCGCTGACGGCGATTGCAGTACCGCTGACGAGGGTATTCTCTTCCCTCATGACTCGAACGTTCCGATGGGAGCCTCACCGTGTTGGGAATCTGTGACCCGCTGCTTGCAGTCTGTTCGATGTTACTCGGTGGTGCAGCGTCCTACGTCATCCTCAGCATTGCCGAACGGATGCGTGCCCCTGACCAAGGGCAGGCCACGATCCGATGGTTGTTTATTGGAGCTGTTGCAGCCGGCCTTGAGATCTGGGCCATGCATTTCATCGGGAACCTCGCCTTTTGTCCAAGTGCCTCGGCGACCGAAGATGCAGGCCTTGCTATACTCTCATTGCTCTCCGCCGGAGCAACCGGAGCCATTGCTGTCTATGTGATCAGCAGTCACGTTGAGGGCTGGATGCGGCTCATCTCTGGGGGCATGCTGATGGGGGCGTGCATGAGTCTCACCCACGTGGCCAGCACCATGGCCGTGCACCATCCGATCGATCTCCAAGCTATTCTTCTTCCGTTTGTCTATTCGGTCATCGGAATCGTTGTGCTCAGTGTGATCGTCACCGTAATCGGAGGATGGAATATCACCTACGGTGGTTGGCGAGTGACGGAAAAGGCAACCGCCATGGGGTTCGCCCTTGCCGGGACACATCTCATCGGGTTAATTCCGATGTACGGAATGGGAGATGTCGCGAGCCGTATTCAGCCACCGGCCATCGACGTTGATCTGCTTGCGGTCGTCGCCGTGTCGCTTTCCACCCTCCTAGCCATTATCGATCGCCAAGTGACGAAGGCCTCTAGGCTGGCTCGTGCGAGTCATGCTCGACTGATTGAGGCCATCGAAAGCGTTCCGCAATGGTTCGCATTGTTTGACGTGGACGATCGTCTGGTCATCTGTAATCGCAAATATCGAGAAGTCATGTCCGGGACTGGGGCTCAGGTTCAATCCGGTGACTTCTTTGAATCGATCGTGCGCCGAACGGCCGAACGCGGCGATATCCCGGCCGCGATGGGAAATGTCGACCCCTGGATGCGCTGGCGTCTTGAGATGCATCGCAATCCGGTGACACCGTACATTCAGCATCGGTCCACCGGAGAGTGGCTGCAAATCAATGAGCGGAAGACCCACGATGGCGGGATCGTCTTTATTGCCACCGATATTACGGCGTTGAAAAATGCCGAACAGGCGGCCGAGGATGCCAAGGCACGGTTAGCGGATTCGTTAGCCCTGGTCGAGGCCGCGAAATCCCGTATGCAGGAAGAATTGAATGTTGGTCGTGATATTCAGCTCAGCATGCTCCCACGGGTATTTCCTGCCTTCCCTGATCGAAAGGAGATCGAGCTGTACGCGGTGCTTGAACCGGCTCTGGAGATCGGCGGCGATCTCTACGATTTTTTCCTCGTCGATCAGCATCGGCTGTGTTTTGTTATCGGAGATGTGTCGGGCAACGGAGTCCCTGCCGCGCTGTTTATGGCCATGACAAAAATCATGGTGAAGACCAGAGCAGCCTCTGATCCCTCGCCCGCCAGTATCGTGACGCATGTGAACGATGCGTTAAGTGCCGAGAACGATAGCTGCATGTTCGTCACCTTATATCTTGGCATCTTGAATCTCCGAGACGGCACGCTGGTGACAACCAATGCCGGCCATAATCCGCCCTTATTAAAGCGAGGGAATGGAACGTTCGAATGGCTGACGGCTCAAGATGGGCCCCTCGTCGGTCCTATGGCAGGCATTGCGTTCAAGGAAAGCACGATTCAGTTGGAACCTGGTGACGAACTCTTTCTCTACACCGATGGAGTCACGGAAGCCGACAATAGGAGGCGCGAACTGTTCGGCAAGGATCGGCTGAAAATGGTGCTGGGTAAATCACGGGCCCTTTCGGTGGTCGATCGTTTGGGGGACGTGATGCAGGCGGTACGGGTCTTTGCGGGTGACGCGCCGCAGGCCGACGACATTACCATGCTGGGATTGCGCTATCACGGCATCACTCCCTCTGATGTTGCGACGCGAATCTTTCGACGGACGATGCCCAACCAGTTGGAGGCCATTCCAGTCCTCCAGATCGCCTTTGAGGAGTATGTGGCACAATGGGAAGGAGCCAAGCCGTTGATCCCCACACTCAATATGGCGCTGGATGATCTGCTGAACAATGTGGTGCAGTATGCCTTTCCCAACGACCCGACGGAGCATCACATCCATGTGGAAGGTGATGTGCAGGATGGGTGTGTCCTGCTGACTATTACGGATGACGGCATTCCCTTCAACCCTTTAAGCGCCGCTCCTCCAGACCTTTCCTTGTTGCTGCATGAACGAGAAATCGGCGGGTTAGGGATTCATCTGGTCCGCTCCATGTTTGACGAAGTCACATACCACCGCAACGTGGGACGCAATGTGCTGACGGCGAAGAAGAAACTGGTATCCGAATCGTCTGTCCGCGGTCAACGTGGTGATACGACTCGAATTGGCGCGAGTGATGTCGAGAAGCAGCCACCCTCACTGTCTCACGCGCCGGTAGGCGTGGGGATCCATGTCGAATCAGGTCGACGCGGGAATGTGGTGATCGTAATGCCGCGCGATCGCTTTGACACGAACAGCGCACCGGAGGTCGAACGGATTTTAATGGACCACATCGAGAGCGGCGAACGTCGGATTGTGTTGGACCTCTCCCGTATTTTGTACATATCCTCGATTGGATTGCGGGTAATTCTAAGGGCTGCCATGGTCATGACCAGAATGGGCGGAAGACTCGTGCTCTCAGGGGGAAACGAGCAGGTTCTCACAGTCCTCCAATTGAGTGGAGCCTTGATGATGAGTCTCCATGCCGCAACTTTAGAAGATGCCCACTCAAAGGCCCAAGAGGATGGGTAAGGAGGCGAGAGAGGTTTGTCTCTCTCGGGCAGCCGATATCGGGCCGGTGGATCCAAAGGCGTATCGCTGCTATCATATGAACACTCGGAACCCAGCTCGGGTTCCGTGCCCAATGCTTACTATGTATGGAGGAGAATGATGGACCAAGGAACCCGACACACATTGACCGTCACGTCCCACGACAACGCGGGAATTACTTTCGTGAAGATGCAGGGCAGCCTCTCCGCCACAACCGCTGAACACGGCAACAAGGAGATGAAGAAGGTGTTGGATCACGGGGCAAAAAAGGTTGTGTTGAACTTGGCTGATGTTGACTATATCAGCAGCGGGGGGATCCGAGTCCTCATTCTGGCCTCAAAGGAGTTGAGCGCGGTTAAAGGCCAGATGAAGATTGCGGCAGCAAAAGGGATGGTTAAGGAAGCGCTCGAGGCTAGTGGATTCCATCTGCTGAACCGTGTGTACGGAAGCACCATTGAGCTCTGTAGTACAGAGGAACAAGCGGCTGCAGCCTTTACCAGCTAGCTGGCTCTGTCCCTCATCCATCCGGGTCAAAAAACGGTTGGGTTCTTTCCTATGTCACTCTCGTTCCTGACCTCCAACGCGAAACAGTGTGAGACGCGTTTTCGGCATAGCTCAATTGGTAAACCATGGGCTCTGGTTAAAAATTCCCTTTGGGCGGTTGGGCTTCTCCTGGCGGTTGCGCGACAATGAGTCAGGTGACGAATCTCTTCGAGGAATCATGTCGCCAGTCGTTTGCACGACAACTCTCGTCTGTATTGTCTCACGAGGGTGAACAACCAGATGTCTCGGCGGCCCTTGCCTCCAAGACTGCCTCCACGCTTCTGTTGTACAGGAACAACCTGACATACGTTGCGACCGAGATCCTGTCCGACTGCATCTGCGGCGAATAGTCACTCGAGTGCCGTCTTAACTGTTCGTATCCCTATCGTATACAGGATAGCTGGGTGACCTATGATTGTGTGCATTCATGAATAAGTTTTCATCTTCTCCTAATCCTCTCTTCATGTTGCGGGATTATAACCCTACACCAGGGTGAGCTGAGGCTGTGTGCACGTGAGTCGAAGCAATCATGATGCTACAGCGAGGGGTTCAGGCATATCGCACAAGGAGGATGCATGATGAAAGATGTGACGAAGGGAGTGACGCTTGCTCCAGTGGTTCTTCCGACTCCATTGAGAGGGGAGTCTGGGCGGTTGTCACCTAATCATCTCTTAGAACTAGTGACCAGGTTGTGCCTCTTCAAGGCCGAGCGCTGGGGGCGTCGCGCGCTCTTTTATGAGAAACATCGTGACTATTTTCCACGCTTATCCGTCAGTCGATTTGTGCATCGATGCCGTGCATTGGAAGCAAGGTATCGAGCCCTGGCTCACCTGATCTTCCTGGTCCCAGCTGATGAGCGCCTCGTTCCAGTTCGTGCGTTGGGTGCTCGACGAATCTAGTTGAGTCTGCCTGTGAACCGGGAATACGTTGGTCACATGAGTAATATCGGGAGACGTTCTTGTCAGGTCCAACAGTTCGTAACCCCATCCGAGTGGAACAGAGCAGCTGTTCCATTCGGACTATCTCTGTCGATGGTATGGAAGATCGGGACTGTGACTCCTCAGCCTGACTCCCATACTCCTTTCGTTTCCTTCTGAATAGAACCCCCGCGTGGTGCTTGATACATCTGAGTATGTCTTGCGCTGGCCGTCCTCTTCCACGTACCATCGGCAGCGAACGCATGATACCGGTGTCCTCTCAGTGACTCTCGGTCCATTCCCAGAATGAAAGGTGCCAGCATTTGTATGAAACAGAACCAATCATCGACTTCCACCAGCCCGAATGCCACAGGCTTCTCCCCAGGGTTTGCATCACTGGGGCTTGAAGCGCCGCTTCTCACGACACTGGAAACGCTGGGCTATGAAGAACCCACTCCGATCCAACGGGAGGCCATTCCGCCGCTCCTTGCCGGCCGTGATTTGCTTGGCCAAGCGGCCACGGGCACGGGTAAGACAGCCGCGTTTGCCTTGCCGCTGTTGCAGCAACTTGGGCATGGGGTGACGACGCGTCCCGCAACTCTCATTCTCGTTCCGACTCGCGAGTTGGCCATTCAGGTTGGAGAAGCCATACAACGCTATGGAAAAGAGCTGCGCACAAGCGTGCTCACCCTGTACGGTGGCCAGCCCTTTGGGCCACAATTGTATGCGCTGAAGCGAGGTGTCGATGTGGTGGTGGCTACACCTGGACGAGCGCTCGATCATATCCGTCGTGGGACGTTGCGCCTACAGGCGGTGAAGCTCGTTGTGTTGGATGAGGCCGACGAGATGCTCGATATGGGATTTGCAGACGATCTGGATGCGATTTTGGACCAGACGTCGAAAACCAGGCAGACCGCGTTGTTTTCAGCAACGATGCCTCCGAGAATTCGTTCGATCGCCCATCGACACCTCCGCAATCCGGTGGAGATTACGATCGCAAAAGAATCGGTTAAGGCAGGGACGACCCCCCGCGTTCAGCAAACGGCCTATGTCGTGACACGACCGCATCGAGCGGCCGCGCTCGCCCGAGTGATCGAGATGGCTGGTGCCAAATCAGCGTTGGTGTTTTGTCGGACGAGATTGGAAGTTGATGACGTGACGACCATGCTGATCGGCCGCGGTCAACGGGCCGAGGCCATTCATGGCGGGATGAGTCAGGGACAACGCGACCGAGTGATGCAAGCCTTTAAGTCCGGCCAAACGTCGCTGCTCGTGGCCACTGATGTCGCAGCACGTGGCCTGGATATTCCACATGTCTCGCATGTGATCAACTATGACCTTCCGGCTTCGGCAGAGGTGTATGTGCACCGTATTGGTCGAACAGGCCGAGCTGGTCGTGAAGGGACAGCCATCACTATTCTTGATCCGCGAGAGCAGCGTCTTCTGAGATCCATCGAGCAGCATACTAAAGCCCGTGTCACCGTGCTCCCTATCCCCTCCGTTGCTGATCTTCGAGCCAAACAGTTAGATCGCATACAGGCAACCGTGAGTGAGACGTTAGAGCAGGGAGAACTAGATGCTTGCAGGTGTCTAGTGGAGCGATTGTCTACTCATACGCCGATTGATGTGGCCGCCGCCGCCATCAAATTGCTCGTTCGTGCTCAGGGCGGAGAACGTGCAGAACAGGAGATACCAGCTCTTCCTCTCCGTCCCCCTGATATTCGAAGGCCCATGCAGGAGGGTGTGCGGCATGGCGGTCGACTGCAGCGCGGGACGACAGGGGCTGATCGTCGGCCTATTGGACGGGCGGCTGATCCGGGGCGGAAAGCCGGGATGGCGCGTGTCTACGTGGGGGCTGGACAGGAGGCAGGCATCCGCCCTGGAGATCTCGTTGGTGCCATCGCCAATGAGGCGAAGATCAATTCTTCCATGATTGGTGCCATCGAGATTGAAGAGAGATTCTCCATCGTGGATGTTCCTGAATCCCTGGCTCCCCGCATTATCCAACTGCTTAGTCGTGCACGGATCAAGGGAAGAAAAGTGTCCGTCCGAATGTTTCACGACTAGTCGAGCCGCAGTGCAAACAGGCCATGAACCGGTGAGGTTGGTCAACCGTGCATGACTAGTTAGTTACACGGATTCCGATGCCGAACAAGAGAGCAGGCGATGATGGGGTGCATTCTAAGTCGGACTTCAATCACGATATGTCACGAAGTGGATTCCATGGAGTTGGTCATGGCCGAGGTACCGATGGTTTCGTGCGAATGAACGATTGAAGCCGCCATCGCATGCCGGCGTACAAACCTTCCCAGCATTCCCGCGCCAACTACTAGACGCTGTAATGGACCCTGCACCACGCGCCGGCTCAGGCATGACGAATCCTCCTCCCATTATCCCAGCGGCAGTAACCCTTCCTGAGATCACGGTTAAGGCCGTGGTGCTGTCGGTTCTCCTCGCAGCCGTTCTGGCTGCAGCCAACGCCTACTTGGGTTTATTTGCCGGGATGACTGTGTCTGCCTCTATTCCAGCGGCGGTCGCGTCCATGGCGATCCTACGGCTGTTTCGTGAATCGAACATTCTTGAAAATAATATCGTACAAACCGCGGCTTCATCTGGTGAAGCGCTGGCTGCCGGTGTGATCTTTACGATTCCTGCCCTGCTGTTGGTCGGCTATTGGTCGGAGTTCGACTACTGGCAGACGACGGTCATTGCGACCGTGGGGGGATTGCTCGGTGTGCTCTTTACGATTCCCTTGCGACGTGCCTTGATTGTGACCGCCCGTCTCCGGTTTCCAGAGGGGGTTGCGACAGCCGAGGTGCTCAAGGTTGCGACAGCGGACCGAAGGGAGGCTGGGTCACGCAACGCGGTGAAGGATATTCAGTCGCTGTTCCAGGCCGCACTGTTGGGAGCTGTGGTGAAGTTTGGTGAGAGTGGGATGCGGCTCTGGGCCGAATCATTGGAGGGTGCAACCCAGGTTGGGCGGACCTTCTTCTATGCCGGCCTCAATCTCTCCCCGGCACTGCTTGCGGTAGGATTTATCATCGGTCTGTACACGTCGATGGTCGTATTTCTTGGTGGCGTGATCGGCTGGTTTATTCTGATGCCGCTGTGTGGGCTTCTCAATGGGATCCCGCCTGATGTGACTGGACTCAAAGCGGCCACAATGATTTGGAGCACTCAGGTTCGGTATGTCGGTATCGGTGCGATGTTAACCGGTGGCTTGTGGACGTTGACGAAATTGCGAGAGCCGGTCTGGAGAAGCCTGCAGACTCTCCGTGAGAACTACCAGGCTCGTCACCATTCATCGGACGAACAGGGTCTGGTGCGAACGGAACAGGATGCCTCGCTTCTGTGGATCCTGGTTCCATTTGGTCTTTCGCTGATTCCCATGGCCTGGATCTACACGTCAGTGGTGGAGAGTCTCCCTATCGGACTACTCATGACTGTGGTGATGGCACTGGCGGCATTCCTCTTTTCGTCAGTGGCGGCCTATATGGCGGGGTTGGTGGGAAGTTCCAGCAATCCCGTGTCAGGTGTGACCATAGCGACGATCATGCTTGCGGCTCTGTTACTTGTCCTGTTCATGGGCGCAGGACATCCGGCTGGACCGGCCGCCGCGTTGGTGATAGGAGCAGTGGTGTGTTGTGCAGCTGCCATGGGCGGAGATAACCTGCAAGATCTGAAAACTGGGCATCTGGTCGGGGCCACACCCTGGAAGCAACAGGTGATGCAGGTGATCGGAGTCGTGACCGCTGCCGTGATTTTGGTCCCGGTCTTGTCTTTGCTTCAGGCGAAGTACGGGATCGGAGAAGCGACAGTGAATCATCCCCATCCATTGAGTGCACCTCAGGCGACGTTGATGGCCAGCCTGACGCGGAGCGTCTTTGGCGCAGGGCTGCCGTGGCATCTCGTCGGATTGGGTGCGGTAATCGGAACACTTGTGATTCTGTTGGATCGACGGCAAGAATCCCGCGGGAGTGAGTTGCGGTTCCCTGTGCTGGCAGTGGCGCTCGGGATCTATCTACCACTCAAACTCTCGGCTGCGATCGTTGCTGGAGGTCTGATTGCGACGATTGTCAAACGTGTGACAGAGAGTAGTGGTGAACCTTCGCAACGGGGATTGCTGTTTGCAGCCGGGTTGATTACCGGTGAGGCTTTGATGGGGATTCTATTGGCCTTACCGATTGCCCTAAGTGCCGTCTGGCCTGATCTTGGTGCTGATCCCTTTGCGCTGTTTATGACTCCGCCGCTTGGTGGCTGGCCTGGGTTTGCCATGCTGTTCCTTGTCGGAGTGAGCCTCTATCGGATCGCTGTGGGGAAATGGTGAAACCTACTGTTTATCGATCGTTCGTGGAGTCGTAACTCGGTGAGTTCTTACTATTAGCTGAGCGTTTCCTATGACTGAGTGTCTCATGGCGTCGTATGAAATTAATGGGCCTGAGTCAAACGCTCGCGCCATAGCCGAGCGGATATGTCTGGATCAGACCATTGAAGGAGACGCAAGTTTGTTGGCGCCACCTCTCCAGCTACAAATCGTAGGGCGGCTTGAGCATCTGCGACCGACTTCTGCGGGGAGGTGTGAAGCGACGATTCGGTACGCCAGCGACCTGCTTAGTGGGGATTGTACTGATCTGTTGAACGTCTTATTTGGAACGAGCAGTTTTCGCGGTGATGTGACACTGTCATCTTTTACGCTGACGCAAGGACTCTTGTCTTTGTGGCGTGGCCCCCGGTTTGGGATAGATGGACTTAGGTGTGCAGTCGATGTTGTCCATCGTCCGTTGCTCTGTGCCGTGCTGAAGCCGTTGGGGCGCTCTGCTCAGGAACTGGCCGAGTTAGCGGCGCAATATGTGGAGGGTGGGGTCGATATCATCAAGGACGATCAAAGCCTCGTCGATCAACCCTGGTGTCCGTTTGAGGAACGGGTGGTCCGTTGTGCCGAAGCGATTGGGAAAGCCAGTAGCCAGCGCGGTCGACCCTGCCTGTACCTTGCCCACATCAGTGGATCGTTAGAGGTCATGCGTCGGCGAGCGACACAAGCCAAGGCACTTGGCGCAACAGGACTGATGATGGCACCTGGGTTAACCGGCTTCGATGCCTTGAGAGCGCTTTCCTCGGATGAGACCGTGGTTCTGCCGATTGCCTGTCACCCGACCATGTTGGGGGCTTCAGTTGACCGTGGACGCGGAGGGCTGTTACCACGAGTGGCCTATGGACTCTTGCCTCGTCTGGCCGGTGCTGACCTCTCGATCTATCCTACATTCGGATCTGATTACCCAATGTCACAAGACGACTGTTGTTCGGTAGCAGACAGCTGTCGGCAATCGTGGGACCATATCAAGCCGATGATGCCGGCTGTTGGTGGGCGAGTAGGGCCTGAACGGATTTCTATACTTGGCTCACCGTTAGGCCGAGATGTGGTGTTGGTCTTGGGCAGTCGTATCCAGAAACATCCTGGCGGAGTCATCGCTGCAATAGAAGAATGTCTCCGTATGGTAACGACAGAGCGCTCATCCGATTGTCCCTCGACTTCCTAAATGCATCAGCGCTTGGTATGCTGAATGTCATTGGTTTCTAGGAATCGGCAACCTGCTATCACGGAGGAGAAGGTGAAGCTATCCACGAGGTTCTTCGAGATTCTGCGCATGATCGGTCGCCTTCGGTCGGACCTTCCCTTGTTGGTTCGGCTTGTCAAGGCCTGGAAGGAGGGACTGTATCCAGGCCTCTCCATACGTACGCTTGCCTCACTTGCCGTGGCAGTGCTTTATGTCGTGAGTCCCGTAGACTTTGTGCCGGATTTTATTCCCGGCATCGGGTTCCTCGATGACGCCGCTGTGGTTGCACTGGTGCTGCATAGCATGGCCCAGGACCTTGCTGCATTCCGCACATGGGAAGAGAGTCGCAATCGTTAATAGTCTTGCTCCTGCAGGCAGCATGACTGCTGTCTTTCATGGGGTGTGCTTACGGAGGTCTGTGTGAGCCCGGTCGTTTCGCCTTGGCCGTTGGCGGGGCGCTGAGTGGATCTTCAGGCCAATGGTGTTTCGGATACCGTCCTCGTAGCTCTTTGCGAACCTCCTGATACGATCGTTTCCAAAAGCCTCCCAGATCCTGAGTAATCTGCACCGGTCGTTTTGCGGGTGAGAGGAGATGTAACATCACGGGTACCTTTCCCCCTGCCACCCGCGGGGTTTCCTGACACCCAAACATTTCCTGCAACCGAACGGCTAGGACCGGCAGATCAGAGCGATCGTACTCAATGCGAAGACGAGATCCGCTCGGCACTGTGATATGGGTTGGAGCGAACCGGTCAAGCAGCCGGTGTTGTTCGTAGGAGAGTAGAGCATGGAGAGGGATGGTCAGATCAAGTCTGGTGACCCGGTCGAGCGTGGTCAGACCGGTGAGGTAGGGGCCGAGCCAAGTCTCAAGCGTGTTATCGAGCGCCTCATCGGACACATCGGGCCAATTCGAGTCCGGTTCTTCAAGGTGTTTGAGCCATGCGACACGCGCTCGCCACTGCAGCAGTTCAGGAGAAAACGAGAAGATGTGCAGGCCGGTCTGACGAATCCCTTGTAGGAGAGCAGCGGTACAGAGGTCTGGATCCGGGCGGGAAAGTCCTTCTTCAGCCAAGACCAATGACCCAAGCTGTTGACGTCGCGAGGCGCGAACCGCCCCTAGTCGCTCGTCCCAAGCAACGGATTGTTCTTCCACGATATGGTCACGATACAATGATAGGATCTCTTCAGCGGTGATAGGAGCGGCAAGATTGATTCCTGCCCACTGCGTGGTTCCATCCAAGTCGGCGATAACGAGAAATAGCTCCTTGCTTAATGGGTCTGGCCATGTGAATCGAGCGCCGCGCCCATTTGCGAGCAGGTAGCGTGGTTCATCACCAGGCTGTCGTCTGGCGATTCGATCTGGATACGCAAGCGCGAGTAGCAGCCCTGCTGCATGGGATAGATCGAGGTCGGCAGGTTGGCGTAGCCTCCCAACGAGTCCAATCAATTGTCGCTTCCAGAGTTCGGTTGTTTGTCTCAGTCGATGAACAGTTGAGCGATCCACCGTCAGGCCGGATATGGATTCATAGTCTCCCCGTAGGGCGTCGAGTCTACTCCGCATATCGACGATATGCAGTTCACGTGGACCATGCAGAATGTCGCGTTCGCTCAACAATGCTGCGAGTCCACACGCCTGGTCGACAAGCCCATGGGGGACGGCCTTGAGCAGCATATGGGCCAAGCGGGGATGCAAGGAAAGTGCAGACATGGTCCGTCCATGATCTGTGAGCTGTCCCTCAGCGGTAAACGCTCCCAGTCGTATCAGGAGCTCGTTGGCCTGTGCGATCGCAGCAACTGGGGGCGACGTGAGCCACGACAGGTCCATGGGATTCTGCGTGCCCCACTGAGCAAGGTCGAGCAACAGCGGCGCCAGATCGGCCTCCAGTATTTCTGGTGAACGGTGGGCCGTCAGGGTGGCCTGCTCCCGTTCCGTCCAGAGTCGGTAACACAGTCCCGGTTCTAATCGACCGGCTCGACCACGGCGTTGCTCAGCTGAATCTTGCGTGACGCGAATGGTCTCTAATCGTGTCAGGCCGGAACGGGGATCGAAGCGAGGCTGCCGAAGCTTGCCGGCATCGATGACGACTCGCACCCCTTCGATCGTTAAACTTGTTTCTGCGATAGATGTGGCGAGCACGACCTTTCGGGTACCAGGAGCTGCTGGGCGAATGGCGGCATCCTGTTTCTCGAGCGGCAGATCACCATGCAGCGGAGCAATCAGCACAGAGGGATCAAGCTTGGCATCGAGCAGCATGCGTTCGACTCGACGGATCTCTGCCATCCCTGGGAGAAAGACCAAGAGGCTGCCATGATCTTTGGCGAGTGATTGACGGATCAGCTGGGTGATCGCCACATCGAGTCGTCCGGTGATAGGCTGATCCAAGTAGCGAATCTCAACGGGAAACATGTGGCCAAGACAGGTGATGAGCGGTGCCTGGTTGAGCAGTGTTCCGACTGGCCCACAGTCGAGTGTAGCGGACATAACGAGCAGACGAAGGTCCGGTCGGAACAGTCGTTGCGTCTCACGACAGAGAGTGAGTCCAAGGTCGGCTTGCAGGCTGCGCTCATGGAATTCGTCGAAAATCACGATGCCATACGCCTCCAGCGATGGATCCTGTTGCAGCAGCCTGGTCAACACGCCCTCGGTGACCACTTCGAGCCTTGTGGTCGGCCCAACTTTTGTGTCAAGACGCATGCGATAGCCGACGGTTTCTCCAACTCGCTCTTGTCGCTGTTCCGCCATGCGGCGAGCGGCGGCTCGTGCCGCCAATCGTCGAGGTTCAAGCATCAAGATTTGTTTACGGGACAGCCAGGCTGCATCCAGCAATGCCAGCGGGACGCGCGTGGTTTTCCCAGACCCTGGCGGAGCGTTGAGGAGCGCATTGGGACCGGTGGCCAATACGCGGTGAATCTCCGGCATGATTTCTTCTATTGGAAGTGAGGACATGACGTGATAGGGTGCACTCCTGCAATCGCTTACTTTATCAGAACACAACAACGCGAAGGAATGACGAATCCCTGGCCACACAATAAGGAACCGGTGATGTCGACGTATCGTTGGAGCACTGATAAACCAACTCAGCCTGGCTGGTATTGGTTCCGTGGGAAGGCCCATGAGGCTGATGCCTTTATCGTCCTCGTCGATGAAGCTGGACAGTTTCAATGGCCGGATGGAGGATTTCAAGAAGTCTCACTAGCTCACGGCGAATGGGCCGGTCCCCTCCAAGAACCAGACGAGTAATGTTTCGCGACTCAGCCTAAGTCCGCACCTGTCTTCCCATCAGCTGACGCTCCTTCATGCTACGATGGGCGCATGACTGCCCATGGCGGTATCCCTATCACCACTGCAATCCCTCAATGACTGGATCGCTTGCCCTGGTCGCGCTGGCATTGGCTGATCGTCGAAGCACTCGGAGTGACTTGGCTGCTTGATGGACTTGAAGTATCTGTCGTGGCAGCGCTGGGTCCGATCCTGATCCATTCGGAAACTCTTCATCTGACTCACTCGTAAGTTGGACGCACCGCATCTGTTTATTTAGCCGACTCGGTCTGTGGGGCACTGCTATTTTCATATCTCACCGATCGGCAGGGACGGGAAAAGTGGTTCATGCTCATTTTAGCACTGTACTTGATCGCGACGGTGCTGACGGCTTTTTCGTGGGATCTCTTTAGTTTCATGTTTTTCCGATTCTTGACCGGAGCCTGAATCGGTGGGGAGTATTTCGGCTGGTAGGGTTTTGCTTGCACTGCTGCTAAATGAAGAACCCTGCCTTTAAAGGTGGGGTCTCCTTATACTTCGGTGGAATCACCATGTGCAGATGAACATGGTTCCGTTCCACTCCAATCTCCTCCAAAAACCAATCGGGGTGAAATTCCCACACGGCCCGGAGGACCTTCTTGAGGTATTCCGCTATCCCGGGCACGAGGATTTTCCGCCGGTACCGTGTCACCCATATCAAATAGCACTGGGTCTTGTAGACCACATGGGCCTGTCGATGGAGCTTCATCGACGGCGATCATAGCATCAGGCGAGCAACAGGCGGCTCCCAGCTTTCACCCCCACCCTCCCAGGTGGGGAACTCCCGCGCAATTAGTCTCACCTATGGAATGGCCGGATGCCTTCTCGTACTCACAGGGTACCTGTTCTGGCAGGGAGCCTTGTTACTCACCACGCACATGCTGATCTGGTCCGCGGTCTTCTTTTTTGCCTCAGCTTGGGCGAGTGCCGCGTACCTCGTGGTCAGGACGAGGTGTTTCCTTTGGAAATTCGGGCCGTGACAATCTCATTGTTCTTCATGGTGGCGCATGGCGCTGGTGTCGCAGCCCCATGGCTGCTGTATGGAATCATGATTGAAATATCAGCCACGAGTGTCTTCTATGGCTATCTGCTTGGAGGCGGTATGATGCTGACGGGAGCAGTGATCGAGCTATGGCTTGGCGTGAAGGCAGAGGGGGCAATCGCTTGAAGACATCGCATCACCACTCTCGGTGCGGAATTCTGGCTTCGGATACAGGTGCAGAAGACCTGTGCGCGATCACCCTCCCTGTTTGAAGGTGTCGCGCTATTCGTCTGAATACCGATGGTGGAGCTTCACCGGTGACCTATGGCGGGCTCTGATTCGTAGATTGATCATCTCCACAGTGATCGAAAATGCCATAGCAAAGTAGATATAGCCTTTGGGGACATGCACATCGAAGCCTTCGACCATGAGAGTCACTCCGACGAGAATGAGGAAGGACAGGGCCAAGATTTTGATCGTCGGATGGGTATCGACAAAATCGCCAATGGGACGGGCAGCCAGCATCATCACGAAGACCGCCAGAATGATCGCCGTCGCCATAACCGAGATGTCGTTGACGAGCCCCACGGCGGTGATGACTGAATCGAGGGAGAATACAAGATCGAGCACGGCGATTTGTAGGAGCATCATGCCTAAACTCGCTGGAACGGAGGAGTCGGTCTGCTCCGTCTCTCCTTCCAAACTGTTATGGATCTCATGAGTCGCTTTGGCAAGGAGAAAGAGGCCGCCGACAATCAGAATCACATCGCGACCGGAGATGGCCTGACTCAGCACGGTAAATAAGGGCGCCGTCAGTCCCATCATGAGTGAAATTGAGAATAGCAATCCCAGTCTCGCAATCATGGCCAGTCCCAACCCCAGACGCCGTGCGAGGTCACGCTGGTGTTTCGGTAGTCGAGCGACCAGGACCGAGATGAATATAATATTGTCGATGCCAAGCACAATCTCGAGCGCCGCAAGCGTTCCCAATGCAATCCACATTTCAGGATTCGTCAGCCAGTCGAACATCTCGTCCTCCAGGTCATCGTGAGACAATACGGGAACAGGTATTCACTGATCTAAGGAGCCAGGGGCTTGTCATTCCTGGCTTGGAACGTGGGAGAGTATCATAATTGGTCGTGTGGGCGTGTCAGCCTTATCCCACAGGATCATGATGATGTCATAGGGGTCTCATCTGTGTAGCCTTCAAGTAGTCGTCGGAGCTGTTCACCATGTCTCATATGCACAGTCTCCAGGTCACTCACGGGTATTGACGAAAATAGATCACACGTGACACAGGCGTTGACTAGTGGCCTGTAACAGGCAATTGTGTACCGATACGCCGAGACGGATCACCGTATTTCCACTTCACGATCTTGGGAGCCTTAGTATAGTGCGGGATGTACCGCATCAGTTTCTTCTCGAGGTCTTTGACCGATGTAAAGACGTCTCGTGCGATGACAGCGCGCTCGATCTTGGCGAACCAGAGCTCGACCGGGTTCAGCCACGATGAGTACGTCGGCGTAAACTGTAGATGCACCTGCGAGTGAGTCTGCAGAAAGTCAGTAACCCGTTGGGTGTTGTGTGCCGAGAGGTGATCGGCAATCACATGAATCTCTTTGCCTACGGGTTGATTGGCCACGAGGTCCGTCAGAAAGGCGATGAATTAGACTTCTTGCAGAACCTCCGTTTGAGGATTTCCTTTCCGCCATGGATGTGCTTCCATGCCTTTTCTGTCAGGGAGGAGCGCCATGGAGATTCAGGGATGTGACGGAATGCCGGAGGAGACGTTCCGGCGGTTGACCGGGGTGAGGAAGCGGACGTTTACCGAGATGGTCGCCGTGCTGGAGAGTGCCGAGGCGACACTCAAGAAGCGGGGCGGCAAGACGTATCTGCACATTGGTCACAGCTACGGCGTGAGCGAGAGTACGGCGTATCGCACGATTCGCTGGTGTGAGAACGTGCTCATCAAGAGCGGTGCCTTTACGCTGTTGGGTAAGAACGCCCTGCTCCATCACGAGAGGGCCTATGAGGTCGTCCTGATCGAGGCAACGGAAACACCTGTCGAGCGTCCTCAAAAAAACAGCGTCGGTACTACTCGGGCAAGAAAAAGCGCCACACCCTAAAGACGCAACTCGTCGTCGAAGGAGCCACGGGTAGGATTCTCTGCCTTGCTCACGACGCGGGCCGCCGCCACGACTTCCGGCTGTTCAAAGAATCCGGGGGCCAGCTGCATCCCAAGACCCACGCCATCACGGACACCGGCTACCTGGGCCTCCAGAAACTGCATGGCAACACCACGATGCCGAAAAAGCGCAGCAAAAAGAATCCGCTGACTACGGACGACAAGCGGCACAACCGTGCCATCTCCAGAGACCGCATCCTCGTAGAGAACGTCATTGGTGCTGTGAAACGTTTCAAGATTGTCTCCGGCCGATACCGAAACCGCAGAAGGCGCGTTGGCCTGCGCTGTACGCTCATTGCTGCGGCGTACAACAAGGACGTGACGCCATGAAGTTATGCAAGAGGTCTATTGTTCGGAGGTATGCCGGGCCGCCGTCTTGCCCAGCACCTCGCCCGTCTTGGTATTCAACGCGGCGTACAGGGACAGCGTGCCATGCCGGTAATATTCGACCCATGCCGTTCAGCTCGTCCCGGCGACAAGGGCAGCACCGGATCTTTGCGATCCAGTGCCTGGAGAGCCGTGTTCTCGTCGACGTAAAATACCGCTGCATGCTGTGGTGGGTTCAGATAGAGGCCAATAATATCAGCCGCCTTACTCTCGAATGCTGGATCGTTGGACGCCATATCGCGCTCCAGCCGGTGGGGCTTGAGCCTATGCTTCGCCCAGACACGCGCTACCCGCATGTGGCTGACCCCAAGCTTGGTCGCCAACTTGCGAGTGCTCCAGTGCGTCGAGCCGTCGGCTGGCACTCGCCGCGTGGCCTCCAGAATACGGGCTTCCGTTTGTGGAGTGTCTCGCTGGGGAACTTGCCCGCAATGGCGGCTGTCCAGCCCCGCCACCCGTTCAGCGGCAAACCGTTGGCTCCAGGTTGCGACAAAACCACGGCTACACCCCACGGTGCACCACACCGCATCCCACGGTGCCCCTTCAGCCAGGAGCAGAATCACGCGGGCTCGCCGCGCGGCGTCGGCACGTCCAGTCCGGCTTCGCGCTTGTCGGCTCAGTTCCATCCGTTCATGCTTCGTCAGAACCAGTGCGTTGTGCATGAACACAATTATAGTCTACAAATGGGTGTTACGATCCACTAGTTTCCCAATTGAGGCAAAGTTTCCCTCAATTGCGTGGCATAACATAAGTTGGTTCCCCTTATGCTGTAAAGGAAACCAGAGAGCATATTCTAGGGAGAATACGAGCAATCAGCAAGGCGTGAAACACGGTCCTGAGCGACTTCGCTTACTGCTACCATAGGACACCCGGAACCAAATTTACCTCGTGGAAGCTGTTATGAAAAGCGTTGTGAAATAGGCGGGGAAAGAGGGGAAATTTGAAGAAAGTTGGGGAACAGCCAACACGCCGTTTCTCCGGTGTTCATGTGGCTTTTTAAGGGGTTCGGCAGTGTGCTAGTCTGAGTTTACGAGACTGCCCGATTCGGCCGCTCTCGCACCTCTCCGTTATCGTAGAACGCAGGCTGGATTGAGTATCGAGCAGGTGAGGACAACGTGCTCGATGAGTGTGCCGAGCGTACCGTGCTGCGTGGTGATTTGCAATGGGTTCATGTGACTTCGTCGCCCTCGACGCTCAATCAACAAATTTGAACGATCAACCGGATGAGGAGGGAAACGATAGCTCAGTTAACTCGGCCTGCTCGAGTCCTCGCTTGACCAAGCCGTTGATATCCAGCAGGCGTTCAATCCTCTGCACATCCTCGATGCGGGTTTTGGTGCTGGGGTGGGGTGGCACGAAGAGTTTGCAGCAGTCCTGGTCCGGCTCGATCGAGGTTTCGTAGGTCCCGAGGTCTCTCGCTTCGTCGATGATTTCACGCTTGTCCATGCCGATCAGTGGCCGAAGGATCGGCAGTTCCGCCGCTTCTTCAATCGCACACAAGTTCTGCGGCGTTTGGGAGGCCACTTGTCCCAGGCTGTCGCCGGTGACCAGCGCCCAACATTGTTCCCTCCTGGCTAACTCCTCCGTGATCCGGACCATCATTCGGCGATACAGCACGACACGGAAGGGTGCTGGCGCGTTCAGGACGATCTCCCGCTGAATTTCGCCGAACGGAATGATGTAGAGGCGGGATTCATATTGATACTGAGTCAGGGTCCGCACGAGATCGCGGACTTTCTCTTCAGAAGCTCGGCTGACCAGTGGTCGTCCAGAAAAGTGAATGAAGGAGGCCTGGCAGCCTCGTTTGATGAGACGGTAGGCGGCGACTGGCGAGTCAATCCCACCCGAGATGAGACAGGCGACCCGTCCGCTGACACCGACGGGCATGCCGCCAGGACCTTCGATCTTTTCCGCTGAGCAAAATGCATCCTTCGTCAAGAGTTCTATGTAGACCGTCAAGTCTGGGTGTTTCAGACTAACCTTTTTACCGGTTTTCTCACAAATGGCTGCACCAACGGATTGTTCAATATCCATCGAGGTCAAGGTCAATCGCTTATCGGCACGTTTCGCCGTGACTCGAAACGTATGGAACGATTTGGCATTGAGTTCCTCACCCGCAGCTATGGAGAGCGCCTCCAGATCCGGCTTTTCCAATTGCAGTGGAATGGTACGGCCCAATGAGAAATTCGCAACGCCGCACACTCGAACCAGCCGCTCTCGAATGATCTCCGCGCTGGCTTCCGAGGGCAGCTCAACGCGGATGCGGCTGTGGAGGTTCTGGACTTGCCGAACGCCGATATCTTTCAGCGCTGTGCGGATATTCTGAACGAGGTGTTGCTCGAAGTAGTTGCGATTGTTTCCCTTCAGCGCAAGCTCGTGGTAATGGATGATGGCGGTTCGCATGGACGGTGAGAGGGAAGGGATGATGTAACTTCTTACTTTTTACGTGCTTTCCAGGAAACGTTCCGCGTCAATGGCAGCCATGCAGCCAGTACCGGCTGCTGTAATCGCTTGGCGGTAATGGGAGTCTTGTACGTCTCCGGCCGCAAATACGCCGGGCGTGCTTGTCGCCGTGCCGTGATGTGTTCTGATGTAGCCTTTTTCATCCATGTCGAGTTGACCAGTGAAGAGGGGCGTGTTTGGCCGATGGCCGATGGCGATGAACACGCCGGCACAGGGGAGCTCTGTCGCCTTTCCCGTAACGCTGTTTTTGAGGCGCACGCCGGTGACGACTTCTCCGCCAAGAATATCCTCGACCACGGTATTCCAGACGAAGGCGATCTTCTCGTTGTTCATCGCCCGTTGTTGCATGATTTTCGATGCCCGTAGTTTGTCGCGCCGGTGCACAATCGAAACCTTTGTCGCGAATTTGGTCAGAAAGGTCGCCTCTTCGATCGCACTGTCTCCGCCTCCCACGACCACCAATTCCTTGCCACGGAAAAAAAAGCCATCGCAGGTGGCGCAGGTGGACACCCCGTGGCCCGTGAGTCGTTTCTCATTGGGTAGTCCGATCGGTACGGCAGATGCACCTGTGGCGATGATAACGGTCTTGCTCTGAATCGTGTGTTCGCTGTCGACGGTGATGCTGAATGGACGCTTCGTAAAATCGACTGCGCTGACATCGCCGGTCAGAAACTCGGAGCCGAACCGCTCAGCTTGGGATCGCATCTCTTTCATCAGCTCAGGACCCATGATACCCTTGGCGAACCCAGGATAGTTTTCGACGTCCGTGGTTGTGGTGAGTTGGCCGCCCGATTGCCAACCTTCGATGAGCAGGGGAGACAGGCTTGCTCGTGCGGTATAGATCGCAGCGGTTAACCCGGCTGGTCCTGAACCGATGATGACGACATTCCGCATAGGAGGAAGACTCTATCACAGCGAGGGAAGAGAGAGGTAGCAGGTTGTTTGCGGCTAGACAGGAATCAGGACGTCGTGCCGTCGCACTTTGTCGTTCAAGACGTTCGTCCAAGACCACACAAAAAACCTATCGTAGACATGGTGACTGGGAGCTACGTGCTCAGGAGTGGGACTTTGATGAGGCCAATTGAGAGAGCATCACAAATGCTTCTTGAACCTGCCTCTTCCCAACTGCACGGGGTGCTGTCCCGTCGATGACGATATCGGCCATCTGGGTCTTTCTCGCCAGTGACATCTGGCTGCGAATGCGCCGAAGGGCTTCAGCTCGTGAGAGACCATTCCGTTTCTTGAGGCGGGCGATTTGAGTCTGTTGGTCGGCGGTGACCACGATAATCTTCTGCACTCGCTTGTCGATGCCGGCTTCGAAGAGCAGCGGAACGTCGTAGAGCACAACTGCTGTCGGATCTTTTCTGGCCGCTTCTCTGGTCAGTCGTTGTTGTTCGCGGGCTACACGAGGATGGATGATACGTTCTAGTCGGCGTCGTTTTGCGGGATGACGGAAGACGATCGAACCAAGGGTTTGACGATTGATCGTCCGATTGGGATTCAAGACCTCCTTGCCAAATGCACGAACAATGTCCCTCCAGGCTGGTTTGTCCGGCTGGACGACTGCTCGTGCCAAAGCATCGGCATCGATCACGATCGCCCCGCACTGCTCGAACATCTGTGCCACGGTGCTTTTCCCGGTAGCGACTCCTCCGGTGAGTCCGATTAGGATCATGGCGACGGAGCTTATCATGCGCCCACCCCGACAATAAACTGAGATTGACATCCTCAGTCCCCTGCTTGTATGAATTTTGTCATGTCTCGATTGTTGCTGATTGTTGCCGTGTGTTCGTTTGTTGGTCCTGGAGTTACTGTAGCCGGGACGGAGGGTGTGGTCTCTAGTCCTCGGACAATCACCGTTGCCTTGGACGGTTCAGGCGATTTCTCGTCGATTCAGGAGGCGGTGGACAATGCTGGGAAGGGTGACACGGTATTGATCAAGGCCGGCGTGTATCCACAGGACCTGACTGTCCATAGTAAGGAGCGGCTTAAGATTGTCGGTGCCGGCGCTGAGAAGGTGGTGCTGCAAGGGCGAGGGCAGATGGTGGGCGTCCTTCATGTGGGTAAATGGCCGTATGGCGCCACGGATATTGAAATCAGTGATTTGACGATCAATGAGCATGGGGGACATGCGCTGGGGATTTTCAACGGCCACCGCATCACGCTCCGTCACCTTCATGTCAAGGGCATGGTCTTCAGCCAACAGGTTCAGGACGTTCGAATCGAAGACTGTGTCATCGGTGGAAGCGAGACGACAGGCGCGCATTTTGCTGACTCTCAGGCCGTTCTGGTTAGAAACTTTATCCATGATAATGATCATGGGATCAATGTCACCGGTAAGTCGTCGGTTCGATTCGAGCACAATGTGATTACGCGAAGTCTCTTTGAGGCTGTTGTCATCGGTGATCAGTCTGCCGCAGTCCTCGTGAACAATACGCTTGTGAAGAACGGTGGTGGCGCGGCATTTCTCGGAACATCGAGGATTGAGGCGATGGGGAATATTGTGAGTTTCAATACGATCGGCTTTCTGATTGCCTCATCCAGTCAGACTCGGGTTGGATACAATCTGTTTTTTAACGGTGAGACCAACTATATGAGAGCAGGCTCGCCGAATCGCCCCGCTCCGGAGTTGAAAGCCGACTCTGATCTCTTGATGGATCCCCGGTTTGTTGATGCAGAACGCGATGACTTTCGTCTTCCACCTGATACCACGCTGCTCAATGTGGGTGGATTGCCCTATCTAGGAGCGCTCCCGCCTCGCCAATCTGTATCAACTCGTCAGTAATATCATTAAAAACAATAGGATAGCTGATGTGGGTGTCAGAGGGCATGCGTCTGATATCCTTTTGAGGTGAGTTCGATGCCTGTCCGTGGAGAGTCCGGCTCAAGTAACTGCTTGAGTATGCCGAGAAAGATCCAACCAGGAGGTCGTCCTTGGCTAGCTTTCGAAGCAGCAACGAAAAGTTGTCGGGCGAGGGAATCCCCTCACTGATGGATATGGAGTCGGGGAAATTAGTTGGTGCCGTGCTTCCCATGTCTGAACAGGCTCAGATCCAGATGCGGAACAGTATCGAGGTGATTGAGTATCTCCTGAACCAGGAACGAGTGATCTGGAGTTGAGTGTCTGAGCCGTTTCTCTAACCTGCTTTTCTCATTTGTATTCTCAGGCTTCTGAGAGTTTCTCCCTATCCAGTTAAGCGGATCCTGTCTCTGCCCGTGTTTGGTGAATGCCGCTCTTTGGTTAATCCTGAGTCATTCAGGCCATGGGACAAAAGACCGAAGGCGGACTTGTGCTGCTGTGCCTCAACGGAACTCCGGCTTGATTTTGATATATCTTGAGTGCATCGTAGCCGGAGTGTCCTGCGAACATGTGTGGTGAGGACGAGGTTCCTATGAGGAAAGTCGCTCGAAGGTCGTCTCATTCTCAGGCTCTTCCTGGCGCCGAACGGCAACGGCTGGAAGAAGATGCGCTCCGTAAGCGGCATTGGAAGCGTTGGGGGCCATATCTCAGCGAACGGGCTTGGGGGACGGTACGAGAAGACTACAGTCCTCATGGTACGGCCTGGGAAGCGTTTTCTCATGACCATGCTCGCTCCCGGGCCTATCGCTGGAACGAAGACGGACTTGCCGGGATCTCGGACCGTCATCAATACATCTGCTTTGCGATCGCTCTTTGGAATGGACGCGATCCTATTTTGAAGGAGCGAGTGTTCGGGGTCACGGGTAACGAAGGAAATCATGGTGAAGATGTTAAGGAGTACTATTTCTATTTAGATTCGACGCCAACTCATTCCTATCTCAAGTATTTGTATAAGTACCCGCAAGCCGAATTTCCCTATGCCCAATTGGTTCATGAAAATCACCGTCGTGGACGACAAACGGGAGAGTATGAGCTCATTGATACGGGTGTCTTCGATGAGGATCGTTACTTCGATGTGGTGGTGGAGTATGCCAAGACGACCCCGGAGGAGCTCTGCATCCGGATTCAGGTCACGAATCGGGGGCCTGACCGTGCTGAGTTGACCCTGCTGCCGACCCTGTGGTTCAGAAATACCTGGTCGTGGGGACTCGATGCTCGTCGTCCACGCATGCGTGAAGGAACCCCAGTGAAGAATCTCAGTGTCGTTGAACTAGAGCACGAGTACTACGGTAAACGCTTCCTTTGGTGCGAGCGAACGCCACCATTGCTGTTCACGGAAAATGAGACCAACTCCCGGCGGTTGTACGGAGACCAGGAAGGCTCAAAGTACGTGAAAGACAGCTTTCATGACTACCTCATTCATGGGCAAACCGATGCGGTCAATCCCGGGAGAGTCGGGTCGAAGGCAGCCGCGCAGTATGCGCTGACCTTAGCTCCTGGGGAATCGGATATCGTTCGTCTCTGTCTGACCAATCAGTCGGATCCGGGAGCCCTTAGCGAGACGCATATCGATGGACTTTTTGCCCAACGGGTTGCGGAGGCCGATGAATTCTATGACGACCTGGCTCCGCCACATCTTTCGAAAGACGCAAAGCTCGTTCAACGACAGGCCTTCGCCGGATTGCTGTGGAGCAAACAGTTCTACCACTATGATCTGAAACGCTGGCTTGTGGGCGATCCCGGGATGCCAGATCCGCCTCAATCGCGATTGCGCGGACGAAACTCCGACTGGACGCACCTCTATAATGCCGATGTGATTTCGATGCCGGACAAGTGGGAGTATCCCTGGTATGCCGCGTGGGATTTGGCATTCCATTGCATTCCGTTGGCCCTCGTCGATTCAACCTTCGCGAAGGAACAACTGATCCTTATGCTCCGTGAATGGTACATGCACCCCAACGGGCAGGTTCCTGCTTATGAATGGGCGTTGGGGGACGTGAATCCTCCGGTTCATGCCTGGGCTGCCTGGCGTGTCTACAAAATCGAGAAGAAGCGGAGAGGAGTCGGGGATCGAGTCTTCCTTGAGCGTGTGTTCCATAAGCTCCTGCTTAACTTTACCTGGTGGGTCAATCGAAAGGATGCTGAGGGGAAGAACATCTTTCAGGGAGGATTCTTGGGCCTCGACAATATCGGTGTCTTCGATCGGAGTGCTCCCCTGCCGACCGGCGGCCATATTGAACAGTCGGACGCCACCAGTTGGATGGGGATGTATTGCCTGAATATGCTGTCGATTGCGCTGGAACTGGCCCGTGACAATCGAGCGTACGAGGATGTGGCGAGTAAGTTCTTCGAGCACTTCGTCTATATCTGTCGCGCTATGAATAACATCGGTGGGGAGAAGATTGAGCTCTGGAATCGAGACGACGGCTTTTTTTATGACGTCTTGCATCTTCCGGACGGACAGACCTGTCCACTCAAGGTCCGGTCTCTCGTCGGCCTGATTCCGCTGTTTGCCGTCGAAACCTTGGACTCCGATTTGATCGATCAACTTCCACGGTTCAAACACCGGATGCAGTGGTTTATTGAAAACCGGCCGGACTTCAGTATCCATGTGGAAACCCAATCACAGGATGGCGAAGTGCGGCGGTTTTTGTCGCTCGTGAATCGTTCGCGGTTAAAGTCCGTACTGCACTACATGCTGGACGAAGAGGAATTTCTGTCCCCCTATGGGATTCGTGCTCTTTCGCGTTATCACAAGACTCATCCCTATGTGCTTTCTCTCATGGGCCGAGAGTATCGGGTCGATTACGAACCGGCTGAATCAGGTACTGGCCTCTTCGGGGGCAATTCAAACTGGAGGGGGCCCGTTTGGTTTCCCGTCAACTATCTGCTGATCGAATCCCTCCAAAAGTTTCACTACTTCCTGGGTGAAGACTTCAAGGTCGAGTACCCGGTTCGATCCGGACGATTCATTTCGCTAAACGAGGTGGCCTCTGAGCTATCCCGACGGCTAACGCATATCTTTCTCCGCGATAAGAGCGGTCGACGCCCTGTGTACGGCGATGTCAGAAAATTTCAGGAGGATCCCTACTGGCGGAATGCCATCCCGTTTTACGAGTACTTCCATGGAGACAATGGCGCTGGAATTGGTGCCAGTCACCAGACGGGATGGACCGGATTGGTGGCCAAGCTTATCCAGCAGTCTGGTGAGTAACGTCGGATACCAGCCTACGACCGTCGATGAACGTTGAAACAGCGAAGTGTCAAGATCTCGATCGTGCTCTGAGCCTGGAGTGGCTGGAGACAAATGGGTGTGGGGGATTTGCATCAGGCACGGTGGCTGGTGCCAACACGCGCCGCTATCATGGGTTGTTGGTTGTGGCAGCATCCCCAGAGTACCATCGCTACGTGTTGGTGAATCATCTCGAAGAATGGCTCTCCATCGACGGACAGGAGTTTCCGTTCTCGACGAATGTGTATCCGGGCGTGATCCATCCTCAGGGCTACCGCCATTGCGTTTCCTTTTCATCGACTCCTTGGCCAACCTGGACGTTTGTATTTCGTGATCAAACGGTCAGCCGAGAAGTCTTCTGTCTGCAGGGCCAGAGTACAGTTGTGGTGTGCTGGAGGGTTCTCAGCCAAACGACGGAGTTGATTGAACTGCGGGTACGACCGATGCTCACGGGTCGCGACTATCATGCCCTGCACCAGGAAAACGGCACGCTTTCCCCTGAGGTGAAGATCACCGAGCAGCGGGTAACCTGGCGTCCCTACCAGGGTCTTCCCGCTGTGCATTGCAAGCACACTGGAACCTATCACCATAGCCCTGCTTGGTATCGACGGGTGCAGTTCCGTCTCGAGCAGGAGCGTGGGCTTGATTTTCAAGAAGACTGGTGGGCTCCGGGAGAAGTGCGGTTCCAATTGGAGCCCGGTAGGGCGCAGGTCCTTGCTCTCACCAACGAATCGGTCGATGAGTTCGAAACCGGAGTGCTCATTCAGAAGGAACGTGCCAGGCGGATGCGGCGTCCCAAGGCTGTGAAGCGTCCAGATCGACTTGCTGAAGCACTCCGACGGGCCACCGGTACGTTCCTCGTTCGGCAGGGCTCTCGACAAACGGTGATCGCTGGCTATCCCTGGTTTACCGATTGGGGACGAGACACTTTCATCTCATTACCCGGCCTCTTTCTCGTGACCGGACAGTACGAGGTCGCCTGGCACATCATTGAATCCTTCGTCCCTTTTGTGTCGAAGGGGATGGTACCGAATCGCTTTCCTGATCGTGGTCACGACCCTGAGTACAATGCCATTGATGCCTCCCTCTGGTTTATCCATGCGGTCGATCGCTATCTGATGTACAGCAACGATACGAAACGAGTTCGAGTTGTCGCATGGCCGGCCATCAGACAGATTCTCGATGGATATCGGAAAGGGACGAGATACAACATCAAGATGGACGCCGATGGACTGATTTCGGGAGGGATGTCGGGGGTACAACTGACATGGATGGATGCCAAAGTCGGGGAGTGGGTTGTGACGCCACGGCAGGGAAAGCCGGTGGAAATTCAAGCCTTGTGGATTCGAGCCTTGCAAGTCGGAGCTCGCTTGGCTGCAAAATTCGGCGAACAAGACTATGCCGCTGACTGCAGGCGAGATCGAATGCGGGCCGTCACATCATTCCGTACGCGATTCTGGTATGAAGGCGGACAGTATTTATACGATACCATCGATGGGCCAGAGGGGGATGACGCATCGATCCGCCCCAATCAAGTCTATGCGATTGCGCTGTGCGATGATCTGCTGACGAACGAGCAAGCCATATTGGTGCTTCGGCTCGTCAAAGAACAACTCCTGACTCCTGTGGGGCTTCGAACGCTGTCACCTCAAGATGGTCGGTATCGGCCACGCTATGAAGGGGGGCCCCAAGAACGGGATAACGCCTACCATCAGGGAACCGTCTGGCCGTTTCTGTTAGGGGCTTTTGTGACGGCCTGGGTGAGCACGTTTGGGCGCACCACCAAGGTCAAACGCGAGGCGCGGGTATTTCTGAAAGGAATAGAAGCGAGCTTACGAGACACCTGCCTTGGCCACGTCTCGGAGATTTTTGACGGTGACTCTCCGCATGCTCCACGTGGCTGTCCGGCACAGGCCTGGTCGCTTGCAGAGCCTCTTCGTGCCATGGTCGAAGACCTTGGGCTGCGGATTGTGTCAGAGAGACCCAAGCCGGTTCGATGCAAACATCCCACTGTTCAATCAGACTAGGACCCGACATTTTTCGTAGTTCATCATTCCCTTACTTGACAGGATAGAGGATGCATCCGTAGTCTCCACGTATGGTATTGGGGAGGGCTTTGACATGCTGATGAAGATTCGATCCAGCCGAAAACAGCGAGTTGTTATTGTTAGAGGGGTGCTCTGTCTGTTGATTGGCCTCATCGTTCCCCGACTCGCGCTGGCCGATGATCTGCCGAAAGAATCAGTATTACCGTTGAGACTTGCGGACAAGGCGATTCAAGCCGCGCTAGATGCCTGTAAGAAAGATGGGTACCGAGTGAGTGTCTCCGTCGTCGACCGTGGGGGTGTGCTTCGTGCGATGGGGCGTGCCGATGGTGCTGGGCCTCATACGGTCGACAGCAGTCGAAAAAAAGCCTATACCGCCGCCAGTTTACGGCGTCCCACGAGTGAGGTGGCCGATCTCATCACCAAAGTTCCCACGCTTCAGGCCCTTCGCGATATGAATGGAGAGGTTCTGATTGTGGGAGGTGGGCTCCCCATCGACATTGGAGGAGAGGTGGTTGGTGGAATCGGAGTGGGGGGAGCACCAGGCGCCCATCTGGACGACGCCTGTGCGCAGGGAGGCCTGGATGCCATTGGTGCGGTCCCCAAGGTTGCTCCAGCCAAGTGAGATTCCCGGCATGGGTGGTGATGGGTGTTCCTCTGTTGCAGGCTGTGATCGGATGTAATAGCAACGTTCCCGAGACCGCATCACTTGAACTCGCATCGTTCCACTTTCAAGTCACCATTGTGAGAACGGCAACTGATCCATTTCTTCAGCGATTCAATCTCACGATGCATATCCAGGGACGAGGAGATTGCCGGTCCTCAACAGAATTGTTCCCTGATACGGGCTACGCCGGTCGGCGGAACGTCTACTTGGCGGCAAAGGGGCGAGTGTATGTTGTTGGACAGTACGATGCTCGAGTCCTCGATACTCAAACCTGTCAAACTAGTTTGGCCGAATTTCGCCATCTCGACCGAGATGTGATCTTTCTTGGGAGCTTCGATCAGGACCAAGAAAAACACTGGAGATATGTTTCCGCGCTTCAACGACAGGAGTTGCCGTTTGAAAAGCGATAGTGATGGCATTGAACGGTCATTACCAGTGTTCCTGATGATGTAGTGTGGTACCCGTTATCGCTCGATAACGATTGGACAGAGAGCGAGTTTGCCTCATGCGGCAACCCATCATTGGTTACCATCAAGACGAGTGTGGCGACTGGGTTGCCGATCTGGGCTGTGGTCATGGGCAACATGTCCGACATCATCCACCGTTCTTCAACCGTCCATGGGTGCTGACCGATGGTGGACGAGCGCAACATCTCGGCACACTCCTGAACTGTAAAAAGTGTGAGGAGCCGGCTGTCGCCAGTCCGTTATAGCCCCCGCCAAGCCGCATTCATCCATGTAGACTGGCTGCAGGTCTCTACGTCCGGACCACTCTTGAAGGCATACCTGCGTTCTTCGTAGTATGGAATTGGGTGATACCGGAGAATTCTTCGTGGCCTACTGGTCTTTCCACTACGCCTTGTGCCCTGGGAGCAAGGTGGATGACAACTGGACGCCCGTCTCTCAACAGCTTCCGGAGCACGAGCCAAAATGTTCTGAGTGTCAGCCATGAAGGCACAACCGCTTGCATCAGTGATCATGCAGCACCGCATCGTGAGTTCCTGGCTCTCCTGAGACCTCCCATCAATCGCGATAGAGCCGTTTAGATCTCTTGACAGAATAGAAGGATTTGTTTGACAACCATGGCTATACGATTCAAACGGATCGTTGACTCCTTATGTTGACGCAGCGCTATCAAGTTACAGCCCTGTTGGTTCTTGTTGTGTTGTGCGGGTGCTACCTGTTGTTGCCGTTAGGGGCCTCGTATGTCTTGGCTGATGGGCTCCGCGCGTATGGGTACCATCATGTCATCCTGCAGCTGGGGTATCCAGGCTGGACAGAGATGAATGTGCCGGTCATTTCCTTCCAACAAGATTTGGGAGAAGAACGACTGATGATCTCCCTGACAGATACAGAGATTCAGTATGACCTAGGGCATCTCATTCAGGGTCGTGCGAATCGGATCCTGCTCAGAGACGTGGTCATCCATGTGTTGACTGTGCACTCACCGGCCTCCATCACTGGCGGAAAACAAGAGCAGAGCATGACGGAGGACGAAGCCTCACCGTGGAAGTTGCTCACAGCGGGTGATCTCTTACGGAGTCTTCCCCTTCTCCCATTTGGCGAATTGCAGCTCGTGCATCTCTCGGTTTTCCGTGAGCAGGCGACGGGACCTCTCCGCAAAGTGACGATTGATGGAGAGCTGATCGCTGCCGGCACTGAGGTCGGAGGACACCTCTCATTTCAAGGACGAGATACAGGCTCCTATGGTCTCGTCGTGACAGGGAGTTCGGCGAGTACGTGGTCGGCTACTCTGTCATCAAAGCGACCCCGTGCGGCACCGATTGTCTCCTGGCAATCGCGATCGCATCCGACCGGTGGTTCGGAGATTCAAGTCGACGGGCAACTTCGAATTAATGTACAGGAGCTGGCCCCATTCATTGCGCTTCTTGTGCCAATCGGCCCGGAACTGGAAAAGGTCACCGGGCAGGTGACACTGGATTGGGCAGGGATTGCGGCGACACAGGCTGCGCTCGGATCTCTCTGGGAAGATGAGCATACCCATGTCGATGGTCAAGTACGTGTCAATGTGACGCTACCCGGATTGAAAGGAGTGGCGAAAGACATTGCACTCGCTTACGAGGGACGATTTGTCGGCAATGCTACCGAAGCGGAATGGACCATGAGCCCTGGTGTGCTCCTCACAGCAACGGTTAATACGCAACCACGTCTCATTCCCGACGTAGTTCGGTTGATTCTTCCTCACGGAGATCAGCCGGTACGGATTGAGAACAAGGGTGTTGTGCAGGGGGCTCTCTATTGGAAAGAAACTCCCATGCGTACAGTGGCCCAAGGCCCGCTGCAGGTCACCTACGGCAGATCATCAGGGCCTTTGATCGCAATGTTTGAAACTGCCAGGGCGGAAGGGCGAGGGAGCGAGTTGATATTGGCTGAAGGGGCATACCAACTGGAAGGAGCGCTTCCTCGAGCGTTGACCGAGCAGCTGCCTGCGAAGGAGGTAGCGGGCCGAATGCGCGGGACCGTACGGTTAGAACGGGCACATATTGCAGGGGTGGTACTTCCATTCTCCTCGGTTACGCTGAAACAGGTCGGACACGGTGCAGTTTTTGTCCCGAGAGCGACAGTGAATCTCTCGGAACCTCTGACCGTGGAATGTGATCTGATTCCGATGCACTGCGTTGGTGGACCGTTGACGGCTAGGATTCAGGCTCCTACCGTGAGAATAGGTGAGCAGACGGTCACGTTGACTCGGGGGCTGCTCAGCGTCCAGGACATGGAAACGAGAGGCGCGAATTGGACAACCAGCGGGATGTTGGTGGTTGATGGGGTCAATGTGGGGTCTGGAGGAGCTATTCCTTCCCCAAGTCATTGGATTGCAAAGTTTTCAGCTGACCAGACAGGTATTGGGGCGGATCTACGGGCCGATCTTCCGAGGTATGAAGGGATCGTGACAGCCAGAGTTGAGCAATCGCTCAGGACGTCATACGGTGTCTTGCATGGCACGATTGGCCCAGTGAGGTTTGATGGAGCAGAGCGACGACTCAGCCGACTCATAAGAACCATTGGCCCATTGAGCGATCTTATCGATGGGACTATTCACGCAACAGTTGATATGGCCTGGGATGATCCCGTCGGTAGCCAATCCAGTGGCAGTACAACGATGACCTCTGCGACCGCACAGTTTGTGGCGGAGAACGTTTCCGGGTACCATCATGACTACGGCGTGAAAGGGTTGAGTACGTCCATGGTGCTTCGAGTAGAGGGAACTGGGTCTATTATGATGGCCCAGCCAGCATCGCTCTTTGTGGCGACCCTCCAGACTGGTGTTGATGTTACCAACGTCAGAACCTCCTATCAGGCACGGTGGAGATTGACGGATCCTCTCCCGATCGTTGAAGTGAAAGACTTTCGCTGTGACGTCTTTGGAGGGACGATCACTAGTCCTGGTCTTGTGATAAACTTAGCGTCGTCCCCATCCAAGACAACCGTTGCCCTCCAGAACCTTGATCTCGCAAAGATTCTGAGTGTGGAGCAGCAACGGGGACTGCAGGGAACTGGTACGCTCAATGGGACACTTCCCGTCACGATCACCCCACGGGGCGTGGTCGTGGATGAGGGCATCATTGAGGCGCAACCTCCCGGCGGTGTGATACAGCACAGCCTAACTGCTGAGTCGTCAAAGGCACTTTCAGAATCTGATCCTCATTTCCAGCTCGTTACGCAGGCGCTCAATAATTTTCACTACACGGTGCTGCGCGTAGGGGTTAAGTATGGAGAAACTGGCATGTTAGATCTGAGCGCCCGATTAGAGGGGCGGAATCCAGATCTGACGCAGTCCCCCCCTATTCACTTTAATCTCACGGTGCAAGAGCATATTCCGACCCTTCTAAAGAGTCTCCGGCTGATTGAAGAGATACCGAATAAAATCGAGGGAAAATTTAGACGACTCTCATCCTCATGAGGCTGATCATGATGAAGACAATGATGCTGAAACGAGCCGGCGTGCTGCTCTGGGGAGGGCTTGTAGTGACGGTATGGGCCTGCACCCCGCGCATAGAAGTAGCTGCCCCGGAGAAGCCGATTACGATCAATCTCAATGTGAAGATCGATCATGAGATACGGCTGAAAGTCGATAAAGAATTAGACAACGTGTTGTCGAATGACAGTGGGCTGTTTTAACTCTTGGAGGACCTATGCGTACGATGTCGATGACCATCGCAGTATCGGTGGTGATGATTTGGTTCGTTGTGGCGCCATCCACTTTTGCACTCTCCTTGGATGATGCGAAAGCGCAAGGGCTGGTTGGCGAGAAGACCACTGGCTATCTGGGCCTAATCAATTCTTCCAATGCTGAAGCCCGCGCGCTGGTCGAGGATGTAAATCAGAAACGGCGGCAGGCCTATGACGAGATTGCAAAGCGGAACCGAACTGAGCTTCGTTCCGTGGAGACCCTGGCTGGAGAGAAAGCTCTCCAGAATACCAAGTCTGGAAACTATATTGAGGGACCAGGTGGATGGGTCAAGAAATAATGATCACGCATACCGGTCATTGTTCCAGGGGAATGCGCTGTTCGAATATCCACGCACTTCCCAGAACCCCTTCTCGTCTTTATCGGAAAACGTAATTTCCTTCACCCACTTCGCCCCCTTCCAGGCATACCGTTTCGGGACGACGACACGCACCGGTCCGCCGTGGTCACGGGAGAGGGGTTTGCCGTTCCAACTATGGGCAAGTAGCACATCATCATCGGCACAGGCTTCAAGTGGAAGATTGGTCGTGTAATCGTCGTAGGATTTGAACAGGACGAATCGAGCGAGCGACAAGGGTTTTACGACAGCCATGATCTGTTTAAAACTCACACCTTCCCAGTCGTTGTCATATCGGCTCCACGATGTGACGCAGTGGAAGTCTGATCGGTCGGTGAATTGTGGCTGTGCGAGGAATTGCTCCCATGCCCACGTGGTGGGCGTCGTGACAAACCCGCCGATGCTGAGCCGCCATTCCTCTAGTGGAATCTCTGGTTTGAAACCGAGGTCCAGTACCGGGAAGTTCTCCACGAGATGCTGGCCGGGAGGCAGTCGAGCATCCCCTTCATAAAAGACTTCACGTTCCTCTCCTCCTCGCCGAGCACGAGCCCATTGTTCTTTTGTTTTTATCAAACGTTTTGCTTCATCCATGGTGGCCTCCTCGTACGAGACTACGGGAATCCGACCCAGTCTGGCAACCGACTCCTTGGAATTGACCCTGTAGGATATTTCATGACCGTGCGACAAATACCCATGCGGCCTATTTGTTGACAGAACAGAATGGAGTCACCATGATACGCCAGGATGTTGATATGACGACACAGGTTTCGAATCAGGCAGGAACAGGTAAGGCCAATATAGGAAAGATCCTCATTGCCGTTGTCCTTACACTTGTCGTCGGCGCGTTCTTCTATTTTGACCTCGGACGGTTCCTAACGCTGACCGCTTTGAAGGAAAATCGAGACAGCTTGCTCGCATTCACAGATGCCAATTTTTCTGTAGCCGTCGCGATCTTTATTGGAACCTATGTCTTGGTGGCTGGTTTGTCCCTGCCAGGTGCCGTGATCCTGACGTTAGCCGGAGGATTCGTGTTTGGCGCAGGGTTGGCAACCGTGTTTATTAACGTGGGGGCGACAACTGGTGCAACCCTGGCATTTCTTGCCGCCCGGTATGTGTTGCGGGATACGGTGGAGCACAAGTTTGGTGCCAGACTTGGCTCATTCCAAGAAGGATTCGCCAAAAACGCCTTTAGCTACCTCTTAACCTTACGACTGATCCCGCTCTTTCCCTTCTTCGTAGTAAATCTCGTGTCAGGACTTACCCGGGTGAATGTCGGGACCTATATTGCAGCCACCGCGCTTGGCATCATTCCTGGGTCGTTCGTCTATGCCTATGCCGGTCGCCAACTTGGGACGATCAATTCCCTCAAAGAAATTGCATCTCCTCATGTCGTCGGAGCCTTTATCCTATTGGGGCTTCTTGCGCTTGTGCCCGTTATCTATAAGAAGGTTATGGCCAGATCAACTGACGAGGGTCGTGGGAATGGGTGAACAAGGTCGAATGCTTATTCCACCGGACGATGAGTACAATCGGCAGCTTGTCGACAACGTCCATCCCTCGCGCTGGGTGAATCCGGAGCCGACCGGTCGCTACAACATCGTCGTGATTGGTGCCGGGACGGCAGGACTTATTACGGCAGTGGTTGCGGCAAGTCTGGGTGCAAAGGTCGCGCTTATCGAGAAACATTTGATGGGGGGAGATTGCCTCAACGTGGGATGTGTCCCGTCCAAAGGTTTAATCAGAGCGTCCAGAGCCTGGGCTGATCTACGAAGAGGCACGGAATTCGGTCTCCAGATTCCCCCTGGTGTGACGTATGACTTTGGTGTCGTAATGGCGCGCATGAGGAAGCTGCGGGCTCGCATTAGCCAGAATGATTCCGCTCACCGGTATGCGACGCTTGGCGTGGATGTCTATATCGGCAACGGGCGGTTTCTTGGAACCGACACGATTCAAGTCGAAGGGACGACCGGCGATCGGATTCTTACGTTTGCCAAAGCGTCGGTCTGTACTGGTGCACGAGCAGCGGTCCCTCCGATACCTGGGTTGCACGAAACCGGATATCTCACGAATGAAACGGTATTTTCTCTCACTGAGTTGCCGTCTCGCCTCGGAGTCGTGGGTGCGGGTCCTATTGGATGCGAGCTGGCGCAGGCGTTTGCTCGTTTTGGGAGTCAAGTCTATGTAATCGAAACGGCGCATGGCATCCTGCCGAAAGAAGACCGTGATGCCGCGGACATTGTTGAACAGCGTATGCGTCGTGATGGAGTCACACTGTTCTGCTGCGGGAACGATCTGAAGGTGCAAAAAACCGTGGGCGGCAAACAGCTGACTGTCGAGTCGCATGGCCAACAGTACAACGTGATCGTCGACGACATCCTTCTTGGTGTCGGCCGAATGGCAAATGTAGAGCGAATTGGCTTAGAGGCTGCAGGAGTGGAGTATGATTCAAAAGGCATCAAGGTTAATGCCAGATTGCAGACATCAAACCCGAATATCTACGCTGCAGGCGATGTCTGTTCGCGGTACAAGTTTACACATGCCGCCGATGCCATGGCTCAAATCGTCATCCAAAACGCACTATTCCCTCACCCCTTGGGATTTGGGTACGCCACTGTCGACGCGTTGACGATGCCCTGGTGCACCTTTACCGAACCGGAAGTTGCGCATGTGGGGATGTATGAGGGGGATGCCAAAGAGAAGGGGCTCGAAGTCGAAACCTACACATATAAGCTGGACGAAGTGGATCGGGCGATTCTTGATGGCGAAGAGGAGGGGTTTGCGCGAGTGCATATTCAAAAGGGAACGGACAAGATTCTTGGAGCCACGATTGTTGCGACCCGCGCCGGCGATATGATCGGAGAGTTTGCTGTGGCGATGAGAGCAGGAGCAGGGGCAAAAACCATCTCCGGCACGATCCATCCCTATCCCACACAGGCCGAGGTGAATAAAAAAGTGGTGAACCTCTGGCGAAAAGCCCACTTCACGCAGGGGACGAAGAATCTTCTGGCCAGGTTATTTGCCTGGATGAGGCGATAAGGGCGGATGGCACCTATGAGGCGGAGTGGCATCATCGGTATGGGCTTCATGTTGAGTGTGGCTTTGTTGTCGGTGTCAGTGTGGGCACAAGGCGGAACCACTATGGAGGTCGGAAGATTTTCGGCAAGTGAACCAGGAGTGAGTCTTCCGGACGGGTGGAAACCGCTGACCTTCAAGAAGATCCCGAAGCTGACGACGTACGAACTGGTGAAGGATGGGGCGCAAGTCGTCGTCAAGGCCATGAGCGATTCCTCGGCATCAGGCTTGACCAAAACGGTCAAGATCGATCCGAAGGAATTTCCCATTGTGCGATGGCGGTGGAAGGTTGAGAATCTGCTCCAGAAGAGCGATGCCACCAGAAAAGACGGCGACGATTATCCGGCCCGGCTCTACATCACTTTTGCCTACGATCCGGACAAGGTGAGTTTTGGCAAGAAGCTCAAGTACAAGGCGGGCCAGGTACTGTTTGGGGATATTCCGATCGGGGCCATTAACTATGTGTGGGAAACGAAGGCCCCGGTGGGGGCAGTCATCGACAATGCGTATACGGATTTCGTAAAAATGGTCGTCGTGGAAAGTGGTCCGAGCAACCTTGGACTCTGGGTTGAAGAATCACGAAACATCTATGAGGATTATAAAACATCCTTTGGGGAAGAACCACCGCTGATCAATGGGGTAGCCATCATGAGCGATACGGACAATACAAAAGAACGAGCAACGGCTTATTATGGCGATATTGTGTTTTTGAAAGCGCGTTGAAAAGAGGCCACGAAACCGGCCTCGGTGGATCCCACCCATCAGTGTGCAGGACGTTTGACGTTCAAGTCCATCCGTAGTTGAATCCCTGACATTCCATCGTCCGTTGCTTCGAGAGCTCTCGACACATCCTCTGGTCTTGGAGCTGACGTTCCATGCCTCAGGGCTGTGACGGAAATGTGATTCTTTTGCGAGAACGACGTGAGATGGCAACGCTATGGTAGCAGAGTCGTTTCTCGCACTGTACCCATACACCAAGGAGGATTGGATGATACGCACATTAATCATGGGGGTGTTGGTCGTAGCTGTAACCCTCTCAGGGTGGGGCACCAGCTCGGTCTTCGCTAATGATGACTGGCAATGGCCGACAGTCTACACGATGTCAAATGATCCTGATGGTAATGCTGTTTTAGCTTTCAGACAACATGGAGATACACTGGTTCCGGCTGGATCCTTTCCGACAGGGGGCAAGGGATCAGGCGGGGGGCTGGGCAACCAAGGGGCCTTGGCGCTCAGCGATGACGGAGACGAGCTCTTAGTCGTCAACCCAGGCAGCGATGATATCTCAGTGTTTCAGATCCATGGACGCCATCTCAGGCTGGTAGACCGGGTGCCTTCCGGAGGGACCCGTCCGATTAGTCTGGCAATACATGACGATTATGTCTATGTGTTGAACGCAGGAGGGGCCGGCAACATTGCGGGGTTCGAGCAGACGCATCAGGGCAAGTTGAAACTTATCGCAGGATCGATTCGGCCGCTCAGTGGGGCGAACACGGCTCCGGCACAGATCTCATTCACGCCAGCTGGAGATATGTTGGTTGTGACCGAAAAGGCAACTCAGATCATCGACACGTACGCCGTAGATGAGGATGGTGTGGCGACGGGTCCCGTTTCACAGCCATCCCATGGCACTACCCCATTCGGTTTTTCCTTCACTCGTCGAGGGGTGTTGGTTGTGAGTGAGGCGTTTGGAGGTGCCCCGAATGGTTCTGCCGTGTCGTCGTATCGTCTTCGTGATGGTGCCTTGACGGTCCTGAGTGGCTCGGTACCCACAACACAAACGGCTGCCTGCTGGATCGTCATTACAAGAAACGAAAAGTTCGCCTATGCCAGTAATACCGGCAGTGGGAACATTTCCAGCTATCGGGTGGGACGGAGTGGACGGTTAGTCTTGCAGGAAGCCGTGGCGACCCCCACCGGCGCCGGTCCCATTGATATGGCCCTGAATCGAAACAGCCGCTTTCTGTATGTGCTCAATTCAGGATCCCATTCAATTGATGTCTTTCATGTCAATCGAGCCAATGGGCGTTTGACCACTGGAACCGGTGTTTCCGGTCTCCCCAATGGGGCCAACGGTCTGATTGCACAGTAGCGAATCACAGGCTCATGCGTCACTCGGTTTCACTGGAGTTGGGGCATGAGCCGCATGGAGTCCTTCAAGCCAATCGAGATGAAATGCGATAAGGCACAGTCAATGACGGAGCTCCAGTTGCTGAGAGACGGTCCCGATGAGACGGAAGATGCACTGCTCATACGACTTCGGCAGGGAGACGTGGATGCGTTTGCTGAGCTGGTTCCTCGGTACCATGCTCAGCTGGTCCGGAGGGCTCTGCGCTATATCGCAGACCTGGAACTGGCGAAAGATGTCGTACAAGATACCTGGGTGGCTGTGACCACAGGGTTGGCAGCTTTGAAGGCAGATCGTCGCTTTGGGCCTGGATCTGTGGAATTCTTGTCCACAAGGCTAGGGATCGTGGTGCCCGTGAGAAACGTCACAGAACATTGTCCTGGGTCGGACATCGGGATGTCTCCTCGCGTGGTTGGGACGATCGGACACCAGAGAAACTACTTGCAAGCCAACAGGCCTTCTATGCCATGCATCAAGCGATTGAGCGCTTGTCAGCGACTCTGAAATCTGTGCTCATCCTTCGTGATAGGGATGGCGTTGCAGCGAGTCAAGTATCTGCTACGCTGAATATCAATAGAACCAACCTGTATGTTCAACTTCACCGCGCGCGAGAACGAGTCAAAGTGGCGGTGAACACTGCGTTAGGATAAGCTTGAGGCTCGACCCTCACCAGTCAGGCTGAAAGGTTATTATGGTCTCGTGCTTCAAAACACATCCCTCGGTTCGTGCCTTGCATGGTCCAAACACCCGGATGAACAAACTGGCACCCATGGTCCTTGGATAAGGTCAGATGTCCCGAACCATTCTTGTAATCGAAGATGATCACGATATCGCTCACTTGGTAGAGTTTCACCTTCGTGATATGGGGTATGACGTATGCGTCGTGCATGATGGAACTGCAGGCCTTGCACAAGCCCTTGTCAAATCTTATGACCTCATTGTCCTTGATGTGATGCTTCCCGGAATGGACGGATTAGAATTGTGCCGGAAGCTGCGTGCAAATCCACGATACAGCCCGATCCTCATGTTGACGGCCAAGTCTTCAGAAGGTGATCGCGTATTAGGGCTGGAAGTGGGGGCGGACGATTATCTCACGAAGCCGTTTAGTGTGCTGGAGCTGCTGGCTCGAGTGAAGGCCTTATTTCGTCGTCTGGATGCCGTGACAATGCTGGCTTCTCCGCAAGCGCAGAAAACGATTCGGGCCGGAGAGCTGACGATTGATGTGGAAAAACGAAAGGTGATGCTCCGGGGCACTGCCATCGACCTGACGGCTAAGGAGTTTGACCTCCTGTTGCAATTTGCTCAACACCCCGGCCAGGTCTATACGCGTTCAAAATTGTTGGATCTGGTCTGGGGGTATTCCCACGAAGGGTATGAACATACGGTGAACTCTCACATCAATCGGCTACGGGCCAAAATCGAGGGCGACAGCAGTCGGCCTCGCTATATTCTGACGGTGTGGGGGGTCGGCTATAGCTTTTCAGAAGAATGGACCAGCGAGTAGCCCAATGTTCACCACCCTGTATGGGAAACTGGCCGCGGTCCTCTTCGGGCTATTTTGCCTGATTGGGGCTGGAATGATCCTGCTCACCCTGTATACGACCCACTTGCATTTCCAAGAGGTCAGCCAAAAGCTCAACCAGACCCTAGCGGAGCGCCTGGTGTCGGAGAATGTGTTGCTGCAGGCGGGACAGGTGAACGAGGCGGCACTCAAGGACCTGTTTCATATGCTCATGGTGATTAACCCCAGCATCGAAGTGTATCTACTTGATGCCCACGGTACGATCCTCACTTATTCAGCGCCATCTGGGAAGGTGAAACGCCAGCGTGTCTCGCTCGACGCCGTGGAACGATTTCTATCTAGAGCAGAGGACTTTCCCATCCTCGGTGACGACCCGCGCGATCTGACGCGTCAAAAAATTTTTTCAGCATTTCCCATCGAATCACTTAGCGGAACCGTCGAAGGCTACCTCTATGTGATCCTGGTCGGCGAGGAATTTGACTCGGCCGCGACGATGCTGGCGGAGAGCTATATCCTTAGGCTCAGCAGTTGGAGCGTGGCGGCCATTCTGTTGTTGAGCCTCGTGACAGGGCTCGTTCTGGTGAAGCTCATCACGCGACGGATAAGGAGACTCGCCTTGTCCATGGAGGCGTTCAAGCAGAGCGATTTTCTCGCGCTCCCCTGGCCATCGTCCCAATCGCAGAGCCTTTCCCTTCGAGGAGATGAAATCGATGAGCTGGGACAAATTTATGCACAAATGGCCGACCGGATCCAGCAACAAGTACGCCAGCTTCAACAAACGGATCAGCTGAGACGGGAATTAGTGGCCGATGTCTCCCATGATCTTCGTACTCCGCTGACTTCGCTCCAGGGGTATTTAGAAACTTTGCTCTTGAAGGAAAGTGCGCTATCGGCGCAAGAACAGCGAAACTATCTCGAAATTGCGACCGCACAGAGCAAGCACCTGGGAAAATTGATTGCAGACCTATTTGATCTCGCCAAACTGAATGCTCAAGAGATGGTGCCTCATCGTGAATCTTTTGCACTTGGGGAACTGGCGCAAGATGTGGTGCAACAGTTTCACTTACTGGTTGAGAAAAAACGGCTTACGATTCAACTGCGTGCAGAGCCGGATCTCCCTTTGGTCTCGGCCGATATTGGGCTCATTGAACGTGTGTTGGAAAATCTGATCGCTAACGCCGTCCGACATACTGAGGAGCGGGGCACCGTGATAGTGGCCATCAGTCACAAGGCTAGCCAGATTGTGACGGAGGTCTCGGATACCGGTTGTGGGATCTCAGCTGAGGATCTTCCGTGTATCTTTGACCGATACTATCGGGTTCACAATAGCCGGCAAGCGCGAACAGCCGGCGCCGGACTTGGCCTCGCTATTGCGAAACGAATACTTGAACTTCATGGTCGTGGGATTGAGGTTCAGAGCGTCCTGAATGAGGGAACCACGTTCCGCTTTTATCTGTCCCCAGCGTTGCCTTCCTCGACGGCCCACGATCGCAACCCATGTGATCGAAATGTGACCATTCCGTGACGCGTCCGAAACGAGCCCGTGGTATCAGTTGTTATGCGTGGTAGTAGTGGGAGGCTAAGGCAATAGCCACCCGATGGGTCGTGCACTCGGAGCAGCGTTCTCTGTAAGATCTGAGGTCGACTGACGACTCACTACTGAATCGAATTGGCGAATCCATCTCGGGTGATTTCAGCACGTACGAGATCACCGACTTTGTTCGGCCCACGTAGTCGTTTGGTGTCACGGCTGACATAGACCCGAAGTTGATTCCCTTCGTAGTCTTCGACGATGTAGAGATCGCCCTTCATGGTCTTGATCGTGCCGCTGATGGTTTTCCAGGCAGGGCCTGGTTTCAGAGTGACCTGGCTAGTGGTCGACGGACTGGTCATAGCCGGTTCGGTTGATTCAGCTGTTCCCAGGGTAGGACTCATCAGAGTCGTCGGAAGGAGAGTCCCCAAGATAGCCGGAAGGATCATCTGGCGATGGAGCGGCATGATAGACCTCCTGGTAAGGGTCGGTAGCGATACGATGATTGTGCCGCAAAGTTTGTCCTTGTCGAGCGAAATGTGAAAATACTGACATGCGGGCTACGCCCCGAGCTGAGGGAAGAGGATGGACATCGATGGGCGATGAGCCGCACATCAACCAGGCCAGGGATTGGTCATGCTGATTCAAATTGAAAGATCTGCTGGCCCACTCACGGAGCGAGGGGAGCAACGTTCTCGTGAACAGAGAGAGAGGCCGAACCTGGTCCAAGCGTTGTGGGGTGGTGTCAGGAATCTGTTGTTGAGACGACCGCTACTCGCTATTTTCCAAGTGAACCTTCGCTGCAACTCGGCCTGCGGCTACTGCAACCTTCCCTTGAATGAAGGCCGGTACGAACTATCGCAGCAGGAAATTAGGACGATCTTCAGCCGGCTCTATCGAGATGGCCTTCGCCTGGTCTTTCTTCAAGGAGGAGAACCATTGTTGAGGCGAGACTTATTGGATATTCTTCAACATTTAGATGAGATCGGATTTCGCATCACCGTGATTACCAATGGGACCAAACTGACCAGGCAACTCGTGGAGCAGTTTGAGAAGCTGTCGGTGTCGCTCTCCATCAGTTTTGACACGCTCGATCGCGTGAAGTACAAGCGGATTCGTGGTGCAGATCAGTTCGAGGAGGTCCGAGCGGGTCTTGATCTCCTCCGAGACTACCGTCATCCCAAATTTCTGACCTGCATTGTGAGCGAATTGAACCGGGATGAGGTGCCTGATGTGGTTGGATTTGCTCTCCGACGAGGATTTCTTCCGGTCGTCGGCGCCTACCATTGGGATGTGGGACTCTATGGAAAACAAGATCACAGGCTGATGTATGAGCGGCATCAGGCACGATTGGTGTTTGAGCGGTTGTTGGAGCAGAAGCTCCTGCCGCCAGGCTACCTTCGGCACTATGCGAAGGACAATGTGGACTGGTTAGATGAAAGGTCACTCGAGCCCTGCGACGCGGGACGGTACAGTATTGCCATCGATGCCTCGGGAAACGTCTCACCCTGTCTGTCACTCCCAGCGGTGGGGAATCTTCTGCACAGTTCGCTCCAGGATCTCCTCGCCCAGTTTGATCGACAAGCCGTTCAAGCTTGTTCTGACCAGTCTTCGTGCAATCGAGTAGACGGGCGAGTCATTGGGTCGGTGCTCCGGCATCCGATTGCCGCGTGGCGGACACCGGTCTCATGGTAACGAGGGAGGGCATCCGATGCGGTGGATCCTCATAGTGCTGGTCACCGGACTCACGGCCTGTTCCAGTGTTCCGACGTCGTTCACACCCACCAGTCCGCTTCCACCCCAGGAGTTTTTGCACAAGCTGTGGGAGCAGGTCCTCGCGGCTCACGTTCACAATGGCATTGTCGACTACCCTGGCATGCAAGGGGACGATCGGCTACCGGCGTATCTGGCCCAGCTGGATCGAGTGGATCCCAATGCGTTCGCCACAAGATCTGATCGTCTGGCCTTCTGGATCAATGCCTATAACGTATTTGCCGTCAAGGGCATCCTTGACCAGTACTCGCCAGCGAGTTACATCGGGCGCTATCGCTATTTCATTGGACGGGACTATCGGGTCGGAGGAGCATTCATCAATCTGTATGATCTGGAACGGCAGGTGTTAATCAAACAGTTTCAAGAGCCGTTGATCCATTTTGCCATCGTCTGCGCCTCGACCTCCTGTCCCAAGCTCCAGCCTTGGACCTATGAGCCGGAGCAACTTGGGGTGCAATTGGATCAGGTCGCCAGGCAGTTTATCAACGATCCCACACGCAATCGGTTTGACCGCACTCGCAAAGTGGCCTCGCTCTCGATGATCTTCAAATGGTTTGAGAGTGACTTTTCCGGAGCAGCTGGATCGGTGCTGGCCTACATCATTCGCTATATAAACGACCCTGAGCTGGTTCACGACCTTATGCAATCGACCTATCGTATCGAATACCTCGACTATGACTGGACCTTGAACGGGATTCCTCCAGAGGAGCACGACCATGCTGGTACGTCCGGATGAGAAGGTACCGATCGCTCGGCTTCTGACGTTTTTGGAGCATGGGGAGCGCATGGCGCATGACTGTGCCAAGGCGCAAGCGGCATTGGCCGAAGAGGCGGGGACACGCCGGTTTCTTGAGAGTCAATCGCGACAGGAAGGAATACATGCGGTCGTGTTCCGAGGGGCAATCGCCTGGCTTGCGCCAAAGCATCTGGGCGATGTGGCCTTCCTTCCAGCCCTCGAAGAGTATCGTTCAATCCTGAACGAGGAGTTGACCAAAGGAAACCTCGTTGAGACCTATCTTGCAGAACAGGTCGTTCTCGAGGGATTAGGGGAGGCCATCCTGACCAGGATTGAGCAGGGATTAGCCAAGCGAGCGGCTCCATTTGGACAGCTACGTCGCACGCTGCTTCACCAGGAGGAAGCGCATCACGGTTTCGGTCGCCGGCAACTCGAGCGGGCTATCGAACGTGATGAGACTGATCGTACGGTCCTCCAACAGCGGGCACAACGGTATTTGGCCCTAACGGATTCGATGGTCTGCACGCTCTGTGATCTGTTCGACAGTATTGATGAAGATGCGGGCGCATGGGCCGCCGATGTTCGAACCTTCTTGCCACGGTGGTTGATCGCATGATTTCTATTGTGATGCCGACCTATAACGAAGAGAACGTCCTGCCGCAGAATCTTCGAGTACTATTCACACAGCCTGGCGACTATGAGGTGGTCATCGTGGACGGCGGCAGCACCGATCGAACTCGCGTCATCGTGGATCAGTTTAATTTTCAACACCCCTCACCCCTTACTCCTCACCCTTCACGCCAAGTGGTAGCGGCTCCCAAAGGCCGCGCATCACAGATGAACGTAGGCGCCCAAGCAGCAAGGGGGGAATGGCTGCTCTTTCTCCATGCCGATACGGTTTTGCCGCATGGATCACTGCGGCGGCTAAATGAACTTGAAGAACACGGTGAAGTTCAGGCAGGCGGCTTCATGCATCAGTTTTCTGGAGATGACTGGAGACTCCGACTCATTTCGCTCTTGGATAATTTTCGTTGTGCCCGCAGCCGGATTATCTATGGTGATCAGGCCTTGTTCATCCGTCGCTCGTTGTTCGAGCAGCTCGGTGGGTTTCCCAATCAGCCGATCTTGGAGGATGTGGCCTTCTGCGAACGCGTGATCAACGTTACGAGTCCGGTTTTGCTGTCGCCGCCGGTCGTCACCGATGCCAGAAAGTTCGTGAAGATGGGAGTGTGGCGAAGTTTTATCCGCGTGCTCCTCATCATCCTCCACGTCGAATTCCGTCTGCCGGTTTTACCGCGGAGATTCTTTCAAGACGTGCGTTGAGAGCGAGTAGGTGTAGAACAGTGTTTCGTTGTGCGTCCTCCGCCATCGTATTTCTTACCAATTTCTCATCTCGCTCTTATTCGTTTCTCATGTTTTTCGATTACAACCTAGCTGCACGATGACCATAGCAGTGAACGCTTCTCTCTCGAAAGAGCGGTGCTGACTGGGCGGTGACGGGACGTGGCGTCTGCAACGTTGGGAAGCTCGCGAAGTACGAGGTGCAGTGAAATCACTGATGGTACGCTCTGTCTTCTCAAGCGGGCAAGAGTTTAGGAATACGTGGGTTGTTAGAATTGTACGCTTGACGTGCGTCCATACCATTGCCTATACAACATGGCTGCCCTCGTGGGTTCAGAGCATAACGAGAGGTCGGTGACTGTGTCCTGTTCAACCTGATTCTGAGGAGGAGTTGCATGATGATGTGGCAACAGAAGTTCAGTGTGTTAATGATCGGGGTGCTGAGTCTTGTGATGGGATTCACGGAGCAGGCCATGGCAGGCGGGCCTCGTGTCGAGTTTGAGCTCACGGACGAGCCCGGTGCGTGGTTTCGAAATACCGCTGGTCCGGTCGCAGGCTTTCAGTCGTTAGCCGTAGCGACACCTGGAACAGAAGTACGGTTTACCGGTAAATCAAACACCGTTCATACCAGAACAAGCCTGATTTTCCCGACCGGTGCAGTCAACATGCCGTTCGACACAGCACCGCGGAAGGGTTCAGATGAAGTTGTGCTCCATACCCCAGGGCTCTACGTGTTCACCTGCAAGATTCACCCGTACATGTTTGGAGCAGTGATCGTCGATGATCCAAGTACGACCGGATTAGATCTCGGCGAACAGGTTTCACTGGTCACCTTTCCTACAGGAGTAGGAGTGCCGACAACCAGCAACCTGGCGGCCAGACTGTTGCGCACGTTCTTTATTGCAACCAATCCAGTGAACTGGCTTGACTACACGACTCCTGGCCCCTGGCATATCACCTACCCGGGTGTGAATGTGCGAGCGACGGGTGGGGTCGTCGTCAATCTTGATACCTACCTGAGTACAATGGTACCGGGGATAGAGAATGATAAGGCTAAAGAGGCATTGTTCAATCCAACCACGCAAGCGGTGGGAGAAATCTGGGTGGACACGCAATTCGAAAGGACCAGAGGAAAGAGCAAGCCGGGAACAGCTACCGCCGTGAGCGGTCAAACCTGGGTGCCGACCAGGAAGGTAGCATTGCCTCAGATCAACATGAACAATCCCCACAACATGTGGACGGATCGGAACCAGAATCTGATCTATCAGACGCAGTGGTTCGACAGTAAACTCACGGTCTTTAACCGCACGACCGGCCAGTTCTTAAACAACATCTCGGTCGGGGAATCCCCCTCCCATGTCATGACGCGGGTGGACACCGATCAGCTCCACGTGGCGTTGAACGGCTCGCCGAACAACGATTCGGTGGTGGAACTGGCGCCATTGGCGAATGGAGTTCAGCGTCGTATCAATATCGGGGCCGGTGCGCCGCACGCACACTGGATGAGCCATGACGGCAAGCTGATGCTGACCCCAAATGCCTTTACGGCGAACAGCACCCAGTACAACTTTGCCAATAACCGAATCGATGTGATTCGGCAGACCGGCAATCTTCCGATTGCGACCGGGATGACGCCGGATTCAAAGAAAGCCTATGTGGCCAGCCTTCTCGACAGCACGATCACGGTCATTGATACCGCGGCAAATTTGCCGATCGGGACGATCAATCTGTTGGCAAACTACGACGCGATTACCGGCGCTGTTACTGGACCAGTCGGAGCCTTGCCGATTCAGACACCAGTCGCGCCCAATGGAACGAGCATGGTGACAGCGAACACGCTTACGGGGACAATCCTGCTCATCGATCCAAGGACGGATACGGTCGTGAACATGTTCGGCTGTGATCCAGGCTGCCATGGGGTGCAGTACGGCGCGAAGCAGAATGGCGGGTATTATGCCTACGTCTCGAGCAAGTTCTCGAACAGCCTGATCATCGTTGACCCAGATCCTGACAATAACGGCAATCTGGACGATGCGAGGATTGCCGGCCGTATTCTCCTCACAGCGACCAGCACCACTGCCACCGATGATACCATCACAAGCAATCGTGGCATGGGTGGCCAGGGCATTCTGACGATTCCCGTTGTCTATAACGGATGGGTGCAAAAACTTCCAGATTCATGGAAGAATCTACTGACACCAGGTCAGCGGAATCCGATTCCTTAAAACAACTGATCCTTGTCCAGCCTGAGCGCTGCTCAGGCTGGACTGCCCACTATCCTTACCTTCCCAGAGACATAATTCTTTCCTGCGTACGATTACCTTTCTCTTTCCTCTCTCCTGCTCTTGTACACGGGCGGATGGTTCTGTACGTATTGCTTGGTTGATGTTCCGTGACAATTGCTTGTGATCGATCGGCAGGACAGCCGATCTCGTGAAGTGTCACATCTAAACGGTTTCACGTTTCAGGTTTGTGGTTTCTGCATACCGTGAAATGTTGAACATAAATCCTGAAACTCCAGATCACAGCGCTTTACGCCTCATGAACGACGAATAGTGTTACCGTGGGCGATCTGCCTTTCCAATGCCTGCCACATGCAGGCAGGCCGTTGCGGAAGAAATAGCCATGAATCCTGCTAGGGGCGGACCGCAATTGGAGAGCGGCGTGTTCGGAATTTGGCCAAGATGGGGGCCAGAATTTCATGCGCTTCGGGAGAGGTGAGTGACTCTTGTAGCCGCATCAGTTTCTCTTCAGTCATCGACTCTAAACTCATCAAGGCTTCGCCCGCTCGATATCGGACCCACCACTGGTCATCGTTGAACAAGCTGATCAACCGCTCCTCATCCTCGACGGTTCCCAACTTTCCCAGTGCGGTGGCCGCTTGCACGCGGACATACCAGGCCTCATGGGTCAGGTGTTCGCGAACTATCGGGAGATCAGCCGGATCGCGAAATTCCCCGAACACGAAGAGGCTGGTCGCCAACATGTTCGTGGAGGGGGGCGTATCCCGGAGGAATTGTCGAAGGATCGGTAGACCTTTTTGGCTCTTCGTCACCGGCAGATAGCGAATCAGTCGTGGGCTGAGATCCGAGCTTCCCTGAATGGCAGCCGTCGCGAGGATTTCGGATGCCAGGTCTGATCCTGCTGTCTGCAGCATGGAGACAATTTTGATCGGAGACCAGTCTGTCCGGTGGCCAAGCACGGGTAAGAGCAGAGGAAGGGCCGCGGTCGGATCGATACGAAGGAGTGCCTGTGCTGCACTGAATGCCAGGAACGAATTATGATGGGTCAGCAAGGTGCTGATCTGTGCCCAGGCCGATCGTTCCTGCAATCTTCCTAATGTGACCACGGCCAAAATCCGTTGACTCAGTAGGCCAGACTGTAAGAGTTCTGTAGCACGGTGAGGACTGCCGACGGTCTGGGCCAGGCGAACGAGGGGCGGCGTGAGCGTCTCTGGGAGGAACTCATAGGACTGATTCCAGAGAGAGAGAAAGTCGATATGATCGCGACGGCTCAAGGCCGGAAGTGGGGGAAGTGCTCCATCTAGTGCTTGGGTAAGCAGGGGATTCCACTCCTGCGTAATGCGTTGATGCCGACGCAGACCTGCGAGCCGATGTCGACGGAAGAGCAGAATGGATAGGAAGAGGAGGACAATAACGCCGCTCAGTGTGATCGCACTGATGTGCCAGAGATCGAGTGGCAGGTCGGTATGGACAAAGGGAAGCACGCGCTCCTCTCTCACATCGTTCGCTGTCACCAGTGATAGATGATGCTGAAGTTGGCCCCGCGCCTGGTATACAGCGCTCCGCGGTCTTCATCATATCCGGTGACTTCCAGGGAGACCCGATCGGCAATGGGGAGGACGAGGCCGCCCTGAATCGTGCGGCTACTCACGCGCGTCACATCTTGAGTTGCCACGATCCGTTCGCCGGACGTGCCAAAGGAGCCTGAGGCAAATACCTGGAACCGGTTGGTGGGGCGCCAGGTGAGTCGAGATGAGAGGGTGATCGCCCCGGTCTCCGGGACGTAGTACAATTTTTCTGTGAGCCAGAGATTAAACGGGAGAAACAGGGTCAATCCCGGACTGAGTAAGTGAATGTCATCCGTTTTATAGGACAGGTAGCGATAGCCGAAGGAGGCTTCAAGCCTCGAGAGCAGAGGATGCACAAGACCGAGGCCTTGGGATGCCTCACCGGCAAACGAATACTTGGGCGAAAAATCAGGGTTGATCGTCCCTTGCACGGCGAGATAGCCCCAGGCTCGACGCCACAGGGGGCTGTACCCTTCAGCCGACAACACCGTGTCATGAAAGCCGAATCGATTGATCGGTTCGATTCGGGCGATCAGGGTTTTCGCGCCGATGGATTTCGAAACCTCGAACAAGACTGTCCGTTCGTCTGTGATATCGCGCGAATAGGAAAACTGACCGTACCCGACCTTGAAATAGTCACGGAACGGTAGTCGAACGGTTGCATCTCGTAGGCCGAGCGGGGCTTGTGGTGAAGTTTCCAGTGCGGCCGTGACGTCACGCAGGCGTGTTGCAATCGCGTCATCTCCGGTCAGCTGATAGAGCCGTGCGTACTGCTGAGCCGCTTCCTGAGTAGCCCCGCTCCAGAACAAGGTATCGGCCAGCCCTCGCAACGCGTCTCGATGCGTGCTGTTCTGTTGAAGCACCGCTTGATACTGCTTGACCGCGGAGTCGTACTGTTTATTCCACGACAAAGTGCGAGCTAGACCAACCTGAATGTCGAGATCTGAGGGATGACGCGTGAGAATGTCATGGTACAGCGAGATTGCTTGTTCAAATTGTCCATCTCGAGCCAGTGCACGCGCAAGGTGCCCACGTGTCTCATCGTCTGTCGGGGAATTACTCAGGATCTGTTGATAGGCAGTGATTGCTTGTTTGTATGTCCCACTTTGTTCCGATGCCTCGGCCCGGGCGAGTTGCTCAGCTCTGTCCGGTCCCGTGGGTGCAGGGAGCACAGCTGGCGTTGGATGCTCCGCCAGTTGCATGTCACGTTGTATCGAGGCGATGCGTTCTGCCATTTCGGGATTGTGCGTGATGGCATAGGCTCGTTCGTACAGCGGCAGGGCAGCCGCTGAGCGTCCTTCCCAGAACAGAAGGTCTCCCAACCCTTGGAGCGCATCGGCATGACGTGGGTCTTCTTGTAAGACGCCTTCGTAGAGTTCTTGGGCTTCCTTCCGATCCAGTTTCCATGAGAGCACGCGGGCCAATGCGGTTCGGACATCGAGGTCAACCGGATGATGCTGGATAATCTCTCGGTAGAGGCTGGCGGCTTCGGCATGGGAGCCCTGCCACGACAATAGTCGGGCAAGGGCGGCTCGAGTATCATCGTTCTCTGAGTCTTGCTCAAGCAGCTTGCGGTAGATGGCGATGGCATCGTCGTACTGCTGGGCCTGTTCCAACTGCTTGGCGTGCTCGAGCAACGGGCGAGTCGACACGATATCAACAGTCTGAGCTGCTACAGGCTCTGCGAGAGAGAGTGGGAAGAGAAGACTCCATACGACCAGTTGATTCGCACTCGTCAGACAGGATCGTCCGAAGATCGAGTTCGGGACCAATGTCGCAGGCTGTTGAACAACAAGTGTTGATCCCATGAATCCTCGGGTCACGTATCCAATCACTGTGCCCCGCAGGATGTTCCAAAAGGAGGTTGTCTTCACCCGCCCGACCCCAGCGCGCCAAGACGCGCTCTGCATCGGGCAAGGCCGCAGCGAGTGAAGAGGCGAGGCGCACTCGGTCCCGTGCGTTGAGCCTCTGATCGATGCGAGAACGAAGCTGAATGACTTTTTCAACATCCTGTTAGTGTGGGAGCGCCTGGTAGCCTGGTAGATCATGAATCACGAGTCCTGAAAAACTGGGGTGGCGAATCCGAGCGAATACGTCTGTGATCGTACGCTGCACCTGTTGCTCGGTCCGTCCTGAAAAGGAAATGCGTTCCGGGCGTGTCATTGTGAGATGATGGATGCGAAACCACATCTCCTGATTCTGCTGCGGCCCTTCTCCTTGACCAAGCGTGTCTAAGGTCAACGTGCGTCGGACGGGATCGAGCACACCGTCCGCCAGGGCAGCCCGGTGCTCCCGTTTCAAGATGATGTGCCGCTCGGGGGGGAGATTCGTCGTTTCCAGGGCAAGCCAGACGGGCACTTGTTGCAGTGCGCCGTACCGGAGAAGGTCGTCACTGATCGTGAGCAATTCGTCCAGATCGGTTCGATAGCTCATGACGGCCACCTCATCGACTCGATCCATCACCGAGAAGGCCATGGAGCGATCCCGGTGCATCGTTGAGGCAAACCAGAAAGGAATCACCATGGAGAGTCTTGCTCGCCCCTGCAGGGCGTTCTTCACACGATCGATGGTGTCCAGATAGCGGTCGAGGATCGTGTGATCTTCAGGGAAGCCGTCCAAGAGGTAGGGCTCAATATCCAACTGCACACCAGGAAGCCTTTGGCTTCCCAGCAGCGCCAACAACCGATCCAATTTTTCGATCACCAGCGTGACGTGATCGATCATGTCCGGAGCCCCGTCCAGCGGGAAGAGTTCAATCTGTGCTAACTGGGCAACGGCAAACAGTTCTGCATAGTCTGCCCAGACCTCGTCGGTATCGCGGAGATCAGGTAGTTGCAGCAAGATTCGTCGACAGTGCTGCCTCTGACAGGCTGCCACCATCTCGTGGGGATCCCGTATCGCCGCGTGGTAGTCCCAATACCAAAACCCCACAGAGGGGGTTGGCGGGGAATCGGATGCCGGTCCCAAGAAAGCCAATTCGTCTAGGACAACCTTCGCGTCGGTCTCGGTCAGCAGCCGCATCTGCGTAAGATGACGGAGGTCAAGATGCTTGGCGAGCGGGGCGAGTGGAATCTCAAGGTCGAACGGGCCGGTGATGCGCTCGACGACTGCGTGTGAGTGGTGGTGACCGGTCAATCCATCGACGAATTCAATCGTCAGCGGGTGTGAGCTGGTGCCACGCAGGCGGAGCGTCCGAAATGATAAGGCATCGAGGCTCTTGTCGCCCGTCTGTAAGGACCAGATCGCTCCACAGGGGGGCGATTCTGTCTGACCAGCCTGGAGATGCAACGGAGGGCCCGTCTGGATCCGAGTCGAGCGACAGGGGCCAATGGGGCGAGCACCTGCGGTCCAGGGAAAGAGATCCAGTCGCCCGTCCGGAGGACGGTAGGAAGAAAGAACAAATGAATTGGTGAGTTGGCGCTCACGCACTATAATTTTTGGAGCAGACTGAGAGCCGGTGTACACCAATTCAATTTCATCCACGTCGGCGAGTGAGTGTTGACCGGGAATCAGAAGATCTTGAGAGCTGGTCACGGGTGGCCAGAGCCACGGTGCAACGGTGATGGCGCTGGCGGCGACCCAGGAGCGCAGCCTACTCGATAGTGTAGCCTTAGGGAACGAGCCACAATGCATTGCCATTCTGCCTCGCATCACGCATGACACTCGAAACGATCTACGGGGTTTCCCAGGCATTATTTCTGCTGTATCTGGTTACCCTGACGGGGGGATATTTACTCCTGAACGTCATCTCGATCTTCTCGCTCCGGCAGTATTTCGAAGAGCGAATCGAAGAACATTTTCCACACGCCTTCACGGGGTATGAACCGCAAATCAGCATCATTGTCCCAGCTTATAACGAAGCCGCCACAATCGCGAGTTCTATTCAATCTTTGTTACAGCTCCGCTATCCTGAGTACGAAATCATCGTCGTGAATGATGGCTCAAAGGACGACACAATCAACGTATTGCGGAAGGCGTTTGAACTAAAGCCGTTTCCGGAAGCCTACGGGCGTGACCTGCCAACGCAACCGATTCGAGCGACCTACCATTCTGCGATCTACGCCAACATCCGGGTAATCGACAAAGAAAATGGAGGGAAGGCTGATTCCCTCAATGCGGGGATTAACCTCTCGGTCTATCCGTTGTTTTGTTGTATCGACGCGGATTCGGTCTTGGCAGAGGACAGTCTCTATCGTGTGGTGCAACCATTTTTGTTCGATCATCGCACGGTGGCATGTGGGGGCACGGTCCGTGTCGCCAATGGCTGCTCCGTTGAAGCCGGACGGTTGAAACATGTCGGCCTGCCGTCGAGCTGGTTGGCGCTGCTCCAAACTGTGGAGTACCTCCGGGCGTTTTTATCCGGTCGACAGGGCTGGTCACCCATGAATGCGATGTTGATCATCTCGGGCGCCTTTGGCGTCTTCCGAAAAGAGGCGGTGCTGAAAGTGGGAGGGTATCGCACGGCCACGATCGGCGAAGACATGGAACTGGTGGTGCGTCTCCATCACCACTATCGTGTGAATGGGCTGCCCTATCGGATTACGTATGTGCCGGATCCGGTTTGCTGGACCGAGGTGCCGGAAGATTACCGGACTCTCCGGAATCAACGTATTCGTTGGCAACGTGGGCTGTGTGACAGTTTGGCTGGCCACTTTGATCTCTGCTGTCACCCGAAGGGCGGCACCGTGGGGTGGCTCGCCTTTCCCTTCATGGCGGTGTTTGAATGGTTTGGACCGGCGTTTGAAACCTTGGGCTACCTGCTGTTGTTCATCGGCTTAGGCTTGGGGTTGGTGTCATTCCAGGTGTGGCTCATCTGTGTGGGAGTCTCGATTGGCCTGGGCATCACCCTGTCGTTGAGTGCCCTGCTGATGGAGGAGATGACGTTTCATCTGTACCAGCGACCATCGGATCTCCTGAAATTAGTGATGGTCTCAGTGCTGGAGAACTTTGGGTATCGCCAGCTCAATTCCTACTGGAAGTTGATCGGGTTGATCCGCTGGCTCCGAGGCACGAAAGCAGAATGGGGTAACATGATCCGATCGGCATCCTGGCAATCGCAGCAAACCCGTCCTGAAAACCGCTAGCCAGTCTGTTCCGCTATCACGCTCATCGATAGACCTCTCACTACGTGATTTTTGCTATTTTATGGACACTATCAGAACCTCTGCTACGATCCCATCCATCTCGAATATGGATCCATGGACATGGAGGTCCCTATGACGTTACTTCCGATGCTTCGTCGGTGTGGTACTGTCTCTACACTCTTCATCAGTGCTGTGGCGCTCTCTGGTTGTCCAGGTGGGGGGGGATCTACCGATACGTTCGTGGCCCAGCAGGCCTACCTCAAAGCATCAAATCCAGGTCCTGGTGACCTTTTTGGCACGGCGATGGCCTTCGATGGGGACACATTGGTCATCGGGGCTCCTTTTGAAGACAGCGGTGTGACCGGCAATCAAGCCGACAATACCGCCAGCGGTAGTGGTGCAGTCTATGTGTTCACGAAGAGTGCGGGTGTCTGGAGTCAGCAGGCTTATCTGAAGGCTTCCACTATTGGGGCCGGTGATAACTTCGGCACGAGCGTCGCGCTTGATGGGAACACACTGGTCGTCGGGGCTCCTTTTGAAGACAGCGGTGTGACCGGCAATCAAGCCGACAATACCGCCAGTGACAGCGGCGCGGTCTATGTTTTTACGCGGACAAATGGCGTCTGGAGTCAGCAGGCCTATCTGAAGGCATCCACTATTGGGGCCGGCGATAACTTCGGCCATAGCGTCGCGCTTGATGGGGACACATTGGTCATCGGGGCTCCTTTTGAAGACAGCGGTGTGACCGGCAATCAAGCCGACAATACCGCCAGCGGTAGTGGTGCAGTCTATGTGTTCACGAAGAGTGCAGGTGTCTGGAGCCAGCTGGCTTATCTGAAGGCTTCCACTATTGAGGCCGGTGATAACTATGGCACGAGCGTCGCGCTTGATGGGAACACACTGGTCGTCGGGACTCCTCTTGAAGATAGCAACGTGACTAGCAATCAAGCCGACAATAGCGCCAGTGACAGCGGCGCGGTCTATGTTTTTACGCGGACAAATGGCGTCTGGAGTCAGCAGGCCTATCTGAAGGCATCCACTATTGGGGCCGGCGATAACTTCGGCCATAGCGTCGCGCTTGATGGGGACACATTGGTCATCGGGGCTCCTTTTGAAGACAGCGGTGTGACCGGCAATCAAGCCGACAATACCGCCAG
>CABVRZ010000003.1:175449-215614 GCA_902500775.1 uncultured Nitrospira sp.
GTTTTTACGCGGACAAATGGCGTCTGGAGTCAGCAGGCCTATCTGAAGGCATCCAATGCAGAGGGTGGCGATAATTTTGGTGCGAGTGTCGCGCTGAGCAGCGACACGGTTGTCATCGGAGCGTTTAACGAAGACGGCAATGGAATAGGGGTTAATTTGAATCAAGCTGATAACAGTGCCAGTGGCAGTGGGGCGGCTTATATCTTCACGCGGACAAATGGCGTCTGGAGTCAGCAGGCCTATCTGAAGGCATCTAATTCGGAATCTGGCGACCATTTTGGTAACAGCGTGGCCGTGAGTGGTGGACAGTTAGTTGTGGGTGCAAATGCGGAAGGCAGTGCGCTCACCGGTGTCACGACTGGCTCACCGAACGAAGCAATCACGGGAAACGGCGCATCGATCAGCGGGGCAGTCTATCTGTTTGGTCCACAATAGAGCGTCCTGACAGCCCCCGCGCCGGATCACGATCGGCGCGGGGGCCTTCTCTCTGCATTCTCGTTTACCTTTTTCATTCCCCTCCGTCTAACCCATCAGACAAGGTGAGAAGGAGGGGGCTATGCACGCATTCCGTTCACAACTGAGCATCTATTTCCTATCAGCAACACTCCTATTGTCTGGCTGTACCTCGACCCTAGTTCGCGACGATGTGAAACGTACGGCTGGCGTTGAGGCCCATTGTAGCGGCAGTGAATGGGCCGACGATTCCTCGATCGCTGTCCTGCCGGTGCCGGTCGTGGCGTTTATCACGCCGCACTTCGATCTCCACAAGATCTCCAGCGAACCCTACTTGAACCGCTGTGGGGCCTCGACCCGAGTGATCAATCGCGAGGTCTCGGTCAACCGAACCGCTTGTCTTCCTGGAGGCCTGACGAGAATCATCACGCTCGGCGTCTGGCAATGGTGTCCGGCGCGGGTAACCTGGTCGGCGGATGTGCTGAGCGATCAGCCACGACCGGCGAGCGGTTCACTCGGCGATCAACGACAACAGAAATCGTAGCCACTTTTTCAACAAGGAACAGGATCATGAAAACATCACGCCATGTCGTCAGTCTGGTAGGTGCCGTAGGACTCGCAGGACTTCTTGTGGCTTGTGGCAGTGAGGTGCCATCTCTGTCGGCGAGTGCATCGGGAAGCGGATCGGGCTCTGCCTCGGCGTCAGGAACGGTGACTGGATTTGGGAGTGTGTTCATCAACGGGAAAAAATACGAGGCGAACAATGTGGCGGTGAAGCTCGATGACGACAGTGAACGCTCCTGTAGCATCAATCCGAGCGATTCCTGTGGTCTCAAGAAAGGCATGGTCGTCACGGTCAACGGGTCGTTTAATGAGACGCAGCACAGCGCTGCGTCGGTCCGACAGAAGGATGTGGTGGAAGGGGTGGTGCAGTCGGTTGCGCCCGACGGATTGAGCCTGATCGTGATGGGGCAAACCGTGCTGGTCGATGAGACGACGATCGTGGATAACAACATCGCGGGACAGAATGTGCGGAATCTGGTCGTCGGGACCGATGCGGTGGAGGTGAATGGACATATCCGGCCCAATGGGGTGATCCAGGCGACCTTCATTGAAAAGAAACCGGTGGGCACCGTAACACCGGAAGTACACGGCTATGTTAGTAGCCATAACGATGGGGCAAACACGTTCACCATCGGCGGCCTGACGGTAAACTATGCGACGGCGTTGATCAACGACATGCCCGCTCCGTCTGGGAATAATTGGAACGGGCTCTTCGTGGAAGCGAAGGGCACGGTCTTCAATGCGACGACCACGACGCTCTCGGCCACGAAGATAGAACCAGATGGACCTGGTCTCGGCAACAACATAGATCAATTCGAAGTCGAAGGGTTTGTGACGGAGGTGCTCAGACCTGGCGACTTCTTCATCGGCACGACCCGCGTCCAGACGACCTCGGCAACGGAGTTTCGAGGCGGGACGATCGATGAGGTCGTGCTGGGGGCAAAGCTGAGCGCCGAAGGCCGTGTGACAAGCGGCACTCTCACAACCAAACATGTGAAGTTTCACGCAAGCGCTCGACTGGAAGGGGACATTGCGTCGATCTCTGGCAATTCTTGCACCGTGGTCGGCCTGCCCGGCATCACGGTTCAGGTCACGAGTCAGACGGAGTTCAAAGACACCAGCCTTGGTGGCCTCTCAACCGGCGACCATGTCCGTGTGCGAGGTCGAGTGAGCGGTGGCGATTCCATCGTCGCCACTCGTGTGGAACTGCAATCAGGTGACAACGACGTCGATCTGCAGGGACCGGTGCAGTCGATCAGCGGCAACGTCATCGTGATTTTTGGCCTGCCCGTTGATACCGGTACCATCACGCAGTTCGAGAGTGTGAGTGGCTCATCAATGAGTCGTGCGGGCTTCTTGGCTGCGGTGAATGTCAACTCACTGGTGAAAGTGAAAGGGACGTTGAACGGTTCGACTGTGAAATGGGACGAGGCCGAGTTGGAGGATTAGTTAGGAGCCTATGACGAATCGGTCTAGGATTGAATCAATGTAGTCACCGTAGAAAAGGAGATAAACGATGAACCATACCAGTTGGAAAGAGATCATCTTAGGCACTATCGCGGGGTTGTCGCTGTTGACCTCACCGGCGATGGGGAAGGTCAGCAGCCCCGTGGAAGAGTTGATCGTACGAGTCGAAAATAGTGGGCCTGGGTCATTGCATAGTGGCCATGGATCACTCAACAGTGGTCCTGGTTCTGTGAATAGCGGGCGTGGGGAGGGTGACGATAGAAGCGGACATGGGCGACGCTCCATGGCCATTGCCCAAGCTACTAGTGATCTCCGTCAGGAAGATCGACGAGAAGATCGGAGAGAGGACCGTCGATTTGACAGGCGAGAAGATCGTCGAGAGGACCGGCAGTCCGATAGACGTGAGGATCGACAGGCTCCTGATCGCCGTGAGGATCATCGCTCCAATGCGCGTGGCGAGCTTCGTGGTCTTGATCGTGCGGACCATGTGGCCGGCGAGCATGGCCGCGAAGGAAGAGAGAATGCCCGCATGATGCAGATGGAACGGCCAAACCGACCGGAGCGGATGGAACGGATGGAGCGACCAGAACGTCCAGAGCATCCTGATCGACCAGAACGACCGGAGAGACCGGAGCGGGGCGGCAGGAACTAGATTTTTCTTGCTCGTGTGCTATAAGTGTCGCAACGGCGCCAGGGTTGTCTCGGCGCCGTTCTGTTTTCAGGCTAATCTTATTGTGAGACATTTCAAAACGACTAGCAATTCACGTACGGACTTCTCCTGCAGAAAGGGATGGTGAACGGGATGCAGAGGGTGAGCATGATCGTGATGGCAGTAGCCATGATCGTGGTTATGGGATTATGGGACGAATGTATATTCGCGGCTGATCCATCTGAGAAACGGCCACAACAGACGGCAGAACGAAATTGGCAGATTAGTTTTACCCCGAGCTATAGCCACGGGAATTTTGGCACGAATACGACGAGCGAGTTTATCTATGCGCCCTTCTCAATCAGACGACTATTCTCAAAAGGTGATATTTCATTGGTCATACCCTCCGTGACGGCAATCACTGACGGACGGACAACCGTCGTCGGTAATACCGCATTCCGTGTAGATGATAATGGCGGAAGCAACAGCGGGTCAGGCGGCGGCGGATCAGACGACGACAACTGCCGCAGGAATAACAGTGGCTCGGGCAACAATAATGACGTTCCCTGCGGGACCACAACGCGCATCGCAGGGCAGAAGGTGACGACAACTGGGATCGGTGACGTCATATTACGAGGACGCTACTACCTCGTTGAAGAGCAGGATTATGTGCCATTGATTGCAGTCACGGCTCGATTCAAGCTTCCTACGGCTAACGCGAGCCAGGGGTTAGGAACCGGCAAGTTTGACCATGGGTATGGGATCGAAATGTCCAAGCTCATCGGCGCCAGCTGGTTGGTGTTTTTCGACGGGGGATACAACTTTATCGGCGATCCGGATCGGGGTGATGGCTCCGGCACCTTAGGCCTCCGCAACCAATATTGGTGGGACGTGGGGACTGGCTATTACCTCACCAAGGATCTTCTCGCCAGTGTGTATTTCGAAGAGTATCGTGCACTTCGGCCCGGCCTCCCCAATGCCAGAGACGTATTTTTCTCGTCGAACTACCGGCTATCCGCAGCCTGGCGTGTGAACGGTGGCGTGGCAGTCGGGCTCTCAAATGGGGCACCGGACTATGTCGTATCAATCGGCACTAGCTACCGGTTCTAGCCGCTCTTGCCCGGTGGGAGACTGTTTACGCCATTCAGAGCCATGCGTCTAATGAAATATGTAGGCCAAAGCAGACGGTCCTGTGGCATCGGACCAGGCTAACCGGAGTCGAAGCATGCCACCGGACCAGCAGGCTATACCCGATGACGCGCAACTCGTTGCCCGTAGTCTCAAGCAGGACCATGAGGCCTTCGGACAGCTGATCGACCGGCATGCGTCCGTGATCGTGAACCTGGCCTACCGCATGGTGGGTAATCGGGCCGAAGCAGAGGATCTGGCGCAAGAAGCGTTTCTCACGGCCTTTAAGGCCCTGTCGACCTTTCGAGCCGATGCGAAGTTTTCAACCTGGTTGTATCGAATCGCCGCCAATAAGTGCAAAGATTGGTTGCGGGCGAAGCGGCCAGGGATGGGGCAACAGGATGTCGACATTGATGAGATGCTCGATGTCCATGTGGCCGAAGAGCAGACGCCGGAGCGGTTACTCTCGCAGCAGCAAGTGGCGCAGGAGTTGGAACAGGCGATCCAACGGTTGCCGCCTCTGTATCGTGAAGCCTTCGTGCTGAAGCACGTCGAAGGTCTGAGCTACGAAGAGATGGAAGACATTCTTGGGGTGAACGGTGACACATTAAAAATGCGAGTGTATAAAGGGCGTCTCCAACTCAGTCGTGACCTTGCGGATCTGAACCCGGCGCAGTAGGACGTGACGAGACGGTGAGCATATGAACGAACAGGAACTCCTGATACAGCGTTTCTTGGATGATGATCTCACGCCAGATGAACGGGTTGCCTTTTTACACACCGTTGATGTCGACCCCACGCTACGTCGGCGTTGGCTGAATGTGGAGATGGTGGTCGCTGAGGCAGCCCGATTACCAAAGTTAATCCCATCATTGAAGTTCATTAATGAGCTGAAGGCTAAAGTTACTCCACCGGATCCAAGCTGGTTGGAGCGGGTGTGGGCGGCGATGACCACATCGCGAGTGCTGGAATGGAATCTGGCCGGTGCTGCTGCGGCTGCTTGTGTCGCTATCGTAGCGGTAGGTGCACTGATCTCCATGATACCTCAACGGATCATTGAGGTTCAGATTGCATCCGTGCCGGCTCAGACGATTGCGGTCGGTCCCAAACAGGAGCCGACGGTATTCGTACGGCTGGTCTTGCTGCAACCAGGAGCACGGTCGGTCTCTGTCGCTGGAGACTTCAATGGATGGAACCCGACACAGACTCCCTTGGAACGGTCAGGTGATGGGATGTGGACCGCCACTCTTCCACTGAAGCCAGGACGATACCAATATATGTTTGTGATTGACGGGAAACAATGGATTGCCGATCCGCTGGCGACAGAAGAAGCGACCGACGGATTTGGTTCACAGAATGCGGTGCTTGATGTGGCGATCTGATTTCCACCGCTGGTCTCTTGCAACGAGTCTGAGGCTTGAGTACTCTCTCGTTCATGCACAGGAGGCTACGCGACTATCCTATGGTCCATCGGATCGCCACGGGGATTGTACTCATCGTCCTAGCTGGCCTGTGGAGCTGTGCCCAGACTATCACGCAAGGGCGACCGGAGCCTCCGCAAGCGGTTGCTGGAGGTATCCGATTTACGGTTCATGCGCCAGGTGCCAAACAGGTCTCTCTGGTGGGGTCCTTCAATGGATGGGCGAAAGGGGCTATGCCGATGGCGATTCTGGACGGTGGCCTGTGGTCCGTCATCGTCCCGTTGAAGGAAGGAGAGCACACGTTCATGTACCTGATTGATGGATCGCAGTGGGTGACGCCGCCGCACGCAGAGGATTTTCTGACGGACGGATTCGGACAAACCAATGGAGTGGTGATCGTACGGTAACATGATGCATGATGGAATTGCCTTGCGACATCTTGCCGTGAGTCTCGTGGTCCTGCTCGGGGCAGGCCCGGCGTTAGCAGAATCGCTCTCGCCACAAGATCGAGATGAGATCAATCGGTTACGCGCGGTCCATGGCCATTCGCAAGAAGATGTCGCCCCGTTGCTCGACCGAGTCAATAAAGCCGGTGAAAAGGGGCTTCCCGTAGACTCTTTGGCTAATAAGGTTAAGGAGGGACTCGCCAAGGGTGTTGAACCGAAGCGGATTGATCCGGTTCTGCGGCAGATGACCTCTCGACTTGAATCCGCTCACGAGGTCTTGGAGGAAGCAAAGGGCCATGGCATCTCCGAAGGAAACCGGCAGCGTGCGCTAGAGACGATGGCGGAAGCCCTGGCACGAGGGGCGACGGCAGATGAAGTGCGGGAACTGAGTCGACTGTCGCAAGACGGTCGGCACAAGGCGACGCAGGAGGAGCTGGCGGCCGGCGCCAAGAGCCTGGCGGTGATGAAAGAGGGCAGAGTGCCGTCCAAAGATGGCGCCGCCCTCATCAGTGAGGGCATGAAACAAGGCTATCGCGCGTCTGAGCTCTTGGATCTGAGCCGAGAGGTGAAACGGCGCGGATCAGATTTCGAAGAAGGGCGTGCCAGTCTCAAGGCACTTCGTGAACAGGTCAGGCAAGGGGAACGCAGTGATCGGCTGTTCAAGGATGAGGATCGCAGCGGATCCGGCAGCGGCGGGGATCGTGATCGCGGAAGCCGTGGGGACCGAGGTGGCTCAGGCAGTGGTGGGGATCGTGACCGCGGTGATCGTGGTGGATCCAGCGGTGGCGGGGGAGATCGCGAGCGGGTTGATCGTCCGGATCGATCTAGCCATGGTGATCGCCCTGACCGTATCGAGCGTCCCGAGAAACTTGACCGTCCCGAACGCTCGGATCATTCCGGTAGTGGACGAGATCATTAATTCATACACATCATCACACCAGTCTCTTCGCGCTAAACCTTGAAAGAGTGGACGTTTCTAGTCTGGCTTGGTACACCAAGCCAGTGAGGACGCTGTGCGTCGGACGCGTCCGGGAACAAGCGGAAGGTACGGCCGCTCGAGGAGGGACTAATGAGGGGCATACTCATGGCGATCAGTGGGACGATCGTGCTGATGAGCGGTATGGTCTATGGCCAATCTGACACGCAGGCGATCGATCAACCGGACACCAATCACGGGGAATGGATCGAACGCAGCTTCGATCGAGGACAACTTGATCGTCGGGAAGAGGCTCGGCCTGAGCGTGAACCAGATCGTATCGATCGTACGGAGAATCGTGCAAAAGCGGACGGGGCCATGACCAAGAAAAAAACCGCACGGACCGGTGCGAAGCAGAAGCGCGCACCCCGACCTATTGTCCGAGAGCGGCACGCGTACCAGGGTGCCCCGCATCATTGATTGAGAACGGATACCGTTAAGGGGATGGGCGCCGGCGATGTCAATTGCGGCGTCCTTTTTGTTTCCTCTCAGATCCAGTCAACCTGCAGGCGGGTTCACCACTTTGTGTCTCATCTGGTCCCTGCTACAATGCCGGCATGGAGGTCATCGCGACGCACGGCAATGCGGATTTCGACGGTCTGGCCTCCATGGTGGCGGCACGCAAGCTGTATCCAGGAGCGCGATTGGTCCTGCCGGCCGGGGCACAGGAAGCGGTTCGTAATTTTCTCTCCGTTCACGATCTCGATATCACCAAGCTGAAAGACATCGATCTCTCGCACGTCACCAGGGTGATCTTGGTCGACACGCAGGAGCCGAACCGAATCGGAACGCTCCACACATGCTTGGAGAATCCGGCCGTCGACATCGTGGTGTTCGATCACCACTTTGACGCAGACTCGACCTGCGTCGGTCGTTCGAAACAGTCTGTAGTCGAATCGGTTGGGGCCACGATCACGTTACTCATCGAGCAACTCCGCCGGCGACACATCCCCCTAACACCATTTGAGGCAACGATGATGGCGTTGGGCCTCTACGAAGAGACCGGCTCATTTGCCTTTGCATCCACAACCAGCCGGGACTTTGAGGCCGGAGCGTTTCTTGTCGCGGCTGGTGCGGATCTGAACATGGTGACGGATCTGCTGCGTCGTCCGCTCGATCCCGATGCCGTCGCGTTGCTGAGTGATTTCTTGGAACATAGTGAAGTGCACTACCTCGATGGTCGCAAGGTGTTGGTGACGTACAGCACGATCGATCGGTGCCGCGGAGAAGCCGCTGGGGTCGTGCACACCCTGGCGGAATTGCAAGGCGTTGATGCCGTCCTTGTGGCGGTGATGATGGCGGATCGGGTGGAAGTGATTGGCCGGAGCCGTCGGCCTGAGATTGACGTCGGGTGGATCGCACGGGAGTTTGGCGGTGGCGGTCATGCTGTCGCGGCGTCTGCGACAGTCAAAGGAAAGACGCTGTTTGAAGTCAAGGAGATGATTGTCCGGTTGCTCACCACGCAGTATCGCCCGACGCTCTTGGCTCAAGACGTCATGACTCATCCGGTCAAAACGGTCAAGGCCCACGTCACTGTGGCGGACGCCGGACAACGGATGACGACCTATGGTCTAAATGTCTTTCCGATCGTGGATGAGAAGGACCGGTACATCGGACTTGTCAGCCGAGAGTCGATTCAGAAAGCCTTATTTCATCAGCTCGGCAAGCTGGCGGTGCGTGACATCATGCAGGCGGACGTCTATGCCGCGCAGCCAGATACGTCGTTTCATGAAATCGAAACCGTCATGATCGAACGCAACCAGCGATGTGTGCCGATCCTCAACGAGACAAACATCATTGGGGTCATCACGAGAACGGATTTGCTACGGACCTTACACGATGACGTTTTGAAGGTGGCACGGCTGCGTGCCATCCAGCCGGGCGAACTCGAACCTGAAATGGCTGGACCTCGCCGTAACGTGCATGGGCTCTTGCGAAGCCGCTTGCCGCCGCGCCTCGTCTCCTTGTTGGAAGAAGCTGGTCAGTTGGCCGACCGCTGTGAGGTTCCGCTATTCCTCGTCGGCGGAGGCGTACGGGACCTTTTGCTGGGCATCAAGAATCTCGATCTGGACCTGGTGGTTGAAGGCGATGGCATCGTCTTCGCACGAAAACTTGGTGACAGGCTAGAGGCGCGGGTCAAGGTGCATGAACGGTTCGGGACAGCGATCGTGCTGCTGTCCGATGGCTTCAAGCTCGATATTGCCACGGCGAGAACGGAATATTACGAATACCCCACGGCCCTGCCGACGGTAGAACACAGTTCCATCAAAAAGGATCTCTATCGTCGCGACTTCACGATCAACGCCTTGGCGGTTCGATTAAATGGGAAGGGCTTTGGCGATGTGCTGGACTTTTACGGAGGCCAGCGAGACCTGAACGACAGAGTGATTCGCGTCCTGCACGGGCTGAGTTTCGTCGAAGATCCGACTCGTGTTTTCCGGGCAGTTCGGTTTGAAACTCGATTCAGGTTTCATCTTGGCAAGGATACGCTCGCCTTGATCGCCGGCGCGGTAAAGATGAATCTGTTTCACCGATTGTCTGGCTACCGCCTTCTGGAAGAGTTGAAGCTTCTCTTATCTGATCAAGAACCCAAGCAGGCACTGCAACGACTGGCAGAGTTGAAATTGCTTCCATTTATCCATCCGAGCTTAAGTTGGTCTGATCGGATGGAGACGCTGTTGAAGGCGATCGATGAAGCGGTCGATTGGTACCGGCTCCTATACCTGGATCGGAGCATGGACGTCTGGTTGGTCTACATGATGGGCCTGATCGAGCTGTTGCCGGCGCGCGCACTCAAGGATCTGCTCAAACGCTTTCCCTTTTCCGAACAAGAAGCCGGCAAGCTCAAGATGGCTCGTGTGGGTTGTCACCACGTAGCCCGTCGACTTGCGTCAACACGACTGCTCAAACCAGCCGAGGTCTACCATCTCTTGTCGGGAATCGCCGATGAAACACTCCTGATGCTCATGGCGAGGAGTAAAGGGGAGGCGGTCAAACGACAGATCTCCGCGTACCTGACCACCTATCAACACATCAAACCGACCCTCACCGGCAGAGATCTGAAAGCGATGGGGCTCAAACCTGGTCCGAAGTTCAAGCGGATCCTCGATGGCTTGCTGGACGCACGCTTGAATGGGGAGGTCAAGACAGAGACAGAAGAACGAGGCCTGGTTGCAAAAATGGTTGTGGCTTGAAGGAGTACGTACTGGATATGATGGTTGTTTCACGATTCTTGAACTGGTCTCTCATCAATCGTTCCTGCGGCGCGTTCGTGTTGCTGTGCACGTTGTCACTGGTCGCTTGTGAACAGAAAAGTGAGCCTGAGGTTGTACGCCCGGTACGCAGCATGGTGATCGAAACCCATCTGTCCGGTGATCTCATCGTGCTGACGGGACAACTGCATGCGCGTGACGAAACGAAGTTGGCCTTTCGGTTGTCGGGCAAGCTCATTCAGAGCCTGGTGGCTGTTGGCGATACGGTGAAGGCCGGTCAGATTCTTGCTCACTTGGATGCCGCAACGGAGCGCAATGCGCGAAATGCCACGCAAGCCGATTATGTCGCCGCGCTGGCCTTACTGGACCAAACTACGGCTGCTGACCGTCGGTTCGGCAACCTGCTCAAGGAAAAAGCCGTGTCGCAAGCCGAGTATGAAGAGGCAGTGCGACAACTGAAAGCGGCGCAGTCCCAAGTCAACGCGACTCGAGCCAAGCTCAACTCGGCGGAGGTGCAGCTAAGTTATACGGAGCTCAAGGCTGACGCGAATGGAGTGATTACCGCTAAGGGGGCGGAGCCTGGTGAGGTTGTTCAAGCGGGACAAATGATTTTTTCGTTGGCCCATCAGGAAGGCCGCGATGCGGTCTTCGATATGCCGGCCAAGGTTATTCGTGACGGCATGTCGACTCATCAAGAAATTGACGTGTGGTTGGCCGATAATTCTGCCATCAAGACCGTCGGCCATGTCCGTGAGATCTCCCCTCAGGCGAACCAGTCGACCAGGACGTATCCGGTGAAGGTTGGTCTTGATGCCATTCCTTCCGGGATGTTTTTAGGGTCCACCATTGTGGGGAGGATGAAGTTGCGGGCCGATACTCAGATCGAAATTCCATCTTCTGCCCTGACAATGCAAGAGACCCATCCTGCCGTGTGGGTCATCAATCCTAAAACCCATACCGTTCAGAGACGTGAGATTGAAGTGGCCCGCTATAACCAGAACGCAGTCGTGGTTACCTCCGGGCTGGAGTCAGGCGAACGAATCGTCACGGCAGGGACTCAAGCCCTCCATCAAGGACAGCAGGTACAAGTGTTGGAGGACTTGAATGGCCGGCATTAACCTATCCGAATGGGCCATTCGCCACAAGTCTCTGACGCTCTACTTCATGGTCGTGACGCTCATCGCGGGAACCTATGCCTATTTTCATTTGGGGCGTAACGAAGATCCGCCGTTTACAATCCGGGTCATGGTGGTGCAAACCCTTTGGCCTGGCGCCACACAAGATGAAACAATGCAGCAGGTCACGGACCGTATCGAGAAGAAGCTGCAAGAGATTCCCTATCTGGATCACCTGAAAAGCTATACGACGGCGGGCAAGTCGACCATCTTCCTGTCCCTCCTGGATAGCTCGCCCAACGAAGAAATTCCCGCGATCTGGTATCAGGTTCGAAAAAAAGTCGGCGACATTACGCACACGCTTCCTCAAGGCACGAGAGGGCCGTTTTTCAATGATGAGTTTGGTGACACATTCGGCATTATTTACGCGTTCACCGCCGACGGATTTTCACATCGCGAGCTGCGCGACTATGTCGAGCTGGCTCGGTCGCGCCTCTTGGAGGTACCCGATGTATCGAAGGTCGACACGATCGGAGCGCAGAACGAAACGATCTACATTGAGTTCTCCACGCAGCGGCTGGCTGAGCTTGAACTCGATCGATTCGCCTTGATCAGGGCCCTCCAAGAGCAAAACGCAGTCAATCCATCCGGCATCGTCGAAACACATGATGAGCGAGTGTTGGTGGAGGTCTCTGGAAAATTCCTCTCGGAACAGGATTTTCTGCAGATCAACTTTGCCATCGGCAACCGCATGCTGCGGTTAGGCGATCTGGCGACTGTGTCCCGTGGGTACAAAGATCCTCCACAGCCCCTCTTTCGAGTGAATGGCCGGAACGCGATCGGTCTGGCTATCTCGATGCGATCGGCCGGCGATCTCCTCGCACTTGAACGCAATCTTCAGCGTACCGTGCGGCAACTGATGGCTACCTTGCCCATTGGTATTGACATGCACCTGGTCGCGGACCAGCCCAAGGTTGTGCACGACGCCGTCCATGATTTTATGGAGTCCTTGTGGGAGGCCATCGCGATCGTGCTCGGGGTCAGTTTTCTCAGCCTCGGCGTTCGAGCGGGGCTCGTCGTGGCTTGCTCGATCCCCCTGGTGTTGGCCTGCGTGTTTGTCGTGATGGAAATCGTTGGCATTGATTTCCAACGGATCTCTCTCGGCGCGCTCATTATCTCGCTGGGATTGCTGGTCGATGACGCCATGATCACAGTGGAAAGTATGATCACCAAGCTTGAGCAGGGCTGGGATGCCTTCCGTTCCGCGACCTATGCGTACACGACCACAGCATTTCCGATGTTGACCGGCACCCTCGTGACTATGATCGGCTTTGTGCCGGTCGGTTTCGCCAAGAGCGGGGCGGGGGAGTATACCTTCTCGCTCTTTGTGGTGGTGGCGGTCGCCTTGCTCGCTTCCTGGTTTGTCGCGGTACTGTTCTCGCCCCTGATCGGCACGCTCGTACTGTCAACGTCGCGTCACTCCATCCAGACGGAGAAAGGGCCGGTCTTTCGATCCTTCCATCAGCTGCTGATGTGGTGCATGCGCCATTCGAAAACCACCATCGTGATGACTATCGTCCTCTTTTGTGGTTCGTTGGCTCTGCTCCCCTTGGTGCCCAATCAATTTTTTCCGTCCTCTGACCGCCCCGAGCTCATCGTCGATTTGCGCCTGCGACAGGATGCGTCGATGTATACGACAGACAAGCTCTCACAAAGACTCGATGCGATTCTCCGCAATGATGAAGAGATCGATCGCTGGAGTTCCTATGTCGGGCGAGGAGCCGTTCGTTTCTATTTGCCTCTCGACGTCCAATTGGACAACGAGTTTTTTACCGAGACCGTCATCGTGACGAAGAGTCTTGAGGCGCGTGAACGTGTGCGAACACGCCTGGAAGAGGCGTTGCCACGCACATTTCCCGAGGTGGTGTGGCGCCTCTACCCACTGGAATTAGGGCCTCCGGTCGGTTGGCCGGTTCAGTATCGCATCAGCGGACCAGATCCCATCAAGATCCGTGAGATCGCCGACAACGTGGCGAGTGTCATGGCGGCGACGCCGGAATTGAGGAATATTAACTTCAATTGGATGGAGCCGATCAAAAAGTTGCGCATTCAGGTCCATCAGGACAAAACTCGACTCGTGGGGTTGACCTCATCGGACGTCGCACAGGCGATTAATCTTGTGGTGTCTGGCGAAACGGCCACGCAGATTCGTGATCACATCTATTTGATTGATGTCGTTGTCAGAGCCAAAGAGACCGAGCGCATGTCGTTAGACAGGATCCAGGCGCTGGGCATTCCACTGCCCAATGGAAAGACGGTGCCGTTAACGGAACTGGCGAGTATCCAGTACGAGCAAGATAGTCCTTTGATTTGGCGCAGAGGTCGATTGCCGACACTCACCGTGCAGGCGGATGTCAAGAACGGTCTCATGCCCGACACGGCTGTCGCACATCTCCAATGGCCTATGTCGTCCTTACAGCAGCAACTTCCGCATGGCTATGACATTGCCGTTGGTGGCAGCGTGGAGGAAAGTACACGATCTCAGGCGTCGGTGGCCGCCGTCTTTCCGATCACCATCATCATGATGATGATGACTGTGCTCATGGTGCAAATGCAGAATTTCAGCCGCCTGGCGCTGGTGCTGAGCGTCACACCGCTTGGCCTGATCGGCGTTGTTTTGGCTCTGCTTGTCTTACAGAAGGCGATGGGGTTTGTGGCCTTGTTGGGGGTCATTGCGCTGGTCGGCATGATCATCCGTAATTCCGTCATCCTTGTCCATCAGATCCAAGTCGAGAGGGAAGCAGGGCATTCGGATTGGAATGCCATCGTGGAAGCCACCCTCTTGCGGTTCCGCCCGATCATGTTGACCGCCGTGGCCGCAATCCTTGGCATGTTGCCCATCGCCCCCACCGTATTCTGGGGTCCCATGGCGAATGCCATTATGGGTGGTCTGGCCGTTGCCACCATGCTCACCCTAATTTTTCTCCCATCTCTGTATGTCGTATGGTTCCGAGTGCGGGAAAATGTGCCGAACGTTGTTGCGTCAGCAGCAACATGATCGCTTCCCTTCTCCTGCCGGACTAAGAATTCAGTATCGAGAAGCTCCCCAGAAATCATGTCTGCGTTGTGTTTCCCGTCTCATGGGCTGGAATTCATCGCCTCCAACCAGGATTGCAACATTTTCATTTTTTAAAGCCAAACCTTACCTGACGTGATATCCAAGGTGAGGAAAAGAACGTCTATCACAATTACATACATAAATATCGCCATGGTAGATGATGCTATTTGGCAGATTTGCGTATACGGACTCTGTGTTGTCGTGGTGATTGTCGTCATGTTGGGAGTCCCCCCGCTGCTTGGGGAGCGGTACTGGCGGAAACCCGAACGCCGGTCTGAAATCGCAACCGGCATTCCGTATGAATGTGGGATTCGGCCCACCGGCAATGCTCAGGTTCGCCCGCCTGTGCAGTATTATCTAATCGCCATGTTTTTCGTCATTTTTGATGTGGAGGCCGCATATCTCTATGCCTGGGCTGTTGCGGTACCGGAGACTGGCTGGTTGGGCTTTATCGAAGTGACGATCTTTGTCTCCATTCTCCTGGCATCGCTGGCCTATCTCTGGCTCACCGGGGCGCTTGATTGGCATGCCCACGCTCATCGTCCTCGAGCCCGGCACGAACAGAAATCGCGCATAAACAGGGCAACGGAGCTCTACAATGACCGAGTGGCGTAATGGACGACTGGAAGGTGTGCGGGTGACCGAGGGCGGCGACGGTCCGTTAACCTCTGTCGTTGGGCAGTCGGTCCTCTTTGCAAAACTCCAAGATCTCTTGGCCTGGGGACGGAAAAGTTCCCTCTGGCCCTTGAATTTCGGCTTGTCGTGCTGTTTCGTCGAAATGGCGACGAGTTTCACCAGTGTGTACGACGTGGCGCGATTTGGTGCTGAAGTCGCGCGCGGTTCACCGCGACAGGCCGATGTGTTGGTCGTCTCGGGAACGGTATTTTTGAAGGTCGCCCCCGTGATCAAGCAGCTGTACGAACAGATGCTTGAGCCACGTTGGGTGATTTCGATGGGATCCTGCTCGAACTCCGGCGGAATGTTCGACGCCTATTCGGTGGTGCAAGGAGTCGATAAATTTATCCCCGTGGACGTGTATATGCCAGGATGTCCCCCGCCGCCACACGCCTTTATGGAATGCCTGCTACTCCTCCAGAACATGGTCGGGTCGGAGCGTCGACCGTTGGGTTGGTGGTTCGGTCCACAAGAGGTTCAGAAACCCATCATGCCTTCGATGCGAGATGCGAAACGGACGGAACGAATGAGTCAACGAGAATATCCCGGTATAGACGTGCTTCCTCGGACGGATATTCTCTCCCCCCATTTTGCCGGCCAGCCAAACGGACGCTCGAAGACGAAACCATGATTCCAGACGCATCGACCATGCGAGTTGTGAGAGCCGGTGAACGGACTGGCGTGGTGGCAGAGATCCAAAGCCGCTTCGGCTCAGACGGATGGCTGAGTGCAGTACAGCCTACCAAGGACGATATTCCGACGATATGGGTCGAGAAGGAGAAGCTCCGCGAGACCCTTCGATATGTCAGGTCTGAAATCCCTCGTCCGTTTCCCATGCTCTTCGACTTGAGTGCGACGGATGAACGACTGCGCCAGCATCGTGATGGATTGCCGAGTGGTTCCTTTACCGTGTTTTACCACCTCTTTTCCTTTGATCGGAACCAGTCACTCCGCATGAAGGTGGCGCTTGATGGCGAGTCGCTTGCTCTGCCCTCGAGCATCGATCTGTGGCCCAACGCTAATTGGTATGAACGCGAAATTTTCGACATGTTCGGGATTCGGTTCGAGGGGCATCCATTTCTTCGTCGCCTCCTGATGCCCTCATGGTGGGAGGGGCATCCGCTTCGCAAGGATCATCCTTCGCGCGCAACGGAAGTCGGGCTGTTCCAATTGCCGCCGGAAAAGCTGGTCATGACGCAGGATGCGCTGCAATTCAAGCCTGAGGACTGGGGCTTGGCACGCACGTACCACGATCGCGACTCCGACTTCGATTATATGTTCATCAACCTTGGCCCCGCCCATACCGGCACACATGGCGTGCTCCGGTTGGTGGCGCAGCTCGCGGGCGAAGAAATCATGAACATTGTTCCGGATATCGGGTTCCACCATCGTTCACAGGAAAAGATCGCTGAACGGCAAACGTGGCATACCTTTATTCCCTACACCGACCGTATTGACTACCTCCAGGGCGTGCTGAATGAAATGCCGTATTGTCTTGCGGTCGAACGATTGGCAGGTATTACAGTTCCGCCGAGGGCTCAGGTCATCCGTGTCATGATGTCCGAGTTCTATCGGATTGCCAGTCATCTCGTCTGGTACGGCACCTTTGCTGGGGATGTGGGCGCGTTATCACCAGTTTTTTACATGTTCAACGATCGTGAGCGTATCCTCTCGATCGTCGAAGCTGTCTGTGGCGGCCGGATGCATCCGAATTGGCTCAGGATCGGTGGAGTTGCGAGAGATCTTCCGGTTGGTTGGGACCAGTTGGTTCGTCAGTTCATTGATTGGTTTCCCGGCCGACTCGATGACTATGAGCGCCTGGTCATGGACAATCCCATCCTGAAACAACGGACCGTCGGGATTGGAGTCTTATCGCTGGAGGACGCGGTCGCGTGGGGTGCCACCGGTCCGATGCTGCGGGCTTGCGGGTTGCCGTGGGATTTGCGCAAAGTCCGTCCCTATTCCGGCTATGAGCAGTTCGACTTTGAGGTGCCAACCGCGTCGAATGGTGATTGTTATGACCGGGCGGTGGTGCACATGTTGGAGTTGCGCCAGTCGCTGGCGATCATTCGTCAGTGTCTCGAATCCATGCCCTCCGGTCCCTATACGTCACTTGATCCTCTCGCCACTCCGCCGTTGAAGCAACACACGATGCAAGACATTGAAACGCTCATCCATCACTTTGTCGGGGTGAGTTGGGGACCGATTCTGCCGCCCGGCGAAGCAGAAGTCGCGACAGAATCGTCCAAGGGCCAGACCAGTTATTACCTGACGAGCGATGGGTCGCAGTTCTCGTACCGGACGAGAATCCGCACCCCCTCGTTTGCCCATATTCAGATGGTGCCACTCATGGCGCGTGGCGAACTGTTGTCGGATCTCTTGGCTGTACTTGGAAGCGTGGACTATGTGCTATCGGATGTGGATCGATGAACGGCCATGTATCGAGTTTCAGGTTTCGAATTTGGAGTTGTGAATTAACGTGAAACTTTAAACGCATAACTCGAAACGGTTACCCCGTGTGATGCGAGTGACGTCATGTTGAGCGATATTGAACGCCGTGAGCTAGAAGAGGCCGTGCAACACTATTCCGAGAAACGGGGGGCGGCCATCGATGCCCTGCTGACCGTCCAGCGACATCGTAGATGGATTTCTGATGAGTCGCTTCTCGATATTGCACAGTTTCTTGAGATGACGGCTGAGGACCTAGACAGCATTGCCACATTCTATAACCTTGTGTTTCGGAAGCCCGTCGGCAGGCATGTTGCCTTTGTGTGCGACAGCATCAGCTGTTGGATCATGGGATGCGAACAGATCCGTGAGCAGCTCAAGAAGCACTATGACATCGACGTAGGGCAGACGACGCGCGACGGGCGACTGACCGTCTTGCCGATCGCCTGCTTGGGGCATTGTGAGCGGGCGCCCGCCATGATGATCGATCAAGACGTGTACGGCGAGGTCGCTCCGGACAAGATTGATATCATTATGAATAAGTATAAATAATGTAAGTTATTATTAATAGTTTATATAACTCTAATAAAGACTAGTAGGAAATAAATACAAATAGTTTATATTATAGTGTATCCACTTACTCAATATATAAGTCGAGATGGTACTTCGCGTCTATTGCGAGAGTATGTCAAGGGCGGTGGGTATCGCAGCCTCCAACGGCTTACGGCTGGGATGGCGCCCAAGGATGTCCAGAGGCTGGTTGGCGAATCCGGTCTGCGAGGCCGAGGTGGGGGAGGATTTCCGACCGGGACGAAATGGAGCTTTGTGCCGATGGGGCCCAATGCGCCGAAACCAAAGTACATCGTCGCCAATGGCGATGAAATGGAGCCGGGCACCTTCAAGGATCGCATCCTGATGGAGGGAGATCCTCACGGGCTAGTCGAGGGCATGATCATGGCCGGGTATGCCTTGGATGCCGAGGTTGGTTACATCTTTTTGCGCGGGGAATATCACCTGTCGGCTCAACGACTAAATCAGGCCATTGCGGAGGCCTATGCAGCAGGGTATCTCGGCAAGCCTCTCCCTGGGACGACATTTCGCTTTGACCTTCATCTCCATTCCAGCGCAGGGCGGTACATCTGTGGTGAGGAAACGGCACTGATTAACGCGTTGGAAGGCAAGCGCGCGGTTCCACGAGCGAAACCTCCCTTCCCACAGACGGTGGGCTTATGGGGGCAGCCGACCGTCGTGCAGAACATTGAGACCCTCTATAACCTTCCCCATATCGTGAATCATGGCGCAGCGTGGTATCGCAGCCTGAGCCGTACTCAGGACGGTGGTACGAAGATGTTTGGTGTCAGCGGGCGCGTCATACGTCCTGGGTGGTGGGAACTGCCGCTCGGCACCACTGCGCGTGAACTCTTGGAACAGCATGCTGGGGGGATGGCCGAAGGCGTTCGCTTTCGTGGCTTGTTACCAGGCGGAATCTCGACCGCCTTTATGATCGAGGAACATCTGGATTTCCCTCTGGACTTTTCTTCATTCCCGCAAGAAGTAGGCCGTCTCGGCACGGGGACCATGATCATCATGGATGACCGAACCTGTCCCGTTGGATTCGTGCTGAATCTTGAAAAGTTCTTTGCTCGTGAGTCTTGTGGCTGGTGCACCCCTTGCCGTGAAGGGTTGCCGTGGGTGGCAAAACTCTTGATGGCGTTCGAAGAAGGACGCGCGACCAGCGATGATTTGTCGTTGCTTGAGATGCACACGAAATGGCTGGCGCCAGGGCATACCTTCTGCGGTCTGGCACCAGGAGCGATGGCCCCATTGCAGTCGGCTTTGAAATATTTTCGTGAGGACTTCGAGCGACACATTACCACCGGTGGATGTCCCTGGAGCACGAAGTCGGCGCAGCTGAGGGTCTTGGTCTAGGCCTATGGCGAATATCATCGTCGATAATAAGTCGTACGCCGTCGATGAGCGGCAGAATCTATTGGCAGCCTGTCTCGGCCATGGGTTGAACGTACCCTACTTCTGCTGGCACCCGGCGATGGGATCGGTCGGTGCTTGCCGGCAATGTGCCGTCAAGCAATTCAAAGACGACAAGGATCAGAGTGGCCGACTCGTGATGTCCTGCATGACGCCGGCGGCCAATGGCACGCGTATCTCCATCGATGATCCTGAAGCCAAAGCCTTTCGCGCATCTGTCATCGAATGGTTGATGGTGAACCATCCGCACGACTGTCCGGTATGTGACGAGGGAGGGGAGTGCCATTTGCAAGACATGACGGTCATGACCGGACATGTGTACCGGCGCTCTCGCTTTCCAAAACGGACGCATCGTAACCAGGCGCTCGGCCCCTTCATTCGACATGAGATGAACCGGTGTATTCAATGCTACCGCTGCGTACGGTTCTATCGCGACTACGCAGGCGGGCGAGACCTCAATGTCTTTGGGGCGCATGATGCCCTGTACTTCGGCCGAGAGCAGGACGGGACATTAGAGAATGAATTCAGCGGTAATCTGGTGGAGATCTGTCCGACCGGCGTGTTCACCGACAAAACCTTCTTCCATCACTACACGAGAAAGTGGGATTTGCAATCGGCCCAATCGATTTGTCCACATTGCAGTCTTGGTTGCAATACCACTGCTAGTGAACGGTCCGGTACGCTGCGTCGCATGACGAATCGCTTTAACAGCCAGGTCAACGGCTACTTTTTATGCGACCGGGGACGGTTCGGTTACGAGTATGTCAACAGCGAATATCGCATCAAACATCCCCTTGTGCGATCGGGAACTGACCGTACTAAGCCGAGAATGCCGGAGGACGTGTCAAGGACTCTGGAGTTCGCCGCGGATCGATTACGAAAGGCCTGTGGGATTGTGGGCATTGGTTCACCGCGTGCGTCGCTTGAGGCCAATGTGGCGCTTCGAGGTTTGGTCGGACCGCAGCAATTTTATCAGGGGATTGATGAGCAGGAACGCCAACTGCTCTTCACGATCCTGAACGTATTTCGGACTGGACCGGTACCGTCCGCGTCTCTTCACGATGCAGAACAAGCTGATGCGGTCCTTGTGCTCGGACCTGATCTCTTGAACGAGGCGCCACGCCTTGCCCTGGCTCTTCTGCAGTCCATTCGCCAACAGCCGATGGAGCGAGTGGATGAATTGAAGATTCCGCAGTGGGACGAGGCGGCCGTGCGTAATGCCGTACAGAACCGACGAGGCCCTCTCTTCATGGCTGGGCATCGGCAGACGTGGTTGCACGAGTATACGACCGATCACTATTTCGCCGCGCCGGATGATGTCGCCAGACTAGGGTTCGCGGTGGCTGGAAGCATCGGACCTGAGGCACCGACCGTACCAGATCTCAGCAGTGACGTAAGAGACCTCGCTCAGCGCATTGCTGACGCGCTAATGCATGCGCAGCGGCCGTTGATCATTGCCGGAACGGGTAGTGGGTCTCAGGCGACTCTTGAAGCGGCTGCCAATGTTGCCTGGGCGTTGCACCAACAAGGGAAACACCCTCGGCTCAACTTCGTGCTTCCGGAAGCGAATAGCGCAGGTCTTGCACTGCTCGGTGGTGGGAGCCTGAATGACGCCTTCGATGCAATCCGTCAAGGGAAGGCCGATACGGTGATCGTGCTGGAGAACGACCTGTATCGCCGGGCGGACCAGGCGAACGTCAATGCCTTCTTGGACAAAGCACAAACAGTGATGGTCATTGATTCTCTTGAACATCGCACAACGGCCCATGCCGACGTCATCCTTCCGGCAGCCACAGGTCCGGAATCCAATGGGACATTTGTGAATCAAGAAGGACGAGCCCAGCGCTTTTACCAAGTCTTTGTCCAGAATGGTGGCGTCAAAGAGAGTTGGCGATGGCTGAGTGACCTGGCCCGTGCCACCTCACAAGATGTTGAGCGTGAATCGAGAGTGGCAACCTGGCGCACCTTCGATGATGCGGTCTCCGCAACGGCAATGGTTGCTCCGGAGCTGGCACGCATGGGAGAGGTTGCACCATCGGCGAGTTTTCGTCTGGTTGGTCAAAAAATTCCCAGACAGTCGGAACGATGTAGTGGGCGTACCTCGCTGGTCTCTCATCTGACCATGCATGAGCCACCTCCCCCTGCCGACCAAGACTCGCCCCTGGCATTCACAATGGAGGGATACCGAGGACCGCTGCCCTCGCCATTGATTTCTCAATTCTGGACTCCTGGCTGGAATTCCATCCAGGCGGTGAATACCTATCAGAACGAGGTCGGTGGGCCGTTGCGTGACGAAATGCCGGGGGTTCGGCTTCTCGAGCCAGTAGCAACAAAGGCACCTGCCTGGTTTACCTCCATTCCACATGCGTTTCAACCGGCCTCTCGGCAGTGGTTGTTGCTTCCCCTATCCGCCGTGTTTGGTAGTGACGAACTCAGCAATCGATCTCCGGCGATTGCGGAACGAATTGCCAAACCTTTCTTGTCCTTGCATCCGTCCGATGGAGCACGGTTGAGTCTTGAGAACCACAGCACGATTGATCTGGCGTGGCAGGGGACGACGTACTCTCTTGCTGTTCACTTCGAACCGTCCACCCCTGTGGGTATGGGAGGTCTCTCACTTGTGCCTGAGGTGTCCGGCGTCAGAGTGCCGGCGTGGATCGATCTGTTTGAGGCGATCAAGACCGAACGAAAGCGAAGGGCTGCATGATCGATTGGGGCCACACCGCAGTCACCATCGCCGTCATTCTTGGAAGCTGCCTGACCTTGGCTGGGATGCTCATCTGGCTCGAACGCCGACTGCTTGGCGTCTGGCAGGAACGCTACGGTCCGAACCGACTCGGACCAGGCGGGTGCCTGCAATCGTTGGCGGATATGATCAAGATCTTTACAAAAGAAGACTGGATCCCGCCGTTCGCCGATAAAGCGGTGTTTGTAATCACCCCGGCCATCGTCGTGATTACGGCACTCATGTCGTTTGCCGTGGTGCCGATTGCGCCTCAGTTTGTGGTCGCTGATCTCAATGTGGGGGTTCTATTCTTCTTGGCCATGTCGAGCCTCGCTGCGTACAGCGTCATCATCGGAGGCTGGGCCTCCAATAACAAATTTGCGTTTCTCGGCAGCCTTCGAGCGATCGCTCAGTTGTTGAGTTACGAAGTCTTCATGGGGCTGTCGCTGATGGGTACGGTGCTGTTGGCTGGGTCATTTAACTTGAGCGACATTGTAGAGGCTCAACGGCACCAATGGTTTGTGATTCCTCAATTTTTCGGCTTTCTCTGTTTTTTCATGGCGGGACTGGCTGAAGCGCATCGCACCCCGTTCGACATGCCCGAGGCGGAAGCCGAGCTCGTGGCCGGCTACCACTCGGAGTACAGCGGGATGAAGTTCGGGATGTTTTTTGTGGGCGAATATCTCAGCATCCTTCTGCTCTCGGCCATGACCGTCATTTTGTTCTTCGGTGGATGGCACGGACCCTGGTTGCCGCCCGCTGTGTGGTTTGTCTTGAAGATGTTCGGGTTCATCGTCCTGATCATTCTCATTCGGGCGACCTGGCCACGGTTCCGCTTTGACCAGCTACTGACGTTCGGCTGGAAGGTGGTAATGCCGCTGGCGTTGATCAATCTCTTGCTGACTGGTGGGATCGTGTTGTGGAAAGCCGGTGCACCGGAATTCACCATGTTGCGGTGAATCTGGATCGGATTCTGTGCGACGGGGACTGATGCTGATGGAACGGCCGTACGTATGACGAACACATGGATCTATGCCCGGAATCTGGTCATCGGGTTATGGGTCGTCTTCAAACGGACCTTTTCGACACCGGTCACGGTGCAGTATCCGGAAGAGCGCCCCTATTTGCCCCCACGCTGGCGTGGTCGAATCGTCCTGACCAGAGATCCTGACGGAGAGGAGCGCTGTGTCGCGTGCTACCTCTGTTCGGCGGCTTGTCCAGTTGATTGCATCGCGCTGCAGGCTGCGGACCGTCCAGAAGCGCATGATCGCCGGTACCCTGAATTCTTCCGGATTAACTTTTCGCGCTGCATCTATTGTGGCATGTGCGAGGAAGCCTGTCCGACCAATGCGATCCAATTGATTCCGGACTTCGAACAGAGCGAATACGCGCGTCGGAATCTGGTCTATGAGAAGGAGGATCTCCTCATCAGTGGAACCGGCAAGTATCACGACTATAATTTTTATCGCGTGGCCGGTGTGAAGACTTGCGACAAGGACAAGGGGCAGGGCGCGAACGAGTTCCCACCAGTCGATGTGAAGAGTTTGATGCCATGAAGAAGTGTTGAGTAGAAAGTGCAGAGTACTGAGTAAGAGTCGGGGATTGTGACTCAGTACTGAGAGGGCGACAATGGAAATTCTTTTCTACATCGCGGCTGCCGTGAGTTTCCTGGCGACCGTGCGCGTCATCACCCATGTGCATCCTGTTCACGCACTGCTCTATCTCGTCGTGGCATTGATCGCACTGGCCCTGATTTTCTATCTCTTGGGCGCTCAATTTGCCGCCGCGCTCGAAATCATTATTTACGGCGGAGCCATCATGGTGCTCTTCATCTTTGTCGTGATGCTCCTAGGGCCGCTCGCTGTTGAACAGGAGCGGACGTGGATGACCCCCCACGCATGGGTCGGGCCCAGTATCCTGGCGCTGGTGCTCTTGGGTGAGGTGGGATACCTCATTGCGGCCGGAGACCATACGGGGAGCGTTATTGCGGAAACCAGACAGAAGGGCATCTCCATCGCCCTCTATGGGCCCTATATCATCGGGGTGGAATTGGCGTCCATGCTGTTACTGCCTGGGCTGATCGGTGCGTATCACTTGGGGCGTCGGCTCTCGAGAGAGGGGCGTGGATGCTGAGCACACCTGCATTGGTGTTGGCCATCATGCTGTTTGCGCTCGGATTGATCGGCTTATTGAGTCGTCGGAACATTCTCTACATGTTGCTGTCGCTTGAAATCATGCTGAATGCCGCCGCGCTCGCATTCATTGCCGGAGGAGCCCGTTGGGGACAAGTCGATGGGGAGATCATGTTCTTGTTCATCCTGACCCTGGCCGCAGCTGAAGTGTCTGTGGCACTAGGGATTGTACTGCAGCTGTCCCATCGGTTTCGAACATTGGACGCCGATGCATTCTGCGAACTGAGGGGATAACGACGTGAAGCGTCAGTCCAAAGACGAAGGGGATTCTTGTTACGAGTTTCGGGTTTCGTGTTTCATGGCCTGCAGCATTCGGCTCGAAACAAGAAACTCGCAACGCGAAACGTTTGCTAGCTGGTTTCACAAACAACGAGAGACGAGATGATTAGCTTACTGTGGCTCATTCCCGTTCTTCCGCTCACCGGCTTTCTGTTGTTGGCCTTCTTCGGGGGGCGATTGTCTCGTTGGCAGATTGCATCCGTCGGATGCGGCTCGGTGGGGACGGCCGCCGTAACCACTGCGATCGTCGCCGCAGATTTCTTCCGCACCTTTCCTGATCAAGAGTCCTATCATCAGACACTATGGAATTGGATCGACACGTCTGGCATGACGGTCGGGATCTCCTGGTACCTGGATGCGCTGTCACTCTTGATGGTGGCCGTGATCACCGGTGTCGGGTTCTTGATCCATGTCTATTCCGCCGAATACATGGCGCACGATGATGGATACGCCAGGTTTTTTGCCTATATGAATCTGTTCGTCTCCGCCATGCTGACGCTGGTATTGGCCGACAATCTCCTTCTGCTCTACCTGGGCTGGGAAGGGGTGGGACTCTGCAGCTATTTATTGATCGGATTTTGGTATCGCGAACCGGAATATGGCACCGCCGCGCAGAAGGCCTTTATCGTCACTCGCATTGGAGATACGGCGTTCGCCATTGGACTCTTCATCCTGTTTACACAATTTGCGAGCTTGTCCATCCAACAGGTGCAGAGCCGTGCCGTGGAGGCCTGGCCGGTGGGATCGAATCTGGCCATGATCGTCGCGGTGCTCTTTTTGATCGGCGCGGTGGGGAAATCGGCGCAATTGCCGCTTCAGGTGTGGCTGCCGGACGCCATGGCTGGTCCCACGCCGGTCAGTGCGCTCATCCATGCGGCCACGATGGTGACGGCAGGGGTCTACCTCATCGCCAGGATGCACCATCTGTTTGCCCTTGCTCCGATGGTGCAAGAAGTCATCGCGGTGCTTGGTCTGGTGACCTTGCTCCTTGCTGCGTCCAGCGCGGTCGTTCAGACCGACATCAAGCGGGTGCTCGCGTATTCCACGATGAGCCAGATCGGCTATATGTTTCTGGCGCTCGGCGTCGGAGCCTGGTCTGCCGCGCTGTTTCATTTTTTGACCCATTCGTGCTTTAAAGCGTTGCTCTTCCTTGCGGCTGGATCCGTCATCCATAGCCTCCACCATGAACAGGATATTTTCAAGATGGGTGGTCTCCGCCGACATCTGCCTTGGACCTTTTGGACGTTCCTGATCGGGGCCGCGGCCATGTCCGGTGTTCCGCTCATCACCTCCGGGTTTTACAGCAAAGATTGGATTCTCTGGTCGGTCTGGTCCTCACCCATCAGCCATCGGTGGATCTGGTTCGGCGCCTTGTTCGGAGCCATGTTGACCGGTCTCTACAGTTTCCGATTGATCTTTCGAGTCTTTTTTGGAGAGGTTCGTACGCAACCGGCTGGTGAACCAGGTCTAGCCATGCGTGGGCCGTTGGTGGTGCTGGCGTTCCTGGCGCTGACCGTCGGTTTTCTCGAGATGCCTCACACCCTCGGGAATGTGACGGTCTTCAGTGACTACTTGTCGCATGCGCTCCCCACGACGGAACTATTGCCAGGAATAGATGAGTCGAGTGAGGCCCGTGAACAGCTGGCCGTCACAGTCGCGGCCCTACTCGGGATCGGCCTTGCTGCGCTGCTGTTCCTACCCGGTTCCCTGTTCACATCGCGATGGGCGGATCAATCCACAGATCATCCTTCCATGACCTTGCTGCAAGGGGGTTGGGGATTCGATCGATTGTATGATCGGTTGTTCGTGCGGCCCTGGTTCACTCTGACACGATATCCCCATGACATGCTTGATCGTGGATACGAGTGGCTTGCTGTGTGTGGCAAGTCCTGCCATGGCTGGATGAGTTACACGCAGACGGGGCATGTCCGGTGGTATGCGGCCACCATTGCGGTCGGGACGCTGATGCTACTCGGTCTGTTTGCGATGTGACGGGATGCTGAAAAAGCCTGCCAGCGGCGTTCTTGCATCACTCAGAGGCTCAACGTATCGAAGCGTACGCCTGGCCTCTTCGCTTGCTGCAGTCTTGCTGGACGGTCTTTTTGAGCATCCTGTGGGTATCTGGTGTTAGCTCAGAACGAAAACGTCCGGCCATATTTTTGGCATCAACTGAGGTTTTCAGAAATCTGGTAAATCATATGGGTCTCTGGCTACTCATACTCATCCCGATTCTCGCAGCGCCCTTCGCATGGATGGGACAGCAATGGTCGCACCATGCTCCTCGTTGGATCGCGATCGGGGCCTTGGCTGTCGATTGTCTCCTCGCGCTTCTGCTCGGGAGTCGAGATCACGCTGTGCAGGCCTCGGGCCATGGGGCCTGGCTCGTAGAAAGTCACATTGGTTGGATTCCTCGTTGGGGCATCAGTCTGCATCTTGGCCTTGATGGGCTCAGCTTCATCCTAATCATCTTAACGGCCTTCATCGGCGTCGTCGCCATTCTGGCCTCCTGGACAGAAATCCAGAGTCGCATCGGATTGTTTCACTGTCATGTCCTGCTCGCGCTGGGCGGTGTGATAGGGGTGTTCTTGGCGATCGATCTATTTCTGTTTTTCTTTTTTTGGGAACTCATGCTTGTCCCCATGTATCTCCTGATCGTCATCTGGGGCCATGCACAGCGCCGGCATGCCTCATTCAAGTTCTTCCTCTTTACTCAGGCGGGGAGCTTGGTGTTGCTGGTTGCGATCGTGGCCCTCGCACTGTTGCATCAACAGGCGACAGGACACCCGAGTTTTGACTATGCCGATCTGATGGAACTGACCCTGGGCAGCGAGATGGCTCGATGGTTGATGTTGGCATTTCTCATCGGGTTTCTCGTGAAGCTGCCGGCTCCTCCCTTTCATACATGGCTGCCGGACACCTATACAGAGGCCCCGACCGGGGCCACGATCATTCTCGCCGGGATTTTAGCGAAGACCGGTGCCTATGGCCTGCTACGGTTCACGATTCCGCTGTTTCCCGAAGCGATGAGCGACTTCACCCCCATCGTGATGGGGCTTGGTGTGGTCGGGATTCTTTATGCCGCGGTGTTGGCCTGTGCCCAAACGGATATCAAGCGACTGGTGGCCTACAGCAGCATCAGCCATATGGGGTTCATCCTGCTCGGCGCCTTCGCCGGGACGGAGTTGGCCCTGCAAGGAGTCGTGATGCAGATGGTGGCTCATGGGCTGAGTACCGGCGGCCTCTTCCTCTTGGCCGGTGCGCTGGAGGAGCGGTACCAGACAAGGGAGATGGGCCAGATGGGAGGACTGTGGAGCGTGACGCCACGGCTTGCCACGATGGCGCTCTTCTTTGCCTGCGCCTCGTTAGGGTTGCCGGGCATGGCCAATTTCGTCGGAGAGTTCCTCGTCCTGTTTGGATCCTATGCAACGCAACCGATCATGATTATCCTGGTCTCGTTTGGGATGGTCATGGCCGCCATTTACTCACTCGGTATGATGCAACGCACCTTCTTTGGGCGGCAACAAGACACCCGTTCAGTTCCGGACCTGTCGAACGTGGCATTTGGAACCGTCCTGTTGATCGCAGTCTTGCAGATCTGGCTGGGACTGTATCCAAAGGCAGTGTTGAGCACGACGCAACCAGTCATGGAACAGCTTGTACGAGCGGCAGGGGCATTGCCCACTCTGAGTCATGCACCGACAGAATCCTTGTGGTCGTCCCATATCGTGGCCTTACAGGGGGATACCCCATGATGCTCCAAGATTTCATCGCCCTGTCACCCATCCTTAATCTTGGGGCGTTTTCCCTTGTCACGATGCTCGCGATTGCCTTTCAGCGACACCATGCCCGCATCGCGACCTTCGCGTTTCTCGCCTGCCTTTTCACGCTGGCCACATTACCTTGGGTGGCCACGGTGGCCCCACGAGCCGTGACGACTTTGCTGGTCGTGGATGGACATGCGTTGTTGTATATGGGACTCATCTTGACTGTCACGATGGTCATCATCGGATTGTCCTATCGATATTTAACTGTCCAGTTTCGGGAGGAGGAAGGAGTAGAGGAGTACTATCTCCTCCTTCTGCTGGCCACCTTCGGAGGATTGGTCCTTACCACGGCGGCGCACTTCGTGTCGTTTTTCCTCGGCTTTGAACTGCTCGGCTTGTCCCTCTGTAGCCTGATCGGGTACTTACGCACGAGACGCCATCCGCTCGAAGCCGCAGTGAAATATCTGTTGTTGTCCATCACCGCGTCAGCGCTGCTCCTATTTGGCCTGGCTCTGCTGTATTTCGAAAGCGGCGCCATGACCTTTCAGGGTGTGGGAGCCATCCTGAAACAGGCGCAGTCCGTTTCTGCCCTGTGGCTGGGAGGCCTGGTCTTGGTTCTGATTGGAATCGCCTTGAAGCTCGGGCTCGCACCGTTTCACATGTGGGTTCCCGATGTCTACCAGGGAGCGCCGACTCCCATCACGACCTATATCGCCACCGTCTCCAAGGCAGCGTTGATGGCCTTGTTACTCCGATTCGCCACCGAGGTTGGGGTGTTGGAACTGCCTCCCGTTGTTCATCTGTTCAGCCTCCTGGCTGTGGTGTCAATGGTCACAGGAAATGTCCTGGCGCTGCTACAGCAGAATGTGAAACGGCTCCTGGCCTATTCTTCTATCGCACACTTTGGCTATGTGCTGGTCGCGCTGCTGGCCGGTGGTCCTCCCGCTGCCGAAGCCGTCACGTTTTATGTCATCGTCTACTGTGCCATGTCGCTGGGTGCCTTTGGCGTAGTGACGGTGTACTCGAGCGAGGCGGGGGACAAGAATCGGTTCGAGGACTATCAAGGGTTGTTTTGGACCAGACCCTGGCTTGCGGCTATGTTGGGGCTGAGCCTGCTGTCGCTGGCTGGGATTCCGGTGACGGCGGGATTCATTGGAAAGTTTTACGCGATCATGGCCGGTGTCAACGCCGGTTTGTGGTGGCTCGTGCTGGTTCTAATTGGGAACAGCGTCGTCAGCCTCTACTATTACCTGCGACTGATCGTGACCCTGTTCGGTGAGGCGCCGGATCCAGCCGTTGCTCCTCAAGCGCAGGTTGAGCAGTCTGCACAGACGGCAGGGTGGACGACAGCGTGTTCCCTTGGGTTCGTCGCCTCGATCATTCTCATGCTCGGAGTCTATCCCAATCCACTGATGGAATTAATCCGAGACTCTGTCAGCAACCTCCTCATAGTGGCTCTACAGAAACCCTGAGCAGGCGCCCGCACTATCTGCGTGAGGCGTGTGTGGAACAACGGCGTAGAGTCGCACACATAGCCATTCTCTCATACCACCCCCTCGAGTCCATGCGGTATAGTCTTATAAGACCTTGTCTCTATAGCAGAGGTCTTGTGATCAGATCTCCTCGTCGAGTGGCGTGTTAGCCTGCGTTCCGCCATCTCCGTTGTCTTCTTGATGGTCGGATGGATCGCTACAGATTGATCGTTGCAGTATTTGCTGAATTCAGCAAGGTCAAGACCAGATTGTTGGCTGGGGGCTCAGCAAAAGAGGGGAATGTGTGATGACAAGGTATGCCCCTGTTCATCTGTCCATTGGGTTCTGGCTGTGTTTCTCAATATGTCCGCCAAGTTCCGGATGGATCTGCAAACACCCTACGAGCTGCGCCTCGTAGCAAAAGTCTTCTGATCCGGATGATAGATCCGAAACAGAATCCCTATTCTCCGGAATTTCCATGGTTCCAGTGGTCGAATATTGCGGCGGACGGGTGCGCGATGCGCAGGGTGCGTGTCGTTCGCACGATGTGCACGAAGAGAGGGGTTACGGCTGTGCAGCGGTCTTTCCCATCGGATACGGTTCCCATCCCTGCTGTTGCAGGTGAGTCAGGACTTTTTCTCGGTCTGGTTTGTGGATTGCGACTGTCGCGTGATCTCCTTTTTTAGGAGTATAGCCGTAGTGCATGGGGTGTGCGCGCTTGCCGTTGTGAATCGTGAGCATGACGCACGATTCCGCGTGACCGGCTACGGGACGCTTTGGTTCCATGGATGCGTCCGCAGCGTCGGCGAGAGGTTTGGGTGGCTCTCCGTACACGACCTCGAGGATGTCCACGCCCTCATGCCTGAAGCGCACGTTCCATCGGCTCACATCGTGAGGGCCATCAAACAATACATCGGCATGGGCTTGCCGCACATGGCTTGGAAGTGTCTGCCCTTCCAACGCATCGACGGCGATGTAGGCGTTCGGTACCTTGAATAGTGTGCGGGCCTGTGTGGCATACATGCTATTCAAGTGGTCGTTCTCCGTGAGACCGACTACGGTCTCCACACTATCGAATTGGGCGCGGAGCATGATGCGTTCGTTCAAGGCATCGCCGAAGATGACGGGAAATCCCGCATCCTCCGCGAGACGACAGTGTTTCGCATCCGTATCGATAAAAACCACGGGCGTCCCTCCGTACTTGAGCGCCTTGGCTAATGCAAGACTCAACTCGCGAGCGCCCATGATGGCAACAATCTCTCGTTTGGGAAGACGCAAGCCTAGGAGGTGTGCGGTGAGCCGTGCAAAGGCTCCCGCGTGGATGACGGTGGCGGCAATGGTCACAAAAACCATGGCTCTGAGTGCGCTGCCACCTTCCAGGCTTTGGGCATGCATGGCCTCGGCGGTCAGTGAGGCGATGGCGGCCGCGACGATCCCTCGTGGAGCGACACAGGCGAGAAAGACTTGCTCTTTGAATGTGAGCCCGGAGCGGAACGTCGAGACCAAGACGCTGATCGGTCGCACAAGGAAAATGAGCGCGCCGACGGACCACCAGGCGTTCGGACCCAGATCGAGAATATCTTGAGATTGGAGATCCGCCGCCAGCAAGATGAAGAGCAAGCCGACCAACATGGTCGTCATCTGATCCTTGAAGTCGCGCAGATCTCGGTGTGCCTGTGTGATGAAGTTGCCGACGAGAATGCCGGCCACCGTGACCGCGAGAATTCCGCTTTGTTGGACCGTCTGATTGGCCAGTTGGAAAATGGCGTAGGTGCAGGCGAGTGTAAAGATGTTGGTGAGCCCATGCGGAATGAGGCCGGGCCGTCGCAAGCATTGTCCGATCAAATATCCGCCGACGGCCCCGGCCACCACGCCGAATCCCAGCCGCATGCTCAGGGAGAAGAATTCACTGGCTAAGGTCTCCGCAGCAGGAGACAGGACGATATTCAGCACCAGGGCTGCGAGAAGAGCACCGATCGGGTCGATCAACACGCCTTCTGCTTCGATAACGGTCCGAAGATGAGGGCGTAGGCGCATATCTCGGACCAGCGGCGCGACGACGGTCGGACCTGTGACGACGACGAGGCTCCCAAAGAGCAACGAACGGTCGAGCGGCCAGTCGAGGATGAAGAGGCCGACCAGACAGGCTCCGGTCAAGGTCAAGACGGCACCCCATGTCACGAGCCGACGAATCGGCATTTCTTGCCGACGCAGACGGGAACTCTGGAGATTCAGGCCGCCCTCGAACAGAATGATGGCAATGGCGAAGTCGACCAGATCGACTAAGCCCTGCCCCAAAGATTGCGGGAGTACCCAGCCGAGTCCTTCCGGTCCGAGGGCTACACCCAAGGCCAACAAGAGAATGATGCTGGGAATGCCCGCATGACGGGAGAGGGATTGAACTGCGACACCTGAGGCGAGGGCGATGGAGACGGTCAGGCCAGCGGGTGAGTGATCCACGTAAATCCTGTCTTAGACGTGTCGCGATGTGTATGACGGAGGCTGTTGGTTGTACTGGTAGAGGCGTTGAGCCGGATGTCGGGGCATGAGTGAGTCACGCCCACAGCATACACAAGCCGTGTAAGATGGACAAATGAGATCGTAAAATCCTTCGAGCCAAGAAGCGCGCGCGCAGGGGCAAGAGTCGAGTGCTGCATTCAAACGAGCTCCACCATATCGGTGAGTTTCAGGTGATTACGGGTCAGACCGCAATCGGAGGCACATCTGGAAGAAATATGTGCCGGCACCTCGTGGCGCCGCTGTCGATTTTGGTCATCCAGGACAATAGGCCCACCAATTCTTAGAAGGCATCGGACAATTCGATCCGCCACGGTCGAGCCATGACAGCCTCACCCATCGGCATGATACACGATCTTGTCACGATAATGGAGGTCTTGCAAAACCTTGCTGGACGGACTTTCTGAATAATCTGCCGGTCACTCTGTTTTTATTGGGGGCGAGTGTCGTGCGTTTTAGGCATCGTGAATGTATTTGTCGACACACGGCTAGGGAAGGAGGTCAAGGGTATTACTACGGATCCGACCACGATCATGAGAGGGAACCATGACTCGAGATTTCTCGCCGATGAGATTCGTCAGGATTATGATGAATTTCACGACTCATCCTTGATATGGGTGACTCAAGGATGAGCTAATACAAGAGAATATGTACGGAATCAGCTAATTCATCGGAACGATCGTCGCCGAGACTTCGTTCGGTAGCAGCAGAGTGGCCACGGCGCGGTTTTGTTCGTCCGGCTGAATCAAAGCGAACAGTGGAACCGGTTGTGGTACCTCGCCTGGCGGCATGGAGAGCATCGCGGGAAAGTCGATCAACGGCGAAAGTGTCGTCTGGCTGGCGATGCGAAGACGAAACGCCATCAAGACATCACGCAACCGCTGAGCTTTTTCTTCATCAGAGATCGACTCACTGGGAGCAATCCCGATCTCCCAAAGCGGCTTCGTCACCGTGACAGGAAATGTCAGTCCGAGTTTTTGCGCAATGGCCGACACATCAATCAAGAGTCCGGCTTGAATGGCTTGCTGGCGATTGGCAGTCAGCTGTTTGGCTGACACATCGGCTTGCGGTTCCAGCGCATGCTCAGATGTTCCCTGAGGTTGGAGCGCTGGTTCTTCTGCCGTTGAGGTCGTCAGGGTGGACTCCGCTTGGAGTTGAGTGTTTGGGTTGTTCTGGTCAGGTCCGACAATCGGCTCGTCCGGGATTGCGGGAAGCGCCTGGATCAGACCTTCATACACCCGTTTGGCGGATTCCGACCAGGTTGGGTTAAACGGCCGACCGGAAAAAGCCGCCTCGGCAGCTTTTCGCTCATCGTGGGTGAGGATTCGCGCGGTGTGTGTTGTATCCATACTGATGAAGATAAGCCCGGCCGCCCACAAGTCAAGAGCTGCTTGGCCAGACGATGCCCCTTTGTCCCTGCACGAATAAAAGCACAATAAGTCCAAACAGATAGATCATGGCGACGCTATCGGCAGCGGGGGGACTTCCTCGCTGTCAGGGTGAAGGGCTCAAAACCTCCGTGCTATAGTCGGGCTATGGCGCGAATAGATTACTATCGCATCTTAGGTGTGTCCCGGGAAGCCTCCGAGGAGGACATCAAGAAGGCCTATCGGAAGCTGGTGTTTGAACACCATCCGGACCGGAATCCTGACAAGGCGGATGCAGAAGAACGCATCAGAGAGATCAATGTGGCCTATGAGGTGGTCGGCGACTCGGAAAAACGCCGTACCTACGATCGATTGTCCTGGGGGAATGAGCCGCGGGCCGAAGCAGTTGACTTGGGCCGTATTCTTGAGGAACTGGAACAGAAACTCTTCGATGAAGGCCGGAAGGAATTGTTCGCAATTTTAATAAAAGCTGTACCACGAGTGAAGGCGGAATTGGCGATTGTCCGAGAACGAACGGTGGCCGAGCAGGGCTACGATTCGTTTCTGGAGCCGGTCGTTCACACGCGGGCATCCGAAATCATGGATGAGGTTGTGACGGAAGAGATGAATGAGCGGAGACAACGGCTTATCGATGTGGCGACCGAAATGCTGGTGTCTCAGGGAGTCACTAAGCGAAGCGATGACAAGGGAGTTCGCTTACTACGCGGTCGTCTGACAGAGAGTTTCCACAAGGGGCGGATCCACGGGTATGAGTCAGCGCTAGAACTGTTCTACGAAAGACGGTAAGGGGTGGGGTGTTAGGCGCAAGGTGACGGGGACATCTGGCGGCTTCTCCCAATCTCTCCTTCCCCCTGACCCTTTCCCTTTACGTTTTATCGTTTTTCAACGAGTGGGCCGGCAACAAACTTGCCGGCCTTCATCACGCCCACAATAGTATCCCGGTCTCTCAGCACCTCGATCCGACGAAGCGGGTTGCGATTCAAGATCACCAAGTCCGCTTCCATCCCCTTAGTGAGGATTCCAACTGACTTGTGAATGCCGATGAGTTTAGCGGCCGTTGCAGTTGAGGCGATGATGGCGTCCATCGGGGACATGCCCAGTGCGACCATGCGCTCCAGCTCTTGCGCATTCTCTCCATGGAAATTGAACGGTGTTCCTGCATCAGTACCCATCGCGATGAAAATATCGTTATCATAGGCTTGTTTGAAGGAAGTTTTATGGCGGTTCGTCATCGCTCGGGCTTTTGCTAATGCGCTTTCTGGAATACCGCAGCTGGGGCGGCAGGCAGCTGTTGTGGCCAGGGCTGAAAGGGTCGGGACCATGTAGACGCCATAGCGCTTCATGAGCGCCCCGGACTCCTCATCCAATAATGTGGCATGCTCTATCGAGCGTGCACCGGCCTGGATCGCATGCTTCATTCCTGATGCACCGTGGGCATGGGCGGCCACGGGTTTCCCAGCCTGACGCGCGGCATTCACCGCGGCTGCGATTTCTTCTGCGGTCATTTGTACATCGTCGGGTGAGGTGCCGGGTGTGAGTACGCCTCCTGAAGCAATGACCTTAATGACCCCTGCCCCAGCAGCCACCTGTTCAGCGACAACCTTTCTGACCTGGGCAACTCCCGCTACCTCCTGACCAATGAACCGAGCATGGCCGCCGATCATGCAGATTGCCAGTCCTGCACCCACGATGCGGGGCCCAGGCATCATGCCGGAGTCGATCGCCTGTTTGAGGGTGAAGATGGAATGGTCACGTGACCCCACGTCCCGTACGGTCGTAAACCCTGCCTCAATTGTCGCCTTCGCATGTGTAGCCGATTTGAGAAGGGTATAGGAGGGTTGTTCAGATTCCAGCGTCTTGACCACATCCGCTTCCCCTCCTAAGCAGAGATGGACGTGGCAGTCGATGAGTCCCGGGAGCACGGTCAGGCCACGGCCATTGATGCGGGTTGCTCCATTCGGGATGCGGACCTCGTTGCTTGGTCCGACCGCGACAATCTTCGTGTGGCGCACCAGGACGGTCGTGCCTTCTCGTACAGCGCCGGCCCCATCGATGAGGCGTACATGTTGAATGGCAATCGTCATGACCTACCGTCCCAGGCTATAGGTATGAGCCGCCGCTTGGAGTCCGGCGCCAGGCGTCGACACCCACCCACTTCGAATACCGATTTCTTCAAGCGCGTTTAATAGAGTCAGCACGTTTGCCTCCGTCGACGATTCTCCCATGAGTCCGATCCTCCAGACCTTTCCCTTTAACGGCCCCAGCCCACCACCAATCTCGATACCGAAGCGTCGCAGCAACTCAACCCGGACCGCTGTCTCATCAATGTGAGCAGGAACCGTCACGCACACTAATGTCGGAAGTCGTCGATCTTGAGGCGGCAGGGGACTGAGGCCGAGTGCCATCAGGCCTGCGACCAGCGCTTGGCTGTTTAACTGATGGCGGGAAAATCTGGCCGGAAGTCCCTCCTCCTCAACGAGGCGTAGCGCCTCGCGGAGTGCATAGATCATCGAAATCGGTGCCGTATGGTGATAGGCACGACTCTGCTCTGCCCAGTAGTCGGCAATGAGGGATAGGTCAAGATACCAGCTGTGACAGGGAGAACGCCGAGCCTTCAGCGCTGACAGGGCGCGTTGGCTGAGTGTCAACGGAGCCAGCCCGGGTGGACAACTGAGACATTTCTGGGTCGCGCTGTAGCAGACATCGATCCCCCATTGATCGACTTCGACCGGCATTCCGCCAAGGGACGTGACGGCATCGACGATGAACAGCGCGTTGTACTGACGGCACAAGGTACCAATCGGTTCAATCGGCTGACAGGCCCCTGTCGAGGTTTCAGCATGGACGAGCACGACCGCTTTCACGGGGCTGGATTGTTGGAGTGTTTCAGCAATCGATTCTGGTTCAATCACGTGCCCCCAGGGCACTTCGACGCGAATGGCGTCCCCACCGCAGCGCTCGATAATGGTGGCGAGCCGAGTACCGAAGACCCCGTTGATCCCCACAATGACACGGTCTCCTGGTTCGATGACGTTTACAATGGCCGCTTCCATACCGGCCGATCCGGTTCCCGAGACGGCGATGGTGAAGGGGTTGGTGGTTGCAAACACTCGACGGAGGAGTGTCTGGATGTCATTCATGATGCCGAGAAACATCGGGTCGAGATGTCCGATCAGCGACGTGGACATTGCACGTAGCACCCGTGGGTGCACAGCGCTGGGACCTGGTCCCAATAACAGTCTTTGTGGGGCAAGAAAGCCCTGCATGGCCAAAGCCTCCTGAAATGTCGCGCGGTTAGTATAGCCAACCCGAGAAGACATAGCTATGCGAGAAATTCTCGCACAGGCAGCTCCTAGCTAGTTTGAGGGGATTTGGGCGACTGGGGAGCCATGATATAGTCGGGCACCATGAATGAGCAGATGCTGTCAATCGGACAGTTACCAAGGCTCCCTGAAACCAGTACCTCGATACCGTTACGAGCCTCTCCACTTCCCTATAGCAGCCCATGGTCGCGTTTCGTGAGCGTCGTCTGTGTCGGAATTCTGCTTGCCTCTCTTACCGGGATTCTTTGGCTGTCGCTGACCGTCCCGAAATTACAGCGATTCGACGAACCGGACCGTGCGCTTGACGTGATGGTCAGCCGGATGATGCAAGCGCAAGACGGGTTGCACCATGCACCGGCATGGCAGCAATGGGTGGCGAAATGGACGATGGACAATCAGGACGAAGCCTCTCGTCAGGCCATTCGATGGTATCGGGAACTGATCGCGATCACCGATGATCCGTTGGCCAAGCTTCGACTGGCGATTCTCCTTGGTGAATCCAAGCATGCAGCCGAGGCACTTGCTGAAGCTCAGGGATGGCAGGGGCGTGGAGCATCTGCTGAGTCGTTTCGACAGCTGATTGTGGCTGCGTACGGTTCCGCGCCACTCTCAAAGGCGCAGGAGACGGAGTTCCAGGCCATGCTGGCGGAGACGTTGCCGATCGGATGGTTCTACGATCATCTTGCTGCAAGGCTGGCGCAACGGACTGGTAACCATGCGCTTCTCACGACGGTCGAAGCACAACGTCAGATGAAGGAAGAGCAGGTTCAGCAATGGATTCGTCCGTTGATGATGGGTGAGCTCGCCTGTCTTGCCCTTGGATCGGTCATCCTGTTGGGGATCTTACGGTTGAAAAGCCAGCGGGCGAAGGTACTCCGGCTCCATTCGCCTGGCGTGCCTCCGCCCTGGTCTGGAGGGACGGCTGCGGCGGTGATCCTCCGTGGAGGAGCCTTGGGCGCCCTCCTGACCATCATCTTTTTGTCGATACCAACATTCAATCAGGGATCGTTGCGTGCACTGGCTATTCCGTTGGCGAATCTTCCGCTCTTAGCGATCGCCTATGTTCATTTGCTCAAACCTGCTGGTCTGAATTTCTGGCAGGGGTTTGGTCTCCGGATTGATCGGAGGGATTTCGGACGACTCGTCTGCGCTATCTTGGCTGTCGTTGCAGCCGCCCTATTGGGTGAATGGGTCATAGGACAGGCTGCGGAGTTTCTACAACTTGAAAACCATTGGACGGAATGGTTCGACCAAGAGTTGGTGTGGGCAACTCCGCCGATGCTGGCCATCAGCTTAGTTGAGTATGTGATTTTCGCGCCGATTTTTGAAGAGCTCGCATTTCGAGGACTGCTCTTTGCGATGTTGCGTCGCCGGTTCACCTTTCTCCCGGCCGCATTACTCAGCGCGACCATCTTTGCACTGGCCCATGGGTACAGCTTGCTCGGGTTTATCAGCGTCTTGTGGAGTGGGTTTCTCTGGGCCTGGATCTATGATCGAACCGGGAGTCTCATTCCTGGCATGATTGCGCATGCCCTGAATAACTTGCTGGTCTGCCTTACCGTGATGGCGCTGCTTCGTTGACGGAAGCTTCCTGAATTCCGTGAAGAGCGTGGTAGAGATCTTCGTAGCGGAGGCTCACCCCATCTGCTTTGAGTAGCTCACGCATTCGCTGGTTCGCAATCCGTTTTCCCATCGACTGAGGCTCACGAGAAACGGACGATCGAACCGCCCATCGTTGCTCCACGGTCTGGCAAATTTCTTCCCAGGTCCTGGGAGTTCCATCACTGACATTGTAGATCGTACCCTCCTGACCGTGCCTGAGGGCGGCAAGGCTGGTCGCCGCAAGGTCTTCCACGTGGATCAGGTTGACAAATTTTCTTGAGCGGGCAACCCGTCCTGTTTGAATCCAGTGAAGAGGACTGCGGTGTGGTCCATAGATTCCAGAAACTCTTAATATGATAGCTCCGCAGGATGTTCTGAGGAGTTCTTCGCCCTGCACACGAGGTTTACTGGCATCAATTGAGGCTGTTTCATCAACCCAGGGTGGAGGGTATTCGGTTGAGAGGCCGTCGTCGTAGGCGGAGGTGCTAGCGAGTACGACCAGCCGGCGGGTTCGTAGCAATACCGTATCAGCAAACTGCTGAACCAATTCAATCGGTATGGCGGGAAAGCACCAGAGGAGATCGGTTGTTGGAGGAATCAGCTGCCAGGTCTCAGGTTGTGTGAGATCAAACCGGATCCGTTGTTCAGGCTTCACGTCAACGAGGTGTTGATCTGGGTCGCGACTCGTAGCAAAGACTAGTGCATAGTGTTGCTCAGCCAGCGGCAGGACGTACCTGGCGGTATAGCCTGATCCGAGAATGGTGAGTGCTTGGTGCAAGATAGATATCCTTTTTTTTGGACGGAAGGCAGTGTGCCAGTGAGTCGCGATCAGAGTCCAACAAAAAGTTACGGTATCAGTAGTGTCCGGAGCTGTTCATCCCCAACGATCGTAACGTATTGAGCGATTAGGCAAACCCTGCTTCCAATGGGTGTGACCGACTTGAACTTGCACCACGTGCTACGAGAGCCTTCCGGCGGTTCAACCGGGAGGTGGGCACATGTACAGCGGCAAGTTGGTGTTTGCTCAATTGATGGGACACCTACCGCTGCATACGGTGCGGCGCTGTGTCGCCCGTTATCCAGGCCGTTACCCGACACTGACGTTCTCGCACCTCGATCAGTTCCTGGCGATGGCATTTGCGCAACTCACCTTTCGTGAGAGTCTGCGCGACATCGAGACGTGTCTGCGTGCCCATTCAAGCAAACTGTATCACCTCGGCATTCGGGGCCGCATCGCGCGCAGCA
>CABVRZ010000004.1 GCA_902500775.1 uncultured Nitrospira sp.
TCGCCATGAACTATAACCAATTGGATCTATTCACGTCTTAACCGGACAGTAATGCGGAGAAACAATTCTTTATTACGTGCATGTGCTTCGAATGATTGTTGAGCTGTCTGTACTTCGTGAAGTTGGAGTGCCTTCCGAGGTTTTGCAAAAAGCTGCAGTTGCGAGCGAACACTATAGAAGAATGTTTCGATTGAAACGTGCGTAAGCTGAAGTCTTAGACACCGATGTTCGCAGATACTGCTGAAATCACTTGTGTAGATGTTCCATCCTGCCTCGTAATTCAATAAGGTGAGTGGTGCCAGGAAACCATGGGGCAGGATATCACTTGAAAAGGTGCGCGTGCTCGTCAAAGATGTAGTGCCTATTGCTCCCTTGACGTAGAACAGTCATAAACCATCCTATTTATCAAGTGCGGAGCGTCGAAGTCGTCGAGCCTTACACGCTGCGAGTATGGTTTACCGACGACACGGAGCAGATCATCTACCTGAAACCAGTTCTGGCAGGCGAACTCTATGGGCCGTTGCTCGATATCGAGTTGTTCAATCGAGTGGCCATCGATCCAGAGGTAAGAACACTCGTGTGGCCGAACGGGGCCGACTTTGATCCAGCGACATTGGCATGATTGGCCGAAGCACAAAGACGCCTTCGCCGCTCGTGCGAGAGAATGGGTGCGGGTATTTGCCTGACGAGCTCCTAAACCTCCTTAACTCGCTTGTCAGCATTCAAGCCAGCCATTATAATAGCCACTAATGTAGCCTAGTGGAGGTCCGTATGCCGCAGGTTGATGAGTTTGTCTCTGTGAGCGAGGCCAAGAATAAGCTGTTGGAGTTGATCCGGCGCATGAAACACAAACAGGAGATCGTTGCGATCACACGCGACGGTGTTCCGTCAGCGGTGCTGCTGAGCATAGACCAGTTCGAGGGGCTCATGGAGACGATTGAGATTCTGAGCGATCAGAAGGCGATGCGGGGGCTTCGTCGGTCGTTGAAACAGGCAGAGAAAGGGCAGTGGGCTTCTCACGAGGCGGTATTTGGCCGTGATACCCAGTGAAAGCATATCGGGCGCGCTACTCTAAGGAAGCGGCTGAGCGAATCCGGAAGCTCCATCCTCAAGTGAAACGTGAAATCAGACAGGGCATCAAAGAACTCCTCGTCGCTCCACTTGCCGGACATGCGCTTCAATTTGAATTGGCCGGACTGCGGGCCTATCGTATTCGGACGTATCGACTTATCTATCGGCTCAATGATGACGAATCCTGCGTCGATGTCATCTTTGTGGGACCCCGTCGGAACGTATACGAAGAACTGAGAACGCTCCTTCTGTCACAGCCGGGAAGAAACTAAACCTCCTCTCGTGTCACGGGAGATATCGCACAAACCATCTTCCTCCATGTTCCGCCACCTATTCCAACGTGCCCGGCTCTTCAAAGAGGTATGTCGCGCCGGGAACAATGGTCAGTTTCTTCTCTCAGGTAAGCAGATCGTAGGTGGCCTGATTCAATTCCATCACTGGTTCCTCGTGGCCTTCGGCAATCAACAAGGTCGGACTGGTGACTGACGAAGGTGGGGGTCGATCAGATCCGGCCGTCTTCCTCGTGACACGATGGTCTTGACGTTGGATGGCCCTCGCACCGCAGCTTGGCGAGGCCTTTCCACTTGCCGTAGTTCCGACACTCCACATAGCCGCGCCCTGTCCGATTGATTTTGAACAATCCGTAGCGCACACACTTACCACGCAACGAGTTGGTCGCGCGCTCGAATATCCTGTTTTGTACGGCGACCATAAGGCCTCCAGCCTACCTGATGGCTACGAAACGCTGCATTATCTCGTGTGATGAGTGAGCAGAAACAACTTGTGACAGAACCAGCCGGGGGGTCCTCGTGAGGTAGGGATAATGGCCCGCGATGCACGGTGAGGCTACATCCATGATGGGCGACGAGCCTAGAAGGGCAGCGGCACTGCTTTCCGTGTGATATCCAAATGGATAGTAAGGCTATGTTTCTCCTTGACTAGGGCAATATAACTCTAGTAGGTATCGATACGACAGAGGCGTAGTACTTAGAGCCATATATCCTTATCGCGGTTAAACCATGGCTGGGACATGCATGGCGAAGCTATGCATGTCGCTCGTTATGGTGAGTTTACTGTGAGGATACAAGCGATAACAGCATGTTAGATCGATCTTCTGTAGTGCGTCTGTCATGACATGCTGAAACCAGGATGAAAGTTTCATGGGGAGCGAGCGTTCCCCTTGACGGATCCTAATAGCTCTAGTAGATAGTAAGACTTATAGGTGGTGCTTTGTAGAGCCGTTTGGCTCTATGCCAATAAAGGAATGGTTGGGGGATATGGGGCGAAGCTATACATATCGCCAGTCACATAGAGTGGACCGTGAGTCCACATGATACAGTAGCGCGTGAGACTGAGCTTCGGTGGTATGCCATTCATACGCGCTCCCACCAAGAGAAACAAGTTCGGGACCGGCTGCTCGCAGGGGGAATTGAGCCGTTTCTTCCTTTAAGCAGGGTGCAGCGTCAATGGTCTGACCGAAAGGTGTGGGCGAGGTCGCCGTTGTTTCGTGGGTATTGTTTCGCCAGGTTTACGTTAGGCAACAGCCTTGCCATTCTCAAAACTGCAGGGGTCGCGCGCATTGTCGGTATCCTAAAGCCGGAACCTATTCAGGACGAAGAGATCGCCGTGCTTCAGCGGGTTACCGCTGCTGATTGTATGACGGAGCCGTACGATGATTGTACTGAAGGCATGTGCGTAGAAGTGATACGAGGTCCCCTTGCGGGCCTTCGCGGCCAATTCGTAAGAAAGGAAGGCCACCAAGGGTTGGTAATCCGTGCTTCTCTCATTCAACAAGCGGCACTCATTCACATCGGAGCCAGCGAAGTGGTACCAGCAAAGTAGTACCGAATATTCATCATGGCCTCAAGTTCTTCCGCATGCAGATCACTGTGACTGTCGAAGAGAGTCAGACGGGCAAGTACCCACTCAACCAAGGGGAATATATTCTCTAGCCCGCATTATTCATGACAGTTCGTGACGAAACCGACGAAACGCCAGGCGAGACGGGCACGCGGAGCCCTGAGAGACCGAGGCATACTTGCAACAGTATGTCGAGGTCACGAAGGGCGAGCCTGCTCGACTGACCGCTGACAGACCGCGGCCAGGCTTGTCGCAGCGGCGTATCGGCGGGTGCAGTAGAAGTGTTCATGAATAATGCGGGCTAGGGCTGCAAGATAGTATAGTTAGGTGGGCAGAGCTTTCTTCAAGCTTGCATACCAGGACGAGAGTCGTCTTGATACGGGACAGTGTGAGGGATTGTGCCACGGTGAGTAGACGATGAAACCAACGATCCGCATAGTGGTTTTGTGCACTTACTAGAAGGTGTTGAGACAACCTGAAAAGAAAACAAACGAGTTGAGCGAGCTGGATACGGGAGAGCATGGGTGGGATCCTCGCGTGGCACGCCATTCCGGAGCGACGGCATGTACCTATGGCATAGGCTCAAGCATTTTTAGGATGCATGAAATTACTCAGGAACCGGATAAGAAGTTGGGGCACACAATCAGGGAATTGGAATAGATCGCATTCATCTCTGAAGGGCTCAAAGAAGGATCTATGCGCCTCTCCCTGTGTGGAATTAAGGATCCACCCCATTGGACGTTTCTACCTCATCCTAGTCAAGTAATAGTCGCGTATTCTATAGCGATCCTCTCAAGTCTGGGAACAGTAGGAATGTCATTGGCACAGCAATTGGAGACACCCAACACGTCCTCTGTCACTGCTGGGTCTATCTTCGGTGCATCAGGGACTATGTTTTTGTCGCAGTTCACCAACCCCGCACTCCTAGGATCGCTGTACTTGACTCCGCAGTGGCCCATGACGGGGTATTATCCTATCTTCCCAGGGAGCTCGCCTGAACCGCTTCCCCGTGAGGGGGTTTTGGTAGGACCACTCCGGGTGCATCCCCATATGGGAGTCGCCCAGATGTACACAGATAATGTGTTCAGGACGAACGGCAATAAAACCAGTGATTTCCTGACCACGCTTTCACCAGGGATCCAAGCCCGATTGCCGTTTGGAGGATTTCACTCCTTCCTGATCGATTATCGGACCAATCTTCAATACTATTCACGCTCGACATCAAACGACGTGCAGGATCAGACTGCGGTAGGAGCCGTCAAGTTCAATTTTCCCGGTGGGCTCAAAGTCGATCTCCAAGGTGAACACAGGCTCGGACATGATCCCAGAGGTTCTGCTGTGGATGATGTGAACACGCGGCGTCTTGGGGTGAACAAATGGACAGCCGATGGCTTCACCGGACATGCCGAGTATTTTGGGGCGCAGTCTAGCGTGGGACTCCATGTGCAAACGCTTCGCTGGCAATACCTCAATAATAATCAGGGAGCTGTTCGTGACCGACTGATAAACAGGGCCAATCTGCTGTTCTCACGAAATGTGACAGACAAACTGTCGCTCCGGGCTATGGTTGGTGCGCAGCAATCGATTTATGACCAGAATAAGAATTTGGACAATGTCATCTATACCTTCAGTGGAGGAGGGACGTTGAATATCAGCGAGATGACGTCCGGAGAAGTTCTGGTCGGATATCAGCATGTGCAATTTACCCGTGCGCAGGTCAATCAACCTCCTCCGTTGGACCGATTTTTTAGAGACAAAAACACCTACTCGAATCTCTATGTGATGGGAAGGTTCAATTGGCAGGCGACGCCGTTGTTGCGGATATCATTGCAGCTGTATAGGACGATCCAGCAAACGGTAGCAAGCGGTTCTCTATTCTACACTGCGACTGGCGTGAATCTGACGGCTCGACACGAATTGACCGATCGTACGACGGTCAATATCAACTTTGGGTACGAGCACGACAAATTTCAAGGTGTCAGTTCCTCTGAAATAACGAGCGGGCCTGACAGAAGTGAGGATTTAAAGAATGTTGCGGTGGGAGTGAATTATCAGGCGGTCAAATGGGTGGGAGTAGGGGCGCAATATATGTTTGAGGACCGACACTCGACTCAGACTCAGTTTACCTACCAAGCAAACACCTTTATGCTGTTTGCAGAGACGCTCTTTTAGTCTGGATGTGGTCTTCATTGTTCCGGTTATGAGCGCCAATGACGAATTTGCTCGAGGCGCGCACCCTCCTGAAACGGGGACTGTGACATGATTCGTGATGGCGATAGTATCTCACGGCAATCGGCCGAAACGAATGGCCGTGAGACCGTCCTGACCGAGTATGCCGGTGCCTGTCGGCGCCGTGTATGGTTGATCGTTGCAATCGCGGTTGGATGTGCAGGGGCTGCGGCGATTTGGTCGTTCATGCAGATACCGCGGTACCAAGCAAAAGCCACTGTGGTGGTCGAGCAAGTAGGACGGAGTGGTTTAGACTACGATCGAGATTACCACCAGGGCGACCTTTCCCCAGAATACTTTCAAACGCAGTTTGAATTGATGAAAAGCCATTATGTTTTTCAACGGACGGCGCAACTCCTCCATTTGTCCGAACGGCTGGAATACAAACCCAAGCTCTCGATCTTTTCGTCGATGATGGGCGACATCCTGCCTGCTGCGATCGCGGACGTTGTCGGGTTCAATGGGGATGTCGGCACACAAGGTTTGGGAGAAGGTGACGAACGATTGCTGAAGCAGTTTGCTGAGGCGGTTGAAATCGTGCCGATTCGTGGTGCAAGACTGGCACATGTGATGGCAACTTCCGATGATCCGGAATTTGCCGCTCGCATCGCCAACACGCTGGCCTCGACCTACATTGAACGTACTCAGGAGCTGAACGCACTCTCGAAGGAAAAAGCTGCTGAGTGGTATACCGCCCACCTCGATGAATTACGTAAGAAAGCCGAAGCCTCGCAGCAGGCCCTCTATCAGTTTCGTCTGAAGCATGGGTTGATGGGAGGGCGTGAGCAGCAAACGGTGAGGGCTCATACGAACACCGAATTGGACTCTGAGCTTGTCAGAGCAGAAATGAAGCAAGCGGAAGCCAAGTCTCGTCTCGAACAAATTGAATCGGTCCTGCGCAGCCGAACCGGCCACAATGGAGCCGTCGAAATAGACTGGTCGAGCTTGGATGCCTCGATCGAAGTACTGAGCTCGACGCTGATTCAAACGTTGCGAGCGCAAGATATCAGGGTTTCAGGTCAGGTTGCCGAGTTGGAGGAAACGTATGGGCCGCTTCACCCTAAGCTGATTCACGCCAAGGCGGAGATGCAGGATCTTCGTGCACGAATCGAGCAAGAGGTACAGAAGATCTTCGACTCCGTGAAGCAAGAATATGACTCGGCGCGTGGACGAGTCCGCGTCATTAAGGAGGCGGCAGGCCGTCATCGACAAGAGAAAATTAAACTCGAGCAATACGAAGTCGACTATGGAATCCTCGAACGAGAGGCAGAAAGCACACAGCATCTCTACGATATTTTTCTCAAACAGACGAAGGAAGCCGATCTTTCGGCCGGATTGCGGAATGCCAACGTGTACCTCGCCGACCCTGCGGTGCCGAACGCCATTCCAGTAAAGCCCAAGAAACAGTTAAACATTGTTCTAGGACTTCTCGTGGGGCTCATGACGGGGGTTGGGCTGGCTTTGTTCTTAGAAGCCCGTGACCGGACCTTGAGGGGACCCGATGATTTAGGACGGTATCTGCCGAAGATCTCCCTCCTAGGCGTGATGCCACTGTTGCCGAAAGCCAAGACCGGGGAGAGAGTGTCTCTCCTCACCCAGCAATCCTCAGGTGTTGCGGCTGAGCACGTTCGCATTATCAGGACCAGCGTACTACTCTCCAGGCCTGATGAATTACCGTCCTGTGTCCTCATAACGAGTCCTGGAGAAGGCGAAGGGAAAACGACCCTCTCGGTGAACCTCGCGGTCGCACTGGCCCAGTTGGAGAATACGAAGGTTCTACTGATTGACGCGGATTTGCGGAAGCCTGCCCATACATACATCCATGGGGTTCAACGCGAAGGGATCGACACAAAAGGACTCGCGACTTTCCTTGCTGGAAGGGCCAGCTTGAGAGAGATTATGTATCGGACCGATCTGGCCAACTTGTCGGTTATTCCTCGAGGGGAGCGCCCATCAAATCCATCGGAACTGTTGCACTCTAAACAGTTGAGAGAGCTTCTGAACAGATGCCGAGAGGAAAGGTATCATGTCATTCTGGATGCCCCACCGGTGCTCCCTGTGACTGACCCTGTGATCCTTGCCTCTCAGGTCGATGGCGTGCTCTTGGTGGCAAGTGCCGGCCAGACCACCCGTGAAGCTTGTCGAGCGGCGATCGACCAACTGACGAGTGCGGGAGGGAGAATACTGGGTATCGTGCTGCAGAAAGTCCGAGTCTCCCCTAACCCGTACCCTTCATACGTTGGCAAGCGGTCTGAAGGGAATGGAATCCCACTGTAGACAGATCCATCGATGTTCTCCTCCAGAGATTGGGAAGGTAAACGTATACAGCCGCTGGTGGAAGATTGGCCTGAACGGTGCTCAGAACGTTGAAGAAACAATTCGTCTCTGATTCAACGGTTGAATTCAACCATGTATAAGGCGCTGCAAGTAGGCCTCCAATGGTGGGATACGTGGAAGGCCCGGTCTATCAATCGCCGCATCTTGAGCGCGTTAATGACCGTCGGGGCTCTGACGGTCTTGACCAAAATCGCCTCTGCTGGAAAAGATCTGGTGGTCGCGTACCAATTCGGGGCCGGCGATGAACTCGACGCGTTTCTCATGGCGTTTCTGATTCCTTCGTTTGCGATCAATCTGATCGGTGGTTCGCTCAATCCTGCATTGATCCCTACTTATATTCAGGTGCGAAAAGAAGAAGGCATGGCGGCGGCCACGGATCTGTATGCAACTGTCCTGACGGGCAGTGTGTTTCTCTTAGCTGTGACGTCGGTAATCTTGTTTGCCATAGGCCCGTTCTTGCTTCGTACGGTGGCTCTGGAATTTCCGGAAGATAAATTCGCATTGACAGTATCTTTATTCAACACCTTGTTGCCCTGTCTGCTTCTCAGCGGACTGGCCACCACCTGGGGTGCGATACTGAATGCCCACGAACAATTTTCTCTTGCCGCAATCGCTCCCGCCATCATGGCAGGTGTGACCATTCTTGCCCTTCTGGCACTCACGCACGCTGTGAGTATCCATGCGCTTGCCATTGGTGTGGTTGCTGGCACCGCATGTCATGCCGCACTCCTCGGCTGGGGTGTGGTTCGAGAAGGGATCCGGCTTCGTCCCGAATGGGCCGGCATCACGCCAGCGCTGAAGACGGTGTGGCATCAGTACGCTCCAATGCTCGCGGGGGCAGCCTTGATCGGTAGCACAGAGATGATTGGGCAGATCATGGCTGCGTCCTTGGAGTCGGGGAGCGTCTCGATCTTGTCGTACGGCAACAAGATTCCTATGCTGTTACTCGGCGTAGCATCTATGGCTGCGAGCACTGCCGTCCTCCCGTATTTTTCAGAGATGGTCGCTGCGCGTCTGTGGGACGAAATACGACATACCCTGTTCACCTACACACGATTGATTGCTCTGATCACGATCCCTCTGACGGTCGCACTGGTGACATTCTCCGAACCCATTATCGAGCTGTTGTTCCATCGAGGGGCCTTTACGGCTGCACATACCCACCAGGCGGCGGGGGTCCAATCTCTTGCCTTTTTACAGATCACCCCGTTCGCTCTAGGTATTCTTGCTGTCCGGCTTCTCTCGTCTCTGAAAGCAAACCATATTTTGATGTGGAGTTCGGCTATCAGCCTGGTCCTCTCGATAGTCTTAAATTACTTGTTTATGCACCTCCTTGGTGTAGCTGGGATTGCCCTGGCCACTAGTCTGATGTACCTCGTCTCAATGTGTTTTCTGTATAGCATGGTGTTTCGACAGCTCCGATTGGAGAGTGCCGGTGTTTCCCCCTACCGTGCGGCCTCGCGTCCGTAACCCCGATGCGCATCACACTGGTCATTTCAACATTCACGGCTGGAGGAGCGGAGCGGGTGATGTCCGTTATGGCCAACTATTGGGCAGAGCGGGGAGAGGATATGACTCTCATCACCCTCAGCCCGCAGCCCAATGACTGGTATAAGCTCGATCGTCGTATCAAGCGGGTAGCATTAGATGCGTTATCGAGCTCAGCACATATTGTCCAAGCAATGCGTGAAAACGTTCGGAGAATTCTACGACTGCGGCGCGCATTACGTGAGGCACAGCCTGACGTGATTGTAAGTTTTCTCGATACGACCAATGTGCTGACGCTCATGGCAAGTTGGGGTCTTGCTATACCCGTTGTCATCTCTGAACGCAATGATCCCCGTGAATATAGTATCGGTCTGGCTTGGAGTGCGTTGAGATCCTTATTGTATCGGCGTGCTGACGCGATCGTGGTGCAATCATGCGCTATACGTGATTGGGCCTTGAAGATTCCGGGAATAAAGACCACCTATGTGATCCCAAACCCTTTGCGGCAAATAAGGAGTGAGTCTAAACAGGGATCAAAACCGCACGCATCTGCTCATGCCATCGTTGCCATGGGCCGATTAGTAGAGCAAAAGGGGTTCGATATCCTGATCGAGGCGTTTAGCCGATGTGCCGCAAAGTATTCTGATTGGTCGTTGGTCATTCTCGGTGAGGGGCCTCGGCGCGCGAGCTTGCAGTCGGTTGCCGAGAACTTGGGGGTTGGAGGGCGGGTTCATTTAGTTGGGCAAGTTCAGGAGCCTGACACCATTCTGAAAGGAGCGGACCTCTTTGTGTTGTCTTCTCGATATGAGGGGTTTCCGAATGCCTTGGTCGAGGCGATGGCTTGCCAACTTCCTGTCGTAAGCTCGGACTGTTCCAGTGGCGGACCGCGTGACATCATCCGCGACGGGGTCGATGGCATTCTGGTTCCGCCAAAGGATGTGGTTGCATTAGCCAGCGCTATGGATCGATTGATGGGGGACCAAGTAGAGCGTCAACGGCTTGGAAGCCGAGCGGGGGAGGTTGTTGAGCGCTTCAGTCTCAACAAAGTCATGGAGCTATGGGATGACCTTCTGACTGGCATTGCAAGGCTATCCCATGCGTGAGGAAAGTTCAGTCTCACAATGATCGTTACTATGTAACCCCAGCATCACATGCATATTCTCTTTCTTATCCGTTCGCTGGACTGTGGCGGGGCGGAACGGCAGCTGGTTGTTCTGGCTCGCGAGCTCCATCAGCGTGGACACAAGGTCTCCGTTGCTGTGTGCTATTCCGGAGGACCGCTGGAAGTCGATCTGAAGGACGCCTCCGTCCGGATCATTTCCCTCGACAAGCGAGGACGGTGGGATGTGGTGGGTTTTCTCGTGCGACTGATCCGAACGGTGCGTTCGGAACGACCAGACTTATTGTATGCCTACATCGTGGACCTCATGACGGTGTTCGTACAACCCTTTCTGCGCTCGATGAAGATTGTCTGGAGCATTCGCAGTTCTAATATGGACTATAGCCGCTATGATTGGCTTTGTGGCTCGAGCTATGCCCTAAGCTGCTGGCTCTCCAAGTCTGCAGATCTGATCATTTCGAATTCGTATGCCGGACGTCGAGTTCGTGTCGCAGACGGATATCCGGCCGAGAGAACCGTGGTCATTCCGAATGGCATCGATACCAACCGGTTCTATCCAAACGTGGAAGCACGCGAGCGGATACGCAGGCAGTGGGGAATAGGGGAGGATGAATTTCTCATCGGCCTCGTCGGAAGACTGGATCCGATGAAAGATCATGAAACCTTCTTGCAAGCAGCCGTACTACTGCTACAAGAATGCAACCAGGTACGTTTTGTCTGTGTGGGAGATGGGGCATTCGAATACACAACTGCGCTCCAGGACCGTGCTCAGAGGCTGGGGCTGTCCGACCACATGATGTGGGTTGGGCGGCAATCAGAGATGCCTCATATCTATAGTGCCCTTGACTTACTGGTGAGTTCTTCCTCGTATGGGGAAGGGTTCGCCAATGTGCTGGGTGAAGGGATGGCCTGCGGAGTGCCGTGTGTGGCGACCGATGTAGGGGATTCTGGTCTGGTGATTGGAGACACAGGTCAGCTGGTACCACCCAAGGATCCGTCCGCTCTCAAGGCAGCGATGCGACAAGTCCTGGATCGTAAACCACGTGCGGCGGAGATCCGCCAACGTATTATTGAACGCTTTACGTTGGAGAATCTTGTCCTCACAACGGAGCAGACGCTACTGGCACTGTGTCATCAACCGACCAGTAAACCGGCCGCGTCACGAGAGCATACGCCTGTTTGTTGATACTCGTACAGAATGTCCAAGGGAATGTCATGACGAGCTCCCTCTTCCGTAATGCCTTAGCGGTGATCGCGGTTGCGCTCTTTTACAGCAACCTTCATGAATATCTGCACAGGACTTACGAAGTCGTGGTGCCATGGCAATGGGTTCTCGCTTTCCTTATCCTGTCCCTGCCACTGCTGGTTCGACAGGTGATGACATCCGAGATTCTTAGACTCCCGATTGTGGGGTGGTGTTTCGGGTACCTCTGGGTCACGCTAGTGTGGTTTTTGTTAGGGACACAGTCTGAGATGGCCTGGCAGGAAGTGCGATGGCGTATCCTCGCCATATTTGAAATTCTAGGTTTTCTTGCGATTTTTATGGATGGCAAGGCGCACCTGTATGCACGACTCACGCTGGTGGTGGCGGTCCATGTTGGCATCGTGATCAATGTCTTTGAACTCTTTGCTCCCAACACATTCAGCAATGTGTCTGGACGATCCGCCGGCTTGTATGTAAACGCCAATATGTCCGCGGAAGCACTAGTTCTAGGAATGATGCTAGGCGTCACGGCATTACCCTCTTGGTATCGTGGTATTTTCGTTGTCCTCACGAGCGTTGGTGTGTTTGTGACGTATTCTCGTGCGGGACTGATTGGGTGGTTCATTGTGGTAGGGGGCCTGATGCTGGGACAGTTCATAGGTGCGAGGCATTTGGTTCGGATAGGCCTCGTGACGGTCTTTCTTCTCGGCCTCGTGTTGTTGCCGAAAGCCGACCAGATTCTCACAACGCTGGAGCGAGCTGGTGCGTTGAACGCGGACACGCAGGAACGTCTTACCTGGTTCACGGATCCTCTTGGCGTGGATGATAAATCAGGTTCGTCACGTAAGTCGGTTGCCCGGGAAGCCTGGGAACGAGTGACTGAACGGCCGTTCTTCGGTGGCGGAACTGGGTCGGTGCATAAGGGACTTGATATCCCACCACATAATCAGTTCTTGTCGCACATGATTGATCACGGCATGTTTGGCGCGATCCTGATGCCGCTGCTTCTGCTGGCCTTGATCTGGCGTGCAACGGGAGAGAGTCGGCGTGTTGCCATCATCTTTAGCTGCGTCGTATTCTGGTTTAGCTTCTTTACGCACACATTCTTAAATAATGCGCACAGTCTTCTCCTTATCGCGATGGTGGCGGCGCCAGTGGCACTCCCTATTCGCCAGAAAGACCAAGCGACCCAAGGCGACCGGATTACTCATTCAGGTCGGGGTAATCTCATGAATACTGCCTTCCCTGCGATGACTCCCTGAGTCGCGGAAAATCCTGGATCATGTCGAAGAACCACACGCTATTCCTAATATTGGGGAGCGTTCTGATTGGCCTCATCCTAGCTGAACTTGGGTTACGAGTGGTTGGCATTTCCTATCCAATATTTTCTCAATTCGATGGTGACCTCGGTGTTTCGCTACGTCCACAAGCTGAGGGATGGTTTAAGAGAGAAGGGGAGGCCTTCATCCGAATCAATTCGGCAGGACTTCGTGATCGTGAACATGCCTTACCCAAGCCAGATCATGTTCTGCGAATTGCGGTGCTGGGAGATTCTTACGCCGAGGCGCTGCAGATTCCGATGGAGGATACGTTTTGGGCAGTTGCGGAACGAGAAATCAAGAGCTGTGTGGCCATGGGTCATCGAGAACCCGAGCTGATTAATTTTGGAGTCTCCGGGTACGGGACGGCACAAGAATTAATCATGCTTCGTCATCGAGTATGGACGTATTCTCCCGACATCGTCCTCCTGGTGATCACTCCCAGCAACGACATTCGCAATAACTCTCGAGCCTTGGAGAAGGACGACCGGAGGCCTTATTTTGTCCTGAATAATAGGCAGCTCGTCGAAGACACATCGTTCAGAAATGGCATAGGATTTCGGTTACGTTCGTCGTCATTGGGGCGAGCAGTAACGGAAGTGCGTGACTCGTTGAGAGTTTTCCAATTAACGATCGAAGCACTGCGGCGGATGACACAACCGAATCGTGCGACCTACGCACAGTCACCCCTCGTTGATCAGCAGGTGGATGGAACTGGGAGATATGGCCAGCAGGGACTGGAGCCTCCACGGTTGCAAGGAGAAGCCGGCTTGGATTTGGAAACCTATAAGGCACCACGTGATGCAGCCTGGGAAGAAGCTTGGCAGGTAACGGAGGACCTCATCAAGCTCATGCATGCAGAGGTCAAAAGTAGAGACACAGGGTTCATGGTCATCACGGTGAGCAGTAGCCATCAAGTTGGTCCAGATCAAGTAGCCCGACGTGTATTAGAGCGTCGCTTGGGGGTGGCGGATCTCTTCTATTCTGAAGATCGAATTCGAGCTCTCGGGGAAAATCGCTTCGAGGTTCTTGCTCTCGCTCCGCTGTTTCAAACCTATGCAGAGGAACATCGTAGCTTCTTGCACGGCTTTCCAAATTCTGGCCTTGGTCTCGGTCACTGGAATATCGCGGGACATCATCTGGCGGGGCAACTGATCGCTCAAAAACTTTGTAGGCATCTTGAGGTATTGCAGCCCGCCTAGGGTGCCGGTCGACGCAGCGTGAGTCGCATTTCCTATTGTGCACGATAGTAGAACATCTCTCACAAGTGATTCCAAAGAGGGACTGAGCAGGCGCAGTGACTGCCGGCAGCAAAAGCTGGCGGACTCCATGGAAATAGTGAGGGAACAGCTCAGGCCGTCAGGAAGCGGGTGCCCAATCACGAAGCACGTATGAGTACAGAACAGGATCGAGGGAGTTCTCTGATCTCACATGGAGCCGTGAATGATTACCAATTCAGATGCTCCTCCACTCTCACTGGTTGATTCTCAGGTTAGAAGGAGCTGCGGGTGTGGTGGAAGTGCCGGCTTTGACACGAACAAGATACAGGTCTCTGCGTCCGCCGGGATTTCCCCAATTACTCGTAAAGGCTATGAAGTTTCCGTCTCGACTGACCGATGCTCTCGGCTGGGCATCGTAAGTACCGTTGATGACGATACTCCAGTGATGCGCGATCCGGCGCACTCGACTCGATCCATCAGTGGCGATGAGAACGATCTCATTGTCAAACGGGTTCACCACGGATCCTCCATTGATGTGAAATCGGCTGCTCACCATCCAAGCATCGTTACCGCCGGGCATGGCAAAATGATCGTTCTGGGTGTAGTAGGCCCATGAGTCTTTTGGTAGGAAGAAGGTCACCGAGTTTGGTGTAGCCAGATTCCGCATGCACAAGCGCCGGGTATTGCAGCTGGTCCCAACAATCCCATTGCCCATCGCGCGATGACTAAACCATAAGAGACTATCGACGGTCGTACGGGTAGGGGTGCTCTGCAGATCCCACACATGCAGATCCTTGGTCGCATTGGCTTTCAACGACACGAGATAGCGTCCGCTTTTGTCGATTTCGACTTCGTTGATCGAACCTTCATCGCTGACGTTGAGCAAAATCCTGTCGGTGCTTCGTTTATAGACGATATAGCCCGTGCTCACTCCATTATTGACATAGTGGAATGCGAAGACGTCGTCGTTGTCGCTCACGGACATCTGTGTAATGTACTCGCCAACAACGTCTGTTCCAAAGTCGTGGATCAGCGTGTTCGTCCATGTCGTACTGGATCCATCTGGGATCGTGATTTCATAGAGTGATTTGAGCCCCACTGCATAAAATTTATTAGGGGCCGTACGGGACCACTGGACCTCATACTCCCGTAATCCAGGGGGCGGATTTTCCTGAATCCGTCCATTCGAGGGGGTCATCGAAGCGGCGTTGAAGTCCCAGACCTTGAGCCGCTTGTATCCCACGTGACAGATCGCGCGTATCTTGGTGTTATTGATGTTTAGCGGTGGCTCGTTGCTATAGTCGTTTATGCAGTACGATGTACTATCGTCTCCATCTGTTACCCGGAGTATGGTCGTTCCAAACGTGGGGTCAATCGCTATCGATCCGGCGGCGGGCAATGAAGGTGGAGTAGCAGGTGTCGGGTAGACGTTCATATCCGAAAGAAATGCCCACGACGGCATGGCCCACAGCATTCCTAGCGGAACCAGATACAGCATGCGCATAGCTCGCCTCCGGTGTTATCACGCTCGGCTGATTGTTCTCAATCAACGAATCCCCGATAGGCCTGATTGGAATGTTGTGAAGCCGAGCAACGAGCATGCCACATATGGTTATGGCCCTCTGTGCCAGAACTATTCGGTATCTCGTGAGTTTTTTAGTTGCCTATTCCAGGACTCCTTTCAATATATCGCTATCTCGTTCAACGAAGGAAGGAAATGTAACTCGCCACGTACGTTTCTGTGCAAATGAATCTGAGCGGCAAGAAGTATCACAGCGTGCAATCAATCTTCTCATCAGCTTGAAATCAAAATGGCACTGGGCAAATGCGATAGCAGCGAGACCACCGATATGAAATTATCGATCACTGGACCCGAACCAGATACAGATCCTTGCGCCCGCTGGAGTTTCCCCAATTACTCGTAAAGGTAATGAAGTTGCCATCGCGGCTTACCGATGCCTTTGGTTGAGCATCGTAATTATTGTTCAACACGACACTGCGGTGATGGGCGATCCGTCGCACTCGATTCGACCCATCAGTGGCGATCTGCACGATCTCATTGTCGAACGCTTGATGCGCAGACCCTCCGGCGGGCGAGTAGCGGCTGGCCGTCATCCAGGCATCACTGCCGCCTGGCATAGCAAAATGATCATCTTGAGTATAGTAGGCCCATGAATCTCTTGGCAGGATGAAGGTCACGGTGTTTGGCGTCGCCAGATTCCGCACGCACAGCTGACGGTAGTTACAGGAACTCCCAACGATCCTATTTCCCATGGCGCGATGGCTAAAAGCCAGTGTCGGCGACACTTGTGTTTGGGTCGGTCCGACCTGTAGGTCCCAGACAGCTGTTACTCCACTTCTCCTGACCACGAGATAACGGCCGCTTTTATCAATCTCTACCTCGTTGAGATTGGTTTCGGTGCTGATCTTCAGGAGAATGGAATTCGTACTGCGTCTCCAGACGGCATACCCCCCGGTATTGGATATCACCGCGAATACATCATCGTTGTTCGACACGGAATGTTGTGTCACTCTGGTCGCCCCAGGAAAATCAGTCGAGAAATTGTGCAGGATACGATTTGTCCAGACGGTCGATGTTCCATCGGGAATGGTCACTTCAACAAGATTCATTTGCGCGCACACGGTAAATTTGTTGGATGTGATGCGGGACCATTGCGGGAAATATTCTTGGGCTCCTGCTGCTGGATTGCTTTGGGTGCGTCCGTTGGAGCGTGTCATCGTCGACGCATTGAAATCCCAGACCTTGAAGCGCTTCGGTCCGGCAACTCGACATTGCGCCGCGATTTTGGTGTTGTTGACGTTCAAGGAGGGCATATTCGAATAGAACGTCATGCAGTCACCGCTGCCGTCACCAGCGTCTGTCACGCGTAGGATGGTGGACCCAAACACGGGGTCAGTTGCTTTCGAGCCAGCGGCGGGCAGGGAAGGTCGAGCTGGCTCTGGATAGACGGCAGTGTCGGTCAAAAAAGCCCAACTGTGTAGAGGCACCAGCATCATCAGCAAAAAGAACAGGAACGTCATAGGTGAGTCCTTTCGTTCGCTAATAGTCATACGTGATGTCTATCGATGACGCATCCGACGTTGTCGTGAGCCACCGAGCCTGAAGTGGTGCAAGCAATTTGTGTTCCCGGATGAATCGGGGCGTTGTCTGTGAGTGCTAATGATGTGGAATCATTTCGATTTTCTCTGTTCCGATTCCCAAACAATCTTTTCATTTTATTCAAACCCTGTAGGCATATATGGGGTGAGGTGTGTGGATCGGCCTTCATTTATGTCACCGGTGCACCTATCTAGGATCTAGTACTCAGGGTCTCAATTCTTCAAGGTCAGGTCTCGTGCTCAACATGTCTCCACAAAGCTACAATCGCCTCTGCTAAAGGACCTATGTCACCCAAACGGATTTTGTTCCTGGCAACCGGGCTTTACGCAGGAGGAGCTGAACTAATGTTACTGCGGCTGCTTTCGCGCTTGGATCGACAACGCTTTATGCCATCGGTCATCTCACTTATCCAGCTCGGGCCGGTCAGTGAAAAAATTGAGCGATTGGGAATTCCTGTTCGATCGCTCGGGATGCAACCCGGCAAGCCAAATGTAACGTCCATTGGGCGTCTTCTGCGCTGGATTCGTCAGGACCGTCCACAGGTCATACAAACCTGGATGTACCACGCAGACTTACTGGGAGGTGTGGCAGCTCGATTGGCCGGGCATATTCCGATTGCGTGGGGAGTCCGGCATAGCGATCCGCGTACTCAAGGGTATGGTCCGTTGACAGTCCCAACGGTCAAGCTCTGCGCACGATTGTCCCGGTGGATTCCCAAACGGATCGTCTGTTGTTCTGAGGCGTCTCGAGAGGCTCACGTGGCCTTTGGCTATACCGCCGACAAAATGGTGGTCATCCCCAACGGTGTCGATCTGACCGCGTTGAAACCCGATCCTGCGGCACGCCGTTTGACTCGACACGCTCTCGGGATTCCCACTGAGGCCCCCGTGATCGGCCTCGTGGGACGATTTCATCCCCAGAAGGACCATCGGAATTTTGTGTGCGCCGCAAAACTCCTCGTCTCGATACGACCATCGGTCCATTTTGTCCTCTGCGGCGAAGGTGTGACCTGGGACAACCCCGAACTTGTTGCATGGATTGACGATGCCGGCATTCGTGAGAATTGTCGCCTCCTCGGACGGCGTGAGGATGTGCCGCAACTGATGGCCTCGTTTGATTTGGCCACCTCCTCGTCCTGCTTCGGTGAAAGTTTTGCCAATGTGGTCAGTGAAGCGATGAGTTGCGGGGTTCCCTGTGTTGTGACAGATGTTGGTGATTCAGCTCACATCGTAGGGCCGACCGGCATTGTGGTTCCGCCGCGAGATGCGGTGGCATTAGCGCGAGCGTGGGAGCGGATGCTCGATCTTGGCCAGGAGCAGCTGCTCAGAACAGGATTACAGGCGAGACAACGAATTAAGGACAATTTTGATCTGCCGAATATAGTCGAGCGGTATCAAACACTGTTTGAAGAACTTGCAATCTCACGTGTTGCGTAAGATGGTCATCAATCAATTGGACCGGATTCAGTTGCTTTCGCATTGAATTGAATGGAGTGACGCTTCGTCATGTGCGGCATCGCGGGTTATTGTGAGACTGTGCCTCGAAGTACACGAGAGGAGTTGGAAGCGACAGCTGCGGCCATGGCCGCCACATTGCACCATCGAGGACCGAACGATTCAGGGGTCTGGACTGATCCATCTGCCGGTATCGCCTTGGCTCATCGCCGGTTGTCGATCTTAGATCTTTCCCCACTCGGCCACCAGCCGATGCACTCAGGCTCCGGCCGCTATGCACTCAGTTTCAACGGCGAGATCTACAATTTTAGAGCGCTACGCAGTGAATTGGAATGCCTCGGCCATACGTTTCGTGGCGCTTCAGATACCGAGATCATGCTCGCTTCTTTTTCACAGTGGGGTATTCGTCAGGCCGTCGAGCGGTTCAATGGCATGTTCGCATTTGCTGTGTGGGACCGTGGCGAGCGCCGACTCCACCTGGCTCGCGACCGGTTTGGCGAGAAGCCGTTGTACTACGGGTGGATGGGGAGGACATTTCTGTTTGCTTCGGAACTCAAGGCTCTGCGAGCGCATCCGGACTTCGACACACATATTAATCGGGACGTATTGGCACTCTACTTTCGTCACGGCTACATCCCTGCTCCCTATTCGATCTATTGCGGTCTCTCGAAGGTCTTGCCTGGAACGATTTTGACAGTGGATCCGGAAGCGGAGTCCCCTCCGGACTCGATACCGTATTGGTCCGTTCGAGCTGTCGCTGAACAGGGAAGCGCGAATCCTTTCGTTGGTACGGAGACAGAGGCTATTGGGCACTTGGATCACTTGTTGAGAGATGCGGTCAAACTTCGGATGGAAGCGGACGTACCGTTGGGCGCGTTTTTGTCCGGCGGTGTGGATTCCTCGACCATCGTCGCACTCATGCAGGCGCAAAGCGCGCAACCCATCCGGACCTTCAGCATCGGGTTTCACGAGGCGGCTTACAATGAAGCCAACTATGCGAAAGCCGTAGCAAAGCATCTTGGAACACATCACACCGAGCTCTATGTGGCCCCTGAAGAGGCGATGGCGGTTATCCCCCGTCTTCCCACGCTCTATGACGAGCCGTTTTCCGATTCCTCGCAAATACCAACGTTCTTGGTTTCTCAACTGGCTCGCCGCGATGTAACGGTCTGCTTATCGGGCGATGCCGGAGATGAGTTGTTTGCCGGCTATGATACCTATCTCCACGGGGCACGCATTTGGAGGCTGATGGGCTGGTTGCCGCGAAGTTTGAGAGTGCTGTCTGGCAGAGGACTCAGCGCGCTATCGTCGGCGCCCTGGGAGTTTCTGCTTCGGATGGTCGGACCGATCAGTCCGAAGGGTCTCAGGCTGCAGCACCAAGGTCTTCGGCTCAAGAAATTAGCGGAGCTGTTGCCTGCAGACTGTATCGAAACCATGTATCGGGGGATCATCACGCATTGGGATGTTCCAGACTCACTGGTCATTGGGTCGTCGGAGCCTCCGACAGCCTTTACCGATCGGACCCAATGGGGGAGGCTCTCCGGCGTGCTCCGTCGGATGATGTACACCGACTTGATCACGTATCTGCCAGACGACATCCTCGTGAAAGTGGATCGGGCCAGCATGGGTGTGAGTCTGGAAGCGCGCGTGCCGCTTTTAGACCATCGAGTGGCCGAGTTTGCCTGGCAACTGCCGGTCGCGATGAACGTTCGCGACGGACGAGGAAAATGGATTCTCCGGCAAGTACTCTCCCGGTACGTTCCACCCACGCTGACTGAGCGGCCCAAGATGGGGTTCGCTGTGCCAATCAGCACATGGCTGCGTGGCCCGCTGAAGGACTGGGGTGAGGCACTGCTGGATAGAAAGCGGTTGAACGATCAAGGGCTCCTCAATCCGGACCGTATCCACGGCAAATGGATCGAACATCAATCCGGGAAGGAGGACTGGCGTACTCTGTGGGACGTCCTCATGTTCCAAGCCTGGTTCGACTCTCAGCAGCGCCCCGTGCGATTGTCGGAGGAGGCCGCATGCAGTTGATGAAGCACGACGCATGACTAATAGGGAGAGATCAACATGAGAGAGTCACGCCATCACTCTACTACTGTTCCACCGATGGCCATTGTTTTCGCTTATCTGATACTGCTTGGACAGGCCGCTCTGCTGCTGTGCTCAGACGAGACAGCCATCTGGTTGGGCATGGAGGACGGTCCGATCGAGAATATCGGGGCGCTCAGTTTCCTTCTCGCCAGCGTCCTCTTTTTCATGACCGCGTATCGCTCATCGAGGCTCCAAGGACGATCCAGAGCCAACCATTTTGACAACCCTCTGACGCTCCTCCTTCTCGGGGCTTTCTGTTTCATCTGCTTTGGTGAGGAAATTAGTTGGGGCCAACGAGTATTTGCCTATCCCGTCCCGGATTGGCTTAAGGACTTCAATCGGCAAGATGAGTGGAACCTGCACAATCTCGCCTGGTTTCATGGGCAGACTGCGGGAGGGACTGAAAAATCGTTCTGGGCGCGTCTGCTGGTCATGGATCGACTGCTGGCTGTCTTTCAGCTTGCACTGTGCACGCTGGTCCCGGTCCTCACCGGGTACAGCACAGTTCTACGCACATGGGCAGCCCGTATAGGGCTGCCAATTGTTCCATGGTGGATTGCCGGGCTCGTACCGTTCCATATTTTCACGACACAGGTGCTCTACGCGATCATGGGCGAGAATATCATCGTGGGCGATGCGCTCGATGAAACCAAGGAAAGTATGCGGGCCGCTATCTTCCTCCTAGTCGCCATTTGGGCGTACCGTTTGACGAGTACTGTCTCATTCGTACCTCGAGTGCTGGGCCTTTCTGATCCAAGTGAAGAGTTTAAAGCCACGCCGTAGCCATCGTAGCGAGTTACGCACACATGCGCGTATCATCTCGCTTGTCGCAACTAGGGGTCTGGATCAAGTACATGTCGACAGACTCTTGAGTTGTCCGTGAGCGGTGGATGATCATGTGTTCACGGCACTGACCGAAATGTGAAGAGGAAGGGGGATTTGTGAATTATATTCTTGGCATTTCGGCCTTCTATCACGATAGCGCTGCCTGCCTCATTTTGGATGGTGAGATCCTTGCCGCAGCGCAAGAAGAACGCTTCACTCGCAAGAAACATGATCCCGGTTTCCCGTCACATGCAGTGGCCTACTGTTTGAAGGAGGGAGGAATCACCCTGAAGGATCTCCGCTATATCGTCTTCTATGATAAGCCGCTCGTGAAATTTGAGCGACTGCTCGAAACGTACCTCGCCTATGCCCCGAAGGGCCTTCAGTCATTTGTCGCTGCCATGCCGGTTTGGATAAAAGAAAAGCTGTTCCTTCGGAATGTCCTGGCGAAGGAATTCGTGGCGCTCGCTCCAGAACTGAAGCAATCGGAACTTCCGCAGCTCTTGTTCGGCGAGCATCATGAATCGCACGCCGCCTCCGCCTTCTATCCGTCGCCCTATGAGAAGGCGGTCGTTTTGTGCATGGACGGTGTCGGGGAGTGGGCTACCACTTCGGCCTGGCTCGGCGAGGGAAACGTCGTCACACCGCTCTGGGAGATTCCCTTTCCCCATTCACTGGGGCTTCTCTATTCCGCCTTCACGTACTACACCGGGTTCAGGGTCAACTCAGGCGAATATAAGGTGATGGGCCTGGCTCCGTATGGCGAACCAAAATATGTGAAGCAGATCTATGACCATCTCCTCGATCTCAAGCCAGACGGGACGTTTCGCTTGAACATGGACTATTTTAACTACTGTACTGGTTTGACGATGACGGGGAATAAATTCGACGATGTGTTTGGCGGGCCTCCCCGGAAGCCAGAAAGTACGTTGACTCAACGGGAAATGGACCTGGCGCGCTCAATTCAGGAGGTTACCGAAGAGGTGATGCTGCGTGTGACCAGAACGCTCCATCGTGAAACGGAGGTCGACTATCTCTGCATGGCCGGAGGGGTGGCTCTGAATTGTGTGGGGAACGGTCGGATCCTCCGCGAAGGTCCCTTCAAGGGGATCTGGATTCAGCCGGCGGCTGGGGATGCTGGTGGAGCGGTCGGGGCCGCGTTGACCGCCTGGTACCGGTATGATGATCAGCCAAGACGTTCGGTCGGCACTGACCGAATGAAGGGGAGTTATCTCGGGCCAAGACATACCAATGCGGAGATCGAACAATTTCTTGAATCCGCGTCCGCACCCTATGAACTCCTTGATGATGAGCAGCTTGTCGATCGTGTCGCGCAAGATCTGGCCGATGGGAAGGTGGTGGGGTGGTTCCAAGGTCGGATGGAGTTCGGGCCCAGGGCGCTCGGTGGCCGAAGCATTCTCGGTGACGCTCGAAACACGAAGATGCAATCGGTGATGAACCTCAAAATCAAGTATCGCGAATCGTTTCGTCCGTTTGCTCCTTCGATATTACGGGAACGCGTGTCGGATTTCTTCGAGATGAATACGGACAGTCCGTACATGCTGTTAGTGGCGCCAGTGCAGAAAAAACGACGGTTGCCACTGCTGGCTTCTCAATCCGGTCTCTGGGGAATCGATCTGCTGAACGTCCCACGATCTGAAATTCCGGCGGTGACACATCTGGACTACTCCGCCAGAATTCAAACGGTCCATGAGGAGACTAACCCTCGGTATTACAGGCTCCTGAAGGCATTCGAGGCGCATACGGGTTGTCCCGTTTTGGTCAATACATCCTTTAATGTTCGTGGAGAGCCAATCGTGGGTGCACCGGAGGATGCCTATCGGTGCTTCATGCGAACAGAAATGGATGTGCTCGTCTTGGAGAACTGTGTCCTCTACAAGACACAGCAGCAGGCGTTGGTGAGCGACACGGATTGGCAAAAGGAATTTGAGCTCGATTAGGGGGAGACGATGAATCAGCAAGGTCAGCAGCCGACGATGAAGGATCTCCGCCAGTTCGGTCTTCTGGTTGGAGGGGTGTTGACCGTGATTGGGGTATGGCCGGTCGCGTTTCGAAGCGAGTCTCCTCGCATCTGGGCACTGATTGTCGGTAGCCTCTTAATCGTTCTGGGGACGGCTGTGCCACAGAGCCTGAAACAGGTGCATGATGTGTGGATGAAGATCGGTCATGTGCTCGGTGCGATCAACACGAGGATAATACTCGGAATTATTTATTATCTACTTCTGACTCCGATGGGGCTGGCGATGCGACTGATGGGCAAAGATCCCCTGCATCGAGCCTTCGCCCAGGAGGCTGACACCTATCGCATCGGGCGGGCTCCCAGGCCCCGCCAACATATGCGGAATCAATTCTAAAGTCGATGAGGAGTACGTGATGGGAGAGTTTTTGAGCGAACTATGGGCTTTCATGAAAGAGCGGAAGAAGTTCTGGCTGTTGCCGATCTTCATGGTGTTGCTGCTGCTAGGGACGCTGATTGTTCTCACGCAAGGGTCGGCGGTCGCCCCGTTTGTGTACACGTTGTTCTAGACCACAAGCATCTCAAAATTACTGACAGAGTGAACGTGTATCGATTAGGCATGCGTTCGTACTGCAATCCCACGAGGCCCATTGGGGTCTGAGTCGTGAGCATTTCCACGACAAGCGTATTGCCGGCAATTGCCTGGAACGGGACTCTGTAGTCGGATGACATTTTGAAGACGGTACGCTGGGCTTCGAGCGCTGGGGCGTCGTGGCCATACAGCCTAGGAACTATCCCAACGACAAGCCGTCCATCTCCAATTTGAATGGTGATATCCCCGCAAGGTGTTGCACGAGATCCTCACCGAGTGAGTCAATATCCTGCCCGATAAATGGGTAAGCAATGAACGCACGTGTTTCATCGTTGCCGGCTTTGCTCGCGCGAGGAATGGCGGCAACGATGTGAGATTCACGCAATAGGGCCAAGGCGTTAGATCCTTGCGATCGTGGATCGTTATGGGCTCGCGCGCTCGGCCAGCGCGCATACGCGAGAGGGCTGCCCCGAGGAACAAGCGGCGGCGTAAGCATCGGTAGTGGGGTAGGGCACATAAGTAACTCAACGTCCATGTCAAGCCAGATGAACAAGAAGCTGATTACCCTGGTGCACGTGACCACCGTCCCAATGTCTCTCCGATTTGTGGCTGGGCAGGCAGCTTATATGAGGACCAAGGGATTCGAGAGCCGTGCCGTCTCATCTCCAGGGCCGGTCTTAACACAGTTTGCCACGGAAGAGGCGGTCACTGTTCATGCGGTGTCCATGGCTCGGCGCATCACTCCTTTCCGCGACCTTGGGGCACTCCTTCAGCTGTGGAACCTGTTCCGTCGCCTCCGCCCACACATTGTTCACGCGCACACGCCCAAAGGCGGTTTATTGGGAATGATCGCTGCGCGATTGGCTCGTGTGCCCGTACGGATCTACCATATGCATGGCCTTCCGTTTATTACGGCAACTGGGTTCACACGGCGGATCCTCATGGCGACCGAGTTTGTGTCCTGTTGGATGGCCTCGCAGGTTCTCTGTGTCAGCCGTTCAGTGCAGGCCATGGCGGTTGATCTCAAGTTGTCACCTCCGAAGAAAATTCATGTTCCGTTGCAAGGGAGCTGCAATGGTGTCGATGCCGAGCGAGAGTTCAATCCAGATCGATTGAATGACTCTGTGCGGAGCGAGACTCGTCGCCGATATGGCATTCCAGCGGATGCCACGGTGATCGGATTTGTAGGCCGTTTGGCGCGTGCGAAGGGACTCGTCGAATTGAATGATGCCTGGACGATCTTGAGGAAGGAACATCCAGACCTGCATCTTCTCCTCATTGGACCAGAGGAGCCCGGCGACCCACCTCCACCGGGGGTACTTGAGCGGCTGCGAACGGACTCGCGGGTGCATTTTACGGGAGAACATTGGGAGACGCCTCCACTCTACAGCGCGATGGACATTCTGGTGTTGCCCACGCATCGTGAAGGATTTCCACTTGTCCTGTTGGAAGCCGCTGCCATGGCGCTGCCTATCGTCGCCACCCGAGTCACAGGTTGTCTGGATGCGGTCCAAGACAACATTACAGGTATTCTGGTGCCAGCCGCTGATGCGGTTGCCCTCGCGGTAGGGCTAAACCGATACGTGTGCGACCCGGTCCTCCGACGGCGTCATGGGGAGGCCGCACGCGAATGGGTGCTGCGGGAGTTCCGCCCAGAGAACATCTGGCAGGCCGTGTATCACGAGTATGTGCAGTGTCTGCTCAGCAAAGGTTTCATGCCGAAAGGGGAGCACCCGCTCGCGTGGGGTAACAGTGAGCAAGCCGATCGCCCACGGGAGCAGAGGTCATGATCTTTCTCAAACGAGATGAGCGCTGGTCGTGCGATTTGCTGTCCGCCTTGCTTGGGGAATTATCCATCAAGTTGCAACATTGGCTGATGAGTCGTCAGGGTACCGTTACGGACATCTAATATGGAATTCCGCCAGGCCGTACAGAAAATAGGGGAAGTGGCTCGTCCTGGAGCTCGAATCTCACGGCGAGCAGTCATTGCGGGTTCAATTCTGGTCCTTTGTTTCACCTTAGGTTTCTTGGAATTTGTTTCGTATGTCTATCTGCGTGTGGAGGAAGGATATGATGGACGTCATTTGATGATGCATCAGTTTGATGATTACAAGAACATTCATCCGACTCCGCACTATCAAGACACCAGAGGCGTCACACACAATGAACAGGGATTTCGGAGGACCGAGGATGTTTCCATGGCAAAACCTCCGAACACCTACCGTATTTTCCTTATGGGAGGGTCGACAGCCTACGGCTTGGGGTCCTTGTCGCCGAAGGGGCATGTCAAATATCCGGTGCTCAACAACAATGAGACCATTGATCACTACGTGGAGGAACTTCTGCATCACAAGATTCCATCTCGTCGATTTGAGGTGATCAATGCCGCCATTCCCAGCCATTCTAGTCATCACCATTTGATTTATCTTAACCAGACGATTTTGAAGTACCATCCGGACATGATCATTCTTCTTGATGGCACCAACGATTATTTCCCATGGGAGAAGGGGTATGATCAGTTCCGCGATTATCCCTACCGCGAATGGTCACATTTGTATCTGGATGAGCCCTCCCTGAAGGCCTGGGTCAGCTATACCGGGTTCTGGCTTTATCGCAAGAGTCATTTTGTGTACTTGGCGGGGAAGAAACTTCGCCCGCTCTGGTCGGCCATCCAGAGTATTCGCCCACAGCCCCGTCCACAGCTGGACGTGGATGATGCTTTGCGAAATCTCAATGCGAATGCTGATGCAAATTTCATCCGGATGGTGGAACGGAATGCGCTCATCCTTCTGCACGAGGGAATTGTCCCTGTCTTTGCACTTCAACCGGATCTGCTGTTTGACCAGCACAAAGTACTGACAGAATTCGAACAGGAACGGTTGGCCGAAATCATCAAGTCAAAACCGGTTAACTACCCGCAGTTCAAGAACCGAGCTCGACCAATGGTTGCTGAAAAGCTTCGGCAGGTCACTGCCGACGTGGGAGCATCGTTCATTGACCTGACCGACATCTTCGGAGCAATCCAAGACGATGCGTTTACCGATGATTGCCACCTCACTCCGCTTGCCAATAGGACTATGGCCGGATACATCGGTGACCGCATTGTACCCCTTATCATCGCTTCACTGTCACCCGCACGTGACAAGCATCGCTCATGAAGACCAATCACCTCGACAACCAAGGTAGGGCTGTCTCAACGAGTTCTACGTCTCATGACAGAACCTCATCCGAGCGAGAGGCCTGTGTGGAGGGCAATGAAATGAGACATGCAGATCTGACAGGTGCAACCCGAGTGATGTGTCTCAATGAGCAAGGAGACCGTTGTTCCAAGAATGATGGGGATCGCAACACATGATCGCCCAGTTCATTGATCATCAGGATGTACGCTGGAGAGAGTTCTTGAAAAGGACCAAACATGACTTCTATGACTTGCCTGAGTATGCCGAGTTGGCGGCAGCTGAAGAAGACGCGATACCGATGGCCTTCTACGCTGAACATCAGTCGGCGGTGTGTCTGATTCCGCTTCTTATTCGTCCAATACCTCCGGTGCTCAATGCTCCACGGGATTGGTGCGATTGCCTATCCCCCTATGGATACTCGGGCGTGTTGCTGTCGCCCTCGCACGAACAGTTACCCTTATTTCTCGAAGTGTTTTGCGACATCGCACGGGAACGCGGAATTGTGACGGCCTTCATTCGTTTGCATCCTCTGTTCCCGCTGCCACACGGGCCGCTAGAAAAGTTCGGCCAACTGATATCGCACGGGCCGACGGTGCACATCAATTTGTCTGATTCTAAGGAGCACATTTGGCAGCAGGTATCCACGAATCATCAACGTGACATTAAAAGGCTCATGCGGCTAGGGTACTATTGTACCCGTGATGACTGGAACCGGTTTCCCGAGTTCATGGATTTGTATCATTCCAATATGCAGCGGGTGGGTGCCAAAGGGCGGTACTTCTTTTCACGGGCATACTTTGAAGATCTGAGGACCCAACTTGGCAACCGTGTGCATCTGGTTTGTGCGCTGACCAGCACCAATGATCTTGCGGCAGCTGGTCTGATGATCGTCACCGATGGGATCGCTCAGCACCATCTTCTGGCAACGGCTGAGCCGTATCTTCGCCGGTCACCATCAAAATTGGTGGTCGACGGCATGTGGCGCTGGGCCCAGGAGCAATCGTGTGACGTATTTCACATTGGTGGCGGTGTCGGGGCCAGGGAGGATTCGCTGTTTCATTTCAAAGCAGGTTTCTCACCCCTGCGTAGTCAGTTCCGCAGTTATCGCGTCGTGATCGATGATGTAAAGAATCGGACGTTGGGTTTGGCCGCCAGACCTTGGGCATGTGACCGTGAGCCGCATGAGTTCTTTCCCGGATACCGCTATCTTGGGAAGGAGAATGATCCGGCCTAGATTCTCTAAACGACGCATGATGGCCTCGCCGACTATGCAACGAGAACGGTGACGTTGGTGTGCACCACATGATCAATATCTCTGAGCCGACCATTGCCAGGCTGTTTCCGGGGAAGCGCGCTGTCGACCTCGTGGTGACGGTCGGCCTACTTCCATTCCTGCTTCCTGTTATTGGACTCACCGCGCTGGCGATATGGGTTCTTCATGGGCGGCCGCTGTTGTTCGTGCAGGAACGCCCTGGGTTCCACGAGCAACCCTTTAAGGCATATAAATTCCGTACGATGACCAATGCCCGCGGACCCGACGGGCAACTCTTGCCCGACGAGGATCGACTCACACGCTTTGGCAAGTTGATGCGCAGCACCAGCCTGGATGAACTTCCTGGATTCTTCAACATCTTGAAAGGTGAGATGAGTCTCGTGGGCCCGCGACCTCTCCGCATGCACTACCTCACACGGTATAGCTCGGAGCAGCACCGTCGGCATCTGGTTCCCCCAGGCCTGACGGGCTGGGCTCAGGTGAACGGAAGGAATACCACCGACTGGCAACAGCGATTTCTCCTCGATCTGTGGTATGTCGATCATCGTTCACTGTGGCTGGATTGTAAAATCATTCTGATGACGCCATGGAAAGTGCTCAAGCGGGAGGGTGTTACGCATGCTGACGAACCATCCTCTGAGGGCGAATTTAAGGGCGCCCCTTCGGACCGGCCATCTCAATAACAGGCTGGACTCCACGTATCATGCACGAGAGATGTCCATAGGAAGTAGAAACAAGATTTGATTCTAATCGGCGGGGGCGGGCATTGTCGCTCAATCGCATTGATATCATCGAAATGGAGGGCCGGTTCTCAATTCGCGGCATCGTTGATGAAAAGGAAACACTGGATCCGACACTCACGGACTACCCATTGCTTGGTCGGGCGGAAGATATGTTTGATCTGGCAAAGTCCTGCCGCAACTTTCTGATCACCATCGGGCAGATCAAGTCTCCAGAGCCGCGTAATCGGCTGGCAGCGACACGCCGCGGGCGTGGCGCCGCCGGTCCCCAAAATAGCTTTTGCGACCAGCGGTCTGCCTGCGCGGCGTTTCCCGCGCATTGCAGGATGAAACTTGACAGGAAAGAAGAGGCCACGGATGCAATCCTTCACGCTCACACCCGAACAACGCGCCTTCCTTCCCAGCGACTCCGACGTCGCCTTCTACGAAGCGAACGGCTACTATATCTCCAGGGAAGGCCTCATTCCCGAGTCTCTGCTGAACTCGACTTACGATGCCATTCAGCGCTTTTGGGACGGAGAAGTTGATCACGTCCTGCCTCTTGACACCGGCTTCGTGAATTGGAAGAAGGGCGACGGCGACGGGCAGCGGATCAATGAATTCCTCTCCCTGCAAAAGAAGGAAGTGATCGAGCTCGCCGTCTATCCACTTATCGGCGCCATCGCCGCCAGGCTCATGCACAGCAAAGTCATCCGCTTGCTGGACGATCAACTTTTCTACAAGCCCTCCGGCTCGAGCAACGCCCCGAGCGTCGGCACTGGCTGGCACACTGATCACTCCTATTGGGGGACGTGCAGTTCGGATAAGCTCATCACCGCCTGGGTGCCCTTCCATAACTTGCACCAGAACCGCAGCCCGCTCGCAGTGATGCCCGGCAGCCATCGCTGGAAGGACATGGAACACTTCCGCTTTTTCAACAATCAGAACTTCGACGAAATGGAGGAGCGTCTGCGCATCCAGGGCCACGAAGTGAATGTCGTGCCCCTCACGATGAAGCGTGGACAGTGCAGCTTTCACCACTGCTGGCTCGTCCACGGCAGCTACCCCAATACCAGCGGCGAGCCGCGACTCTCCTACGCGGCGCACTATCAGGACGGCGACAATCATTACCGCCCAATGCTCGATCCGCAGGGACGGAAGGTGGAAATGTTTGATGAAAAGCTGTGCTGCAAACTGCCCAATGGCGACCCGGATTTCAGCGACCCGACCGTCTTCCCCACCGCGTGGGCGGAGTAGTGAGCTAGGCTCGAAAAATTGGACGGGCTCCGCTTTGGGATACGAGCACATCGACGTGGCGGGAACCTTGTGGAATCTTGATACGAACGCGGACTGCAATTGCGTGAAAATGGCCGAGAAACTCGCTGGTTCTACGGGATGAACGAATCGTTCCCGCCGTCGTGCTCCAGCCCGAGATCGTCTATCAACAACGCAGGCAGCTGGCTTCCTTCGAGCAGACGGTTCTGAATGAAGTCGCCACGAGTTGGCCGATGAATTTTGTGGAATTCAAAAATCAAGCCCGTTCATTGGTGATATCCAAACTGCAGCAGGCGAATGAAGGAAACGGGGCATACTTTGCCGATCTTACGGATATTGTTCTCGGCGTGAGGGATGACGCCTACTCAAGCCACTGCCATTTGACCGCGAACGGGAACCGTGCCCGCGCTGAACATCTAGGGCAACGACGCCTACCCGTGATTCGGAGCGCCGCCGCAGATGGATAACCGATGTTGCCCGACAACGCGCGAAACTCGCAGAGGCTTTTGGGAACAGTTTCCTGCAAAACGACTGTTTGATCTGACGGTGACGGTGATCGTGCTTCCATTCATCGTGCCCATTGTCGGCGTCATGGCCCTCGTCGCCGGCTTCGTTCACGGATGGCCTCTTCTTTTCACCCAGATACGTCCGGGATTGCATGGACGTCCCTTTCATCTCTATAAATTCCGTACCATGACGAATGCCCGAGGGCCGGATGGACATCTCTTGCCTGATGCGGACCGACTCACACGGTTTGGCAAGTTGATGCGGAGCAGTAGTCTGGATGAGCTCCCGGAGCTGTTCAATGTGCTAAAAGGCGAGATGAGTCTCGTCGGACCTCGCCCACTCCTAATGGAATATCTGTCGCTCTATACGGTCGAGCAGCGACGCCGACACCTTGTTCCGCCCGGCATAACAGGATGGGCTCAGGTAAACGGGCGTAATAGCGCCACCTGGCAACAACGATTTCTTCTCGATCTGTGGTATGTCGATCATCGCTCTCTCTGGCTGGATTGTAAAATCATCTTGCTGACGCCCTGGAAAGTTCTCAAGCGCGAGGGCATCATGCATCCCGACGATCCATCCTGGGGAGGCAAGTTTAAAGGTGCAGCGTCGGATCCGCTCTCTCGGTGATAGGGTGCAGGTCGGCCTAATGTGGGCTAGAATGGCATTATGAAACAAAAGAAGGATCTGATCCTGATCGGTGGGGGTGGCCATTGTCGCTCCTGCATCGATGTCATCGAAATGGATGGCCGGTTTACGATTCGCGGCATCGTTGACGAACGGGACTCCTTGGATCATGCGCTCTCGATGTACCCACTGCTTGGTCGGGAGGAAGATCTTGTGGAGCTGGCTAAATCCTACAAGAACTTCCTGATCACGATCGGACAGATTAAAACTCCTGAGCCGCGGATTCGGCTGTTTGATCACCTCAAGCAGCTTGGTATGGTCCTCCCCATCATCGTCTCTCCGTTGGCTCATGTTTCACGCCAGGCCATCCTTGCGGAGGGAACGATCATCATGCACGACGCACTGGTCAACGCGGGTGCCTCCGTGGGACGAAATTGCATCATTAATACAAAGGCACTGATCGAGCACGACGCCGTCATTGAAGATCATTGTCATATTTCTACTGCAGCTGTGGTGAACGGTACAGCCAAGATTGAGCGGAGCTCATTTATTGGTAGCAACTCCGTGATACGGGAATCTGTTGTCGTCGGTGAATCCTCGATCGTCGGAGCAGGAGTTGCCGTCTTGCACCATGTCGGACCTCACTCAGTGATGCACGCTTTGTCCTCGTAAGCACCGTGAAGTAGTCTTCGGGACCAGTCTCCTCCTTTGTCTAACAACCAGTTAAGGATCCAATGATGCCGCTTACACCGGAAGAAGAAGCTTTGCTGCCTTCAAATCTTGATGTGGTCTTTTACCGTCAGCATGGTTGGTATCGATCGAAGCGGGTGCTACCAGATTCGTTGCTGGACCTTGCGTTCATGGGGATTCAGCGACACTTCTCTGGCGAGCGTGATTGGGTCCTGCCTCCGACCAGTGGCTTTTCGGACTGGAAGCCTGGTGATGACAATACTGTGCGGAACGCGGAAGTGGTGGCACTTCAGAATGCGCAGATCCGAACGTTGGCGCTTTACCCAATCTTAGGTGCGATTGCCGCCCGTTTGACAGGAAGTCCCGTCATCCGTTACTTGGCCGATACCTTGGTCGACAAACCCGGCATGTTGTCCGAGGACGAATCGGTGGTCGGCTGGCATACCGATCGGGCCTACTGGGGCACCTGCACATCAGATAACTTGCTTACGATGTGGATTCCATTTCAAGACTGCACAGTCGAGATGGGGCCGTTACTCTATGTTGATGGCAGTCATCGGTGGTCAGGAACCGAAGATCTACGCACTTTTCGGTCCAAGGATCTGGATGAACTAGAACGGAGGTTTCCCGACCGTGCCCCCATCACCAAGATTCCTATGACCCTTCGTCGAGGCGAACTCAGCGTGCACCATTGCCGTCTGGTTCACGGAAGCGGGCCGAACACCAGTCAAACGCCTCGCCTCGCGCTCGCGGTACATTTGCAGGACGCCGACAATCAGTATCGCCTCTATCGTAACGAAAAAGGCATCCCCTGGCATATCTTCCTTGACGATCTCGCGCCGAAACGTGAAGACGGGTTTCCAGACTATACCGATCCGATCATCTTCCCAACTCTTTGGAAATAGCCACCGAAGCGTGAGCACACTGGGCCGATCGCCATGGGTACCAACCGAGATACGTTCCATCTCCTGAATGCCGCCATTCCAGAACAGCGGGCTCAATGGCTTGATCTCTGGCATATGTGGCCTCAGCAGGATGTGGTCGCGCATCCAGGGTACGTTGAACTCTTTGCCCGACCAGGAGATCAGGTCATCTGTGTCGCTCAGAAAGGCGTGGAAAGCGGGATCTTGTTTCCGCTGATCGTTCGCCCTCTTTGTGCTGACCCTTGGGGGCGAGGGGAGGGTGAAATCTGTGATCTTGTTTCAGCCTACGGATATGGCGGGCCATTCGGGTGGGGACCATACAATGTCGAGACGTTTTGGAGTGAGTTTGAACAGTGGGTGCAGGGTATCCGTGCGGTATCGTTATTCGCACGATTCTCGCTGTTCAAGGACCAACTCATCCCATTTTACGGGGACACAGTGGTGAAGGGGCCATGTGTGATTGTGTCACTCGAAACGCCGGCTGACATGCTCCTGCGGAGCTATGAGAAGAGCGTTCGGGAAAATGTGCGCCAGGCGGAACGAGCTGGTGTGACACTCGAACCGGACCCGGAGTGCAAGCGCCTCGATGAATTCCTCACCGTGTATTACTCGACTATGGACCGCCTCGGGGCCTTACAGATGTATTATTTCCAAAAATCCTTTTTTGAAAGGCTGATCGCCCAACTCCCCAGTCGGGTCGCGTTGTTCCACGCACTCCACAATCAGCGCATTGTATCCTCAGAACTCTTGCTGGTCTCCAACAACCATATCTATTCGTTCTTAGCTGGAACACTTGAGGAAGGTTTTCGGTGCCGTGCCAATCCCTTGTTACGCCATGGAGTCCATCTCTGGGGCAAAGCCCAGGGAAAGCAGCAGGTTGTCCTGGGCGGCGGATATTCTGGACAGGATAGTCTTCTGCGGTTCAAGCAGCAGTTTGCAAAAAACGGAAATGTCCAGTTTACGGTCGGGGCCCAAATCCTGAACCGTCATCTGTATCAGACTCTGATCGACAAGCGAGCAGCCTGGGAACGCGAACAGGGTAATAACTGGTCCCCCGCTGATGGCTTTTTCCCAGCCTATCGTGGGTAGGTTTTCCGCACGTCCAACGATGAACAGCGTCCTCACACAATCTCTCATTCGAGCTGCTGCAGTAGGTGATAGTGATTCCATTGCTGTTTTGATGCGTGAGGGCGTTAGCGATGCCGTGCGTCAAATTACGATTATGGGGAGCTCACACCTCGCATGCTATATCGCCGATGAGATTACAGCAAAGCAGGGAGACGAGTATGTGGTCGGGACGATGCAGGGGCAAGTCATTGGCATGTGTTCCTGGCGGCATACGGGCACGACGTTGCAGCTCAACCACCTTTATCTCGCACCACAATTTCGTGGCCAGGGCCTGGGCACAGCGCTCATTCTCGATGGGTTACAGCGGATTCGGCGATCAGAGGAACAGAAGTTTGTTCTCGACGTCTTTTACGATAATCCTCGTGCGAGGGCCTGGTATCGGTCGTGGGGAATGAGTCCTGAATATCACACACGGTGGGTTCAGTTACCGCTCCCATCAGGGGACTCCAAGGAGGCTCTCCAGTGGACCGTTTTGGGAATGACCGAAAGCAATGCGCGCTATCTCCGCTATGGATTTTCACAGTTCACCCTCTCGACCACTTCGGCCACATATCAGATCGGTCGATTGAGCCATGGCTTGTTTCGGGTAAGTGCCGGTTCGATTCTCCGTGATCCTGCTGCGTTGCAAGGACTGACCAGGATTGATCCACGACGACAGCTCCTCTGTGTTGGGTCGATGGATGATACCGCCGAGCCCCTTTCGAAGGCCGCACGGCTGATTGCTGAAAGCGAACGACTCGTTTCGTCCTGTACAACTATCACGGAACACCTGGAATCCTCGCTATAAGTGGAGTCGGCGTAACCACCGGGCCATTCCCGTCAGACTCTAGCCTTGCTCTGATCGCATCACCACAAGCGCGCTCGTACCTTGCCGAGGGCAGGGTACGACTGACGCGTTTTCTGTCGTCGCCATAACCTGCACAGGAATCGCCGGCCGCTTCATCCAGTGCGGTCTGGTGTCGTGCCTCTTGTCCACTGACTGGAACGAAGTCCGCGAGTAGTACTCGGTTATCCCGATACATCACCTTACAAGGGCGATAATGCCGAAGGAGAAGAACTATGCAGCTTTCAATCATACGTCCTACGCTTCCATCGGTGTACGAAATCATGCAACTCCTCGGGCCGAGCTGGGAGGCCGGTACCGTCACGCTCGGTCCCACCGTCAGGCTTCTCGAGAAAGAGGTTTGTCAGCAGACCGGAGCGAAGTACTGTGTCGCACTGTCGAACTGTACGGCCGGATTGATGATGATACCCCGCGCCCTGGGGTTACCGCCGGGGAAGGAAGTGATCGTACCGTCGTTTACCTTTGCTGCGACTGCACAAGCCTTGTTGTGGAATGGCTTGATTCCCGTATTTTGCGACTGTCTGCCGGAAACGTGCACGATCGATCCCGAGGATATCGAACGCAATTTGTCTCCGAAAACGGTGGCGATTTGTGGCGTGTCGATTTTTGGGCTGCCTCCTGATAATGAGGCGTTGCTTGATCTGGGCCGGCGTAAGGGGTTGCCTGTCTACTTCGATAGTGCGCAAGGACTCGGTGCAACCTACAACGGCTGGCCATTGGGAGGATTTGGGCTCTGTGAAGTGTTTTCGATGAGTCCGACAAAAGTGGTGACGGCAGTCGAAGGAGGATTGCTCACAACGAATGACCGATCCCTCGCGGAGCAAATGCGATCCCTTCGAGATTACGGTAAAGACCCCATCAAGGGGGAAGAAATGCATTGTCTGGGGCTATCTGCCCGCATGAGCGAGCTTCACGCGGCGGTTGGGTTGCTCTCATTGAGAATGTTGGACGAACTCGTCACAGCGCGCAGGGAACTCATTGCAATTTATCGTGAGCGCCTGAGTGGTCTTCCAGGCTGTTGGGTTCAGGAGTTCCCTGATGACCGGACGACCAGCGGAAACTATTTTGTCTTGTTTATCACGGACGGCGCGAAATCGAGCCGAGATGAAGTCCATGAAGGCTTGAAAAGAGCCGGGATCCAAACAAAACGATACTTCTATCCACCGCTTCATGCACAGGCGCTCTTTCAACAGTTCCCCAAACGGGTAAGCTCGAGACTAGAGCACACAAACAAGATCAGTCGCGAAGGTCTTGCGTTGCCCTTGTACTCGCACACCACGCTGGATGAAATAGACCACGTGTGTTTACAGGTGGAGCGGTTACTCAGTTGACAATCACGATCGAAACCGACAGTGAGTTCGATGGAAGAAGGATGACTGCTGTGCCGAAGCGGTTATCGAGAGTCAGCTGGGTGGCGCTGACGGTAATAGCGTTGCCGTTCGTAGGTCTCTTTGGACTTTATGGCCTGAACTGGCTCGTCTTTCACCCACAGGTTGTGACGGTATTCCTCCAGCATCCTTTATTTGAACAACCGCGATCAGCTGATGTCATCGTCGTCTTGGCGCAAGACATCACGCGAATTCAACATGCCACCTCGTTGGTCGAACGAGGGTTCGCACCGCGAACACTGTCCACTTTGATCGATCCTGACTGCGTCCTAGAGAACACGGGAGGGGCTCTGTGTGCAACTGGCGTCCGCAATACAGTCGACGAAGCCTTAACCATGCGTCGAGTACTCGCCAGGGATGGTGTGGATCGCGTGATGATTGTCACGTCGCGAGACCATGTGGTGAGAGCGGGGGCAATTTTCACCCTTGTCTTTTTCGGTTCTGGTCTCGACGTGAACATCGTGGCCACTCCGCTCGAAGTTTCCCAGAACGTGCCATCCGTTCGTGAGATCCGGTCATTCTTTCCCAGTGTTGGGGGGGCGGTGCTCGGTCGCTTTTTGCCAGAATTGTATGAATGGCTTAAGCCATACGGCCGTAAGTTTCTTCATGGTCGCTCCAATTCCAATATCGAGTGGTTTCATCCCCGTTATTCATAGCCGCTTGCTGTCACTTCGCTCATTAGGGAGAGACAGTCTTGGCCACAACCCAATCTCTTACGTGTAAGCCTACGACTATGATTGCCTCGTTGTTCCGGTTCCACCGGTCCTGTGTGGTCATGATTGACTTGGTGTTGATTGGGCTGGCCAATTATCTCGCGTTTTGGCTCAGGTTCGACGGGATGGTTCCAGATTGGGCAATGGGGCTGTTCGAGCAGACGCTCCCGTTGTTGATGGTCGTTCGTCTGATGAGTTTTCTCACCTTCCGGCTTTATCAGGGAGTGTGGAAGCACACGGGTATCTGGGATCTCAGGAATATTATCGCCGCGTCGATCTGTGGAATGGCGCTGTTCTATCTGATCGTTCGATGGGGTGTAGGGCTCATAGCGTATCCACAGTCTATTTGCATACTGGACACGGTTCTGGTGATTGTTCTTGTAGGAGGGGCTCGGCTCTGCCGTCGATATTTCCATGAGCGGACTCGTTCCAAACGAGAAACACGAGTTGTCGTCTACGGGGCCGGCAGTGCTGGCGAGCGACTGGTCAGGGCGCTGAGGCAGAATTCAGTAAATAAGTACGAACCGGTTGGATTTCTCGACGATGATCCATCAAAAAAAGGCAAGCGCATTCATGGGGTGCCAGTCCTTGGCGGCCGCCAACAGCTCGCCCAGATTATGGCAGACGTTGCCCCGCAGGTCGTTTTGTTGGCAATACCCACTGCCAAGCCCAAGGTGATGCGCGATCTCGTGAAGCTGTTCGAGCCGCATAAGGTGAGAATTCAGACAGTGCCGAATCTCCAAAGCATCCTCGACGGCTTAGTCGAGATCACACAAATCCGGAATCTGTCGATCGAAGATCTCTTGGAACGACCTCCCGTAGGACTTGATGTCACATCTCTGCGTCGACTCATTAAGGGCAAAGCGATCATGGTCACAGGGGCGGGTGGTTCAATCGGCTCCGAGTTGTGCCGGCAGATCGCGGTACTTGAGCCCAGCCTGCTGGTCCTGTTCGAGCGGTATGAAAACAGCTTGTTTGCGATTCATAATGAGCTGGTTGATCGTGCCTGCGGAACCTCTGTTTGTCCCGTGGTGGGAGACATTGGAGATGAGGTTCAGGTGGAGAAGATCTTGCAAACCTTCAGGCCCGCGGTCGTTTTTCATGCAGCGGCTCACAAGCATGTACCATTGATGGAGGCTAGTCCGTGCGAAGCAGTGAAGAATAATGTGCGAGGGACTCGAATTGTGGCTCAAGCATCGGCCCGTTACGGAGTCGAACAATTCATCATGATTTCAACCGATAAAGCTGTGAACCCTACCAGTGCCATGGGCGTGACCAAGCGGGTGGCTGAGCTGATCGTGCAAAGTTTGGAGGGGTACGGACACACGAGATTCTCGATCGTCCGCTTTGGTAATGTGCTGGGAAGCAACGGCAGTGTTGTACCCAGATTTCTTGACCAAATTAAGGCAGGTGGGCCGGTGACCGTCACACATCCTCAGATTCGTCGATATTTCATGATGATTCCAGAAGCCGTGCAGCTGGTCTTGCATGCGGCCGTGATGGGAGAGGCCGGTGCGATTTATGTACTGGACATGGGTGACCAGATCAAGATTGTGGATTTGGCACGAAACCTCATTCGTCTCGCTGGTCTTGTGCCGGAAGAAGACATTGCGATATCGTTTGTGGGGCTTCGGCCAGGCGAAAAGTTGTATGAGGAATTGGTTGGGCATGCAGAATTGGTTGAACCATCGCGATTGGAGAAGATTGCAAAGGTCAGATCGAACAGTCCTTGGACTTTTTATACGTTAGGGCCGCGAATCGCTATACTGGAGCAGACTGCAGCGCGGCAGGAAGTCGATCGAGTGATTGCGCTTCTTCGTGAGTTGGTGCCAACCTTCATGCCTACAGGAGATATGGCCGTTACGGAAGCCGAACGAGGGCTGGCAGAAACGGATTTATCACACATGAGTTTCGGCAGTCGTGCCCTCCAATGAATACCGGCGTTCAGGTTGTCGGGTCAGCCACATCAAATGGTACTGCTACCACAACCCAGAACTCGGTAACCCCGTGCATGACGTCAATATCATCACCATGGTCAAATAACCGTGACACACACCGTTATCAACAGAATCGGCCTTGCTTTCATCGCGATGGTTGTTGCAGGAGCTATCGAAACTACTGGCGCTGAACTTCAACAAACCTATCGGTTGGGCCCAAACGATGTCGTCCGTGTACAAGTGTTTGGCGAAGACGATCTCTCCGTGGAGCGCACGGTGGACGGCGACGGCACGATTACCTTCCCGCTGATCGGCGGCTTCTCCGTTGAGGGAAAGACGGTCCAAGAGTTTCAGGACGAGTTGACGACTCGTCTTCAAGCGGGCTATTTGCGGCACCCGAAAGTCACCGTATTCATCACGAAACACCGGAACTTCACGGTAAGTGGGGAAGTCAAGAGGCCAGGGGGGTTTGAATACAGAGAGGGTGTGACCGTCCGGGAAGCGCTCGCTCTTGCTGAGGGTTTTTCAGAAAAAGCGAATCGGGACGAGGTGATGGTGACCCGTCTAAACGGAGGGAGCCCCCAAACCGTTCTGGTACCGTTGGATGCTCCGGTTCTGCCCAATGACCTGATCATCGTCTCGCAAGCTTCTAGGCTCTATGTGAACGGAGAAGTGGGCCGTCCAGGTGACTATATGTTTGAGAAGGGTTTGACCATACACAAGGCGATTACGATGGCTGGTGGCTTTACACAAAAAGCCTCGAAGAATCGGACAAAGGTACTGCGAATGATCAATGGGCAGGAAGAATCGATTCCGGTTAAGCTCGACGACCTTGTCTATCCGAACGATATCATTGTGGTCCCACAGCGGTTCTTTTGAATGCCACGTAGGTTTGGAGTTTTTGCACGCGAATCGATCTGGTTACGTCACCAGTTCTGATTGAGGACAAGACCAAGTGCCGTAGATCCAAGCAGTTCTCTGCTAGAAAGACCTTCCATTCTTCTCGCCATTCATTTCACTTCCTAGAGATATTCCTGAAACCATCTTTCTGCCTGTTCTGCCACCTGTTCCAATGTGTGGGGTTCTTCAAGGAGGTGCGTCGCGCCGGGAACGATGATCAACTTCTTCACGCAGGTGAGTAAGTCGTAGGCTGCTTGATTCATCCCAATCACTGGTTCATCGTGGCCACCGATCATCACTAAGGTCGGAGCTGCGACCGACGGCAGCTAAGGTTCTGCCAGGTCTGGCCGTCCGCCTCGTGACACGATAGCCTTGACGTGAACCGGCTCTCGCGCGGCAGCTTGGAGAGCTGTTCCGGACCCGGTGCTAGCGACGAAATTATTACGAGGGCTCAATCGCCCGCTGTCGCTTCCATGTGCGAAGATCGCAAGATCGGACGGACTAGCCGGGAGTCCAAGGATACCTTCTAGGATGATTCCTCCTCCTCTGATCCTGATACTGTGATCACGTGGTGATGTCATCGTGTCTCTTTCTTCAGAGCGCTGCAGGGAGCAGGGCGATTGAGACCGAGGGGCAATTTGGTTTGGTCGTCAAGACAGGCGGTGTTGAGTTGTGCCTGTGTGAGACCAATGACCGACGAGAGTGTGGCACCTTTGAAATTCGCGCGGCGCAAATCGGCTGAGTCCAGTCGAGCACCAGCCAAATTGACTGAAACAAATATGGCATCTTGCAAATTCGTGTCCTGAAGATTGGCTTGGGCCAAGTTGGCGTGACTAAAATTCGACTCACGAAGATCTGCTCCGACAAAATGCGCTGCTTCCAAATTGGCTCGGTTGAACTGACCCTGCCGGAATGAGGATTTCGGTGCGTAGACCTCGCTGAGGTCACCATTCATGAAGGTGGTGTGCCACCCTTTGGCCCCAATCAGGACTGCACGGTTGAGGCTGGCGTCCAGGAAATTGGCCTCATCGAGGGCGGCGTGATAGAGAATCGCCATTCTGAGCTTGGCCAAGTTCAAATCCGCCTTGACGAGAACAGCCTCTTCGAGGTTGGCTCCTTCCAAATCGGCTTCTTGCAGACCAGCGCCCTGCAGGTTGGTATACCGCAAGTCTGTGCCCCGAAGGATTGCGGCTTTCAGATTCGCTCCCCACAGATTCGCTTCGTCCAGATAAGCGCTTTCCAAGTCCGCATCGACCAGTTTGGCCTGCTCCAGTCGAGCCCGATCCAGCAGCGAGCCCTGGAGGTTGGCGTGATGAAGGTTAGCGTTGGTCAGAATCGTACGACGTAGGTCGGCGCTCGTCAGGTCGGCATTCACCAAGACGGCACCCGTCAGTGTCGCTCCGTACAAATGCGCCTCGGAAAAGTTGCCGTTGGTCATGTCGGCGGAAGTAAGATCGGCGTCTTCCAGCTGAGCCCGCTCAAACGACGCCCCATTCAGCTTCGCGCCGATGAGAACGGCATCAAAGAGTGCGGCTTCGTCACCCACGGCACGAGCAAGATGTGCACCTGTGAGTCTGGCACGGCGGAGATCGGTTCCCGAGAGGTTACCGTCTTTGATGACGGCTTTGGTGAGGTCGGCTCCAGCCAGGCTGGCTTGAGCCAGGCTGGCCTGCGATAGATTGGCCTCCCGCAGGACTGCGCCTTCCAGATCCGCCCGTTCGAGATTCGCTCCCGCGAGTGCTGCTCGGCTCAGATCTGCTTGGCAGAGTTCCATACGTTTGGCATTTTGGTTGCCACGATATTCTATCCATCGTTCATGTGAGCGCACGAGGTCTTGCAACGTTTTGGCCGGGACCGGCTTCTTTTTATAGAGGCTTTTGCAGAGAGGACCTGCAGGTGCCGTCGCCTTGGGGGCGGACGGGCCGGCCGCCCAGGCCCAGGTGGTGAGTCCGCTGAGGAGGATGATTCCTGCGATCGTGATCGGCACGGAGGATCTCTTCATTCGTGTCTCCTTTATGTGTTCGAGGTACGATCGACCCCTTGGTTAACGTCTGCAGAGCGGAGGAAATCTGAACATCATAAGCCGGTACTCTGTCGAGAGTGCACAGTGATTCGGGAAGTTATTCCAACAGTGCTGCTGCATGGCGTCGCACTTCAGCACCCATTCTTCATAACAGGGTGGAGCAGTGATTCACCAAGCAGTTGATCATCATGTATCGTGACGATGTCATGATCCAAATACCCGTTGCGCGTATGATAGCGATAGACTTGTTTACGGCCGGGCCAGGTGGCTTTCTCTTCCGATCGCTTGCGGCAGGGACGGCCCGCATATTCTTGGAGTTTGTAAGCACAGTCGAGTGAAGATGCGTCTGGTGAGATTATCGTGGCTGTGCCGACAGCAAAGCTGTCGATCGGCCCATCGACTTGAATTAAATCTCTCAGGCGATACTCATCGAGGTTACCGCTCGCGAAAATCTGCACGTGAGGCAGGCCTCCTTCACCCAGAATATGGCGAACTGTTTTGGCATGGTCGGCCAGATCACCGATGTCTACCCGAGCCTCTTTCACGGTGATGCCCTTGGCCTTCAACACTCGGGCCAATAACACGACTTTGCTGGCGGCAGCTTCCGTGTCGTAGGTGTCGATGAGAAGGACGACGTTGTCCGGTTGGACTAGGGCAACATACTCGAAGGCCAGGACTTCGTCCTGCTGTGCTTGCACGAACGAATGGGCCATGGTGTCATACAAGGGAATCCCATAGGCCGTGCCGGCCAGGACAGTCGCGGCCCCGGGAAAGCCGGCCAGATAACTCGCTCGTGCGGCAAGAAGACCAGCTTCAGCGCCATGTGCGCGCCGGAGGCCAAAATCGATCAGCGGCTTTTCCCCTGCGACGAGATCGGATCGTACGGCTTTGGAAGCCACCATGGTCCGGAAGATCAGTAGATTCATGATTCGGCTTTCAACAAGCTGAGCTTGTGGAAGCGGTGCGACGATTCTGAGGATCGGCTCGTTGCGGGAAATCAGGCATCCTCTCCACGTCCCCGGTGAACCGCAATGCGTCCAGGTAGGGAAGGAAGCTCGATCTGAACCGCTTCGATTGATCCAACCAAGTCAAATCTTCCTGAGTGCCCCTCAGTTCTGAGAGGTAGTCCAATACTTGTTCAAGACCGGCCGCCAGTAAGACGTTGCGGCGGGCGGGCAACTTGCGGACAAAGCACTCGAACACTGCCGGTTGGTCCATCTTTTGTTCTAGGTACGCCTGGACCATCGTGAGCTCATGCAAATCCGTGAGTAGAGCATTGGTTGAAGGATTCATGTGTCGAGCAGTTCCCATCGCACAGGGGTGGCTCCCAGGAGAAGCATTTCTTCTTCGGCCCGCTAACGCCTGGAGGTTCACCGCCTTGATGCCGTCCATGAGCAGACAGACTTCGTAGCACGAGTGCTCGTGGGTCCTTCACCGAGTTCAGCACGCAATAGTCAGTTGCCAACCCACCGATGAAGAGGCGTTGTGTGTTGAGGGCTCGGAGATGCTGATCCAGAGTGGTCCGTTGGAACGCGGAGTAGGTTTCTTGGTCTCGGTCGATGGCCTTGGAAATGATAACGGCGGATGGAGGCGTGCCAAAGGACGGTGGCGGAAGAGAACCGGGTGAGCCAGCGACACAATGTATGGGCCATGGCCCACCCTGCGACTGGAAAGAGCAATGGTCGGGTGGGTGCCAATCGCGGGTCAGAACAATAGGGAGGTCGTGATCCTGAAAACGGCGGATATCATTCCCGAGAACGGGAATAAGTTTATCGTTGCTGCTGACGCCGAGTGTTCCACCCGGCAAAAAATCATTCTGGATATCGATGATGAGTAATGCATCAGATGGTGTGAGGGAGATCATGGCAGTCGTGGCAAGATCGGAAATCTGATAAGCCGATTGAGTGTTGGTTGTCGAGTTTGTATCAACGGAACATCAGATTGCTCGATCATAAGATAGATCACCGCTCTTGTTGAGACAAAAGACGAATGTACGCCACGACGTCCTGCATTTCCCCATCAGTGAGCTGACCGCGCCACGAATGCATCGGGCTGAAGACGACACCATGCTCGATGGTCCGCAGTAACTCCTCATCGGACTTGAGGAAGGATTGAAATCGTTGGAAATTGGCCGGAGGAACTTTCAAAGAACCGGCATCCGGTCCATCGCCTTGCCCGGTTGGACCGTGGCACGGTTGGCAATACCGTTCATACACAGCTTTCCCATGTGCTTGGTCAGGAGGATAGTCTTGGGCGTATAGGCAAGATGTTGAGGAACCATCAAGGAGAAAGATCACAAGGAGGCCTGCTCCGAGAAGCCGACATCGCCTGAATTGTTTTGGAACTGGAAGCATGATGCTAACTCTTTTTTGCCGTGTGAGCGATAAATGGGCTGAACAGCTGCTGCAGCTTCTTGCTTCCACAGGCCGGACACGCGACTGCTCCGGCCGCGTGTTCTTTCAATGTTACCACGATCAATGATTCCTTCCTGCAATCGAGACATTTATAGTCGTACATCGGCATGGTGTAAACCTTTTCGACGATCAGCTGAAAATCATCAGTGGATAGGCGCCCTGGTGTAACAGCGCATGGGAAACACTGCCAAGTACCATGCGGGTGATGCCGCGGCGTCCACGTGACCCTATGAGGATGAGGTCCGTAGTTCCCGCCTGGGCTTCCCGAAGAATTTCTCCAACCGGGTCGCCCAGTGTGGTTGCCACGCGGGTTTGATAACCCGATGGCCTGAGCTTGGCCGCTGTTTCATCAAGAAAGTCTTTCGCCCTGCGGAGAGAATGGGTTTCCATATGCTCAGCCGAAACCGCATCCACGGGCCAAGGGGGTCTGGTATGGGGAAGGACGGTGAACAAGGTAACCGTGGGGGACTCACGAAAGGGTTTCTGCAGAAGGAATGAAACGGCCTGGTCAGCGTCATAGGTTCCTTGGATCGGCAATAAGACCTGTTGCAGCCGCTTTACCGGACCGGGAAGAATCAGCTTAGTGCCGGGCGCGAACGTCAGCACTCGATGGGACACGCTTCCGATGAGGCGTTCCTTGACTGGTCCAAGGCCTCGAGTACCCAAGAGAATCAATCCCACCTTGAGTTGTTCGGCTAAGGCCACGATTTGTTCTGCCGGAGATCCGACGACCACATGCTTCGTGACCGGTCCAGCATCCAATGGGAGTAAAGACACGGTTCGATCCAACAGACGAGTCCCGTCGTCGCGCATGTTACGCTCGACTGTCTCGTACAATTCCTGGGCCACTTCCGGCATCATCATGGGATAGGCCGGACTTGGGACATCGAGGACATGCACCACATGCAGTTCCTCGGCGCGAGCCAGGTACTTGAGGGATCGGACCGCCTCATACGAATGGTCGGAACCGTCGACCGTGAGCAATATCTTCATGGTGTCACCTTCAGACTGTGGACGTACTGTTTCGTGTCGGCACACATCATAGGGGCAGCAAGGCTGTTGCGATCATCAGGTAAATTCCCACGCTCAAAATGTCTTGAACGACGGTGGCGATCGGACCGCTGGCGAGAGCTGGATCTGCACCAAGGCGCATCAGCCCTAGCGGGAGGAGACTGGCTATGGCAGTGGCTACGATGGCCGTTACTCCGAGCGAGGCACCGACAACCACAGCCAAAGTCGGATGTCCGTTCCAGATCCACAAACCAGCGGAAGCCACCACTGCCACGATTGTTCCGATAGCTGCGCCGATTAAGGTTTCTCTGGTGAGCTGTGCCCATAACGCGACGTCTCCATAGGCCAATCGGCGAACCAAGACAGTCTCTGTCTGGGTGCCGACAGCATCAGCCATGTACACGACCAAGGGGAGAAAGAATGCGAGGGCGACTTCCCGTTTCAATGAGTCTTCAAACGCCGAGGCCACACCGCCAGCCATGAATCCTCCGGCCAGGCCGACCAGTAACCATGGCAAGCGCGCCCGTACGGCTGTGAAGGTCTGCTGCGCGGTGAGCGATGGGTGAAGATGATCGACTTTGCTCACGCCGCCCATTCGCAAGAAGTTGTCCACATGCTCCTCGTGTAGCAACGCCAATAGTCGTCCGATCGGAATGGCGCCCAATAATCGGCGGTGGCCGTCGATGACGGCGACATCCGCGTCATGGCGTTCGACCGCGCGCAGTGCCACCGTCTCCGCTCCATCTCCCGGGAGCACCTCGATCGGAGGGAGTCCTTCCAGTTCAGCCAGTGCGGTCTGTTCCTTGGCATGAAGGAGTCGCTCGATCGGGACCTGACCCATCAGGACGGCATGATCGTCGACCAGATAGACATGCCCCACTTCATCCCAGGTATGGCCCTGAAGCGCCGCAATCGTTTCCCTCACTGTGCGGTGTCTGACGCTTCGAGGAATATCTGGGGTCATCAGGTCTGCAGCCGTCGCCATCCCGTTGCCTCTGATATCGATCGCTACTGACAATCTGCCGGGTAGAAGGAGACGAGATAGATGACGATCGCGAGTGCTAGCCCCACCGCTTCAAGCAAGAGCCACTGTACGCGTGTCATGCCTCTCTCCGTTTACTGAAGATGTTCCTCAGCAAGTCCAATGCCGCTCAAGAGAACAATCGCTAGGTGTAAGGGGTGAAGGGTAAGGAGAGGAGGAATAGTCGTTCTGCAGCAAAATGTCCTCACCCCTCGCCCTTTACCCTTCACGTCTCCTGGCGCTTTCTGCTACAGGGAGGCGAAGGGTCGCTGTAGCAGAGAGCCCCTGCTTCCGGGGACGGAGTAAATAACCACCGGCTGATGGCACGAGCAAAAGTGATTAATTCATGATGTCTTCAAGCCATCAGCTATCACCCATCAGCTCTCGTCAGTGGCATCGCCCTTGCTCAAACCCTTAGGAGGGAGGATCGTTCATGGGGCAGGAGACTGATCTCTTTAAGGCCATCTTGGTTCCGGTGGATTTCTCCCCCTGTTCAGATGAAGCCTTTCGAGTCGCCTGTCAGATGGCACGGTTGTGTGGATCAACGGTAGTTGTTCTGCACGTGATCGACACCAATGCGCTAGCTGCCTTCAATCGTTTAGGTTTATTAGCTGTTCCGTCCGATGCTATCCCCCAACGCCGCCGGTTGCGCCATCATGCTCGACTCAAAGTCAGGGAGTTGTTGGAGTCCAAAGTGGCTGCGAGTGTGAAGATCACGCGGTTGATCGTGGAGGGGGTGCCATTTGCCGAGATCGCCAAAGTTGCACGGACGGGGAATATTGATGTGGTTGCGATCGGAAGTTACGGCGGGCGATCCGGTAGCGTGGACAAAATGTTCTTTGGCAGTACAGCGGAGAAGGTCGTTCGTACAGCGGGCTGCCCGGTGTTGACCGTGCCGCTCCCGACTACCACCGCACAACGGAGATCGTCACGATGACGATCAGAGGGAGGACATCATGATCCTTGGAAGGATTTCGGTTCAGTGGCGGCGGCTGGGGCTCGTTCTTACCGTGGTATGCCTGGCCTGGATGTACGGTTCGGCCCTTCTGGCACAATCCGAACAGGTCGTCGATGTGACCATCAAGGATTTTCGGTTTGTGACGAAGCAGAGTCCCTTGCGTCTGGGGTTTCCCACTGTCATCAATGTTCGGAATGAAGATGCGGAACGACACGATTTCAGCTCGACCATGTTTGAGGGGATCCCTACGCGGATTGAAAAAGCCGGCGTGATTGTCTATGGCCGTGGAGTGGGAGGAGTGTATCTCGATGCGAAACAGAGTGCCATGATTCGGTTTGACATGACACGACCTGGTCGGCACGCCTTTCGATGCTCCATTCATCCGACGATGAGCGGGGAGTTGCTCCTGTTGAGTGCGGAGGCGGCGTGAGTGTGCCCACGGGAGGACTGAGAATTCTCTTTGCGACCGATGGATCACAGGGGTCAGCGGTCGCGGAGGCGTATGCCTATGTGCTCGCCCGATCCTGGGGTGTCTCGTTGACCGTCATGCGGGTGTTGGAGTTCCCCACTGGACTCGATCCGGAGAATCCTGTCAATCGACTGTATTTGGCTGAGTTGATGAAAGAGGCGACGCAGGAATTGGTTGAATTAAAAGCACGGGCAGTCGCTCGAGGGATATCGGTTGAGACCAGGATTACCACTGGCATCCCGAGCGAAGAAGTTCTTATGGCTGCAATGGGCGAAGAGTCGGATTTGATTGTCGTGGGCACGAGAGGCAGGACCGGATTGGCTCACGTGCTTCTGGGAAGTACGGCAGAGCGCATTACTCGGGCGGCACCCTGCCCGGTTCTGGCTGTGCGCGCTGAGTTGCAGGAAGAAGAGAAAAAGGGTGGACATCGACACAATCTCTCGGCTATTGAGCGGATTCTGGTCCCGATAGATTTTTCGGACTGTTCGCTCGACGCGTTGGAGTATGGGGCACTGGTTGCTCAACGATCCGAGGCCTCTATCAGAATGCTCCATGTTTTGGAGCCGGTTTCGTACGGGCTGGACTTCACCCTGCCTCATGTAGCGAAACGTGACCATGACCGGACAGCGGTCACCAAAAGGCTGTCTGATCTCGCTACGGCACTGACCTCAGCTGGGCTCGTGTCGGATTTCGTCGTTTCCGGCGGACTACCGGCTGACTCGATCCTGAATGCAGCGGTGGTCCATGACGCGAGTTTGATCGTGATGGGGACTCATGGCCGACGTGGTTTGGCTCACGCGTTATTTGGTAGCGTGGCGGAGTTCGTTCTTCAAAAGTCCTCGTGCCCTGTCCTAACCGTCCGGAGTCCGAGGTTTCATCCGGACCATCGCCGTGTCCTTGTACGACCATCCATGCCAAGCAACATGTAGCCGAGGAGCGAGTCATGCCAACGCGCAAGACAACAACTAAGACCAAGACAAAACCCAAAGCGACGAGCAGCAAAGGGAAGGGTCGAACCGTCCCAGCGGCGAAGCAGTTAGAGAAGCCCATCGAATTACCGGAAGGACTGTGGGAACGGATTTCGCAGAAAGCTTACGAGCTCTGGGGAGAGCGCGGCCGTCAGGATGGGAATGCCCTCCGAGACTGGATCGATGCAGAGGAAATCGTTATGGAAGAAATTCATGACTCGGGTGAGTGACAGGGGAATGGGGGTGTGGGTGCCGCGCCCGCAGACACTGGACGCGATTCTCGCGCGGCTTGATCGCTTCTCTCTCAGGCCGGAGTTTCGTGTGCAGAGAGCGCGCGCGCTGGCGCGCGCGCTGAAACCGTATGTTGAGAGAGACGCAGGACGGCTTGTCGCGCCGCTGGAACAGGAAATAGACCTGGCGAGCCTCTATCTCTTCTGCGATTACTACCCAGAAGACGGACAGCTGACCCTCATCGAACAGCTGCGAGACGTGATCACTGAACATATCCCCGAAGAGGAGCGACAGTGGCTCGATCCCTTGAAGCATTCCTATATCGATGTCCTGAAGCCGATCTCGTTACCGCAAGCTGGTCAGGATCTCGTGTTGCAATCGCTCGCTGATGGAACAAGGGTGGTCCTGCCAGGCGGTGAATTCGTCAAGGATCTGAGCGTGGACCGTCCGTTGCTCACCAGGGTCATCCATGATCCAAATTCTCCTCTGGAGTCCGACCGAGCCCTATGGGGCGGCTGTGGGGTCACCCTGTCACAAGCTGATGCCAGGGTGTTGCTCGACACGACGTCCGATTGGCGACGCGAAATGGAGATGAGCACCGGATCCTTTGCGCTGGGGGAATGGAAAGAATTCACCAAGCGGTTCGGTTATATGGTCCTTTGGGCATTTGCCGAACAACGCCTTGCAGCGCTGATTGATGCCGCTGTTCACGTCGAATATCGCACGGCTGACGACCAGGCCTTTCTGTACGCGATTGCGCTCTATGATCACCACGAACATCGACGGTTCACTGATGGGTTATCCGGGATGGCCGACTTGTCTTTGGAGAAGTCTGATCCCGTCGACAGACAGGATGTGACGGGGAGGCTACCCTCCCTCCAGCGATGGGTCCAACGTGAGGGTGGCGCGCTCGTGGCCAAGCTGACGCTGACGGCCTATCAACTGATCGTGGAATGCGATAGTCCACAGCGGCTTGATCATGTTAAACATAGGCTCGCGGCTGCGCTGGGATTCTCGTTACATTTCCGAGGAGAAACAGTGGTGGCGCCAACTCGGCTACTTTCGGTGGCTGAGCTTACGGCGGATACCCCACCGAGGGTGGTCGTGACCAGTGAGGAAGAGAAGGCTTTGCTCAATCAGTTCCTTGAAACAACCTACCTGGAATGGTCGGATCAGCCTCATGTCGCACTGGGTGGGCAGACTCCCCGGCATGCCGCTGCGTCTCCAGCATTACAAGGAAAGGTGGGTGAATTGATTCTTGACATGGAGCGGTACGATCTTGGCCGTCAACGGGGTGGGAAACCGGCCTTCAATTATAACCGCCTTCGCGCCCATGTGGGTTTGGACGAACTGCCGGAGTGAGTGGAGTCCTACCGCTTGCCTCTAGACGAGATGACGTATACAACCATGCCGTAGATCTTGAAGAGCCCAGTGGGGTCATGGAAGTATGGGCTAGGAGGAATAGATGACGATGGACCGTCCAATGGTCGGGATTTTGGTCGGAGGCGGGCCCGCCCCCGGAATCAATAGTGTGATCAACGCAGCAACGATCCGCAGCATTCTTGGGGGTTGCGACGTGCTCGGGATCATTGATGGTTTCAGGTGGCTGATGGAAGGAGGGACGGGGCAAGTACGACCGCTGTCGATTGAAGATGTCAGTCGGATTCATTTCCGAGGTGGGTCGTATCTGGGGACCTCTCGTGCGAACCCAACCAAGAGCGCAGAGCTGCTCGACAACGTGTTGTTCTCCCTATCTCGGCTCGGAGTTACGCGTATGGTGACGATCGGAGGGGACGATACCGCGTTTTCGGCGATGAAACTGGAGGAGCGATCCGGTGGGAGACTACAAGTCGTCCACGTTCCGAAGACTATCGACAATGATTTGGATCTCCCCTATAGCGTACCGACGTTTGGGTTTCAAACGGCTCGTCACGTTGGGGCCGAGATCGTAAAGAACCTCATGGTGGACGCCCGTACGACCAGTCGCTGGTACGTGGTTGTGACCATGGGACGCAAGGCCGGTCATCTGGCATTGGGGATTGGAAAGGCCGCAGGTGCCACCTTGACCATTATTCCGGAAGAGTTTCGTGAACGGCCGGTGAAACTAAAACGAGTGGTCGATCTGTTGATTGGGGCCATGATCAAGCGCTTTGAACAGGGTCGGACTGATGGCGTTGCGGTGGTGGCGGAAGGGCTGATTGAAATTCTTGATCCGCATGAGCTTGGTGGTCTGGAGCATGTGGAACATGACGAGCATGGCCATCTACGGATGACCGAGGTCGATCTCGGGGACGTCTTACGGCGGGAGCTGACCAAGCAACTTCGCGCACTCGGATTGTCGGTGACGATGGTGTCGAAGAATGTGGGATATGAACTCCGTTGTGCTGATCCGATTCCCTACGACATTGAATATACTCGAGACCTTGGGTATTGCGCGGCCCAGTACCTGCTCGATGGTGGGACAGCGGCGATGGTGTCGATTCAGAACGGGCAGTTCATTCCGATTCCATTCAAGCAGATGGTGGATTCCTCTACTGGACGGACTAGGGTCAGGATGGTAGAGACTGAGTCCCAGTCTTACCTTATCGCCCGCCAGTATATGATCCGACTCAATGAGGATGACCTGAAGAATCAGGATGCTGTGGCTCGGTATGCTTCGGTGGCGAATCTGCCGATCGACGTGTTTCGAGAGCGGTTCAAGACAATCCTTTAATAACAGGGGTAGTGTTTCAATTGAACAAAAGGATACCCACTATGAAGGTTCTGGCGGCAACTGATGGATCGAAGTATGGCCGATGGGCGATGGAATGGTTGGCGGAGATGCCGTTCGCGGTGCAGCCAGTCGTTCGTGTGCTGCATGTCGTCGATGTGGCGAGCCTTCGGGCTCCCTTCATGATCCAACCGGTGATTGTCGGGACGGAACGGTATATTCAGTCCGAAGTGAAGCGAATGGAGGCAGCGGCAAAGTCTACGAAAAAGGAGTCGGAAGGCTTGTTGTCGACGCTGGGCTTGCGTGGAACCGTGACGACCGACCACGGCGCCGTGGCAGCCACGATCATGAAGCACGCGCAACGTGGGATTGATCTCTTGTCGATCGGGTCCCGAGGGTTGGATGCCTTGGATCGATTCATGCTGGGCAGTATCTCGAACCATGCCATCCACCATGCCTCTTGTTCCGTTCTGGTGGTGAAAGAATCCCCTCGGCCAGTCCGGCATCTGATTCTGGCGATCGATGGGTCGGTTGCCTCGGATAAGGCAGTCAAGTTTCTTCTCCGCACGTTCAATCCGACTCCCGACGGTCCGGACCGCGAACCGGTTCTTGTGACCGTGGTACACGCCATGCCTTTTTTGAAGTATCCGGAAGTGAAAGAAGCTGGGAAGGGTCTGGTGCAACGCTATGGAGATAAGCTCGCGAAATCAGGCTTCCAGATACGTGAAGCCGTGAGGCTTGGGAAGCCGGCCGATGAGATTCTGACGGTGGCCAAGAAAAACAAGGCAGACCTGATCGTGACCGGAGCGAAGGGGTTGGGCGCGATCGGTCGGGTCCTACTCGGCAGCGTATCCACTCGTGTGGTGCAACATGCTCACTGTAGCGTACTCGTCGTCCGCTAAAAAACAAAAGTAGGGGATGGCTTCTGGAGTGAGAAACAGGCTTGACGGGGAGGAAGACAGGACAATAGACTACCCACCGGCTAATTGCCGAACGAATAGTGCCGATTGCCGAACTAGTAGGGTGAGGAGGGGTAGTTATGACAGCGGTAACGAAGATCGACCAGGACTCGCTCCCGGATCGTTTGGTGACAGGACTTTCAAAAATCGGTTTGGCGATGAAAAGCCGCACCTGGAGGCGGAAGGGGCGACAAGGAATCGGGCCCTTGCAGATTCAGGTGCTGACGTTTCTCCGATCTCGACCGAACCATTCGGCTACCGTTTCGACGATTGCGCGAGAGCTCTCGGTCAAGTTACCCACCGCATCCGAAGTGATCAGAACGCTGGAACAGAAACGATTTGTTCGGCGGCGACGCCGGGAAGTCGACAATCGCGTCGTGACGGTGCACTTAACGGCGCTTGGGGCCAAAGCGGGTCATGTGGAAAACCGGTGGCCGGAAATTCTGGCATCGGCCACGGAAAATCTATCGGTTCAGGAGCAGGTGTCACTGCTCGGGACGCTTGTGAAACTGATTCGCGCGCTTCAATTGCAAGGAGAGATCCCGGTCGCGCGCATGTGCGTATCCTGCGAACATTTTCAACCTGACGTCTATAAAGAATCGGATTTGCCGCACCATTGCAATTTTTACAACGTCGCATTCGGAGACCAGGCATTTCGCCTGGATTGCCACGAGTATGTTGAAGTTTCCAAGCACGGCATAGATCAGAACCTAGATTCTAACCAACCTGCGCAAGAGCCTCAAGTGGTGCAGATGCGAGTTGGGATGGCGGTTACATCCGGTGATTGAGGTAGAGGGATCGGTCGGCCTCAATCTTTCCCAATAAGTCTTCCAGCGCCAACTGCAACGCAATTTCAATTGGGCGCCGATCAGAAACCGTCACCCATCGGATCGCTGACCCTACCGCAGTCTGTTCCACGTGATAGGTTTTGATAGGGTGTGACGCTTCACGCATCTCTGCCTCTAGGATGATCCGATAGTGATAGAGGCCTCGCCGAGAACGCAGCATCAACTTGGTTGCCACATGAATCACAAGGTCGCTCGATTCGAGTGAGATCGAGGCGAAGGTGCCTCGATGGCGCAGGTAGTTGATGGTTCCCTGCGTCAGATCCTCATGGGGCCAGTCCAGGTGTGTGATGCCTGGTCGATGGTCTGGGCCTTCCATTACAATTGGGCTTATTACGGTCTGGAGACTACGAGGGATCGTGTTGGACGACACGCTGGGAGGCAACGGCGTCACATGAATGCGATGGACACACCCCGAGAAGACCAGACAGAGAGTCAGCAAGAATACTTTATACGATGTCGATGGTCTCATGGCTGAGGGAACCGCCATCCGCACGGATGTTCGGATCTACGTGATCAACGAGTTGGATCGAGCGAAGGTGGTGAGGCGATATCCAGATCTTTGAGCGCTCGAGCCGCTTGTTCTCGGTAAGTACGTTCGGTCGGATTTGTGTACGTATCGATCACCCGTTGATAGGACGTGCGGGCTCTGTCGGGTTGTTGCTTGAGCGTGAAGTATTGTCCTAATGCAATCCAATTCTGGGCGCTTGTTTCTCGAGCCGTTTTCATCAGGGCGAACTCGCGTTCGACTTGCGTGACTCCTCCCATCTGACCGCGCTTCTTGACGGTGTCTGCCATCTGGTCGGCCATGAGTTCGATCTGTTCGTTTTCATGAACAGCCGATCCTACCCGATTGGCCTTCAAATGGCTGTAGAACGCCTCCACGTGGTCTTTCATCACGTCGGCTCTCCGTTGATACGAGTCTTGTGCACAACCAGACATCAACAGGGCGACCAGCGAAATCACACCGACAGTTCGGTAGAGGAAGTGAGAAAGAGTAATCTTCACGAAGCGCCTCATAGAAAGATTCTTGCTACGCCAAAAACAATGAGAGTCTATCATAACACCCAGCGGTGCACATACTCACTCGATTGGCGGGTACGGCTGGTTACTTCCTAAATAATGACGGCGGCCCAGTGAAGAGTGGAAAGCCTCTTGAACCTCTGATGATGGCTGCGCTATCTTACCCGGCAGTTTCCAAGCGACGATAATCTTCGCGGGGGAAGGGTGGGCCTTCGAACAACGAGGAGGATGATATGGGTAAGAGCTTAAAAGGAACCAAGAGTCACGACAATCTGAAGCATGCGTTTGCCGGCGAGTCACAAGCCAATCGCCGGTATCTCTACTTCGCTCGGCGGGCAGATATCGAGGGGTTTCCGGACGTTGGCGGGCTCTTCCGGGACACCTCAGAGGCGGAAACCGGCCATGCCTTCGGCCATCTTGATTTCTTGAAGGAAGTCGGAGACCCGGCGACGGGTGTGCCGATCGGCAACACCGATGCGAACCTCAAGTCCGCTATCGAGGGCGAAACGTACGAATATACGCAAATGTATCCTGGGATGGCGAAAACGGCGCGAGATGAGGGGTTTCCAGAGTTGGCTGAATGGTTTGAGACTCTCGCGAAAGCTGAGCGGTCCCATGCCAATCGCTTCCAAAAGGGACTGGATAGTTTGAAAAGCTAATAGCTGAGTGTCAGTGCACGAACAGCGGTCAGTTTTCGACTATGCGGCGTTCGGTCGCCGGCGAAGACTGGCCGCTGATCGTTTTCGGAGAAGGATATGAAGGGTCTGAGTCTTATTGCGCCGATCGATCCCAAGCAATTGGAGAAGGAAACGCGACGAATCTACGAGGTCTGCGACGGGTGCCGACGCTGCTTTAACCTCTGTCCGTCCTTCAACACGTTGCTTGATCGTATCGACGTGTATGAAGGCGATGTCTCAAAGCTCACTCCGACGGACCATCATCAAGTGGTCGACGAGTGCTACTACTGCAAGCTCTGTTTCAACCATTGCCCCTATACGCCTCCCCATCACTACGTTATCGATTTTCCACATTTGATGGTGGCCTGGAAAAAGCGTCTGGCTACGGAACGAGGAGTTCGATGGCGAGATCGCCTGCTTATCATGACAGATGCCATCGGCAGTCTGGGGAGCGCAACTGCCTCGATCACCAACGGGCTATTACGCAACAAGCTGGTTCGTCGTGTGCTGCAGCGGGTCGTTGGGATCCATCAAGATCGCCAGGTTCTGCATTTCTCGTCGGAGACATTTTCACGGTGGTTTGGGCGTCGGGCTATGACCGCGGCTGTTGAGCCACCGGTCAGAAAAGTGGCGCTATTTGCCAGTTGCTTGGTCAACGCACAAGTCACCGATGTGGGCAAGGCCACGGTGCAGGTGCTTGAAAAGAATGGCATCCAGGTTGTGGTGCCAGAGCAGCGCTGTTGTGGAATGCCGAACTTCGACATCGGTGACACACAGGCGATCCAACAAGCGGCTCAAAGCAATGTGGCCTCATTGTACCCATGGGTGCTCAAAGGGTACGATGTGGTAGTGCCTACTGCTAGCTGCAGCTTAATGCTGAAACGGGAATATCCGGAACTCTTTCCCAATGAGCAAACGAAGCAGGTGGCGGAGAAGACGTTTGATGTCTGCGAGTACCTTATGAAGATGAAGAAAGCAGGGGAACTCGCAACCGATTTCACTGAGAAGCCTGGGAGGATCGCCTATCAGATCCCCTGCCACATGCGGGACCAGAACATCGGGTTCAAATCGAAAGAGCTGATGGAGTGCGCTGGGGCGGAGGTTGAGGTCATTGAACAATGTTCGGGACATGATGGGTCTTGGTCTGCCAAGGTCGAATTTTTCCCGCTCTCGATGAAGATAGCCGGCAAAGCTGCACGAGCCATCGAACAGACGCAAGCGGATCTCGTTGTCTCCGACTGTCCATTGGCGGGTTTACAATTGGAGCAGGCGGGGGCCACGGCACAGATGCCTGAGAAAAGCGTGCGACATCCGATCCAGATCGTGCGGGATGCCTATGGGCTTAGGTCAGAAGCCTAATGAGCGACGAGAGTACGATGATCTGGAATGGGTGAAGAAAAGCGAGAGTATCTATGCAGGCCCTAACAGTAGCAGACCTTATTGCGTGCGAAGAATACGAACGGCAGCGTGAAGCCTTTCGGGCGAACATTATTGCCCTGAAACAGCGGCGACGTATTTCAGTCGGCCCGTGGATAACCCTGGTGTTTGAGAATCGGCGCACGTTGCAATTCCAGATTCAGGAAATGATTCGAGTGGAGCGAATTTTCGACCCGGCGAGGGTCCAGGACGAGCTGGACGTGTACAATGCCATCCTCCCGGCACCCGGTGAATTGAGCGCGACGCTCTTGATCGAAATTACCGACGAAGTGAACATTAAAGAACGACTCGATGAGTTTATGGGGTTGGACCATGGCGAGAAGGTGGCCATTGTGGCCGATGAAGAAGAGGCCTTCGGTGAGTTCGAAGGCGGCCATAGTCACGAAACGAAGATCAGCGCGGTGCACTTTGTGCGATTTCGCCCCAGCGCCTCGATGCGGGCGGCCTTTGCGAATCTCACCAAGTCTGTTACGATTCGTATCGGCCACGGTGCCTATCGTGAGGAAGTGCCAGTGTCAGGCAGCATGAGAGAAGAATGGCTTTCAGACTTGAAGTGACATGGTGAATTTGTGACAAAGCCGTCCTTCCGTTCCGCAACGCAGCACTGAAAAACTATGCCTCCTGTATTACTGACTAAACGAATCGAGTTCGCTGCCTCCCACCGCTACATCCGACCGGAATGGGATGAGGCAAAAAATCGTGCGATGTTTGGCCGGTGTTATAACCCTCCTGCGCACGGACATAACTATCTACTGGAGCTGACCGTCTCAGGGAAGATTGACCCAACAAACGGCATGGTAGTCAATTTGTTCGACCTCAAGCGGGTGCTGTTGGAGGTTATCGAGGAATTTGATCACAAGAATCTCAATCTCGACATGCCCTATTTCAAGGATCAGATCCCAACCTCGGAAAATTTTTCCCACGTATTGTGGGAGAAGCTGGCCGTTCAACGGGATATCGGTGCGCTCCATACCCTTCGGCTCTGTGAGGATGAAGATCTCTATGCCGAGGTGACCGGTGGAGACAGTCCGAACAGCGCCACGATTACGAAGCGATATTCCTTTAATGCTGTCCAACCTGGCCATCAAGGACGGGAGTGGGATTGCTTCGTGTCCGTTCGGGGCATGATTGATCGCATGACTGGCATGGTTACCGATATTGGGGCGTTGGATCAATTGATTCAGGAGAGGGTCATCGCAAAATTCGACCACAAAGACCTATCGACGGCACTGAGTCGTCGGTTCGTCACCGGTGAAGTGTTGGCTCAAGATATCTGGCAGGAACTCGTTCAGCGTATTACCCAAGGTACCTTGACCAACATTCGATTGGTCCCCTCCCGTGATCTAACTTACGAAGTGTCGGCTTAATCCCTTCCGAAGTTTCGCCGTCCCATCAGGATTCTGAGAGACAGGGCTCTTCACTCAATAATCCAAACGAGCGCATGAAAAGAGCCAAGACTCCTTGTGCCAGAGAGCTGTGAGGGGAGCGCTTTAACGAACAAAATCAGAACGGCTGATATCAGCGAGCTAGTTGTGCGGTTCAGCTCTTGCCTTTGAGCGGCGTAAAACGGGCGGCGTGGGCATCCCGTCCGGGCAATTTGAGAAAGACGATGATTCCGGTTTCCGGGTTTAGTGTAAACGTCCCGGTTCCTTTCAGCTGGTTCTCACCAGTTGGTATCAGCTCCACCTGCGTGGTGGCATTCTCAAATCCTTGCTGAATCGTAGCCTTGGCCTTTGCGCCTTCAGTGGGAATCGGTTTGTCCGAATGATCGGTTACATACAGTAAGAGGTCACCATCTTTAGCCACCAGTTCGAGATGATACGGCCCTGCGGCCAACGACTGTCCACCGTGAAGAGACTTCACCGGTTCGGCGTGTTTAGCCGAGTGGGCACCGACGTGACCGGACGCCAGCAGCGTGATGCACAGCACGAAACTCCCAAGCAGATGTCTCACGATCGGTTCTCCTTACAGCTCAAGCCGGGTATCCATCAGTTGAATCACATCAACTCTCAATGTTTCGGTGAGTGGTGATGATGGTGCGGGCCTGCATCATCTGAATGGGAGTGTGCTTTCTCTCCCTCTTCACCCTTCGGCTTCAAGGGGATGAACCGAGCGGCGTAGCCGTCTTGATTCGGCAGCTTCATAAACACGATGACCACGGTGCTTGGTGTCAGTGAGAAGGTGCCGGTTCCCTTGAGGACGTTGCCTCCGACTGGGTGGAGATGCACCTGTATCCGGTTTAATCCCGTTTCAACCGTTGCTTTCGCCAATCCCCCATCTACCCCGATGGTATTGTCGGCATGGTCCGTGACATAGACCGTCAGTTCCCCATCCTTGGCCAACAGTTCCATATGATACGGCCCGGTCATCCGCAACTGTCCACCGTGCGGTGCTTGAACGGACTCGAAATACTCGTCAGTATGAGCGCCAGCCGGCACGGTGAGAGCCAGGCTCATGACAAACAGCAGACCAAGGATCATCGTCTTCATACCTTGCTCGTCTCCTCCCGAATCAGCCGCAGGGCTACTTGAGTAAGTAGTCGGATATGAGTGCGGCGAGTTCGGCCGGCTCGACGACTCCTTCGCGTGTCAGTAATAATTTACCATGCGCGAAGAAATGAGTGGTGGGGTACGTTTCAAAGGTGTGGAGTTTTTTGATTTCGCGACAGCGTCCCGGTACATGCATCTTGGCTTTGCCAATCTTGATGGTTGGGAACTTCGCTGCGGTCGCTTCCAGAATAGGATCGTAGGCCTTGCAGGGCTCACAGGTGGCCAGGCCATAGGCGACCACCGCACCGGCACTGTCGGTGAATTCTTTGTAGTTCGCGTCGCTGATGTCGAGAACGGTACTCATAGGTCGTGTTGAGTGTCGAGTACTGAGTGCTGAGTCATCCGATTGCTCGGCCCTCAGCACCCAGTACTCAGGACTGTTGGTTAGCCGAGTTTCGCGAGCGCATCAAGGATCTCTTTGTCCTCGCGGGCAGTCTTGATTTCCTGTACCTTCGCATAGGCGACCTTTCCGTTCTTATCCACGATGACGGTCGCGCGCTTGGAACAGTTCAAGGGCTCAAAATAAAGACCATACGACTTGGCCGTTGTCCGATGGACATCGGACAAGAGGCGATGCTTCAGGTCTAATGAATCCGCCCAGGCCTTGTGTGAGAAGAAGCTGTCGCAGCTGACGCCGAACAATTCCGCGTTGGCCGACTGGAACTTCGGGAAGTCGTCAGTTAAGCACTTGTTTTCACCCTGGCAAACCGGACTCCAATCCAGCGGATAGAAGCACAAGACGACGTTCTTCTTGCCCTTATAGTCGCTCAGCTTCACGTCCTTCTGGTCTTGATCCTTCAGGTTGAAATCCGGTGCTGTATCGCCCACTTTGATTTCCGGTGCCACGTCACTCATCGCAAACCTCCTTATTAGAACATCTGTATGGATGATGGCTGTACTGAGGTCTTGGATAGGTAGGACCCCACTCGAACCATAAACTTTGTAACCTGTGTTTTGAAGGGAAGTCAACGGGCCGATAGGCCTAATGGCTGGGTGTATGGGCGATGAGAACGGTGAATCTACGAGGTGTGCAGTTCTCGGAATCCCAACATCCGGCCGGCCGGGGAAGCGGTCCGGTAATTTTGAATGCGAACGGTCCGACCAAGGAGAGGAAGGTCGAGCGTGGTCCCTACCTTCATCGGCTGGCCAAATCGCAATAATTCATTGCCGGATGCGGACAAAATATCCTTGGCCGAACTGTCCGGGAGTCCTTTCGCCGAAAACATCTCGATCTCGTCCATCCCAAACTTACTGAGTCCCAGTGAATAGGACCAGACTCGGTCTGGATGAGCGTTGTCGTCATGAACGATGGAAACATGATCATCCAGCAGAAACGTCGAGAGCGCACGTTGCTGCCAATCCGATGGATTGATGTAGGCCTGTGTGATGACATCATGGGCCGTGCCTTGAGACAATAGGGTCAAGCAGCGAGCCAGTCGCGTCGCCAGGAGTACGGTATCCGGCATATCTCGAGGCGAGACAATGGATGGGGCAATGGCCCCCATAAGGTCATGTTCCCATGACAGTTGTTTCATGATAGCTGCAACCTGATCCGTCGGAAGCGGCATCACGACATGGGCGGACCATGGGCCATGGGTGGCTTGCCAGGATTCGGGCGAGCCTTCTTCGTGTCGGATGGTCAGTGGTCCACCATACTCACGGTCATATAGTGCTTTGACCTCATCCGTCCCCGGAGCTGTCCCTCGATAACCGATAAAATAGAGAGGTGGTCGTTTAGCCGAAGGCTTGGGCGATTTTTTCCTGATTCTCATTTGCCGGCTTTCTTGGCTTTTCGACGGTCATCCGGATTCAATAATCGTTTGCGCAGGCGGAGATTTTGTGGCGTGATCTCCACCAGTTCATCGGCTCCGATATATTCCAACGCGAACTCGAGGGTCATCTCACGCGGAGGGGTGAGCACCAAGGCCTCGTCAGACCCGGAGGCTCGCATATTGCTGAGGTGCTTCTCTTTGCACACATTGACATCGAGGTCTTCATCTCGGCTGTTCTGACCAACGACCATCCCACGGTAGACATCGACGCCAGGTCCGATGAACATGGCTCCACGTTCTTGGGTCATGAAGATCGCATAGCCCGTACTGACCCCATCTTCGAAGGCCACCAGCGACCCATGTGGGGCGACGATCAAATCACGTTCTTCCGCCCGCTCGTAGGCCGAAAACACATGGTGCATGATGACGGTGCCACGGGTTTTGGCCAATAGCACATTTTTCAGCCCCATGATGCCACGGGTCGGAATGTGGTATTCCAGATGCATCTCGCTGGTGCCGACATCGGAGTGAATCAGCCGCATATGCCGCATTTCGCCTCGGCGTTTGCCGATCTCCTCGATGACGGTACCTTGATAGGTCTCCGGCACCTGGATGGTCAGCTCTTCGTACGGCTCCATGACGGTGTCGCCTTCACGATGGAGAATGACTTCCGGTTGTGAGACCTGTAATTCGTATCCTTCACGCCGCATTTGCTCGATCAGCACGGACAGGTGCAGTTCCCCACGTCCAGCCACAAGAAAACGATCGGCGCTGTCGGTCTCATTGACGCGGAGCGACACATTGGTTTCCAATTCCTTGAAGAGTCGTTCGCGCAAATGGCGTGACGTCAGGAACTTGCCTTCCCGACCGGCGAAGGGACTGTTGTTGACGGAGAAGGTCATCTGAACCGTCGGTTCGTCGATCGTGACGCGTGGCAACGCGAGGGGATGCTCCGCGTCAGCAATGGTATCTCCGATGCTCACGTCATCAAGGCCTGCAACTGCGACGATTTCCCCGGCCGCTGCTTGTTCCGTGTCGGCCCGTTCGAGGCCCGAATAGACGGCGAGGTCGGACACCTTTCCTGGAATTTGTGCTCCGTCCTTGCCGAGGACCAGGACGTTCTGACGTCTGGCAACTGAACCGGACTGGATCTTGCCGATCCCCATCTTGCCTTTGTACGGATCTTGCACAAGGGCCAGGACGAGAATTTGGAGCGGGGCATCAATGGTAATGGCTGGAGCAGGAATTTTCTCCAGCACTGTATCGAGCAATGGGGCTATATCGGTTCCTGGCTTGTTCACGTCCAGCGTGGCGATGCCTTTAATGGCCGACGTGTAGACGATCGGAAAATCGAGTTGCTCGTCGGTGGCACCCAGGTGCACGAACAGGTCGAAGGTGCGGTTGACGACATCGTCGATCACCGCGTCGGGCCGGTCGATCTTATTGATGACGACGATGGCTTTGTGGCCCAACGCCAAGGCTTTCCGCAACACGAAGGTCGTCTGCGGCATGGGCCCTTCTTTGGCATCGACCAAAATTAATACACCGTCCACCATTCGAAGCGTGCGTTCTACTTCCCCGCCGAAGTCGGCGTGACCTGGCGTATCGACAATGTTGATTTTCACCCCGTTGTAGATGACGCTGGCGTTTTTGGCGCGGATCGTGATTCCTCGCTCACGTTCCTGGTCCATCGAATCCATAATGCGTTCGCCCATATCATCGATCTTACGATGGACGTGAGTTTGGCGGAGCACGGCATCGACCAGGGTTGTCTTCCCGTGGTCAACGTGGGCGATGATCGCGATATTGCGGATATCGCTGCGACGGTCTTGAGGGGCACGTACGGTGGACATGGGGTAAATCTGCTTTCTGCGAGCGACAAAAATGACGCCCCGTAGTGAGGCGCAAACTCGGCAGTATACTCGAAGATGATCGTCCCAGGCAAGCAACAGGTTGAAACGATAGTGTCAGATGGGGCTGAAGTCCAGCCAGACAAAGGGACGCGCACCTGTCATTATGCAGCGATTGGGGATTGACGTAGAGGGCGATGCGCGTCGCAGGAATTCTGAGTGGTTCTAGGAGGGATGGACTCCCGTGGAGGGGAACAGGATCATCATGGGCGTGCCAGTGGTGTCAGGGCTCGCTCGATACATCGCAGCAACGTGTCGCGTTTAAATGGCTTGAGGACGTAATCCTGGACCCTGATAGACACCGCTTGACGGATACAGAGCGGATCGACAACAGCCGTTAGGAGCACCACTGGGACGTCATGCCAGTCGGGGGTCGCTCGGATCGTTTCCAGGATGGTGATCCCGTCGACATGGGGCAATTGGATATCCAACAGCACGAGTGAAGGGAGCCGCATCGAGCCGATCTTGTTCAGCGCGTCGTGGCCGTCGGCGGCATGCACGACCTGATAGCCCTTTTCCTGCAGGATGAGCGTCACGAGAGCGGCGGTATCTGGTTCATCTTCGATAAGAAAGAGGACCGGCTGATTGATGACAGACTGTTCGATCATGCAAGAAACCTTACTCTTAATCGTCCCGGTTTTCTGAGGTGTTGGCATAATGAACGATCAATATAAATAAGGCCTTCTTGTTCATGGGTTTTTGTCACATGCGGCGGTGTCGCTGGCGGCTAGACCGAGGCCCATTTCTTTCTTGGAGGCATCGATTGTCAGGGCGAGAATTGGATTGGGCGTGCGACGGCATTCACATTTCCTTACCGATGTACCGTGGGCACAGGTTGTATCCTTGTTTCTCATTCGTGGGTTGGCCATGTATTGGATCTTGACCAGTTGTGGTATAGGCAAGGACCTCATGTCGAAATGGGAGGATCTGGATCAATATTGGCCATATGGAGTGAAGAGGGTGTCGTCGTCGTACGCCACTCTGGTTCGGCATGTATAATTTCTACTATGGAGCGATTCGTTTCAGAAGCGAAATGTTCTTTTCCGCCGAGAGAGATAGGGGCGAGGGTTCGAGTAGATGGCCACACAATCTGTGTCTTGCTTGAGTTTTCACATGGCGCATTGTAAGTTCTGACGTACCGCAGACGTACGTCTACCGGTATCTAACCCCAATGCCAAACGACCGACGATTTATCGAAGACCTGGATCGGCCACGCCGCCGATGGCGGTGGTGGCAAATTGTTTTAATCAGTCTCGTGGCCGTCGCCATCGGCGGCGCCGCGCTTGTGGGCGGAATCATCTGGCATGTTTCTCGTGATCTTCCGTCGCTCGACCTACTGCAAAACTACCAACCGAGTTTGGTGACCACGGTCTATTCTGATGATAACCAGCCCATCGGTCAGTTCTTTATCGAGCGCCGTATTCTGACACCGCTGCCGGAGATTCCGAAAACGCTGACACAGGCGGTCATTGCTACGGAAGATGCACGGTTTTTCGAGCATCCCGGACTGGATCTCATCGGAATGCTGCGGGCAGCCTGGACGAACATTCGGCATGGAGGGAAAAAAGTCGAAGGTGCCAGTACGATTACACAACAGCTGGCGCGGTCATTGTTCTTGTCGTCGGAGCGGTCGTATGAGCGTAAGATTCGCGAGCTTGTCCTGGCCTACAAGATGGAAGCGGTCTCAGGGAAAGAACAGATTCTCGAGACCTATCTGAACCAGATCTACTTCGGTCAGGGGGCCTATGGTGTTGGGTCAGCGGCGCAATCGTATTTTGGAAAAGATGTCAGGTCTCTGACGCTTGCCGAATCAGCCTTCTTAGCGGGACTCCCGAAGTCGCCCAGCAAGTTTTCACCCTTTACCGCGTATGAGCTGGCGAAGAAGCGGCAGGAACATGTGTTGGCTCGAATGGAGGAGGTGGGGTTCGTGACGTCAGCGGAACGGGAAGCCGCTGTTCGGGACAAGCTGATGTTCCACCGACCTGGGAGCGAGCATCTCGCGCCGTACTTCGTCGAATATGTCCGGCAATGGCTCGTGGCGAAGTATGGAGAATCAATGGTCTACAAGGGGGGCCTCCAAATCTATACCACCTTGAATTTAGACATGCAGCGAGCGGCTGAAACCGCATTCTTGAACGGCGTTCGAGAGCTCGATAAACGGGAAGGGTGGCGAGGGCCTCGACGTACCGTTGACCTTGCAGCATACCAACCATCAGACCTGGCCTCCGGGGATCAATTGATCAAGCCTGGGTATGTGGGTGAAGGGGTCGTCTTAAAGATTACCAAGGATTACTACGTCGTTCAGGTTGGGCCGTTCACGGGGAAGCTGGCGTTTGACGATATGGGTTGGGCGAAGCGGATGCTCAAAGGGCCCGACCCAACCGTCGATTTTGTCGTGAATCCGAATCTCAAGACACTCTTGAAGCCTGGTGATGTCATCGAAATTGGTGTGAAAAAGCTGACAAAGGATGGGTTAGTCCTCTCACTTGAACAAACCCCGATTGTGGAAGGGGGGCTGATCGCCATCGATCCCAAGGTGGGCACGATCCGTGCGATGGTCGGTGGCTACGATTTCTCTCGGAGCGAATACAATCGTGCCGTGCAGGCTCATCGCCAACCAGGCTCTGCTTTTAAACCGCTCATCTATGCCACCGCGATGAGTCAGGGCTTGAGCCCGGCCACACAAATCTTGGATGCGCCGGTGGTCTATGAACAGGAAGAGGAAGACAAGACTTGGAAGCCGGAGAACTATGGTCGAAAGTTTCATGGCATGGTGAGTCTCCGTGATGCCTTAGCCCAGTCGCACAATCTAGCCACAGTTCGGTTGTTGGATAAAGTCGGTGTGAAAAACGTCATCGAGTTTTCCCGTGCGGTGGGTGTCATGAGTCCGCTCCCGGCCGATCTCTCGCTGGGGCTTGGCACATCGTCACTGAGCTTGATGGAGTTGACCTCGGTGTACGGCGTATTTTTGAATCAGGGCAGTCGATTAGAACCCTTTGCCGTAAAAACGGTCAAGGACAATACGGGCAAGACGTTGGAATCAACCGAGCCTGAATCGCGTGAGGTCATCCCAAAAGAAACGGCCTACCTGATCACGAATATGATGGAAGATGTCGTCCAAAAAGGAACGGGGCAGGCTGCGAAAACGTTGGGCCGTCCGATCGCAGGAAAAACTGGGACGACGAACGACTACATCAACGCGTGGTTTATTGGCGGCACCCCAAACCTAGTGACCGGTGTGTACGTGGGATTTGACGACCGGAGGTCGCTTGGGGAAAGCGAAACCGGAGCTCGGTCGGCCCTGCCGATTTGGATGGCCTTTATGAAGGAGGCCCTCAAACGGCTTCCCATTGTCCCCTTCGAGATTCCTGACGGGGTCACCTTTGTCAAAGTGGATTCCTCGACGGGACTGCTGGAAGATGACCAGGATGGTGAAGGCCAACCGGGAACCGTGGAACTCTTTGCCAAGGGCAGTGAACCGACTCAAGCGGTACAGCGGCGACTCGATCCAACGGATTTCTATAAGCTGGATCAGATTCCTGAAGGGCAACCGAGTGGAGACATCGACTAGCAGGACTGTATGGTGCAGGGCGAAAGTCGAGGAAGGCTTCCGAGAGTTGTGACGTGTCGTTGTTCTACGATTTTGAGTCTTGATACTCTTCGTGCCACGCCATCTGGATCGTTTCTAAAATCTTTTCATTCGACTTCTTGGGGTCGTCTTTAAAATCTGGCAGTGCCACGATCCAAGTGTGCATATCCGTGAAGCGTACGGTCAATGGATCCGTCCCAGGATGTTCTTCAACCAGCCGGATGGCGATGTCTTCGGTGTCTTGCCATTTTAAGTCCATCGAGAACTCCTTGGTATCTCGTCGTTCATCCCTCAACCATGCTCGGGACAGTGAGTGCGAACAAACTGTGAAATATGAAACGAAATACGTTTCACGAGCGACGCGTTACGTCACTTCCGTGACTTTCTTTCCTTGCAAACTTTTCTTGAGCGAATCGTCCAGCATCACCACGTTCAGGTGCTTGGCAGCTTGTTCGAGTTCGGCCATCCGTGCACGGATGGCTCGGGGGTCCGTGCTGTCCTTTACTGTTGCCAGTTGAGACAGTGCGTTTCGAATACCCTGAGCCTCATCCACGGCGATGAGGTGCCCCGCTTCCACCAGTGATTTCTCGGTCGTCTTGAGTAAGGTTTCGGCATCTAATCGAGCCTCAATCAACTTCCGAGCATTGACATCGTCAGCGGCAAACTTAAACGAGTCCTCGATCATCCGCTCCACTTCTACGTCCGAGAGCCCATACGAGGGTTTGACTTCGATCGACTGACTCTGGCCCGTTCGCATGTCTGTTGCCGTGACATTCAGGATGCCGTTGGCATCGATCAGGAAAGTTACCTCGATGCGCGGAACACCAGCCGGGAGGGGGGGGACTTTCAGTCGGAATCGCGCCAAACTTCGATTGTCTTTAACGAGTTCTCGCTCGCCTTGTAGGATGTGGATGTCCACACCTGTTTGGCCGTCGACATAGGTGGTAAACATTTCCTTGGCGCTGGCCGGAATCGTCGTATTTCGGCGGATCAAACTGCTCATGACACCGCCCATCGTTTCGATGCCGAGAGACAGCGGCGTGACATCCAAGAGCAACATGTGTGTCGTCCCACCGCTTAGAATATCAGCCTGTACGGCAGCGCCAAGCGCCACGACTTCGTCTGGATTCAAGTGACAATGCGGCGCCTTTCCAAAGAGCGCCTCGACGCGTTGGCGAACCAACGGCATGCGCGTGGAACCACCCACCAAGACCACCTCGTCGATGTCTTTCGGGGTAAGTCCGGCGTCTTTGAGCGCCATGCGGCAGGGGGCCAAGGTCCGTTCAATGACTGGGAGCGCCAGGGATTCGAGTTGCTCGCGCGTCAGTTCCCTGGTGAAGTGTCCCTTGCCATCCGGTAGTTCGATGGTGATCGCGACTTTGAGATCATCAGAAAGGCGAATTTTGGCTCGCTCTGCTTCCAAACGGACGGCCTGCATATGATCGGGGTATTCGCTCAGGTTGATCCGATGCTGTTGTTGGACTTGTCCGATAAACAGATCGACAAGCAGCCGGTCGAGATCGTCCCCTCCCAGATGAGTATCGCCATTCGTCGCCAGTACCTCAAAGATTCCGTCTTTAAGCTTCAAGATTGATATGTCGAATGTCCCGCCTCCGAAGTCGTAGACAGCAATCGTCCCTTGTGTCTTTTCCTGAAGTCCGTAAGCCAGGGAGGCAGCTGTCGGTTCGTTGATGATTCGTAGGACTTCCAGCCCAGCAATGAGTCCGGCATCTTTGGTCGCCTGCCGTTGACTGTCGTTGAAATACGCGGGAACCGTGATGACGGCTTGGCTGATACTTTCACCCAGGTAGGCCTCCACACGTCGCTTCAGCTCTTTGAGGACCATGGCGGAGACTTGCGGTGGGGAATAACTCTTTTCGCCGAGCCGGATCCGGATGACGCCGCCAGTTTCAGTGAGCTGGTAGGGGAAATAGGCCAATTCGTCTTGGACATCGACCAACCCCTTGCCCATGAATCGTTTGACGGAATAGACCGTACGCTCTGGGCTGCGGGTCAAGTGTTCCTTAGCCGAATCGCCGACAATTAACCCATTGTCCGTCAGGGCCACAACTGATGGCACCATCGTTCGACCATGACGGTCGGGGACGACATAGGGTTGACCGTCCTTCATGTAGGCGATCAGAGAATTCGTTGTGCCGAGGTCGATGCCGACAATTCTTGTCATGTTCTTACGTGCGGGGCAGGACGTCTCAGGCGATAGTTGCTGCCAAATCGTTGACGATGCTGGTGACGTACGTTCGATTGGAAAGGAGATCACGCATCTGTTTCAAGAGCCGGTCCCGTTCTGCTCGCGCCTGGCTTGTGGCTTCTCCACGGTCTTGTAACTGGTCCCACTCTGTAAACAGTCGCTGCAGTTGAGCCTCCATTTCCTGCTTGCGTTGATCTAGCGCCCGTTGTTCGGTCTCAAGGGCCACGCGAAGCTCACGACCCTTCTGCGAATCTCGGTCCGATGACCGGTATGCCTCAAGCGTATCTTGGAGTTCCAAGATTTCCTCAAACAGGTCGGCTGGAGGAGACGTGCGAATATTTTTCACGGAACCGGCTTCGAGACACAACAGGTACTCCGCTCGTTGAATGGGGTCACGGAGTGTGCGATAGGCCGTATTCAGAACTGCAGCATTGCCGAGGCTGATCGTTTGTTCTGCCGAGCTTTTCGTCTGATAGAAATCAGGGTGGAACGTCCGGCTCAATTCGTAGAACTTGGCCTCAAGTTTCTTTTGGTCGAGTGTGAGACGCCGGGGAAACCCAAGGCAGGTGAAATAATCGGTCTCTTTTGAAACCGGCTGGACCTTGACGCACCGTTCGCAGAAGTATTCCCCCGTGACAGCAGACTGGCAGTGCCAGCACATGCTTCGGGCCATCTGCAGCCCACGTGTTCGAGGCGATTCCGGTGTGTGTTGATCCATAGGAGAACCCGGCACGTGCGTGCCGCACCAATCAGTATCAAAACTCGTTCACAATCAGGCCGAGAATGATTCTCCGCAGCCGCAGGTCTTATTGGCATTCGGGTTGAGAAACTTGAAGTTTCCCCCCATGAGATCCTTCTGATAGTCCAGTTGAGTTCCTTGGAGATAGATGGCGCTCTTGGCATCGATGATCACTTTGACGCCATTGATCTCATAGACTTGATCGTACTGTCCGATCTTCTCGTCGAAATTGATTGTGTAGCTCAGGCCCGAACAGCCACCGCCTTTCACACCAAGACGAAGGCCGCCTTCCTCGATCCCTTGGACGTTAATCAATCGTTTGACCTCTTTCACGGCCGCGTCGGTGAGCGTGATGACCGGAGCCTGTGTCTCGACATTCGTTGTGTCCATGGTGACACTCCCTTCGTCGGTGTCTTGGTTACTTGGTGCTGGGCGTCTGTTCTTCAGTTTTCTTCTGATAATCGGCTAATGCGGCTTTGATCGCATCTTCCGCCAGGACTGAACAGTGAATCTTGACCGGAGGAAGATTCAATTCCTGCACGATGTCCGTGTTCTTGATCTGTTGTGCTTCCTCGATCGTCTTACCCTTGAGCCATTCAGTGGCTAGGCTGGAGCTGGCGATCGCTGATCCGCAGCCGAACGTCTTGAACTTGGCATCCACGATCGTATCGTTCTGTACCTTGATTTGGAGCTTCATCACGTCGCCGCACTCTGGGGCGCCCACCATACCGGTGCCGACCCCGTCTTCGTCCTTTTTAAAGCTCCCCATGTTTCGGGGGTTGTTGAAATGATCGACGACTTTATTGCTGTATGCCATGGTATCCTCCGAAATGAGCGAGTCTAGTTTTAGGTTAGTGTGCAGCCCACTGAACGGATTTCAGATCGACGCCTTCTTTGGCCATCTCATAGAGCGGGGACATTTCCCGCAACTTGGTGACGATCTCGATAACCTTCTTAATCGTATAGTCAATCTCGTCATCGCTGTTGAACCGGCCCAAGCCGAAGCGAATCGACGAGTGAGCGAGTTCAGTCCCCACACCGAGCGCACGCAAGACATACGAGGGCTCCAGCGTGGCCGAGGTACAGGCTGACCCAGATGAGAGGGCAATGTCTTTCATGCCCATGAGCAACGACTCACCTTCAACATACGCGAAAGAAATGTTGAGGTTGCCGGGCAGCCGGTTCGTCGGATGGCCGTTGAGATAGCTCTCCTCCAGGGCTGCCATAATCTCGGTCTGCAGCCGGTCGCGCATTTTGGTCAGTCGAGCCGTTTCTGTCGTCATCTCCTGCTCGCAGAGCTCACAGGCCTTGCCAAACCCAACGATCAGCGGGACCGGCAAGGTGCCGGACCTCATACCACGTTCATGTCCGCCGCCATCCATCTGTGGGGCGATCCGCACGCGCGGGTTTCGTTTCCTGACGTAGAGGGCACCGATCCCCTTTGGCCCGTACATTTTATGGGCCGAGAAGGACATGAGGTCAATCCCCATGGCCTGGACATCGACCGGAATTTTCCCGACGCCCTGGGTGGCATCGCAATGGAACAAGATGCCTTTGGCTTTGGCAATCTTGCCGATCTCGGCGATGGGATTAATCGTGCCAATTTCGTTATTCGCCAGCATGACCGAGATCAGAATCGTCTTATCGGTGATGGCGTTTTGCACATCTTGCGGATTCACCATGCCGTATTTATCGACCGGCAAGTAGGTCACGGTCGCCAGCCCTTTGGCTTCCAGAGACTTGGCGGTATCGAGCACGGCCCGGTGTTCTGTGGACGACGTGATGATGTGGGTGCCTTTTTCCTTATACATCTCCAGGACGCCCTTCAACGCGAGGTTGTCTGATTCCGTGGCACCGCTGGTAAAGACGATTTCCTTTGAATCAGCCTTGATCAGCTTCGCGATCCGTTTACGAGCCTCTTCTACTGCTTCTTCCGCTGCCCAGCCAAAGGCATGGTTACGGCTGGCCGCATTGCCAAACTTTTCGACGAAGTAGGGCAGCATCGCCTCGAGCACTCGAGGGTCCATGGGAGTGGTGGAATGGTTATCGAGGAAAATGGGAAGCTTCATCGTTCAACTCCTTGTGCCGCGGGAGACTGAATTGAAATCAGGGGTGTTCCCCCCATCATGTCTCCCAACGTCATGTTGTTCAGTAGCTGGTAGATGCTGTCTTGGATTTTCAAGAGCGGCGTGCGGATGTTGCAATGCTCACGCTGCATGCAGAAGTCGCCCTCTTTTTCGTGTGAGCAATCGGTAATGGCCAGCGGGCCCTCGATGCTTTCGAGGATCTGTGCAATGGTGATCTGCCTGGCACTCCGCGCCAAGAGATAGCCACCCTTGGGACCATTATGGCTCTCGATCAAACCGTGCTTTGAGAGCACCTGGAGGACTTTCGCTAACAGCTCCAGCGGAATGTTATATTCCTCGGCGATCTCTTTTGTGTTCACGACACGACCGGGAGTCACGTCACCAAACTGTACCGAGGCGATGTGCTGGAGTGCCATCAACGCATAGTCAGCTTTTTTTGATATCTTCAACATCGCTATTGCCGATCCATTAGATCGGAGACTATAATGATCTCCGATCAGTTCAGTCGTACTAAGCTACCATGTGAGTTTCAGAGGTGTCAATACTGAGTCCAGATTTATCAACGTATGAGAAAGGAATGGGGCTATGGGCGGGACAAACCCGTATATTGCGAAAACCGACTATGAACTTCCAAAGGTCTCCTATACCGTCACCTTCATTCAACCAAATGGGAGTTCCACCAAAGTCTCGGTTGATCCTGAAAAAATTCCTTATGGTCCAACGGGGCTACCCGGCAGCATTTTAGACATTGCGATGGGACATGGGGTTGATGTGGAGCATGTGTGTGGTGGGGTCTGTGCCTGTTCGACCTGTCACGTCATTGTGAAACAGGGATTGGAAACCTGTAACGACGGCACCGATGACGAATACGATCAGCTGGATGAAGCTCCCATGACGACACTCCAGTCTCGTCTGGGTTGCCAATGCGTCCCAAATGGAAAGGCGGATATCGTCGTTGAGATTCCTGCGGTGAATAAGAATCTCGTGCGGGAGGGACACTGAAAAAGAGTGACCAAGCTTCTGATTACAGATTGTCAGTCAACTCGATACAATCCAACAGAGCTGATGCGGACCGACGATACGGCTAGTCATAGGTTTCCACCTTGACCTCTTTTCGATCGTACCCCTGTTCCATAAAATAGCTTCGCAGAGGACGGACGAAGGCTTTGGTCCCACAGAGCATGGGGGCCACTTTGGGCTGGTCGGCCAGCAACGGTGACAACATGGCCAAGGTTTTCTCTACGGCGTGGGTTTCATTCTGACCAGCAACAATCGGAAGATAGCGAAACGAAGGCTCCTGGACAGCCATGGTGAGCCATTCTTGATGGAACAGCACCTCCTCCTCGTGAGGGGCCACAGCGATTAAGAGGACCGGAGTGTGCAGTTTTTCAAAAAATATCTGCTTCAACAGGCATCGCATCGGAACAAGGCCCGTATAGCGTCCAATCAGTATGAGTTCCCGATCGAGCGATTGAGGAAGAGTGAAGCGCCCATAGGGCCCGGACAAGGTAATTGCATCACCCGACTTCAGCTGAGACAGATAAGTAGAGCCGAGTCCACCGGGAACCAGGTCGAACACGAGTGTCAACTCGCCATAGGGTGAGGAAGGGTCGGCCATAGAGTAGGCTCGATTGAGTGGCGGCTTGGGCCCGACGGGGAGTTGTAGGGACAGCCATTGTCCAGGCTGGAACGCGATCTTTGTAGTCTTGGGCTTGATCACCAGCTGGCGGACGTGCGGTGTGAGATCTGTCGCGGACAGCACAGTGCCAGGTTGCGTCTGTTCTGCCATCCCCATCTCCTCCGGCACCCTCATAGCAGAACCCGAGGAGAGATGGAAGCGTTTCAGCGGTGTACAAGGATTTTCTCAGCGTGGTATAGATGGGCGGCTTCGTATGCGTGAAGAAGGGATAATGCGGTCATGAGTGAGGTTCGTGTCCGGTTCGCTCCTAGTCCAACGGGGTTTCTGCATATCGGTGGAGTGCGCACGGCCCTGTTTAACTGGCTGTTTGCGCGCCAGCAGCAAGGGGTCTTCGTCCTTCGCATCGAGGATACGGATCAGAGTCGGTCAACCGATGAGTCGATCCAGGCCATCATCAAAGGCATGAAATGGGTCGGGCTTGATTGGGACGAGGGCCCGTTCCGCCAAACCGAACGGATGGACCTCTATCGCGGCCATGCCATGACGCTACTTGAAGCGGGGCATGCCTATTGGTGTGTGTGTAAGGCAGAGGAATTAGAGGCTCGGCGGAAAGAAGCCGAAGCGAAAGGGCTCTCGCCACGATATGACGGCCGTTGCCGCAATCTCGGCATCGTGAGCCCACCAGGGAATGCCGCACTTCGCTTCAAGGCGCCGCAAGAGGGCCAAATCGTCGTCGATGACCTCATCAAGGGTAAGATTACCTTTGACAACAGCGCTGCCGACGACCTCATTATTCTGCGGTCCAACGGCTATCCGACCTATAACTTTTCAGTCGTGGTCGATGATGCACTGATGCGCATTACGCACGTGGTGCGGGGTGATGACCACCTGACCAACACACCGCGACAGATTCCGATTTTCGAAGCCTTAGGGTTTGCCGTTCCGCGCTTTGGTCATCTCCCAATGATCCTCGGCTCGGACAAGACACGGCTCTCAAAACGCCATGGGGCGACGTCGATCATGGCCTACAAAGACATGGGCTATCTGCCCGAGGCCATGGTCAATTATCTGGTTCGGCTTGGCTGGTCGCATGGAGATCAGGAGCTCTTTACCCGGCAGGAGCTTGTCCAAAAATTCTCGTGGGATCACGTCCAGACATCGGCTGCCGTGTTCAATCCGGACAAGCTCTTGTGGATGAACGCCGAATACATCAAGGCCAGCCCTCCTCAACAGGTGACTCACGCGCTCGTACCGTTGTTAGACCAGGCAGGGTTGAAGAAGGACGTCGAGGCGGTCTCGGACGAATGGCTTGCACAGCTGGTGGTCTTGGTGAAGGAGCGGGCGAAGACGCTAGTCGACATGGTGGAATGGGTGAAACCCTATTTCGGACAAGTTGCTCCCTTCGAGGAAGAGGCGGCCAAGAAATTTCTCATACCGGCGATGGCTCCGTTGCTACAGAAGCTGGTCACACGCTTTGAAGCATTCCCCAGCTTTTCCAAGCCAATCTGGGAAGAGAGCTTCAAGAGGTTAGTCGAAGAGGAAGGTATAAAAATGGGCGTATTGGCCCAGCCGGTTCGTGTTGCCTTGACAGGGCGAACGGCAAGCCCGGGCCTCTTTGAGGTGATGGAAGTACTGGGACGGGATCGAACCTTGATGCGTCTGCGAACCGGGATTGAGCGTGCCTCGAAAGGATGAAGGTTTTCTCTTCCCAAACCCGCGTCGATCTTGACGGAAATGCGATTGATATATTACTGTGAACTCCGGTTGGGGGATCGTCTAGCGGTAGGACGTCAGTCTCTGGATCTGACTACCTAGGTTCGATTCCTAGTCCCCCAGCCAAAATTTCTCTCTCGTGCTACTTCCGTAATTTGCTTCGGTACCGCGCTGGGGGATCGTCTAGCGGTAGGACGCCGGCCTTTGGAGCCGGCTACCTAGGTTCGATTCCTAGTCCCCCAGCCACTTCATCCAAGCTCACGGCTTCCAGATCTGTTTCTTATTTCAGCGATGCCATGTCGATGACGAACCGATACCGCACGTCGCCTTTGAGGACCCGTTCATAGGCTTCATTCACCTGCTGGATGGGGACTACCTCGATGTCCGATTCGATCTGATGTTCCGCGCAGAAGTCGAGCATCTGCTGGGTTTCCTTGATGCCGCCGATCAGGGAGCCGACCAGGCGCCGGCGTTTGAAAATGAGTGAAAAGGCCTCGACCGGAGTCGGCTTTTCTGGTGCCCCAACGAGGATCATGGTCCCGTCGGTTTTGAGAAGATTTAGGTAGGTGTTGTAATCGTGCGGGGCGGAAACGGTATCGAGGACGAAGTCAAAGTATCCCTGGAGTCTACTGAGGGCCAGAGGGCTTGATGTCACGGCAAAGTTGGCGGCGCCGAGCCGTTTCGCGTCTTCCCGTTTCTTTTCCGAGGTGCTCAGGACCGTTACCTCCGCTCCCATGGCCTTGGCGAGTTTCACTGCCATGTGGCCGAGCCCGCCAAGCCCGACGACAGCCAGCTTATGATAGCGGCCGACACCCCACTGGCGTAGGGGGGAGTAGGTTGTAATACCGGCACAGAGCAATGGGGCTGTTCCGGGCAGAGAGAGTTCTGAGGGGATGCGGAGAACGTACTGCGCATCCACGACGATCTGGGTTGAATAGCCGCCCTGCGTGATTTGGCCCGTCTTGTCCTGCCCGCTGTAGGTCCAGAGGGGTTCTGCGTCACAGTATTGCTCGAGGCCCTCGCGGCAGGCTGGACAGGTTCGACAGGAATCCACGAAACACCCGACACCGGCTCGATCCCCAATCTTAAACGTACTCACTGCCGTGCCGACTTGTGCGATGGTGCCGACGATCTCATGGCCGGGCACCATTGGGAAGAGCGAGATACCCCATTCGTTGCGGGCTTGATGGATATCGGAGTGGCAGATGCCGCAATGGGAGATTGTGATCAGGACGTCCTGTGGGCCGACATCTCGCCGTTCAAATGAAAATGGCTGGAGCTGTGCCTTTGCGGTCATTGCCGCATAGCCTTTGGTCGGGAGCATGACGGTTCCTCCTTTACCCAGATGAGTGAAGACCAGACCTTAGCAAGTTCGTCCTGGCTTTTCCAACGGGAAACCTGCGCCGAGGTCAGCCACAGCACTACACCGATTATCGAAGCCTGTATCGGACGATCATCACGAACAAATGGGAACTGTCGGGGACAATGTCTTGAACGTCGGACCACTCCGTGATCGACTGCCTCGCCTAGTCTGTGCCAGTTTTTGGATCTTCTTTGATGAACTCAGAAATACCGGAATCTGTGGTGAGTGGTGAGCCTGGGAGACGGTATCCCTCTGAAGCCCATGTGCCCAGGTCCGTGACCTGGCACCGTTCAGAACAGAACGGGCGCCAGACGTTCCCTTCCCAGGAGGTCGGTTGGCGGCAGATCGGACAGATCATGCGGAATACCTAGCGTTGAGGGGGCTGCTGGGTTTTCTCGAGCTTAGCCCACGCGTCCTTGAGAGAGACTGTTCGGTTGAAGATCAGCGTTCCGCTCGATGAGTCAGGGTCCAGACAGAAGTAGCCTTGGCGCTCGAATTGGAAACGGGCTCCAGGTGATGCAGCGCGAAGACTTGGTTCGACCAAGCACCCAGTGAGGAGTTCCAGGGAATGGGGATTCAAGGACTGCGTCCAATCCTGGTCGACGGCTAGTTTGGCTTGGTTGGTGAGCAGCAGCGGCTGATACAGACGAATCGCTGCAGGGACGGCATGGGCTGAGGAGACCCAATGGATCGTGGCTTTGACCTTACGCTGTTCCTGTGAGGATCCGCTCTTTGTCTCAGGGTCGTAGGTGCAGTGGAGTTCGGTGATTGCGCCAGTGTGGGGGTCTTTTGTTACGCTCACACACTTGATGATGTAGCCATAGCGCAAGCGCACCTCGCGACCGGGCGCCAAGCGAAAGAACTGCTTGGGGGGATCCTCACGGAAATCGTCTTGCTCGATGTAGAGAGTCCGTGTGAAAGGCACTTTTCTCGTGCCGGCCGATGCATCTTCCGGGTTGTTGACCGCATCGAGTTCTTCAACGGCGCCTTCCGGATAATTATCAAGCACAACTTTCAAGGGTCGGAGTACGGCCATCACGCGCGGGGATCGCTTGTTTAAATCCTCGCGGATGAAATGTTCGAGCAACTGCATTTCGACGATGGCATCGCGCTTGGCCACGCCGATGTGCTCACAAAACGCGCGAATCGCTTCCGGGGGCACCCCCCGACGGCGCAGGCCTCTCAGGGTGGGAAGACGCGGATCGTCCCATCCGGCCACCAGTTTCTTCTCGACCAGTTCCAGTAGCTTGCGCTTGCTCATCACGGTAGAAGTAAGGTTGAGCCGCGCAAATTCAATTTGTTGTGGACGATGTAGGGCCTCAGTTTCAGCGACGACCCAATCGTAGAGCGGGCGGTGATCCTCAAATTCCAGCGTGCAGATGGAATGGGTGATGCCTTCGATGGCGTCCGACAGCGGATGGGCAAAATCGTAGGCAGGATAGATGTGCCAGGCAGTCCCTGTTCGGTAATGGCTGGCATGACGAATGCGGTAGAGAATCGGATCTCGAAGATTGATGTTGGGGGAGTTCATATCAATCTTCGCGCGCAAGACATGGGTGCCATCGGCACACTCTCCGGTTCGCATGCGGGCGAACAGATCCAGATTCTCGTCGACGGATCGGGTTCGATAGGGACTGTCGCGGCCTGGTTCGGTCAGCGTTCCTCGGTATTCTCGGATTTGATCGGGCGTGAGACTGTCGACGTAAGCCTTGCCTTTTTTCATCAAGGTGACGGCGAAGGTGTAGAGCTGCTCAAAGTAATCCGAGGCATAAAACATCTTGCTATGCCAATCAAATCCCAACCATCGGACATCCTCCTGGATCGCCTGCACATACTCGGGATCCTCAGTCGTGGGATTCGTATCGTCGAATCGGAGATGACAGGCTCCACCGGATACCTCGTTGGCCAATCCAAAATTCAGGGCGATGGATTTGGCATGACCGATGTGGAGGTAACCATTAGGCTCAGGAGGAAATCGGGTGACGACCCGCCCGCCATGTTTGCCTGCCGCATGGTCAGCGACGACGAGATCTCGGATGAAATTTGAACTGGGTGAAGACTCTGGTGTGGTCATGGCGTTGGGTCAATCCTGTCGGCTTCGGTCGTGTGGGAGATTACATTCCGGGACGAGTTCTATCACAGGCGAGGCGATGAGAGGAATGGGTCGATGGTTAGGCAGCCGGCTTAGTCGCAGTGGGATCTGGAGCCGCCATGACGGTGAAGTCTTTTTGAGCCAGAAGACGGCCCTCCATCAGGAGACGGAATTCATAGCGACCGGGTGCCGGAAAGATGAGAAACGGGATGTTGATACCGAAATCCGAGATTTGGAGACGGTCGCCGATTTCGATGTTGGGAAGGGTGGCTCGACAGACCAGTTGTTCTGAGTTGAGATAGATCAAGTCGATATCAAAGTGGTAGAGGCCTTCAGCGTCGGTGAGGCAGAAGTAGAGCCCCATATGTTGATGGTGGAACGGGAATGACACAGTCTGAAGATGGGTAAAGATTCCGATCAGACTTTTCTTTTTAGTAAGGCTATCCTCAATGACTTGGTCGCAGACGAGAAACGCTTGCACGGATGGTTTGGGGATATCAGTCATGGCCTTATTGTAGAGAAGCATGGGGTTGAGGGTAAATGGTTTTTGATTGTCAACGACCATACAGATGGACAACAGGAAATTCTCAAAGACGCATGAGAGGGGCGTCCGCACGTGAGCCGTTGAGGGAGTGGCAACGATCAATCCAATCAGCCGAGGATCGCGGGGCCGCCGCGCATTTCTAGGATTTCCCCAAATAATGTCGTCTGGGAGCCGATTCGACAATAATGTGGCGTGATTTCCACCGGTAGGCCTTTATGCGAGAACAGTTTCCCCCAGACGAGGTCCACCCTGTAGACCGACACCATGTGGATCTCGAGCACGGAAAGCCCCAACTGCAGATCTGATAATTGAACAGACGGCAAGGATTGCCCCTGAGGGGTCTCCACGGCAAATCGTCCCTGTTCATTCAATGTGAAGATGTTCCGGCGGAGGTGCGCAATGCGGGTACCCTGTTCGTCATAGAGATCGAGGGTGGTGAGAAGTTGCCCGAGCTCTGGCTTGAGTTCGACGACGAGCTGCTCTTTCCCGTGAATTGTGACGACGCCATTTGTGTTTCGGAAGATGTTGGATCCGATCCGAAGTTCGAGCCTCGGCTTCGACAACACTCCCATCGCCGGTGAACGGGAGAAGGGATCGGTCCCGCGAAACGGTACCGACTCACCCATTTAGGAACCTCGAACCGCAACAATCACGGGTCCTGTGACGCAGGTATCAAGCATAGAAAATATCGTGAAAACACGTAGCAGGCTAGGCTTTCTGCGCAGTTCTGTCAAGTTTGTTGAGGGTGAGAATCCCAGGTATTATGGCCCCATGCAAAAGGCCCACCGAGGAGATCCTAAAGGGTCCCTATCTAGAAAAAGTGCCAATCACCGTTGCCTGCTCGCTCCGTGACCTTCGAGACCCAGACCATATGCTCACGGCTGGTAGTGCGATACTCTCTCAGGTCAAGAGTCCGTTCGGCTTCTTTCATTCCCAACGGGAGATGCTGAACCCAGAGCGAGCGTAGTAGTTTCCAGTGCCTCGCCTAGCGGGGGGAGAACGAAGCTACCTCTGAACCGTTTCAGAGGTAGAGAGTCCAGCAGAGCTTAACCGGATGGAGTGATTTAGGGAGTCATGGGGCTTTCATTCCCCTCGGTGTCCGTCGCTGTCACGCAGATTTTCACGAGTTGTTCTATGCCAGCCTTTATGGGGACCGTAATGGACTCGGAAACTTCTCCGCCGCCGGACAGGTGCGTCGCTGGTACCTCTTTCGCGAGGGAACGTCCGTGACCAAGATCGTAGTAGATGCTTGTCTTGGCCAGGCTAGTGAGTGGATCCTCTTCCACGGTGCGGGATGGTTCTCTGTAGGAGACATGAACTGTTGGCTTTGTCGCACTGACTTTCGCCTGGACCGTGTTGGGGCACGGGAGGGTGCTTTGGCGGATTCCGGCGCAGCTCCAGAAACTAGTTGCGAAACAGAGAAGAAGTGCCAAAGCGAATCGGCTGGGTGTCTGTCGAAGCGTGATCGTGCTTGTGTAGGATGGGATGAACATAGAGATCTTTCTCACAATTAAGAGGTCTTTTTGTGACATGTCACTTCATGATATGCCAAAGTTGAGGCTTAGATATGTATAGGTTAGATGTGGGGGATGTCGCAAGGGACGTCCATCCGCCGTATGGGTTCAGTTTCAACTGCCACTTCATTGCAAAGGGAAAACTGCTTGTGCTACCGTCGTACCATCAGACTGATTCGGCTGGTCCCATCGTCTAGCCTGGCCTAGGACGGAGCCCTCTCAAGGCTTAAACACGGGTTCGAATCCCGTTGGGACCACCAAACTTTTCCCTCATCTCTCCGAGAGTTAGCGACCTTCACCCGTTCTGTCGATTCCTCAAGCGGACTGCCATAGGACAATCCATAGGACAAAAGGGCGTTGTGTAGCTGAGAAACGGCGGCTCGGAGCTGCTGATTCCAGCCATAGCCACCGTGCGAATACGCGGCGGTCATGGATTCGCCCCCGAGTGGATCGTGTCCCATTCCCCGCAGGCGATGCCCAAGCAATGCCGCTCGCACTTCCAGAGGAACGCCGAGATTCTGCAGCCACGTGGCGAAGGTGTGGCGGAGATCATGGAAGTGGAGATCGACTATCTTGGCTTCCTTCGCCAAACGCTTCCAGAAGATGCTGAAGGCGGCAGGAGTCCATCGCCTGAAGATTCTTCCGTCCACATGGGCGATCGCCCCGCGTAGGGCCGCGTAGGCGGCAGGATTGAGGGGGATTTCACGGGGTGTCTGCTTCAATCGGCTTCGAGCGGGTGGGAGGATCAACCACCAACCGTCATCCCGCTTCCGCATCCAGGTTCGATCGATCTCTAAAATTTTGGCTTCCCGAAGGCCGGTATTGAGGGCAACCGTGACAATCCGCCAGAGTTCTAACGGGTCGTATTGGTTCGCCTGCATCACCTTGAGCTGGCGTTCATCCGTTTTCAGCTTGATCGCCTTGAGTTCTTCCGTGGTGGCCACTCGCTCACGGGTTACCACATCGGGCAGTTCGACTCGCTTGAGCCGGTTCTTATCGAGCTTGTCGAAGTCGACGGCGAGATTGAGGATCCGCATGAGCACGTTCCACTCACGCCGGATTGTCCAAGGGGCCGCCTTCGCAGCAAGTCGGGCCGTGATGTAGGCGAGACCATCCTCAGCTGTGAGGGAGTCCAGGGGACGCTGGCCAAAGCGGGGGAGTAGGTGAGTGTCGATGATCGATTCCGGTCTGGCCAGGTCAAACCGTTTCTTCACGTGCATCGTTTGCCAGTACAGCGGGAGAAAGTCGGCGAAAGTCGGGGAGACATGCCGAGGGGTGACGTGTTGCTCGTTCCGCTGAATCTTGCCGATCATGGCGATCGCCGCTTCCTCAGCCTGCTCTTTGGTCAGGTTGTACCCGAGGAGCGGGCGGTACCGTTGGCCTTTCCAGCGGACGTACAGATCGAAGGCTAGGCCCTTCTGAGTTCGCCGTGTTTTGATGGTGTAGGCCATATGCTACCGATACCGAGCGTTGCGATGGTAAACACGTCCTGCCTGAATGTCCATGACATCAGCACGGTCCTCGATCTGGCTTTGCTGTTGCTGATTTATCGCCACCGTGACCGGGCTCTCCCTAGTTCCATCCATCCGCCCCGCTTTCAACAACACTTCCAATTCATCCTGATCGAACAACTGAACTCGAGAGCCAGGCAGGCGATACCGAGGGATGTCCTTTCGCTGGTATAGGCTTGAGCGGGACATCCGGAGGAATTCAGCGGCTTCAGCAAGCGTAAGGGGTTTCATTCTCCGATTCCTGGCTACGATACCAGTCGTCTACTCTTTCTCTTCTCCGCAACACCGTAGCAACGCCCCCCTTATAAGGGGGGGCTGTTACGCTACGCTGCAATAATACGAACGCTACGCATGCTGTTACGCTTCGATAAGCTATTGAATCTACAGAAAGAACTGTTCATTTTAGCTACGCTGTTACGGGTGTTACGCTCTGTTACGCTACGAAGAGTGTTACGCTGCACTGTTACGCTCCTATTTCGAGCTGGTCACAGACCATTTGCCGTTAGACAACTTGGACCACTTCCGGCGATCGTGACGGTTAAGAGTGGCTCGTACAGTCGGATGACCTTCTCCTAACTCTGTTGCGATCTCCTTCGCAGTTCTCGGCATTCCGTCCTCTAACAAATTTCTGATCCGTGACGGTATCGGCAGAGACGCATCCTCATGACCCTCATCCTCTGCTTGTGGGTCGAACGCGCTCACGTGGCAGGCATTGCCGCTGAAATCAAACGTCAAGCCTTTGGGCTGCTGCAGGGCTCCGAAATTGATCTTTCGATGCGTCAGCGTGATGCGCTTCTGCTCCTCGGTCTCATCCATCAACTCCACCTCGTATTGGTTCCGGCAGAGATTCTGAAAGAACACGTTGCCATAGGCGGTCTTGGTATCTGTGTTCTTGGCCACGTGCGACAGCACGATCGACGAACAACCCATTGTCCTTAACGCCCGTTGCAGTTGCTTGGGAGCTTGCGTACTGTTGAGGTCATCGCCGCAGGCCATAATTGCACTGTCGATGATTACTAACTGGATGCCCTTCTCCTGAATCTCGCCAGCGATGAATTCCACCTCCTCGTGGAGGGGTTGGTTGCAGGCGCGATAGTAAGGGGCAAAGACGTTCAGTTCTGGGTGTCCTTTGTAGAGACGCGTCAGGCGGGTCCCAATCGTCTCAGCATCCAACTCCCAATCCAGGTAGAGCACCGGACAGGATACTGCTCGGAAACCGTTCTGGTTGGCCCCGTGACAGGCGAGGAGGGCGAGATAGAGCGCCAGATACGATTTGCAGGATCCGCCTGGCGCATAGATCAACGTTTGATGCTTCTGATAGACGAGCGGATTCAAGAGGAGCGGTACATTCGGCTGCTCATGGGGTTGCAGTACAATGACTGGCTCGCCCTTCCTGAGCTCCCGCAAGCCCAATACACACACGGTTTCAAGAACGGTGTCCCAACTGAGCGACTCGAGCTGATGCTTCCGGTCGAGCTCTTTAGCGAGTTGAGCTCGACTTCGTCCCGACAACAAGTTGATTGATTGCTGGGTGAGAATACCCTTGGGATTAACCGCGACAACCTCCGCCCTCGTCTCTCCGCCAGTCTCTCGGATTCGGGAAAGGCTAATCGTGATCGAGTGGCTCGGCCAATCGAAGGATAGGGCACTGTTGCGCCGAGTCAGCGTGGGCTCAGTCATTGCGCAATCACCACCGGTTGAAAGGTCGCCGGATCGTGCTTTACGCGTTGAGGCTCACGAGCGTAGTTGGAGCGAGATATAGATCCGGTATTTGCCCCGTGAAGTTGTTCGTTTCGCAATCGAAGGTCGGCATTCTCCTGCTCCAACTCCTTGATGCGTTGAACCAACGGATCAGGAGGGAGGAATCCAGGCAGGTAGTGAGAAATCGCTCGCTCGACGTGAACAAAGCAGGCCTCACAAACACAGCCAACATTGTGGCCAATGGAGCGAAAGCGATGATACGGAGGAAGGTTCTGTTGTGCCTGATGCTCACAGGTGATACTGTTTCTCATCGCTAGTCTCCTTTCTTGGTTCCGCCTCGCTTCGAGTTCGTACCTCGGGGCGGGGCGTTTTTATGCGCCTTTCTTTCATTTAGCCAACATCCACACATGCCGGAGTGCGGGACCCTCGGACCGCAGGACGAAATAGCGTTGCTGCAGAAGTTCTAAGGATCGTCGCGAGCCGCTCTCGTTCGTCAGGGGTTGGTTCTATAAGGCCACGCTCAATCATCGAGTATCGCCCCTGACTCATTCCAGCGGCCCGGGCTAAATCCCACTGCGATTGTGTAGCAGACAAACGTAGAAGCTTAAGCCTCAGCATTGGGTATCCTTTCATTTGGAAAATAGTGAATCATCATGGTGAGATGATGCCTGAAACATTTCAGAGAAAAGAGTCCGACAAAATGGTTGGCAGTGCTGCCGATGGCGGAGAGACGCGGGATATTTCGGGTGGCTATCGACAGGGAATGCGCGGAGAGACTGTGATGGTAGCCGGGATGGAGTATGCTGCAAGGCGTTTCCGGATCCATTCGCGGGATGGCGGAGGTAGGCCTTGGGCTATAAGAGCCTTTTGAATCTTCCCTGGTGACATTCCATGAACACCAAGCTCCAAAATGGTCAGATCAGTCAAAGCTTCTTGTGGGTTAGAATATGGCCTCTTTGTGCCGGTTTCTAAACCTTTCCGTGCTTTCCTGAGGAATTCATAATCCCCAAGCGATCGACGGATTCTTAAGAAGTCCCGGACGATTGGATCATCTGGCTGCCAGACCATGGCTTGACGCATCAGCAATTCATACTGGGATTGCAAATCGTTGTAGTCTTGATCCGTAATGGCCAGAGCGTGCCCCGCAGTTCGCTGCCTTTCGAGAAAACTCTTTTTTATTGTGGCCCAACGCTTGCGGAGGCGTTCAGACGTCTTAAGCAAAGCATCAAAGAGAGCTTGATAGTGATGAAGCCGTGCTCTCTCGGACTTACTGATGGATCGGCCTCGCTGTTTTGTCAGTTCTTGAGACCTTTCCCAAAAGTGGACACTTGCCGCGTAGGCTGACCGATCGCTGCTGTCAGCGGTTTTGAGAGGCTTCCGAGGGGTTAAGGGGGGTCGAGAGCGCTTCCGTGAACTTGGTTGTGGTCGACTCCGATCAGATGCGATTGAGGTTTCCTTTGATCGCGAAGGGAGAGGACGATACCCACAAATTAGGCATTTCACCTCGCCGACTGAGCGGCCATCAATGATGGTATAACTTGGCATTAGACATTCGGAACCACACTTTGCGCATAAAACGGGAGATGAAAGTGAATTACCGGACATGCTCCCTCCTGGTCGAGGTCCTGGGTAGAGGGAAGAGGCACGGGCGCCAGGAACGCCCGCCGATCGGTTCATGAGGCCGATCGTTGCCTCCAAGAAGCTACAGTATCATGAAGCGCGGGCCATGATGCGTGACAGCTGGGTAGCGCTCCATGTCCCAGCCCCTCGATACGTTGGAACGCCACTCTTGTTCATCGCCTCTGCTGTTGCGCGAAGCGTTAGACCTTGGGCCTGATAACCTTGAATCATGGGTTTGATAGAAGCGGCGAACGTGTTCGCGGCCTGTTGTCTTGCCTTGGCTCCCCGCCGTGAGGCGTTGCAGAGACTTCGACGTGATGGGTTGCCCAGCTTGATCCCTTTGCGTTTCAAGGCAGCTAAGGCTTCACGGGTTCTGGTGGAAATCATGCTCCGTTCCTTCTCGCTTAACGCGGCATAGAGGTGCAATACGAACGGGTCTACATCCGGTCCAAGATCGGCCACGATGAAGGGAACACGCTCAGCCATAAGCCCAGCAATAAAGGCCACGTCCCTCGACAGCCGATCGAGCTTTGACACGATCACGGGTGCCTTGATCCTTCGCGCTTGGCGCAGCACCTCGGCTAGCTTCGGCCGACGAGTGAGGGCATCAGCTCCCTTACCTGTTTCGACTTCTTCCACCCAGTCGAGAATTGTGAAGCCCTCGGCGCCAGCAAAGCGCCGGATGGTCTCGCGTTGGGCGGATAGACCATTGCCTTTGTTGCCCTGATCCGCTGTGCTGACCCTCATATAAGCGAATGCAGCTCGGTTTTCCATCAGACCTCCTCTCCATACACAAGACCAAATGGACGTTTGAAGTTGTGTATATGTTTCATGATGCGGGTTCTACGAGAGCGAGAGACGAGCCGCTATCCCGTGTAGCGGGAGGAGGGATCGGAGACAACGCTTCAGAATTCGCAAACATCTCCTGCGTTGTCTCCACATAGGAGAGCATGTCGCTGCCGGACCGGAGTTCTATCAGTAAATCCTCGACCACCATCCGTACGAGTTCGGCATCGAGTTGCGGTCGGCTCTCAGTCGCTAGGGCGAGCAGCTCCAATCGTTGTAGGCATTGCTTCAGAATATGAATGGCTAACTCACCATTCTCTGCCATCCTTTTCAGCCCGAACAGGTGGCCCTGCGTCTCATCGCTAATCTCACCATCTCGATTCCTGAACATGACCCGGCCATGAAGCATCACTAATGGTGTGGCGTTCCCTAGCATCTGTCACCATCCCTTCTTTCTGATTCTAGGCAGTTGTAATCAAAGGACTGGCTCACCTTGATACATTCGGCGAAGGATCGTCACGGCGTCATTAACCAGTCCCGAGAGGCTTTGGCCAGTCTGCTTTGATTCTGCCGTGAGAAAGGCGATGTTTTGTGGATGGATGTATCCCTGCATCCGTTTAAATTGAACCTGCTGCGTGGGGCGATTTCGGCGATTCTTGGTCTGTGTCATCTGACAAACTCCTTTCCGTTTTCTGTTAATGGGCTACCGCTTCTTTTCTCTAGAGGCTTGAAGCTCTCTCTCCAGCAAACCTCGAATGAACCCGCTGGCCGTGGTGCCCTTGGATCTCAAGGCGTCGAGTTTCGACTTGAGCGACGGCGGAACCTGAATTAGTAGACGAACCATTTTCATACCCTCACCTCCCTTCATGGCAGTATGATATGTGAGCATATCATGATATGTCAACGAGGTGTTCCTATCAGGGGCGTGGGAACCGTGCTAAGCTGTCGCACCATGGCCAAAAAGACTGAAAGTGAAGACAAAGGCGGGGCTTGGATTTTTCGAGACATCTCACGTGATCTCATGAAGAGAGCCAAGATTGCCGCTGCGGTGGAAGGCAAGAGCATCAAGGCGCTCGTTCTGGAAGCGTTAGAGGGGAAGATCCAAGAACTTGAGAAGAAGGGACTCTTGCCGAAAAACAAGTGAGGACTACTCACCGTCGAGACAGTCAGAGGCATGAGCAAGCTGAGTAGGAGGCACATTTCATCCCAGAATCTGTGCTTCGAACTCGAAGAGGCGATTGTGTTGCATTTCACACCATCGAATAAACCTCAGCTCCTTCCCTAATAAAGGGTCAGTGGTCGCAGAATGCTGAACATGCTGCCGTCGAAGCTGGCCTGCCTGATACGAAAGCCATTCTGTTGGTATAACCAACTTACAATGGCTGCGAAAATAGATGTTTCGAGCACCATCATTGTTACTTTTTCCACCTTAGTTATGGCTGTCTTCACTATTGCACTCTGGTGGACTTCGGCTGAGCAGCTCGGGCAGATTAAAGCGCAGACCAAAGCGATGCAAGACCAGCTCACAGAAATGAAAGAAGGAAGCGAGGATACTAAAACCATCTCTGAATCAACCAAAGCTCAAGCTGAAAGCACGAGAGTTATGGCCGAATCTATGTTGCGCGATCAGCGTGCTTGGGTCGGACCATACAGAGTTGCCAATCCTCGAGTGACAGCTGGGAAGCCCGTTGGCTTGGAAATTGATTACGTCAATGGCGGCAGAAGCCCTGCTAGAAGCTTCAAAGTGACTACGGCATTGAAGTATCAGCCTAGCAGTGAGAAGTTCGTTCCTGATTATAGGGTTCTCACAACCAGTCAGGCGCTGGTAGCTATGTACCCTCAAATGATTGTTTCTTCCGACCTCTCTCAAATAAACTTCGTGCTTGAAAAAAAGCAGATTGACCAACTGATAAATGGAAGCTTTAGGATGTATGTTTTTGGTAAGTACACATACAGCACTGTTAATGTTGAGGGTGGAGGAACATTTTGTATCTTTTTTCGTAGCGAGCTGACTCAAGCTCCAGGCTGGTGCGACTCCTACAATGATATCTATTAAGGCCCTAGAACGGTTTGCGGCGTCAGTCAATCCGAATGGTCGGAGATGATTTATGCGAACGGTTTTTAATGCAGTCACAATGGTAGCTATCTTGGCCGGCTGTACCCATGCCAGCATCTCTTCTATCCCAATGGAGATTGAGGGTGTCGGTACAGTCTATCGATACCAGGGGCGAGCGAACTTTTCCCACCAAATAGCTGAGGCTGATCGACTGCTTACCGAGCACTGCAAGGCTCTGAATAATGGTCGGCCTGTGATCGTCGATCTGCAGAAACGGGATCTAGGCATGGTCACTATGGGGAGTGGACAGTCCTCCACACACTTCAATGCAACCGGAACGGGGACGCCTTACAGTACAAACCTTATGGGCTCGGCAACGACTTTTTCGTCAGGCACCACGTCGGGAATGCGCAATCTCAATCAAGAGATCCTTTTCAAGTGTGTTGCTGAGTAATCATGGTGGTCCCACAACCTAGAGCTTTCGCATCCTGCGCTGTCGTCCTTCTCATCGGAATGGCGATTTCAGTCCCTTCTATTGCGATAGGGGAAGACGATCAAATTGAAAGTGAACCGCGAGAGTCTTACAACGAATGGAAGGAGAGGCAAAAAAAGAGCTTCGATAAATATTTTAATGCTCCGCGCTATACAATCGCACTAGATGCTAGCAACATTAGCGAGTATCGCATCACAAGTGAGAACTATGTGAAATGTGTCTTGAAATCACCCCAGGAAGGCTTAAAGACCATGCTGTGGCCGTCTCATACCTTGAGCGAAGCTCAAGACTTTATCCAGCTTGTGAAGAAAGGAGCAGTTAGGTCAGCTATTGTGCAGAACGGAATGATTCTCGAAATTCTATTAAAAGACACAACCACAAAGTGACCACACCAGCCTTGATTAGACTTACCAGCATATGATTTGCGCGGCATCCTTCCCGTGAAATGAAACGACGTGCACCTTTCTGCCGCGCCTTCGTCTCTCTAGCGGATCTCTAGTTTTCTCTAGTAGCCAGCGGGCTGTGCGATCAATGCATTCCCCGGTGCACCCCACCCGAATCGGCGCGCTATCTTTCCATCATTGATCTGTCTATTAGGGGTCTAGTTTGGTCTAGCAGTCCGATTGCTGGTCAGTGGTGAATGCTTCATGTGTTTGATCAGGAAGATCAGGCCTCGGTCGACCGCGCTTCTTCATGGCAAGGGTAATAGCTAGGGTGATTGGAACCGAAATCATTATGTGCCGCGTTGGAATGCTGAGACTGGAGATTGGCGAGATATCCAGACCGTTCCTTACCGGTCAGGGTAATGGTCAGGGTAGTCTTAGGGTGAATCGGGTCAAAATCATCTTTGTTGTCCTGATGGGTATTCGGACATGTTTTTGTATCCAGAGCCTGTGAGTAGTGTTCTAGGAAGGTTTAGTGACCCGTATCCTAAACCACCTCGAAGGCGGTTGAACCCACAGCCTTTTGCTCATGCTGTTGGAGGAAATGGGTCAAGTGCGCCCGGTCTAATTCATCCATTTGCCCAAATTCCCACCCGGCCTCGTGTCCGTACTTCCAGCGCACCACGGCAGAAGGAATGAGGAGGTGATGGCAGGTGCCTCCTTCCTGCAAGGTGATAAAAATGGGCTTCTCTACTCCAACGGGCAGGGAGTGGGTACCGGTCACGCGCACCCCTGTCGCTGAAAGATCGCGCACCGCTCCCTCAATCATGCTGTCCTCGGTGACGCAATAGAACTGACACTGCACGGGAGTCCGTGATTCATTTCGAAGTGCGTAGGGTTTCATGAGTTCTCCTCCTCCTGCCATCGGATTCAGTACATCCTCTATGAACAAGCCTAATAGAACCGCCTGGATGCGCCATGCCACCTCTGAGGGGTGTAGAAGCGAAAGAGGTAGGGGACAGCGGTTCGGGCACGCTCCAGGACGCATCGATTTGAAGGGGAAACGGCTAATCTAAGAACACCCGTTTTCTCTAAACCATCCGATGTCGGCGCCCATAGCTTTGATCTCGAGACTGATACTGGGAGGGGTAGGCTAGGCCGTAGCAGCGTCGACAGAAGAAGGGACGAGATGGAGCGTGATATAGAATCCCGGCTCGCCGTTGGCATTGAGGACAGGCAAACCAGGGGCGCTTCCCACCATGAGGACCAGCTGAGTAGACCAGTGATACCCGCTGGAGCATTCGCGTTGACTCCATCGGAATAAAGAGCTCCACGGAAGACTCAAGAGCTGTAATCTTCACGGCCTCGATGCTGGTTCCCTTATTCGTCCGCCAGACCCACTCATAGGTTGTGTTGGGATAGAGCCATCCTCCTCGGTTGAGTTGGGTGACGTTGAGCGCATGAAACTGGGAAACAAGGGCTTTCATCTCGGTTGTCCAACCCCTTATAAGTTGCTTACAAGTCCCTACTCAACTGTCTCAAAAGGTCTACCCGTGAGGATGACTTAGTATACCTGTCCCACTCGAAATCATCCGGTGTGTCGCATGTTAAGAGCCGTAACATGGACATATTCACGCTCTTTCAAATCCTTAACAATCACGCGCCTTCCCTACTATTGATGTGCTCAAGAGACTGAGTTGTGTCACCCGGCATGTATACATATGTCTACCTGTGTCAGTCTGCTCAGCCTCGAAATCATGAGGCGGCTTGGAATTGCAGCACCGCCAATACAAACATACTGTCATCGTCGCCATCTGGGATAACTCGCGGACATGGTGGATGGCATGAACTCCCGAGCCGGTTTCGCTACGAACCGCTGGGCTGGCAGAAGAGACTGGGCCATAGTCATCGGCATTGGACGTATGGTCACTTGAGGCTGTGCTCGCGGCGCTGCTCCCATACTGGCTAAGGGGCTAGGCACTGCCGGTGGCGCGGCCTGAGCGGGAGCCTGAGGAGGTTCCGAGGTGGGAGCCTGGTGAGGAGACTGAAGACGGGGCGGCAGCGCTCTGGCGTCAATCCAGGCCTGCTCCAGCGCCATGCGGTCATAGTCTCGCTCCCTCAACGCATCAAATTGATTTTGCTGCTGCTTCATTTTCATGGCATCGGTTAAAAAGCCGGCTGCCATTTGCACCCCTTCATTCAATCCTTGTCCGACTCCGTACATGAGGCACCTCCTTGGTTGATAGGTTGAACGTTTACTGGCGGCACATGGGCGAGCTCGTCACGCCCACAATACTCAACGAGCAGGTGTCGCCCGATCAGATCGGGCAAGCTGGAGCAATGTTTCAGTCGATCATGGCCGGAGACCGACCCGCAGGGGCCAAATTGGGCTCCGGTGAGGAGATCCCCGATCTTTTCGAGGGATGCACCGTACTGCAGGGCTACGCTCATCAGGCGGGCGATCACGTCGTAGAGCGCAATGGTCTCAGGAGTACAGTCAGGGCCTTTGATTCGAAGGAAGACCTCGGCAGGGGATGGATCGTCGTGCACCGACACATAGAGCGTTCGTTGATCTGCGATCCGGACTTTTTGGGTGATGTGGTTGCGACGGGAAGGCAGAGAACGACGCGGTGATGGTTGTCCTATATCGGACAGTGATTCTGTAAGTCGTTGTAAATCCGTACTACTCATCGGACTTGTCAGAGGCATCATCTTGTTGATATTCTTCACTTTGGTCGGTCCTCTCAAGGCTTAAACACGGGTTCGAATCCCGTTGGGACCACCACCCATCCTCTTCCCTCGGAGGCCTGGCGAAGTTCAAGCTTCCGTCAAGGAAGGAGCTGAACATGTTGCGAGGGGTGGGATTGATTAGTCGACACCGAGTTCCTTCCTGAAGGTTTCAGACATCGCGCCCCTTCGTGATGGGGAGTGAATTATGAGCCTCCTGACCTTTCGCTTCCGCGAGTCCCAGGCCGTGGACTTTTATTGGAATCTCGAGCTGGCCAAGCGTGGATCCCTACGCGAATTTAAGGTGCATCCCAACATCGTCATCTACGAGTCGGCGTTCGATCTCCTGAACCCGATTCAAGTGGGACACGCCTTGTCCCTAGCCAAGGCCTTGGTGCTCGACAAACGAGCCGAGGTCTTTTCGGGGAACGCGTCGTTGACCATGGGGATGGTCCGTGATGTGTTGCAGTGCTATCAGCAATCGATGCAAGTCGATGACCATCATGCTCATTGTTGGTTCAAGATCCGGCTCACATTGGATCTGACTGTGACGCGGTTCGAGGTGGAACCTGACGACTCGGGGAAGTCATTCGTGTTCCCCTGTCGAAGTGCGGCTACACATGCTTATGGCATCCACTATGAGCATCCAGGAACGATCTATGCCCAACTGGACTCGGCCTTGTGGCGGGCCGGCACCCGTTGGTGTCCGAGGCTCGCGGATCTCTCAGAAATAAAACTGGTCAACGTGGAGTTGCAGACGAAGAGATGAAGAGCCGACCACGATTACCGATTCGATGGCAGCTGTAGCCAGGCTGCCTTTCCATTACTCTTTCGGACTTGGCGGCCGCAGATAAACCCCCTCCGGTGTTTTTTGTAGTGATGCCGCAGTTCCTGCGTACCACACTCACGATGTAGTCCATTTTTTGTTGGTGGCAGCGAAGCCTCTCACACTGCGGGATGTACCTGATGGAACGGTTGCAAATCGACTATAATCCATTCGGCCCGGACTGTGGTCTCAAGAGGAATGACATGATGGCTAAATGGCAAGCGGGGTGGGTCGCTGTTGGTGGTTTCCTCCTACTGATTGGCCTGCCGGCTGTCTGGGCGGGTCCGAACGAGAGCGCTGACGCCGAGGGGCCATCGTTGGAAGAGACCTTGGTGTTTATCAAAGATACGTGGGACGCTTGTGCGACCATGCGTAGCGGACTGCAACGGATGGCTCCGAAGGACGGAGCACCCTGGCAGATGGACCGCACGGCGAAAGTCGATGTGGTGGTTCGGCCTCCCTCCGGCCTCCAATTCGTCACACGGCTCAATGAGCGGATGCGATTGAGCGGAGCACTTGATCTGCAATCGCCGGTGGAAAAAGTTCAGGAGTTTGACTTGCGCGCCATGTCTCCCGACGTCAGCCTTGAACGAGAGGGAGAGGGGACGAACCTCTATGGGATTCGGCTGCGTTGCACACGTGCAGCCTGTGTGACCGAATGGGTGGCGACGCTCTCGATGCCGGGGAAACCAATGCACGATCTCAAAACCGGCCGCTTGATTGTCACGAACCTGGAGGAGCTGGTCTATGAGGAGCGTGCACCAAAGGACAAGCCGGGAGAAAGGAAGGGGGAGATCTCTTTGCCGGTCTGCGATGCGGCTGCTGCCGAGAGCCTCTCAAAGGCCCTGAGTCACGCCATCATCAAGGCGGGCGGGAAGAAACCGTTATTCTAGAGAACGGTTTCCCAATCGGCGCGTTCTTGTTTCCGTCCATTGTCTGTGGAATGAGGGGCGTGGGGTCTCCATCAACAGAAGTTCGGTGTCGCGATATTTCTTGAGGTGAAGATCTCTCTCTGTCTTCTACACCGTTCTCTCTGTGCCGTCGTGTCGATGAGAGTCCTTGCGTCAACATTCATTGACGCCTCTATTCAGGGTTGTGTATAACCGAATCCACATCAGTGAACCATTCTAGAGAGACGTAGAGGGTTGCTTTATGTACGCACGTGAGTTTCGTGATGGAGCAAAAGACGGGTTAGAAGCGCTTGAGCCGCTCGATCCTGACAAGATTTCCTCGTTTGGTGAACTGTTGGAGGCGATGGGAAAGACGGCCTTCGGTGGCCGGCATGTGGGGAAGGCCTTCGAGGTGCTCTCGGCGATGATCGAAGACCCGGAGTGCAAGGTTGTGATGACCTTGTCCGGTGCGATGACCATCGCCAAGATGGGAAAGATCATCACGAAGATGATCGATGAGGGAATGGTGCAGTGCATCATCTCGACCGGGGCGCTCATGGCCCATGGCCTGAGTGAGTCGGTCGGGAAGACGCATTATCGGCACGATCCCTCGATGAGCGACGAGGAGTTGTTCAAGAAGGGGTACAATCGCGTCTATGACACGCTGGAGATGGAAGCCAATTTAAATTATGTCGAGCATATCGTGACTCAGACGGTGAAACATCTGAGCCAGGATCGACCGCTCTGTTCCGAGATGCTGACGCGCGAGCTGGGCAAAACATTGGCCGAGGAAGTCCAGGGCGAGGGTATTTTAAAAAGCGCGTATCTGAAAAACGTACCGGTCTATATCCCGGCCTTTACTGATTCCGAAGTGGGACTTGATATGGGCACATGGGCGATGGCTCGGGAGGTGACGCAGGCACGGGCCCAAGCCGGTCATAACGGAGATCTCTCGGTTCTGAAGAGCATCCTCCGATCACAGCCTTCGTTCAATCCCTACCTCGATCTCAATAGTTATGCCGATCATGTGCTCTCGGCGAAGCGTCTGGGAATCTTCACGATCGGTGGTGGGGTGCCGAGGAATTGGGCACAGCAGGTCGGTCCCTACATCGAAATCAGCAACCTTCGCTTGGGGCTCAGCGTGAAGCCACCTCGCTTCCACTACGGCGTGAGGATTTGTCCGGAACCGGATTACTGGGGTGGACTGAGCGGCTGTACCTATCAGGAAGGACTCTCCTGGGGCAAGTTTGTCACGCCGAAGGATGGGGGACGGTTTGCTGAAGTCTTGAGCGATGCCACCGTCGTGTGGCCGCTGCTCATGATGGGACTTCTGGAGAGAAAAAAAACAGGAGTCGTGCGCGGCTCATGAACGGATTGACAGGGCAACGGGCGTGTCTGACTCTCATAGGCGGCCTGCTCTTGTGGTCTGCCCAAGTTTTCGCAGGAAATGCGAGTGACACCGATATGCGAATGAGGGGGCAGGCAAATGCCCCGGTTACGTTAATCGAATATTCTGATTTTACCTGCGGGTTTTGTTTGAAATTCTTCAAGCGGACGTGGCCACGCATTCAGGCACAGTACGTCGACACCGGGAAAGTTCGATTTGTGTATCGCGATTTTCCACGGGGCGACCAAGGCTCGGGACTCGATGCGGCGACGGCGGCACGATGTGCTGGCGATCAGGGTCAGTATTGGGCGATGCATGACCGGTTGTTTTCCGAAGGAGGGCAACTGGACAAGCAGGTGTATCGGCGACATGCGACGACGTTGAGTCTGGATCAAGCAGCCTTTGAACGGTGCATGAGCGACGGGCGGCATACGAAGGCGATTTTCGAAGACCGGCAAGAAGCCAACCAGTGGGGGTTTCATGGAACCCCTGGGTTTATCCTCGTGCGCACCGCGACGGAGCCGACGGAAAAGGAACCGGCCGTTGCCATCCCGGGCGCATTTCCGTTCGAGATGTTCGCCGAAGAGATTGATCGGCTGTTGGTGAACGGCAAAAAGTAGAGGAAGCGAGTGGCTAAAAGTATGTGGAACCACCGTGCGTTTGCGTGCATTGGGTTGACATCGGTACTCAGGTGCGATAGTCCTCTGTATCACACAAGGTAGAGGTATCCCTATGGATTCGATGCAATCATTCTGGCCGGTCTCTCATCGCGATGATGACTTCTGGGTGTGCATGTCGTGTCTCACAGAAGTATTTTATCGAAAAGTTCCGATGCCGGACTGTCCGTCCTGTCATGGCGTCTCGACCTACGAAGGCTTTACCCTGGAGGCGATTCGTGATTGGGGGACGGACGAACTGATCGCCAAGGCCAGTTCGGCCCAGGAGGTTGCTGCATTGGTGCAGCCGGCAGCCGAAGCTGCTACGCCGGTGGAAACGGCGGACTAATACCAACCTCAGTAAGAGACTCCAGCGAATCCTCCAGTGCAGGAATCCCGTCCATTTCTGGTTCATGGTCAGTGGAAACCGGGTGCGGTCGCGACTCCGGTCGTCGATCCGTTCACTGGGAAATCTGTGGCTCAGGTCGCTCAGGCTAACGAGTCTGATGTCGAAGAGGCCGTGGTATCGACGTCCGCCTCGGCGACGGTCATGGGACAGTTGCCGGGACATGCTCGGTACAACATGCTCCAGCAGATCGCGGCGTTGCTCTACCGACGGCGAGATGAGGTTGCGCAGACGATCACAGCCGAGGCGGGGAAGCCGATTACTGATGCCAAGCGGGAAGTCAGTCGAGCCATCCAAACCTTCACCGTGGCGGCCGAAGAATCGCGGCGGATTTCTGGCGAGGTGGTACCACTCGATTGGACGCCAGGCTCTGATACCCATCTCGGCATCCTTCGCCGGTTCCCGATCGGTCCGATTCTCGGCATCACCCCTTTCAACTTTCCACTGAATCTTGTGGCGCACAAGGTGGCGCCGGCACTTGCGGCTGGGAACCCGATTCTGATCAAGCCGGCCCCACAAACGCCGTTGACGGCACTGTTGCTCGGCGAGATTGCGCTCGAAGCGGGCGTGCCTCCAGGTGGACTGAATGTCGTACCCTGCGACAATGCCCTTGCCGAACGGATGGTGGTCGACTCTCGGTTCAAACTGCTGAGTTTCACCGGCAGTGTGTCGGTGGGGTGGATGTTGAAGGCTAAATGTGGAAAGAAAAAGGTCACGCTTGAGCTTGGCGGCAACGCGGGCGTGGTGATTGAACCGGATGCCGATCTTGAGCTCGCTGCGCAGCGCTGCGCCGCTGGCGGGTTTGGGTATGCCGGGCAGACCTGCATTTCGGTGCAGCGGGTCTTCGTGCACCAGGCTGTCGTTGATGCCTTTACGACAAAACTCCTCATGCACGTGGCTCGACTCAAACTCGGTGATCCTGCTGATGAGACGACGACCATCGGTCCCCTCATCGATCAGGCGGCCGCGCAGCGGGTAGAGAGCTGGATCGGTGAGGCGGTGACCGATGGGGCGCGAGTGCTCTTGGGTGGAAAACGGATCGGCTCAATGATAGAGGCGACGGTGTTGGGAAATGTGAAGCCTGAGATGAAAGTTTCTTGTCGAGAGGTGTTCGGTCCGGTTGTGGCCGTGACGCCCTATCGGCAGCTCAGCGAAGCCGTGGCGCTGCTCAATCAATCGGACTTTGGCTTGCAGGCTGGTATTTTCACACAGGACATCAATAAGATTTTTTACGCCTTCCGTCACGTTGAAGTCGGAGCCGTCTTGGCGAACGAAATTCCAACGTTTCGGGCGGACCATATGCCCTATGGCGGGGTGAAGGATTCTGGATTGGGGCGGGAAGGCGTCCGTGCCGCGATCGAAGATATGACCGAACCCAGGATGCTCATTATGAACCTCAAGGAGCCGTCCAATCCTTCCGAAAAAAGTGGCTAGAAGATATTGCGAAGCCGATGCAATCTTGTTACAACAAGCGCGCAATACAATCGTTAGGACGGAGCAGTCTGTGTGCTAGGCTGTCCTCTTGAACACACGTCACGCACAACTTCCAAACAACCAGAAAGGCCGACAGCCAGACGAAAGGGGAGATGATGGTACCTACGCATATGTTTCTCACGAGAGGGGTGGGAGTCCACAAGGAAAAGCTGGCCTCCTTCGAAGAGGCGTTGCGCAGCGCCGGTGTGGCCTACTGCAACCTGGTCAGCGTGTCCTCCATCCTTCCGCCGCACTGCAAGATCATCCCCCGAAAGCGCGGTGAGCAACTGCTGAAGCCAGGAGAAATCACCTTTTGCGTTATGGCTCGGTCCGAAACCAATGAACGGAACCAGCTCGTCTCGGCATCCGTGGGGCTCGCGAAGCCGACCGATCACGGAACCTACGGGTATCTCTCTGAGCATCATGCCCATGGCGAGACAGATGAAGAAACGGGAGAGTACACGGAAGACTTAGCGGCGCAGATGCTGGCGACGACGTTAGGTGTCGAATTTGATCCCAATGTCGCCTGGAAAGAGCGGGAACAGGTGTTCAAGATGGGCGGAAAGATCGTGCAGACACTGAACATTACCCAATCGGCTGTTGGGAAGAAGGGCAAGTGGACGACGGTCATCGCACTGGCCGTGTTTATCCCACCAGAAAACGTGCCCGCTCGTCCTCGCCGGTAGGGGCCTGTCATGCTCGTTGATCATCGTGAGTCTCAATCGTCCTGTGGGCGAAGGGAAGGATCAGCGTGACGCTTCCCGTCGGCTGGGAAGGCCCGGACCATAACTTCTTGGGGATCGATGAACCCTGGTGCCATCCGGACCACGCGGGCGTCTATGTCCTGCCGGCTCCCTACGAGCACACCTCCAGCTACATCCGTGGTTCGGACCGTGGCCCTTCGGCTATCCTCGAAGCTTCCGGTCAAGTAGAGTTCTACGACGAACAACTGAGATGCGAGCCCTATCGAGAATGGGGTGGTGTGGCCACGGCATCTCCGTTGGAACTGAGTGGTAAGGTCGATCGTGCGGCCGTCGACGCGATCGAGGCGTTTGTTACACCACATGTCGGGGCCGGTCGGTTTCTGGTCACATTGACGGGCGAACACACTGGGGCGTTGGGTGCGATTCGTGCCCATGCCAAGCGATATCCGCAGATGACGGTCGTGCAGATCGATGCACATGGCGATCTGCGTGAGGCCTATCAAGGTAATCCATTCAGCCATGCCAGTGTCATGGCGCGGGTAGTGGATGACGGGTTACCGCTCGTGCAGGTGGGAATCCGTTCGATCAGTCAGGAAGAGGTCGCTCGCATCGATACGACGGATCGCATCAAGACGTTCTTTGCGGCGACTATCCTCGATCCCTCCGGTCCGTATGAGGGAAGAGCGGCGAAATGGATTCCTGACGTGGTCGCCGCCTGCCGAACACCCGTCTATCTCACGTTCGACTGCGATGGGTTGGATGCCTCAATTGTTCCGGCGTTGGGTACTCCGGAGCCTGGGGGACTGGGGTGGTATGAGACGCTCAATCTCATCACCGCTCTGGCGAACGGACCTGGGATCGTGGGGATGGATATCAGCGAGATCGCGCCCATCGACGGGTTCGTGGCCCCGCAGTTTTCCATCGCGCGGTTGATCTATCGTATGCTCGGCCGTATCAAAGCTGGCCGTCGCGTCCATTGAGCCGGATGTTGACATGGGCCGTCCGCATCGTTCGCACCTCGCTCAGACGCTCAACGTACACCAACACGTATGCCTTGCGCCTTCGCTCGCTGCGACCGACCCGGGGAAGAACGCGTCTTGGCGGGCCGGGGTCGGGCGGGTGAGAAGTGGAACCTGTTTGAGTATCCGGTGATTGGACTCATCTTCTGTGGCTCAATCCATTCGCATCAATAAGTTCTTCACCGAACAGGGGATCTGTTCTCGGCGTGAAGCGGACCGATTGGTCGAGTCCGGAGTGATCTCGATCAACGGCCGTGTAGCCAAGCTCGGTGATCAGGTTGAGCCATCAGATGTCATCGCTCGTGACGGCCAGATCTTGCCCTGGGGACGAGCCCCTCTCTATATCAAGTACCATAAGCCGGTCGGTGTGACGACCACGAGTGAATCACATGTCCCTCGCAATATCATCGCTGAGATCGGGCACCCTGAACGGATTTTCCCAATCGGGCGGCTCGACAAGGATTCGTCCGGGCTCATCCTCCTGACGAACGACGGTGACATCGTGAATGAGATCCTCCGTACCGAATTTGGCCATGAGCGAGAGTATCTTGTGCAGGTGAATCGTCCGTTCGATCAGGTCTTTCTGGATCGTATGGCGGGAGGTGTCGTGATTCTCGGTCGTCAGACGAAACCCTGTCACATGAGTCGAGTCGGGCGAGACCGGTTCCGCATTGTCCTGACCGAGGGGCGGAATCGCCAGATCAGGCGAATGTGTCAAGCGCTCGGCTATCGAGTGATCATGCTGCATCGAATCAGGATTATGCACATCACCGTCGGCGGGCTGGGCACCGGCGAGTGGAAAGAGCTCATGAGGCAAGAGAGCGATCAACTACTAAAGGCCGTCGGGCGGCTTCAGATCTGATTGCACCTGTACGGTGGAAGTGCGGTACGGCTAGCTCAGTAATTCACGTCGGGCGGTGCGGACAAGCGCAAGGACGGCCGGGTGCTTCAGCCGCCGTTCGACGGTGATTGCGTAGAAGTGCTGGATGAGCTCGTCCAGCCGTCCCACCACCTGTACCTGATACTGGCGACAGATCTCTTTCTCGATCACGGTGGCGCCGGGGAAGATCCCATGGCCGTCCTGACCGAAGGCTTTGAGGGTCGCACTGTCGTCGAATTCACCGACTATAATGGGGTGCAAGCCATGGTTCACCATCCATTGGTCCATCAACCGGCGGAGCACGGCTGTGGAGGTGGGGAGGAGAAGAGGTGCATCGCGCAGTGAGTCGGGGAAGTCTCGGCGGTAGCGAGCTGCCAGTGTTGCCGTGGCAAACAACGTCACCCCTGATTCACCCAAGGGGTGATTATACGTCTGCTCCTTCGCGCCCGGTGGAGCGGGGGTGTCAGCGATCACCAAGTCTGACCGATGGGCGGCCAGATCGGCCAGGAGCTGGCGCAGTTTATCTTCCTGGCAGATCAAGCGCGTCGGGCGATACGTCTTGAGGGCCGACTTGAGGAGTTGGGTCGCCAATGGTTTGGGGACTGCGTCAGCAATACCCACGACTAAACGCGTCGGCTGTCCATCGGTTTTTCCTTTGACGGTGTTGAGGAGTTCTTGCCCGGTCGCGAAGATGTCGTCCGCATACTTAAACACGAGCTGGCCCATTTCCGTCAGCACGAGACGCCGGCCCGTTCGAATAAATAACTTTTCTCCAAAGGTATTTTCCAAGAGGTGAATCTGGCCACTTAGGGTGGGCTGCGCCAAGCGAAGTTCTTCAGAGGCCTTGGTCACGGTTCCATGTTTCGCTACGGACCAGAAATATAGGAGATGATGGTAGTTCAACCACTCCATACGGCCTCCTCGGTCACAACAAGGGGGCCCTACTATACATCGGAATTCACGATAGATCCAATCTGTTTTATCTATTTTGAAAAATGAAGGGGAGATTGCTAGTGTGGGCGCCGTCCGCTACCTGACACGACGTGACTCGAAGGGAGTTCCTCGATGGTCGCTCTGTGGTTGGCTTTACTGCTTATGTTCCCGGCCGTAACGATGGCGGAACCGATAACCGATGATAGCGCGTTAAAGTCCGTTTCTTCTCGAACCGCCCCCCTTACCATTGGAGAAGTGCTGGCTCGCATCGAATTGACACATCCCTTGCTTCAGGCGATGGGTGCCGAGCGAACGAAGGCTCGGGCAAAAATCCTCAAGGCGCTCGGGGCCTGGGAACCACAGGTCAAGAACTATACACAGGTCGAACGGTATACTACGTGGAATCTCACGACGGCGTTCGATATTCCGAGTCAACATACGACGGGCTATGCCGACAGTACCATCCAGGTCGGACATCCGTGGGGCTTCACGGTTGAAGGCGGGCTCCGCAGCGGCTTTGGGGATAAGGGCAACGCCAGGATTGCTTATCCTCCAGATCTACTGGGCACGTATCCTCAGCAGCATCTCTACTACGGTGGGGTGTTCCATCTGCTCCGAGGCTTCATGGTCAACGATGAGAATGCCCAGTTTCAACAGGCCGAACTCGCTGGGCCGCAGGCGGAGATCAAAGTTGCGCAGAAACGGCAGGATCTCTATCTCGCCGGTGCCGTCCAGTACTGGGATTGGCAGGTTGCTGTCAAGCAAGCTGAGGTGGTGAAGCGCGCCTTGGGCGTCGCCGAAGATCGGTTGGTTCAGATTGAAGGGTTGGCCAAGGGTGGGCGGGTCGCGCCACTCGATGTTGTTGAGGCGAACCAAGAGGTTCAAAAGCGGAGACAGGCAGCGATCGCTGCCCAGCGGAAGACTGAGTATGAGCAGTACAAGCTGTCCCTCTTTCTCTGGGAGAACGGTGAGCCGGTAACGCCGCGTCCGGAATGGGCGCCGGAATTCCAGGGTGAAACGCCACTTCCGACCAACGAAGAAGTCGCGGCCTATAAAGTAGAGGCGAAGGAAATACGGCCAGAAGTGCGGGACCTCTACATCGAAGCCAAGATCAACAATATCGACATCAAGCTCGCGAAGAACAAACTCCTCCCAAAATTAGATCTTGAGGGCGGACCAACCAAGGGCGCTGCGGACTGGGTCGTGGGGCTTGGGTATCGAGTTGGCGTGCACTTGGAAGTACCGGTGTTCCAGCGGGAAGGGCGGGGGAAGGTCATGGCTGCGGAAGTGGCTCAGCAACAACTGGCATTGAAGCAGCTCTACACCGAGCAGCAAGTCAGCTTCGACGTGGATAACTGGCTCTCGGCCCAAGTGCGGTCCAGGGACCGGGTGACGGCGGCGACGGAAGCCCTTCGTTTGGCGAAGACGCTGGAAGAAGGCGAACGCACGAGGTTTAACATGGGGGCTACCACCGTGTTATTCGTGAACCTCCGTGAGCGCCATGTGGTGGAGTCGGCGTACCAGTTGTATCGGGCACAAGCAGACTATGCCGTCGCGCGTGGAGGAATGCTGTGGGCTAGGGGCGTGCTAGCAAAGCCTTGGCCGACGGAGTCCCTGGCGCAATATGGCAATCCGCTGGCGGCGGTGGGCATGAACGGCTACAAACAACCGGGCCGCGATTAACCCGGCACAAGGAGCATCCTTCGATGGTCGCTCTCTTACTCGCGATTCTGATCTTACTGCCAGTCGTGACACTGGCGGAACCGGTGCACGATTCCAGCGCGTTGAAGGCGCAGTCTGTCCGCACTGAACCTTTGAGCATCAGCGAAGTGCTGGCTCGTATCGAGTTGACGCATCCGCTGCTTCGGGCGACCGGGGTCGAACGGATGCAAGCCCGGGCAAAAATTCTCAAGGCGCTCGGAGCCTGGGAGCCGAAGTTCAAGAACCGGACCGAGGTCGACCGGTATCAGACTTGGAATTTCTTGGCCTTCGTGAATGAGACGACGGGGGGCTTTAACGACAGCACGCTTGAGATGGGGCATCCTTGGGGTTTCCGGATCGAAGGCGGCATCCGCAACGGGTTTGGAGATCGCACGAACCAAGGCGCCCATGCATACCTTCCGAATGATGGACTGCTCTTCTGGCATAACCAGCAAATGATCGTCGGTGGGGAGGCTCATCTGCTGCGGGGCTTCATGATGAACGAGGAGTACGCCGACTTCCAGAAGGCCGAACTCGCGGGGCCGCAAGCGGAGATCCATGTCGCACAGAAACGACAGGACCTCTACCTCGACGGAGCTGTGCAGTACTGGGATTGGCAGGTAGCGGTCAAGCAAGCCGAGATTGTGAAGCGTGCGTTGGCTGTGGCTGAAGAGCGGTTCACGCAGGTCGAGGGGCAAGCCAAACGTGGGCTGGCTTCGCCGCTTGATGTCGTTGAGACCAACAAAGAGGTGCAGGTGCGGCGAGAGGCGGCCATCGCTGCCCAGCGGAAGGTGGAGTATGAGCAGTACAAACTGTCCCTCTTTCTCTGGGAGAACGGTGAGCCGGTAACGCCGCGTCCGGAATGGGCGCCGGAATTCCAGGGCGAAACGCCACTCCCGACCAAAGATGAGATCGCGGCTTATAAAGTAGAGGCCAAAGAAGTGCGGCCAGAAGTGCGGGAGCTCTACATCGACGCCAAGATCAACAATATCGACATCAAGCTCGCCAAGAACTACTTGCTCCCGAAGTTGGATTTTAAAGGGGGGCAAATGGACGCGGGCGCAGACTGGAATGTGGGCGTGGGATATCGGATGGAATCATGGTTTGCGATGCCGGTGTTCCAGCGAGCAGGGCGAGGAAAGGTCCTGTACGCAGAAGCGGACCAACAGCAATTGGCTTTGAAACAGCTGTATACCGAGCAACAAGTCAGCATTGATGTCGATAACTGGCTCTCGGCTCAAGTGCGAGCTCGCGACCGCGTGAAGGTGGCGACGGAAGCACTGCGATTGGCCAAGACGCTGGAAGAGGGCGAACGGACTCGATTCAATATGGGCGCGAGCACCGTGCTCTTTGTGAACATCCGGGAGCGCAACGTGGTGGAACAGGCGTACCAGCTGTATCGGGCGCAAGCCGACTACGCAGTATCGCGTGGAGGTATGTTGTACGCGAGGGGCGTGTTGGCGAAGCCGTGGCCTGACAGTGAGTTGGCGAAGTACGGCAACCCGCTGGCCGCGGCTGGTATGAACGGCTTCAAACGACCTGGGCGCGATTAATTCGGCAACAAAGGAGCATCCTTCTTTGATCCTTCTCTTGCTGTTCTCGCTGATGATGGTGCCGGCGGCTGCACTGGCGGAGCCGGTGATCGACTCAAGTGTCGTGCAGGCTCAGTCGGCCCGTACCGCTCCCTTGACCATTGAAGAGGTGCTGGCCAGGATTGAGTTGACCCATCCGCTCCTCCGGGCAACTGGACTGGAGCGGGCGCAGGCTCGGGCGAAAGTTCTGAAAGCGTTGGGCGCGTGGGAGCCAAAGGTTCGGAACGAGATCGAGTACGATCGCTATCAAACGTACAATCTGACGAACGTGAGCGGTGCGCCGAATCACTTAAGTTCTGGCTATGTGGATACCTTTCTCAAAATTGGGCACCCTTGGGGGTGGGAGATCTTCGGCGGTATCCGCAACGTCTTTGGTGATCATGCAACGCTCAGTGGAGTCAGCACCCTTACGTTCGAACGTAACGTCCAGAGTCCCGGAGTGGGGGTCCCTCAAGACTTTCAACTGTTCTATCCCCAGCAAATGGGCATCGTTGGGGGAAAGCTTAATCTCTTGCGGGGATTCATGGTCAACGAAGAGTTTGCCCAATTTCAACAGGCGGAACTCGCCGGGCCACAAGCAGAGATCAAAGTGGCTCAGAAACGGCAAGAGCTCTATCTCGCAGGGGCCGTTCAATACTGGGATTGGCAAGTCGCCGCCAAGCAAGCCGATGTGGTGAAGCGAGCACTCGCCGTTGCGGAAGAGCGTTATCGCATGGTCGAGGGTCGAGCCAAAGCCGGGGCGGTCGCTCCGATTGACGTAGTCGAAGCCCGAGAAGAAGTTCAGCGGCGTCGAGAAGCTGCCATAGCCGCGCAACGGAAGGTGGAGTACGAACAATATAAACTCGCGCTCTTCCTCTGGGAAAACGGTGAACCGGTGACGCCACGACCTGAGTGGGCCCCAGAATTTCAGGGAGAAACCCCCTTGCCAAGTGACGAGGATGTGGCGGCCTTCAAGGTGGAAGCGACGGAGGATCGGCCGGAGGTTCGCGATCTGTATGTTGAAGCCAAACTGAACAATATTGAAATAAAACTGGCGAAGAATAGTCTGCTTCCTAAGTTCACGGTTGAGGGTGGGCCTTCGATCGGCTCGATCTATTGGGTCGGAGGGGTTGGTTACCGAGTGGCAACTTTATTCAGTATGCCACTGTTCAATAGAGGCGCCAGAGGGAAAGTCCTTCACGCAGAAGCTGAGCAGGAACGGCTGGCCTATAAACAAGCCTACACGGAGCGACAGGTGCAGATCGATGTGGACAATTGGCTGTCAGCCCAAGTGCGGGCCCGAGACCGAGTGAAGGCAGCGACGGAAGCCCTGCGGTTGGCCAAGACGCTGGAAGAGGGCGAACGCGCCAGGTTTAACATGGGAGCAACAAGTGTCCTCTTCGTCAACCTACGAGAGCGTGCAGTGGTCGAAGCGGCGTATGAGCTCTACCGTGCCCAAGCCGATTATGTCGTGTCGCGGGGAGGGATGCTCTGGGCAAGGGGAGCCCTATCGAAGCCAGTGGCGGAAAATGTGCTGGCAAAGTATGGAGATTCTCTGCATTCTGCGGGATCATCGGGACGTAAGCAGGTAGGACGCGACTAGGGAATTCCACCAGAGCTTAGTAGTAAGGAATAGTTCCTTTGGTGGGCTTGGATATTGATCTCAGAATCAACTAAGTTTCTTTGTATACAAAGTTAGTAAGGGGCCGATGATTCACATTCTGACATATTACTGGGGGTACTCATGAACGAACCTCAGGGCGAAGGAAACCAAAACCTGTTCCAAGCATTGATGAGGCAGCTGTCGGTGGCCATGCGGGCAGAGAAAAAGATTATGAGCTTGCTCATTTCTTACGCCGTGGCTGTTGGATTTTTCTCTCTTATCATTCCATTGACTGTGCAGGAATTGGTCAGTACCTTTTCCTACGCGGTTCAGCCGGTCATGATTTGGACCTTGACAGCGATCATGTTCTCGGTGCTGCTGTTCGTGGGACTATTTAAGACCTTCCATTTTTACGCCGTGGACGTAGTCCAGCGGCGACTCTTTGCGCGGGTCGCCGTGGCGATGGTTGAACAGCTTCCACGCAATCGCTTCAAAGGGGCACGGCCTGAGCTAGCAAACTACTTCATCGAAACAGTCTTTATGCAGCGGGCGCTTTCGACGCTGCTCATCGATCTCTTGAACGTGGTAGTAGGTGGAACTGTCGGGATGATCATGTTGGTCGTCTATCACCCATATTTTCTGGTTTACAATCTGCTACTCATGACGGGGTTTGCAATCACGTTTTTTGTACTCTCCCGTGGTGCATTGAGGACGACCCTGGCGATGTCTCATGCCAAGTACGACGTCTTTAATTTTATCCAAGAAGTTTCAAGGAATGCGCTGCAATTGAAGGCGACCGACAGTAAGCCGTTTCTCATCCAGAAAGCCGACGAACTTGTTAGCCGATACGTCGAAGCTCGGAAGGCGCGCTTTACCGTGCTCGTGCGGCAGTATGTCGGGTCCGTGGGAGGACAAGCGGTCGCACAGGCTGGTGCCATCGGCATCTCAGGCACGCTCTTGGCTGCCGGACAGTTGACACTTGGGCAGTTGGTCGCGGTCCAGGCGGTTGTCAGTGCGTTGGTCATCAGTTTTGACTCTTTGATCAAGAACATGGGCTTTGTGTACTATTTCTTTGCCTCCCTGAGCCATCTTGATGAGGTGTTTGGGCAGGAACAGGATTATGTCTCCGCAGAGTCTGTCGTGGCCTTGCCGAAGCATTTGGGTCAAGGCGTTCGCGTGACCTGCAAAGGGGTCAGTCTCGTTCATGGTGGTCAGGCAGTGTTCGATGGCTTCAACCTTGATGTGGCACCTGGTGAGAAGCTGGGGATTTATGCCAAAACAACGGCTGCGAAGACCTCACTGGCAAGAGTGCTTGGTGGTCTTGAAGTGCCAACTGGTGGAGTCGTGCAGTACAACGGAGTCGATCTTCGCTACATTGATGCTGGGGCGATCAACCAGTGCCGCAGTGTCATGATTGACTCACAGTTGTCCTTGGTCAAAGGCACCATCGAAGAGAATATTGTGATGGGCCGGTCCTATGTCACCTATGACGACTTGAACTGGGCACTTCGTTTTACAGAACTTGAAGAGGATATTGAAGGTCTTCCACGCGGGGTGAAGTCCGAGATCTCCTCGTTGGGTGAGTCTGTATCGCCGACGCATGTTGTGCAGATCCTTCTGGCTCGTGCCATTCTCGGACGCCCGCAAGTGCTCGTATTTGATGGGTTGATCCACTCGCTTGAGCCGTCATTGCGTGAACGGATTTTACGTCGGCTTTGCTCCAAGGACGAGGCCTGGTCGGTGATCTTTGTGTCGACCGATCCTAACCTCACGGATCATGCTGATCGTCGTATTATGTTGCATCATACACATGCGTAAGTTGTCGAAACGGCGAATTCATTCGGGTACTTTTATTATGGAGGCTCCATGGCTAGCCTAGGTCGCGGTCATGATAATAGCGGTGAGCGTGCTTTGGTTCAGCGAGGGGTCGGCTTGGAGGCGATCACGATTGAACAGGGCCCCGCATTGGCGAAGTTGCCTTGCTGGCAGGCTGTACAAATACCAAGAGGGATGTTCACGGCGTCTCGTGCCATTCTTACGATTCTCCTCTTGTTTCTAATTGTGCTTGAGTTTGTTCCTTGGACACAAACGATCAGTGCCAAGGGAAAGGTTTCTGCGTACACTCCCTATGATCGGCCTCAGAATATTGAGTCTCGGATCACAGGACGGGTGAAAGCGTGGCATATTTATGAAGGTGTCAAGGTCAAGAAGGGTGAACTCGTTGGAGAGTTGGAAGACTACGATCCGACCTTCATGGCGCCGGAGATCCTTCCACTGTTCGAACAGCGGAAAGAGGCATTGGAAAAAACCCGTCAGGCGGCATTGGCCAGAGCAGACCAATTGAACAAACGGATCGGTGAAATGAAAAAATTGGTCCAGGCTGCAGTGCCTTCAGCCGAAGCTCGTGTGGTTGAGGCAGATAATAAGGTGCGTGAGGCTCAGCAGAAGGTTGAACAGTACAAGATCGATGTGCACACAGCTCAGCTCAATGTCGACCGCCATCGACAACTGGTCCGGGATGGGTTGGTGTCACAACGTGAACTTGAGTTGACGATTCAAACTGAAATCGGTACCAAGGCTGGTTTACAGGCGGCACAGGCCAGTCTTCTGGCGGCGGAGCAGGCCCGGTCATCGTTGAGCTTCGGTCGTGATCAGATCTCGGCGGATGTGAACCAGAGGTTGATGGACGCGGTTGCATCACGCGATTCTGCTGTAGCGGAAGCTGCCAAGGCTACGGAGTCGCTGGCTGATATCGCCTATCGCCAACAGGGAGTGCAACAACGAATTGAAGCCGCGAAACTCTACGCGCCTATGGATGGCACTGTCGTCAAGATGGCGAAGGTTGGTATGAATGAAACTGTGAAGCAGGGAGAGAATTTGGTCACTATTTCTCCTCTTGCTTCTGATCCCGCCATTGAAATGGTGGCTGAAGGGTTGGATTCTCCACTTCTGAAAGCTGGGCGTAAGGTGCGGATCCTCTTTTTCGGGGTTCCGGCTATTCCCTTGCCGGCATGGCCAGGCTTAATGGCTGGCACCCGTGGAGGCATCATCAAAGTGGTCGACCAGATCGATGATGGCAAGGGCAATTATCGATTCTGGGTCGTCCCAGATCCCGATGATTCTCAGCCATGGCCTGATCAAGCCCAGGTGAGGCAAGGAACAAAGGTGTTGGGTTGGGTCATTATGAATCGGGTTCCGCTCTGGTACGAACTCTGGCGGCGGTTTAACTTCTTCCCGCCGGACTATATGGAACGTGAGCCGAGTCTGTTTGAAATGTTTGCGCCAAAGGTGGCAGCACCTGGCGCTAAGTAAGTGAAGGGCACCGCAGCAACCGCTGCGGTGCCTAGATTCTTCAAGCAAGCGACCCAGGGGAGAGCGTTCCCTTGGGTCGTTTATTTTTCCGCCTCCAACCGAGGGTGAGCCAACCTAACTAGGTCAGTCCTAGTGGCCTAACGCTTCTATAGCTTCATGGGTCAGTCGCCAGGGATCCTCTGTCTCGATAGGAATCCAGACGAGCCGTCTTGCTTAGATTGGCTTGACCCGGTCTGTTGGACTCGCTATGGTGCCGCCATCGGGTCCGAGAATGGTGTCGATTCTCTCAAATCAAAGGAGGCTGAGGGTATGGGCAAGATCAAACTGCCAAGACGACAGTCTCTAGGTCGCATACGTGCCAACAGGATGAATGGCCAGCCGCTGGTTGGTGTGCTGGGAGGTAGTAAGTCCGATTTCCCCATTCTTGAAAAGGCCGTGCAGATTTTGGCTCAATTAGGTATTCCACATGAATTTCTCGTCGTGTCGGCACATCGCACACCCGACCGACTCTTTGACTATGCAACCACAGCCTCAGAACGAGGTGTCCAAGTCATCATTGGCGGTGCAGGCGGGGCGGCTCATCTTCCGGGAATGCTTGCAGCGAAGACTCATCTCCCAGTGATTGGTGTACCAATTCCAACAGAAAACCTCCGTGGACTGGACTCATTACTCTCCATAGTCCAGATGCCCAAAGGAGTTCCCGTGGCCACTGTGGCCATTGGCGGAGCCGAAAATGCCGGGCTTCTCGCAGCACAGATCCTCTCTGGGCGCTATCCCGAAATAGCGGAGCGCCTCATTGCCTACCGACGTATTCAGACAGAGACGGTTCTCCAGTCCCCTGAGGCGAAGGGAATCGGTCGTGCTATGACTAAAGTCTCAATTTCCAAACAACGACCGTGATGCAGCCGATATTTGAACCGGGTTCAACCATAGGTGTGCTTGGGGGTGGGCAACTCGGAGCAATGTTTACTGAAGCGGCTCGCTGCATGGGGTATCAGGCCGTCGTCTGGGATCCAGATCCCAATGCACCGGCCCATCGAGTGGCCGATCAATCTTTGTCCACACCTTTCACTGACCATGAGACCCGGGAACGGTTCGTCGAGATGGTCCAAGCCATTACCCTGGAATGGGAGAATATCCCGACCGATCTCTGCGAGTGGCTTGAGCAGCGTCGACCGCTGCGTCCCTCAGGTGCCATTCTGCGAGTCCTTCAAGACCGTCTTGAGCAGAAGCAGTTCTTATCGTCCTTGTCGCTTCCCGTTGCTGAGTTTGCTGAAGTCCAATCTGGGCAACAGCTTCATCACGCGGTCAATCGGCTTGGTTTTCCATTGATATGCAAAACGGCGAGAAATGGTTACGACGGGAAAGGTCAATGGCTGTTTAGACAGCCATCAGATGTCACACAGTTCGAACAGATCCTCGCCACAATTTCTTCAGGGGCTCGGTGGATTGCTGAACAGTACATCCCCTTTGTGCGAGAGCTGTCGGTTCTAGTGGTTAGAAGTGCGAGTGGCGAAACTCGGGTCTATCCTGTCGTCGAGAATCGACATGAGCAAGGGGTGTTGCGCGTGAGTCTAGTCCCAGCCCCCATTTCTTCTCTTGATGCAGAGACGGCACGTGAGCTTTCCGTCGGAGCGGTGGTCGCGTTGCAGGGAGTCGGAGTCTTCTGTGTCGAACTCTTTCAGATTCAAGACGGTCGCTTGTACATCAATGAAATTGCGCCGCGTCCGCATAACTCTGGTCACTACACGTTGGATGCTTGTACCGTTTCCCAATTTGAGCAACAAGTTCGAGTGACCTGTGGTCTTCCGTTGGGGGAAGTCAGACTACTGTCCGCTGCCGCTATGGTGAATCTGCTGGGTGATGAGATAGCCGCGGTGACGTCTGGCCAGGGATGCCGCGAGATCTTTTCTACCCCAGGTGCCTCGGTGCATCTCTATGGCAAGCGGGTGATTCGTCCGGGAAGAAAGATGGGGCATGTGACGTTTACGGCCTCCGACGCAGAAATCGCAGTTGCATCGGCTCAGCACTTCATGTCGCTATTCCATAACCCGCCCTCTGCTGGTCCAGTCCCATATAGATAGAAGGCAACATCACGTCTTTCCGAGAGTTCATTCCTGACCGCCGGGATCCGTTCGATTTTGTCCCCTGATGGTTCGGAAGAGATCCAAGACTAGAGGGTATAGCAGGGAAATCGGTGAATTTCTCATGAGTCGGAGGGCACACAACTTGCTGGTTCACGACTGTTTGCCTCACTGGAGGTCATGCCTGGTATGGAACACGATTCGACCGCATCTCGATCCAATCGAGCCCCAGACAGACTCTACCGGATGTTGACTGACTCAGGATCACGCTATCTTGTCCTGCAGGGGCTCGTCACCATCATCTTGTCCTATGAGCTTTTGTTTGGTGCTGATCCCATCTTGAGCCCTGTGACAACCAATAGTCTAGTTATGGGACTGTGGCTTGGAGTCATGGCCCTGGTGATGTTGCCACGAACCGTTTTGGAAAGTGCATGGTTTGGAACTATGCTCGTGACGCTCGATACGGTTCTAGTCACCGCGGCTATTTATCTGTCTGGGAATGCCAGATCAGATCTCTACATTACCTACTTTGTCCTTATGTTACTAGCAGCTTCAGTTCGGCGACTGAGCCATCTGTTCAGTCTCTCGTTGCTCTTGAGCGCCGGATACGCCGTGGTCCTGTATGAAGGTGTTCTCAGCACAGGGGCTCCGGTGACCGGACAGTTGTTAGGAATTCCGGTGTTAGTTGTGATGGCGGTCTTTTACGGAGTGGCTCTAGAAAATACCGCGGTGGTTCAAAAAGAAAAGGACTCGTTGCAGAGGGACGTTGAAGGGTTGAAAAAGACCGAAGAGGACTTACTCACTGCAAAGACTGAATTAGAGGCTCGGATTGCTGCGTTGAAATCAGATCTCACCAAGACAAAAACGGAACTGCACGAAGGGCAACTTGCCCGCCAAGGACTTGAACGGCAGCTGCACGAGGCGCAGAAACTGGAAGCTGTCGGGCGGGTCGCGGCGAGAATTGCGGGGGAATTTGGAGCTTTGTACGCAGCTGTTGGGAAACAGACGGGTGTCATGTTGGCTCATCTCCAACAACATGACCCGCTTCGGGCTACGGTTGACGAACTGTTTAAAGTTGGAGAACAGGCGGCCACGCTCACGGCACAACTCATTGCGCTCAATCTTGAGCGAGGCTCGGATCGAAACTGGGTGTCGATTCATGCCGTGTTGGCCGACGTGCGTAGCATGATTGCTGATCTTCTCCCCGAACACATTGAGCTGAAGGTACAGCTGGATCCCCAAGCGGCGTATGTGGAAGTGGATCGGGAAGGCTTAGAAACCATATTGTTTCAGTTGGTGGTGAATGCACGAGATGCTATGCCGAATGGAGGTCAGCTTACGATCAAGGTCAAGACGATTGAAGCGTCTGTGCAATCCTTTCGAACAACCAAGGTCGGTGCGACGGCGTCTCAGGTCGAGATCACCATCAGCGATACCGGAACCGGTATGAACTTGGATACTCAAGCCCACATGTTCGAGCCTCTGTTTTCCACCAAGGAAATGAATATCGGACTCGGACTCACCGCTGTCTTTCGGATTGTTAAACAACATGGCGGTCGACTGGATGTGGAGAGTCGGCCAGGGCAGGGGACGGTCGTCCGTGTGTACTTTTCTGCCGTTGCCGTATCAGATAGGGACGATGAATCACTTCCCACGGCTCTGTTGGCCAGAGGGGAAGAGACCATCTTACTGGTGGAAGAGGATGAGATTGAACGGAAGTTAGCGAAGTCGGCCTTACAGCGGCACCGCTATCGTGTCCTAGAAGCCGCCTCACCGGTCGAGGCGCTGATGATGACGCAACAGTACCAGGGGATTGTGCATCTCACGGTGAGTCCATTGGTCATGCCAGACATCGGCGGTCGGGAATTGGCTCGCCGGCTTTTAAACCTCCAGCCCACGATGAAGGCGCTGTTTATCTCAAGCTATGATGATGAGACCATTCGACAGCACCGCATCAATCAGCGGTTTGTCCTACAGCAGCCGTATCGCCAAACTGGGCTGATCGGAAAAGTCAGAGAGATGTTGGATGCCGCCTGAATTTTTTGTGGCGTCTGAATTGCCTGGTTATCGATTCCAGGTCGGTCGGCTAGGAGCAAAGAAGGGCACGTCCTTTCGCTTGAACAGTCCGACCAAGCCCATGCCAGCCAGAAATCCACCGATGTGAGCGAAGAAGGCGACGCCCCCCCCCGTAGACCCGACACTCATGCCTCCGCTGACGAGTTGAGTCACGAACCACATCCCTAGGACGACGCCTGCAGGTACGCGGGTCATTCCAATTGCCGGGAGCAACACCAGCACGTGCGCGCGTGGATAGAGCAAGAGGTATGCGCCGAGTACCGCGGAGATGGCTCCGCTGGCTCCCACCATAGGAATGTCAGAGGAGGGATCAGTGAGTGCATGGCTGAGTGCTGCCAAAGCACCAGACAGGACATAAAAGACGATAAACTTGGCATGCCCCATGGCGTCTTCAACGTTGTTCCCGAAAATCCACAAGTAGAGCATGTTTCCGAGCAGATGCATCCAGCCGCCATGTAGAAACATGCTGGTTACCAGTGTGAAAATGGCGGGAAACGAGATTGCAGCTTCCTCTGGGAGGGAGGCATGGCCGAAGATGACGGACGGAATAGCCCCGTACTGAATGGCGAAGAGCTGGGCCGGCCCCTCCAAGAGACTTGCCTGATAGAGAAACACCACAAAGCACATGGCGATGAATGCCATTGTTACGAGAGGGGTGAGCCTGGTCGGATTATCGTCGTGGAGTGGGATCACGACCGTTCAATGTTATAAGTGTTGGCGTCGATCAGTAACCAAACGAGGCAATTGAGCGTCGCTTGGAGGGGATCCGTCTGGGTTTAACGGAACAGAAAATCCGGCTGCATGGGTATGGCCTCCACCGCCGAATGAGGCAGCGATGGCACCCACATCCGTCCCATCTGCCCTGGAACGCATGCTGAAATACCGACGACCATCCCGATCATGCCAGATCACACAAAACGGATGCTGTGGGGAGAGTCGCTCGCCGATCTGGCTGGTGAGGATCGCACTTTGGACCGATGGAACGACCGCTCTCTGGAAGCTGACCATGACCGCCTGTGCTGCAAGTTTCCCAACCAGTTCTTGTTCGTAGCGGAGGATGGCTCGTCCTTCCTGCTCGAGTATCGATTGAGAAAACCCGTCCCACAATTTGAAGTCAAATGGATAGGATGCTAATGCCGCACTGATTTCACGACTGCCGGGTAATGCCCATGTCCACAAATCCTTGTCTTGTACATATTGAAGGAGCCACGGTGCTGTCGTTCGATGGGCCCATTCCCAACTCAGGACGGCTCCAGACTTGGTCTGATCAAAGTAGGCATGGGGAAAGCCGTCGAGGATCCTTTCGGCGGTAATATGGTGGTCCAAGATCAGGAGTTCTTTGGTTTCGGCGGCCATCATCTCCAGAATTGGTCTCGCATAGCTGAAGTCGACAATCACCACCCGGCGATCGTTGAGATCTGGAGGCGGAGGTTGGCCGTGTTTGACGGGGAGAAAGTTGGCGCTCGGAAACTTCTTCCAGAGTGCCCAGGCGGCTCCAAACCCGTCGAAGCAGTCCGCATGGTACAGGACGATGTCTGGAGGGCCATGGAACGATGGAGCGGATGATATCGACGGCATAGACTTGGGAGAAGGCACCTAGGTTTAGCGTAGAGCCACCAGCGAACTGTACATGGAATCGGAGTGCCTTACAAGTCGTTGAGGTGGTGGATCAATTGGCGGAGTCGTCCGGCACTGCGTCGATTGAAGTTGAATACGAGTCGGGAGAGCTCCCGTATGGCCGGTTCATCGAGTTCTTCTTGCAGTGGGCCGCTCAGTTCAAACGTGCCATCAGAAAGGAGGTCGGAAAAACGCTCCCGAATCTGTTCGAGTTGTTCCGCAGAGATGGGCTGTTTGAGTCTCATGGCCAGTTGCCTGCCCACAAATCGCATGGAGTGATAGCGCCGGTAGAAGCGGAGAATGTAGCTCATGGCTGCATCGGCAGAGGTCACAATGGTGAAGAGAGCCAAGTCTTCTTCGTTGACCAGTTTGCGGCGCAAGAGTTGTTTGGTGATGAATGCCGCCCAATCGTCCCAATAGTCGCAGCCGGGGGCCTGAAGGCAGACGATCGGTTGCGGATCGCTCTTCCCCGTCTGAGCGAGAGTCAGAATTTCAAACCCCTCGTCGTGTGTGCCGAACCCTCCTGGGAAGAGCGCGATGGCGTTGGCTTCCTTTTGGAACATCAATTTACGGGTGAAAAAATACTTAAAGGTGATCAATTTTGGGTCGTCGGCGATGGTGGAATTCGGTCCCTGTTCGAACGGCAACATGATGTTGACGCCGAAACTGTTCTCACGCCCGGCCCCTTCCTGTGCGGCACGCATGATGCCGTCTGCCCCACCTGTGATGACCATGAAGCCTTCTTGCACAATGGCCTGGGAGAATTGATAGGCCAGCCGATAGTTGGGATCGTCGGAAGGGGTGCGTGCTGAGCCAAAAATGCTCACTTTTTGTCGATCGCGATATCCATGGAAGACACCGAAGGCATGACGGAGTTCTTTAACCGCGCGGTTGACAATCTTGACATCGAGCAGATCCAACTGCGCCTCGTGCAACTTCAACAGTCCCGTCAACAGCTCACGCATGAGTGCAGCATGGAGGTCGTCTTCCGGACTATCGAGGAGCAGGCTGATCTGGTGGAGAATTTCCTCTCGCGCTAAAGCGGGACGGGATCGAAGCGATGCAGGTTTGCCGGCCATCGTCGTGGGTATCCTTGTGGGTGAATAATACGAAAGTTTACCAACGGATTGGATCCTGGTCAAAGACTGATTCAAACCGGAGCAGTCTACGAAGAACCGAGCGACGGAGGAAGGCGGCTGAGCACCCAGGCTTTGATTCGAGACTGATCTGCTGGACAAAGGTCCATAAACTGGACTTCGACAACGGGTGGTGCGGACACGATGGGCCGGGTTGCACCCGATATGTCCTCAAGGCCGGCGTTATTCAACACCGTTCCCCGGATGGTGAGGGGGCTCATTGTTGCCGAGAGGGAGAAGCCCAAAATCACTCGGGCTCCAGGTAACAAGAACGCGGGAGAGACCAGCGACGCGCCGGCATGACTCAGTTGGGTGATGGTGCTCTGATGGGCAGTCCTTGCGCATTCCCCTTCCAACACACTGATGGTGGCAGAAATATTAGCGACGCATCGCTTGGGCGAAAGAACAAGGTCTCGAGCGGTCAACACACCAACCGGTTGATGTTCTTTGGTGACAATGAGAATCGGGGTACCCGTGGACATCATGAGCGTGGATGCTTCCTCGATCGCACGATCATACTCAATAAATTGGACCGGGCGTGTCATGATGGTCCGCACTTCGACATCGTCTGGTTCCAGCCCCTGAGCCACGACCTTCTTCACGATGTCGGTCGGGGTCATGAGTCCGAAACGCCATTCGGTATCTTTGATCAACAGGCAGGGCATCCGCTCGCGTTCTAACAATGAGGCCGCTTCCGTGACGGATACATCTCCGGGAATTTGGACTACACCGGGTGTCATCATATGTCCAACCAGGATAGTCTGCGGATCCTCCCCTTTCAGCTGTTCAATGTCCTTCTCTAGCATCGCTTAGCCAGGTCCTCTCCCATGACGAATCTGCACGCCTGGCTGCAACGTATGCCAAGTATAGCAGACGGTCCTTGCAGGCCTTGGTGACGTGAAATCCTTGTCATTCAATGGTTTGACAGCATACACTAGGGCAGAATGTTCGCGGTTGACGGAATGGAATACACGCGTATGGGAAGCCGGTCTCACAAAGAATTCCTTTGTCGTGCGGGGCGCATTCCGATTCATGGGTTAGGGTTGTCCGTCGACATCCACTCCCCAGATTTGCCTAGCTTGCTGCGAAGTCTACAGGCACGTCAAGTACCGCCTGCCTACTTTGAAGTATTTTATACAGAACCGGCGGCATTACGGGTGGTGAGAGAGCAGATCGGTCAACGGTTCCTGGCCTATCATGGCGAAGGGCTGTGGATAACTCAGCCTGAAATGGTTGGTTCTTGGGCAGATCGACAGGAACTGGATGACGCGATCACCCACCTGCAGATCCTGCAGAGCGCATGGCTCAATCATGAATGTGCGACAAAATACCTTGCTGGCTATTCGTATGGAACCTATCTTCCACCTCTCTATACGCGAGCTGCTGCCGAAACCGTGGCGGAGAATGCGTGGCAGATTCAAACGCTCTTGGATGAGCGGTGTGCATTGGCAAATGGATCTACACCGCTGTTGTTAGTAGAGATGCCGCCGCTCACGTATTTTGTGGCGGGGACTCTCCCGATCCCCGTTTTTTTTCGTCTCCTGACCCAACGAGCTCCCTGCGGATTGGTCTTGGACGTGGGTCATCTCTGGACCGTATTTCGGTATTCGGGGGCCTATCGAACGAGTTCATTGGAGGCATTCGTCCGACTCTTTCTGGACGAGTTTCCCCTGGACCGCGTCGTGGAGATTCATGTGGCGGGGCTGGCCATTCATGAGTCACACATGGATGCCGCTTCTGCACAAGCCAGGTCAGCGTATGGTGGTCCACTTTCGGCATGGACAGATGCCCATGCAGCGCCTATCCCTCCGGTCTTATTCGACATGCTGGATCAGATTCTGAGTCATCCTCGGCTGACCAGCCTCAAGGGCATGGCTTTGGAGGTTGATATGAAATCAGAGGAATTGATCGTTGAGGAGTTCTCCGGATTCAGCCAGCGGTATTCCAATGTCTTTGAGCGTGTGACCGTGAAGAAGGATTTGCCCTCAGAACTGGAGATCCATCCAACTCGAGAAGAGGCTGTGTCGCCGTCTGAGCAGCAGGGTCTTGGCGTATTGTATGATCGATATGCACGAGTCGTCGCTGGCAGAGCAGAGCCGGTCGGAACAGAATGGGATCATGGGCAAGCCTGTTTCGATGAGCTGGATCTCTATCGCTTCAGTTATCTCCCGTATGAGATTCTCCATTGGGGTGGCAAGGTCTCTGATATGTTTCCCGAATCGTGCCAAGGACTCATGGCGTTGCACGTGCCACTTGCTGAATTCGTTCCGTTCTGGTTTCGAGAACCACGATCGCTCTCAGGGACCTATGATTTCTTCTTGCTCAAGGTTGAGCGATTTGTGGAGTTTGTCCGCGAGGTGGCGCCAACGTTAGAGGCGATTGCTGAGCGGGAGGCCGAGGGGCTTCGACAGGGATATCGTGCGGCCAATATCCCTCATGGTGCCGTGCAGGTACATTAAGATGAACTTTTGGTCGACACTTCCGAGGCCACTCGTCGGGTTATCACCGATGGACGGCGTGACCGATGCGGCGTTTCGCTCGGTGATCGCGGGCCAAGGCAAGCCGGATGTCGCCTTTACCGAATTCACGCACGTGCATGATGTCTGTCGAGGTCCGGAGATTCAGTTGGAGACGCTTCTCTATAGCCAAGTTGAACGCCCCATCGTGGCCCAGCTGTATGGGAAGGATCCAGATCTGTTTTATCTCGCGGCGCATGCCGTGTGTGAACTCGGCTTCGATGGGTTGGATATCAATATGGGATGTCCGTCGAAAAGCGTGGCCAACTCAGGCTCAGGCGCTGGTCTCATCCGAACCCCTGAACTGGCGCGATCTATTATGCAGGCGGCTCGACGTGGGATTGAGGATTGGGCACATGGGCAGACGCTGGAACAAGCTGGGTTCAAGGCGTCCCGTGTTGAGGCCTTTGAGCGTATGAATCGACAGCGTGGTGCCCCTGGTCCTACGACACGGCGGCAGGTGCCGCTTTCGGTAAAAACCCGTCTCGGGTACGAAGACGTGACCGTGGAAACCTGGCTGGAACAGCTATTATTGGAAAAGCCGACGGTGATTTCACTCCATGGCCGAACGTTGCGTCAGATGTATAAGGGCACAGCGGATTGGTCAGCCATTGCTCGTGCCGCGGCGTTGATCAAAGGGACCGGAACGTTGCTCCTAGGGAACGGTGATATTCAGAACCTCGAAGAGGCATTCGCGCGCGTGAGCGAGACCGGTGTTGATGGGGTATTAGTCGGACGAGGAGCCCTTGGCGCGCCGTGGCTCTTTCGCCAAAAAGAGGAGTTCCGTGCACATTCAAAACAAATGGATACCGCGGAAGGTATGTCAGGTCTGGTCGAGAGGGTGTCGCTCGATGAACGGTTTGCGGTGCTACGCGATCATGCCCATCAGTTCCAGGCGATGTTTGGGGAACGGCAGTTCTATCGGATGCGTAAACATTTGGGGTGGTACTGCAAAGGATTCCCCCATGCCGCGGCACTCCGTGCACGCATGGTGCGCGTGTCTTCGGTTGAAGAACTCACCAATGTCCTCTCAGATTTTCAGCATGCTGCGCAGAGTGGGTTCGATTCATCATTTGCAGAATCGGTCGATGAAACCGATCTTCTGACTTCGCGATGCAGCTAATCCTCGCTTCGAGTTCGCCGCGCCGTCACGAGCTGCTTGCTCTGCTGGGCCTGGCTTTTGAGGTTTATCCGTCGGACTTCCACGAGCATCCAGTGGCGGGATCGTCACCGCTCGAGCAGGTCAAATATTTCTCGCTTGAAAAAGCTCGATCAGCGGCCAAGGTTCATCCACAGGCCTATGTGCTGGGCAGTGATACCGTGATTGATCTGGATGGTCACACATTGGGAAAGCCTCGAGACCTTGCTGATGCGCGGGGTATGCTGAGTCGCTTAGCCGGCCGTGCTCATCATGTTCACACAGCTGTTGCGCTCATGAATAGCGAGCAACATCACGAAATGGTCGAGGTGTCAACAGCGGCAGTCCGAATGAGGGCCGATGTCGAAGACATCTACCAGCGGTATCTTGCCTCAGGAGAATCACTTGGGAAAGCCGGGTCCTATGCTATTCAAGGGCTTGGCGGAGAACTAGTGGAACGAATCGACGGTGACTACACGACTGTGGTGGGTTTACCGCTGAAACTGGTCGCGTACCTGTTGCAGGCAGTCGGGTATCCTATTTCGGTCGACATTCAAGAGTTGTATCACCGCAAGCCCTATGCAAACTGGACTCGCTTCGCGGTGTGATTGAAAAGGCAAGGCGGTTCCCCTACAATGCGCTTTAATCATCAGCTTGAGGCTGTTCGGCTCGTGCGTTTCCGCACCGGAAAGAAAGAACACCTATGACCGTTCGCCATCAGATCAGACTGGTATGTGGACTCATCGGAACCCTGGCCCTGGGAGCGCATTCGTCCTGGGCGATCGATATCAATTTGTCCTCAGAGGAGGCCCACAAGACGCTTGAAACTGGGCGCATCCCGATGGAAAAAGCAAATTCGCAAGATGACGTGAAGAAGGTTCTTCAGCAAGCCTCGCTGGCGACTCGCGTCGGCGCTGATCCAGAAACGGATCCCTGCGGGGCAAGTGCCGTCCTCCGTACGAAACGGTACCGGCTTGAGGCGTTTGGTCGACAAGAAGCAGCCGAATCGAAAAAGCGGAAGGCCGAAATCCGTATGCCCGAAGAGTTCATCAAAAAAGTGATGGACATGCCGAACATGGAGATCGAGGTCCAGCTCTGCGGTGATGATGAGTACTTCGCCGAGGGTGTGCTGATCGAGTTGCAGCAAGGATCGAAGCGGATCAAGGCTATCGATATCGGCAAGGCCGAACGGGGACGAAAGAACGAAACCAACGGTCCCGCCTACCGGTCCCGGTTTACCGCCCTCTTCGCCTACGAACAGTTTGACCCCACCGCGGCATCAGTGTTTGTCGTCAATCTCCAAGACGGCAAAGAGATCCGTATTCCCGCCGAGTTCTCCAAAGTGAAGTAAGCTCCGCTTCTTCAAAATCCTGTTATCCAAGCTTGCAGCCTAGCGCAACGTCTCATGAAATTTCCAAGAATCCTCGTAGTTAGGTGATACATGTGGAATTTCTTTGCCGGGCCGGCTTTTGCGGTTCTTGTCGGCTCGTTGTTGGTTGCATGGGCAAATTTCTGGCTCCGCTCGCCCCAGAGGAAGAAGCAGAGAGAACTCCTTATCTTCCTCGGCGCCACTGTTTCAATAGTGGGAGCATTTTGGGCATCAGCTCAACAAACGGCACAGGAACGACGAATTGCCGAACTAAACGAGCACATAGCCTCGTCTATCACTGGCGGCAACAGTTTTGCCTATATGACTGTTCTCTTACAATTTAACCCGCCGAGGCTTGTTCTTTTCCATCAAGGCAAATATCCGCTCTATGATGTTGCAGTAAGAATAGTCGATCTGGGGAAAATGAAACAGAAAAGCTATTCAATTTCTGACTTAGAAAGTGAGGCTCAGTTTTCCATTGGCAATTTGGCACCGCATCAATCGCGAGTGCTCAAACCCATTTTGATCTCTAGTGACTCGCTCCGGTTGAACATTTTCTTTAGTGCAAGAAACCAATTTTTCACACAGCTACTCAGGATGAGGCGAATAGGCAATCAGTGGAAGATCGCCATCAAGGTTGTAAGTGTTCCTATGGAAGGAGAACAGATAAAGACATTGCTGGAAACAATTGATCCAGGCTTTCCACTTGAGAAGGACGGTCATATCGATTGGGAGAATTGACCGGTAGGCCGGGTTATCGCATTCGTGCCTTTAGGCCCCTCATGTCCTCACTAGAAACCTGCGCACTGGTCTTGCGTAACTCTTGGCCATATCTGTACATATGAAAACGGGAGGTATGCATGAACGCACTTGGTTATACACAAGCGCATTCGCTAGAACGCTTCAATCTTTGGCTCATGGACTTACCAGATCCGGTCCCAACCGGTCGCGATCTCTTGGTTGAGGTCGAAGCGATCGGGTTGAATCCCATCGATTATAAGATTCGTTCACGGCGATCCAGTACAGACGGCCAACCGGTTATTTTGGGCTGGGATGTGGCAGGGGTTGTCCGCGCTCGTGGCCCACAGGCAACAAAGTTTAACATGGGCGACGAAGTGTTTTATAGCGGCGACTTGAACCGGGCTGGATCGTATGCCACACGGCAACTGGTTGATGAACGACTGGTGGCGTTCAAACCAAAGAATCTCTCGTTTGCCGAGGCCGCAGCACTACCGCTAACCAGCCTCACGGCCTACGAGATGCTCTTCGAAAAGATGCGCCTCATCAATTCTGACCGTCGGACGGTGCTCATCATCGGTGGTGCTGGTGGCGTCGGATCTCAGGCAATCCAGTTGCTCAAGTTGAAAACATCGGCAACCGTCATTGCCACCGCATCTCGTCTGGAGAGCCGACAATGGGCGGCCAGTCTGGGCGCCGATCATGTGGTGTCACATCAAGACTTCGTCTCGGAGATCCGTGCACGTGGTATCCAGTTCGTCGATTTCATTTTCAGCACAACCCATTCTGGTCAGCACTGGTTGAACATGGCCGACATGATTGCCCCGTTCGGTGCGATCGGGCTTATTGACGAGGGCGACGGGTTGGACTTCTCCCTAGTGAAGCGAAAATCTGTGAGCATCCATTGGGAGCTGATGTTTACCAAGTCGATGTTCGACCATCGTACAGAAACTCAAGGGGAGATTCTTGCTGAAGTGAGGGCCTTGATTGAATCCGGCAAGATGCGCACGACGGCGAACAAAGTGTTGAACGGACTGACTGTCGAGAATCTTCGTGCCGGCCACACCATGCTGGAACAGCACACCAACATCGGCAAGGTGGTGGTGCAGTTATAAAGGTCCGTCCCTATTGATAAGGATGAATCTAGTGGGCACCAGATTGGCTGTTGGTTCAGTGTACGGAGGAGCGTAGAATCGACCCGTTCACTTCAATCAATCCTCAAGAGAGTGCGGTACATATGAGTGACGAGACCCGGGAGCATCTGGAACATTCGAGTCGAGCGCCGAGTGTGCCAGCACTCAATCGGCGCCAGCTTCTTGCTGGCGGTGCATCATTGCTGGCGATGAGTGTGTCGTCGACGCTATTCGACGCGCATGCTGAAGAACCACCTGACGCACGTGACCCTATGCGGGTGCCTGGTGCTCTGCCGCGCTCCTATGGCGAGCGGTCGCCTTTTGAAAAGCAGACAAGGCTCGTCGCGCCGACCTCTTCAACCACACCGCTTCAAGGTCTCCAGGGGATCATCACCCCGTCGGCTCTCCATTTCGAGCGACACCACAATGGAGTGCCAGCCATCGATCCAACCCGCCATCGCTTGCTGATACATGGGTTGGTCGATCATCCCCTGTTCTTCACTCTAGAGGAATTGATGCGGTTGCCATCAGCGTCTCGCATCGCCTTCGTGGAATGCTCTGGGAACAGTCGAGACGGGTGGGGCGAGGCACGGGATGTCACGGTGCAGAGTCTTCATGGTCTGACGAGCACGAGCGAATGGACTGGTGTCAGGCTATCTACCTTGCTGGATACGGTTCATGTACAGCGGGAAGCGACCTGGATGTTGGCGGAAGGAAGCGATGCGGCTGCCTTGGCGCGCAGTGTGCCGCTCACCGATGAGGTGCTGAACGAAGCGATGGTGTGCTATGGCCAAAATGGTGAACCGTTGTGGCCTGAACAGGGGTATCCACTCCGATTACTCCTCCCCGGTTTTGAGGGCAACATCAACGTGAAATGGCTGAGACGATTGAAGTTTGGTTCAGCACCGTTCATGACCAGGTGGGAGACGGCGAAATACACGGATCTGCTTCCTGACGGGAAAGCCTATCAGTTCAGTCTCGCTATGGAGGCCAAGTCGGTCATCACGAGGCCTTCTGGACAACAGCACCTCCATCCAGGCTTTCAGGAAATTCAAGGGCTCGCGTGGAGTGGGCGCGGACGTATCACCACCGTCGAAGTGTCGGTGGATACCGGTCAGACCTGGCAACCAGCACGGTTACAAGAGCCGGTACTGCCCAAGTGCCATACACGTTTTCGGTTGCCCTGGAGCTGGGATGGTCAGGAGACCATCATCCAAAGTCGCTGTCTTGACGAGACCGGATACCAGCAGCCGACTCGCGACGAACTGATCAAAGTCCGTGGTACCCATTCAAGCTACCACTACAACGGAATTCAAAGCTGGAAAATAGGACGGGATGGCGTTGTGAGGAACGTCTATGCCTAACGGTCTTTGGGTTGTGCCTGTCGGCTTGATGATTCTTGTGTTGTCAATTGTATCGGCAGGATTGTCCGCGGAGATTGGTGATGGAGGCTTTGGATTGGGCCATCCTGTGTCGGAGAGCGACATCGCCACGTGGAATATCGACGTCTCACCAGATGGGCAGGGTCTGCCACCAGGGCAAGGTACGGTGACGCAGGGTGCACAACTCTATGCGATGAAGTGTGCCTCGTGCCATGGGCCGACGGGAAAAGAGGGGCCGAATGATGTCCTGGTTGGCGGGCAGGGTAGCTTGCGGACGGCCAAGCCGCTCAAGACCATCGGGAGCTACTGGCCCTACGCCACGACGCTGTATGACTATCTCCGCCGTGCGATGCCGTTCACTGCGCCACAGTCATTGAAGCCTGGTGACATCTACGCGCTCGTCGCTTGGTTACTGAACCAGAACCAGATTATTGCCGAGGACACCATTCTGGATGCCCACAGTCTTTCCAAAATAGAGATGCCGAACCGGAACGGGTTTATCCCTGATCCAAGACCTGACATCCACTGAATGAGTGTAGACCCACTGTACCCAGGTTCATCCTTCATACTCGGTCGAGACCACGTGTGAAACATGCCACGACTACGAGACAAGATCGCGATTGTTACGGGGAGTAGCAGCGGGATCGGCAAGGCCATCGCTCTTCGGTTCGGCTTGGAGGGAGCCAAGGTGGTTGTTGCAGCAAGGCGAAAGACGCTTTGTCAGCAAACTGTGCAACAGATCCAACAAAATGGTGGAGAGGCCATAGCTGTCCAAACAGACGTGGCTGATGAGCAGCAGGTGGAGCGATTGATTGCCGAATCGGTGTCCCGTTACGGTCGGATCGATATTCTCGTCAACAATGCTGGTGTCGGTGGCGGTGGACGGCTCGCAGAGACGAGCACTCAGACATTCGATGAGGTAATGAACGTCAACTTACGTGGCACCTTCTTATGTTGTCGAGCCGGCTTCCGACAGATGAAGCAGCAGGGCGGTGGTGTGATCCTCAACATATCGAGTGTGGCTGGCCTGCAAGCCTGGAGTGGCATGGGAACGTACAGCGCGTCGAAGCATGGCATTATGGCGCTGACCAAATCCTTGGCTGATGAAGGTAGACCCTACGGCATCAAAGTCAGCGCCATCTGCCCCGGAGCTGTGGCAGATGAATTGGTGGATGCGCCTCATACGGAGATCGAACGCAGTGAGAAGATCGATCCGTTTGATGTCGCCGAGGCAGCGGTCTACCTCTCCACCTTGGGGAAATACACCGTGGTCCATCAGATCGTCATCGATCGGCTTGGCGCAGACTGGTGACCATTCAACGGGCCTATCTGTCTCTTACCCCTCAGTCCGTGGCTCTTTTGCCAGCTTCTCGACTCTTTGTTCCAATTACCGGCGATAAACCCAGTGGTGAACGGCAGCGAGGCAGTGCCAGTCGCGCGCGCTCATGGGGCCAAACCAGGGATGGGCATGGCGCGTGGTCCGACCGAGCGTACCAAGTCGCGGCTCCGTCGATTCATAGTTGGCCACGATGCTCAAGAGTCGAGCGATTGTCCTAGGGCCGCTCGCGAGGCTTGGCTTGACATCTTGGATACGAACCTCCTGTGGAAAGAGCCGATCACTCGTCAGGGTTGTGATAATCAGGGTGATGCATTCGTGGACGATTCGAACGTGGTCGAGCACCGACTTTATAGCGAATATCCTACGAGGCTGGAGTACCAGCTCACGGAAAAGAGAAGTGATATAGGCCTTGCGCTAAGGGCGCTGAAAGTCTGGAGAGACCGGTATGGGTAGGGTAAATGAGTTGTTCTGAAGACTCATCCAGCCGGCAATTTCGGTGAAATTCGAATTCTGAACGGTCTGCTAGATATACGCGAGTACTTAGAACAAAGGGCGCACACCCAGGCACTGGGTTTGCCGCGTAGCGGATTACGAGATCGTTCGCAGTTCGTAGTCAATGCCACGCCGATGCAGACCAATCAAGGCATGACGGCTGAGGTCATCCACGAGCGAGAAGACCTGATTCCAGGTAAGCTCGGGACAGCAGGCCACGAGCTCTTCGAGCGGAATACGTTGCCGATCTCGCACGATGGCCAGGAGTTTTGTCGCTGCTGATTGAGCCATAGAGCACCTCCCTATGAGTTAGAGATCAGCTGGTACCGTATCCTGAGTCCGTATTCGCAGTGTTGGGCTCCACCGGACAGCTGTGATGCGAACAATGCTGAGAATGAGCAGGATTCCCAGGAGGGCTATCAGTGGCTGCCAGTCTCCTCCTTTGAACCATTGAGAAATGACCTCGGTCAGCATGACAACCAGGATTGTATCCACGATGAATGTCACCTTGACACGTCCTTCCCGAACGTACGTGGCTGTGGTCTTGAAGACTTCCACGAGGGCCAGCAACATGAGTGTGTTGACGATGACCTGACGCAGCACGACTTCGGCTGGGTGATCGATGAGGAGCCGAATCTCCCACAAGGTTTTCAACGCACCGCCGGTAAGGGCGGTCAGGAGGATCAGCATCACTAAACTGAGGACCCCTTTCATGCCCTTATTCCACACCTCAAGCGGATCAAAATGAGAGAGCCGACGCCCAATGACTTCTCCATCAAATAGACGAATCGTTTCAAATGCCAACATGGCTTCCTCTCTTTCCCTTCTAGTGGACTGTAACACCCATTTATAGACTATCCTCGTATTCATGACCAACATGATTACCCTGACGACCCGTGAACGGATGGAACTGCGCCGACAAACGAGAAGCCGAAGCGGGCGTGCCGACGCCGCGCGGCGGGCCCGTGTCATTCTGCTCCTGGCTGAGGGGGCGACGTGGGCGGCCGTGTGTCACGCTGTGGGGTGCAGTCGCGGGTTCATTGCGACGTGGCGCCGCCGGTTTGCCGCGGACCCGGTGGCGGGCCTGTATAGCCGTCATCGCGGGCAAGCGCCTCAGCGCGACACGGCGCGGGCAGAAGCCCGTATCCTGGAGGCCACGCGACGGGCACCAGCCGACGGGGCGACGCACTGGAGTACCCGCAAACTGGCAACCCACCTCCGGGTCAGCCACATGCGAGTCGCGCGGGTCTGGGCGAAACATGGACTCCAGCCGCATCGGCTGGAGCGCGATATGGCATCCACCGACCCGGAGTTCGAGACGAAGGCGGCAGACATCATCGGCCTGTATCTGAACCCGCCGCAGCATGCGGCCGTGTTTTGCGTGGATGAGAAAACCGCCATCCAGGCCTTGGACCGCAAAGATCCAGTGCTGCCCCTGTCGCCCGGGCGGGCTGAACGGCATGGGTTTGAATATTACCGGCATGGCACACTGTCTCTGTACGCCGCGTTCAATACCAAGACCGGGGAAGTGTTGGGCAAGACAGCGGACCGGCACACCTCGGAACAATTCGTCGCCTTTCTGACAGACCTGGTGGCCAATCACCCCCCCGGGCAGGAGCTGCACGTGATTGCCGATCACCTCTCGGCCCACAAGACCAGTCGGGTCACTGAGTTTCTGCAGACCCACGCGACGGTGCACGTGCATTTCACGCCGACATATTCCTCGTGGCTCAACCAGGTTGAACTGTGGTTTGCGAAGATCGAGCGCGATGTCATCGCCCGAGGCGTCTTTACCTCGGTTAAGGACCTCAGCAAGAAACTGATGCGCTATATTCGTCACTACAATAAGGCCCCCAAGATCGTGAAGTGGAAATACGGTGATCCGTCTCGACACATCGGTTCACAATTACCCGTTACAGGCCACTAGTTAGATATGAGGGTATCGGACTCTCGTTCCAGTGGGATCACGAATATGTAAAACGTGTGTTAACTGTGTGACTCTCTGAGTAAGGGGGCTGCAGTGTGGGTCCTCACGAGGTTGCTGTGGCACATGCTGACTGGGAGGATGGAGAGGAACGAAAGAAGGACTGGGTTGGTTAGAAGAAAGGGGAAGAGTGATCTGTGTCGATTGGTAAAACGTTCACGAACGGAAGGGTTCTTAAAACTCATCGATCGACACGGGTCTGAGAAAGTCTCGAACAGACACGAGTCCGATGAGTGCGCCTCCTTTGGTCACTCCGAGGTGGAGCGTGTGATGTTTGTCCATCAGGTCGGCGGCTTCCGTTAATGGCCGCCGTTCTTCGATGTCGGGCACCGGACTGTTCATGATGGCATCAACCGGCACGAAGTACGGTGCCTTCTCGGCTCCCACGAACTTCTTGACGATGTCTGACTCGGTGACGATGCCGATGATCTTTGTGTTGTGCGTCACCAATACACTTTCTACATTGCAGGCTCTCATGAGTTTCGCTGCATCGATGACTGACGTACCCGCCTCCACTGTCACCGGTTCTGTTTGCATTAGGTTGCCTACTGTTACCATTTGATCCTCCGTTAATTGTTTTGTGATGATTGAAGCCTAGCCGCACTCTGTTGCTGTGGCGTTAGGGGGATGTTACGGCGAGGTAAAATGTTGAACGTCAGGGAGGCGGTGATCGTGACTTATTTGAACTCCTCCTACCCACTTCATCGACTGCCGAACACCGATGTGTGTGTATTAGTGGAGCTGAGAATGAGCTCGTCGTGAGTCTCCACGCCTACAATAGGCTCATGTACATCCAAGAGATTTGAGGCAAGTCCGCCAAGTAAGACAATAGGGGGGACATTACTCTCCGTCTGCGGAGACCACCGTCGTTCATCCCTCAAGCGCCTCGGGACGAAAGGAACAGTCATTGAAACGATCGATGCGTTCCGCTCGTGCTGCGCTTGTCGAAGCACACAGATTGAGTTCTTCAGCAGGCTGCTATTGGTTTTATTGAGAGCTTCCATGCCCATGTCTTCTTGATCCTAAAGCTCATAAGTCCATGTACAGGCTAGACCCTGTTGTATCCTCCACTCTCAATCAGCCGAATCTAACTCGATTCACCTGTAGGATCTCTTCCAATCCACCATTGGTGAGTAGTAGAGGTGTTGGGATAGGCCCACATTGTAAGCGCACATAGTATCCTGTTGAAAATACGTAACATTGTAGCACGCGCCCACTCCTTTAATGCTCGTGCCTCAGAGTGGCACTGATGTTGCTCTATTCAACTAGAGCTCGGCAATTCGGAAGATGTTAGTCGTTGGGTATGTATGCACCCTGACTAACGCATCGGTATGGAACGAAGGCAGGCCGGATGCCGATGTGAGAAGAGAGAGCAAGGCTACGCAGTGAACTAATGATGACTAATGAGGGCGGGCAGCCTATACAAGGAGCCTGCCCCCTCATCCACCTCGACCCCAAAGATCGGTCGTGAAGGCTAACCAACAAAGGAGATTATTATGTCGCATAACATCATCAACGGAACATTTGGTCCTGACGTTCTCATTGGCACATTCACTCATGACACTATTAATGGATTTACCGGCAACGACGTTCTGATAGGTGGGGCTGGGGCCGACATTATGAACGGGGGGAGCGGGGATGACTTCTATGAGGTCGACAACGTCGGGGATGTCGTCAACGATCCGGACCTATTGGGGCTCAGTGGTGGACATGATAAGGTCGGAAGCTTCATCAGCTATACACTTGGCTCGACTATAGAGGATCTGAGCTTGCTGGGCGAGGCCAACACTAAGGGTATCGGCAACTCGAAGAACAATGAAGTTTTTGGCAATAAGGGCAACAATATCCTCTTTGGCCTGGCTGGCAACGACGTACTCGCAGGTATGTCGGGGGATGACTTGCTCGACGGTGGCAGTGGGGATGATGAGCTCCAGGGCGGCACTGGCAACGACCAAGTCAATGGTGGTGACGGCAATGACCTACTTCGAGGCTTCACGGGCAATGACCAACTCAACGGAGGCAGCGGCAATGATTTGCTTCATGAGGCGTCTGGCAACGACCGTCTGGATGGTGGAGACGGGATCGATGCCGCCTCCTATAGCTCGGCGATAGCAGGCGTCATTGTCAACCTCAGCTTGGCGTCTGCCCAGAACACAGTGGGAGCCGGTGTCGACACAATTCTGAATATTGAAAACCTCACTGGCTCGGATTACAACGACACCCTCACCGGCAATGGGGCCAACAACCTGCTCTCTGGTCTGGCCGGGGACGATCGACTCCTCGGAGGCAACGGCAACGACATCTTGAATGGCGGCATTGGCAAGGATCGGCTAGACGGTGGCACTGGCAAGGATGTATTGAGCGGTGGAGATGGTAACGACCTATTGAATGGTGGGGCCGGGGCCGACACTCTGACTGGCGGCTTGGGCGCCGATACTTTTCTTTTCAGGGGGGTCAGCGAAAGTCCGGCCGGTATAGGCAGGGACGTCATCATTGGTTTTAACGGAGCAGGCGCTGGGATCGGCGACCAGATCTCACTGATGGAGCTCGATGCCAATGTCTTGATGGCAGGGAATCAGGCCTTTAGCTACATTGGAGGCGCTGTGTTTACGGCAGCGGGTCAGCTCCGCTATGCCGGTGGGGTTCTTCAGGGTAGTACCGATGCGGATACGGCGGCGGAGTTTGAGATTCAGCTCGTTGGCGCGCCGGCACTTTCCGTCGGAGGACTTGGCACAGACATTCTTCTGTAAGTATCGCGTGTCTGAAAGGGCGCCCCGTTTTGGGGCGCCCTGCTGGGGACAATGGAGGATAGGGATAGTTCTCAGTTCTGAGAGCCACCAGTGCCTTCGGATGGGGAAAGAGCATTCGACAGGATCAACAGGGAACGTGCGCAGGCCGTGAGCGCGGCTTACTCGAACTCCTCCCACCCGCTCAGTCGACTTCCTAAGACCAACGTGCGTCTTGTGGTGGACACAAGAATGAGCCCATTCTCGTTTTCGATCTCTACGATATGCTCGTGTACGTCCAAGGGCTTCGAAGAAAAGCTGCCGAGCAGCGGGGTGAATCCTATGACCCGTTCATTCGTGATGAACACGGCTCCATAGTCATTGCTGTGGAAGCGAGTGACCTGTTCCCGCATGCCCAACGTATCCTCGAACCAAAGACCATTGGCGCCACGGAAGGCGTACAGGTTTCGGTCAGTTCGAACCAGACTAAAGGCTGCGAGGATCTTTCGTTCCAACACCTTTTCGTTCAGATCCAGATCTATCTTGTTCCACGTCAGGCTGCGGCTCGAAAATCCCAATAGCCGTCGTGAGGTCACCACAATTCCATTGATACCGTTTGCTCCCGAGCCGATGACTCGCTCTTGAGCCTCCAAGCGAATTTCCCTTCGGCCACTGAAGGGGCTGGTGGCCACCGCGTGGCCGGACTCCAACCACAGGGCGACCTCGGTGCCCGTCTCCAGTGCGTGTGCGATTCCCAGCCATGGGTAGTAAGTGTGAAGGGAGAGGACGATGACGAGGAGCATCCGATGAGAAACAGTCATGCCTGATTCTACCCTAGATTTAAGCGCAGTGATCTGTGTGTGAAGAGTTGAGAAAATAAGGGAAAGAGAGAACTCGACGTTATGCAGGCTCGTTAAGCCGGATGGTATAAAGATAATGATAGAGCCCGTTTCGGTTCATCAGTTGTGCATGTGTGCCTTCTTCCGTCAACTGTCCCTTGTCCAAGACCAGAATTCGGTTGGCACGCTGGATGGTCGACAACCGGTGGGCGACGACGAAGGTCGTTCGGCCTTCCATAAGGCGTTGGAGGGCTTCCTGCACGAGCCGTTCCGATTCAGTATCGAGCGAGGAGGTCGCCTCATCAAGTAGGAGAATGCGAGGATTCTTCAGAATGGCTCGAGCAATTGCGATGCGTTGGCGTTGCCCGCCGGAAAGATTGACTCCCTTTTCCCCGACCACCGTGTGGTATCCGTCGGGGAGACCTGTGATGAAGTCGTGCGCATGGGCCGCTCGGCTTGCCTCGATCACGGCCGCTTCGTCTGCTTCCCTGTTCCCATAGCGAATGTTGTCAAGGATGGTGCCCCCGAATAGGACGGTCTCCTGAGGGACCAGCGAAATCTGTCGATACCAATTGTCCAAGGTCACGTCTCGCAGGTCTTGGCCGTCGATGGTCACGCGCCCTTCGATTGGATCATAGAACCGATGGAGGAGATTGATCACCGTGGTTTTTCCGGCCCCGGTTGGCCCAACCAAGGCGACCAATTCACCTGGTTTGGCCTCGAACGATAGGTGCGTAAGCACCGGATGGCGGGCGTCATAGCTGAAATGAACGTCCTCCATCCGCACATGGCCTGCGATGGTCCCGAGTGGGTGCGCATTTGGTCGATCATCGATATCCGGCTTGGCATCCAGGATCTCGAAGACTCGCTGAGTCGCCCCCTGTGCTTCTTTGATCTGGGTAAAGATTTTGGCTGCCGAACTGAAGGGACCGATCAAGATGCCGGCAAACAACACGAAGGCGAAGAGATCACCGGGCGTGACCACCCCATCGATAACCTGGCGGCCTCCATACCACAGTACTGCGGTGGCCGATGAGAATGTCAGCAAGCTGATCACCGGAATGAAGACGGCCATGATGCCAGCTCGACGGAGAGTCAGGTGCAGTGTCTGCTCGACCTGATCAGCAAAACGGGTTCGTTCGCGCGGTGTCTGGACGAAGGATTTGACGATACGAATGCCGGAAATGACTTCTTCCGCCAAGGTACTGAGGGCTGCAGTATGATCTTGAATCGAGGTCGACAAGGCCTTCAGCCGTCGGCCAAACATTTTTGAGACCAGCACCAACAGCGGAAGCAGAACGAGGATCAGAAGGCAGAGCTGCCAATTCATCACGAGCAGGAACGTAATGCCGCCGACAAAGGTCACGAGTTGTTTGACCCCATCAATAGGAGCTTCCGTGACGAGGGACTGGATGACGGTGACATCGGACATCAATCGGGAGAGTAACTCTCCCGTGCGTCGGCGCGCGAAGAAACTGACCGTGAGCATCTGCAGGTGACCGAAGAGATGTTTGCGAAAATCAGCCACGACGGTCTGGGAGACCCAGGCAGTGAGGTAACTATGGCCCATTGAGCAGAGTCCCTGAAGTATCACCAGGCCGAGGAACCACCCGATGGAGCGCGTCATGTTGTCAGCATCATGCTGAACGGTGATGACGTCCCAGAGCGTGCCGGCCAGCCGAACTAAGGTGAGGTTAATTAGGGCGACTCCGGTCACGAGCAGCCCAGCCAGCACCAGGCGCGATGCGTAGGGACGAACGAAGGGTAGGAATCGCTTGAAGATCACCATGGCGAGTCAGGTGGTTTGTTCGACTGTGACAGTGAGCCCTTAATTCTGGCCCTGCCACACGATACCAGAGTGACGGGAGGTGGGTGGTCTGGGTTAAATCTGAACGATCGATTCGATCAGGTTCTTATTGATCGCGACGTACTCCGACGGGTCTTTCTCGTTGATGACCACGTCGGTGAGGCTAATGAATAGACGTGTTTCTTCATTGATCGCGTCGGACACGCGATTGCGCATCGGGGGAACCAGGAAGTCTCCCACGTAGGTACAACTGACCGTCCGTACGCGTATGCGAACCTTTTTGCCCTTGCCATCGGACACCACGGCCTTCTCCTCCCGCCATGCAGGCTGAGCTTAGCTTTTCCGGCGAAGGAACTTTTGACGTTGGCGCAGCTTCTTGTATTTGTGCTTGCGCATCTTCTTCCGGCGTTTCTTTAAGACGCTTGACATGTTTCGTATCTCCAAAAGACGGGCGAGTCTAAAAGCTTTTTGGGAAAAATGCAAGCTCTCGGCACGCTTTTTCCCTGTGTTATACTATCTTCCTTATGTTTGGCCGGAGTTTCTGTCTCTCACCGATTGTGCCCATGGGCTGGCTTCTACTGCTGACCATTCTCGTGGCAGGGTGTCCGTCTAAGACAATTCAGTACCCCGCTGAGCATGAGCGACTGCTTCGTCTCGATCAGGCCTTGGAGTCTCTCCGAACCGCGTATGAGCACAAAGATCGGGTAGGGTTCCGATCGATGCTGTCCCCGCTCGCTCAGATGGACGAGTTGCAACGACAAGCGGAGATGGATTTCGAAATGTTTCACGCGATTGCGCTTGAATTCAGGATCGAGCGGGTCATGTTGGCAAAGGATGACCTCGATGTGTTGGTCAATTGGCAGGGGATATGGAAACGCAACGCCAACGACACGGGTACACGGCAGCGTGGCCATGCTCGATTGCAGTGGGTTGGGACGCAGGCGATTCTCCTGCGCGAGGCGCAGGGTGATTTGCCCTTCGGGATGCAGACCAAACAGATGTTGTCCGAGCCTTCCTCTTCACCACAATAAACCATGCCGCGATCTGTGCCGGAAGCAGATTTTCTCGTCATCGGCAGCGGAGTGGCCGGGCTTCGAGCCGCACTGGAACTCTGCCGGGTTGGGAACGTGATCATGCTGACCAAAGGCCATCCCCTTCAGAGCAATTCGAGCTTCGCGCAGGGTGGCGTGGCCGTGGCGTTAAGCGAAGAGGATGATGTATCAATCCATTTGACGGATACAGTGAAGGCGGGCCATGGGCTGTGCCGCCGAGAGCCCGTGCGTGTGTTGGTAGAAGAAGGGCCGGATCGGATTCAAGAGCTCATTCAGTGGGGAGCCACATTCGACAAGGCCGGCGGAAAATTTGCCTTTGCGCGGGAGGCGGCGCACAGCCGCAGTCGAATTCTCCGTGCCCGGGGCGACGCGACGGGAAATGAGATGGTTCGAGCCCTCATGGCACAAGCCGTTCAACAACAGCGGATTGCTCGCTTGGATTACCACTTCACGGTGGACCTGGTTGTCGAGGGAGGTCGCTGTTGCGGCGCGGTGGTCCTCGACGAAAATTCTGGTGAGGAATTTATCATTCCGGCAAAAGCGGTGGTGCTCTCGACCGGTGGCGCCGGCCAGATTTTTGCCAGGACGACGAATCCTCCCAATGCCACGGGCGATGGGATGGCCATGGCTTTTCGCGCAGGGGCGGAACTGCAAGACATGGAATTCGTCCAATTTCACCCGACGTCGCTGTATCTGCCGTCGAGCCCACCATTTTTGTTGTCGGAGGCCATGCGTGGAGAAGGTGGTCAGCTCCGCAACAATAAAGGCGAGGTATTTATGACGCGATACCACCCACTCGGCGTGTTGGCTCCGAGGGATATCGTGGCACGAGCCATCTGGGCGGAAATGGCAGCGACGCGCGCGCGGCATGTCTATCTCGATGTCACGCATCTCGGCGCGGATTTTGTGAAGCGCCGTTTCCCCACGATCTATGCGACCTGCCTTCGCCATGATATCGACATCACGGAAGAGTGGATTCCAGTCTCGCCCAGCGCACATTACATGATGGGAGGAGTTACGACCGACATCAATGGGGCGACCACGTTGCCTGGATTGTTCGCGGCCGGAGAGGTGGCGTGCAGCGGCGTGCATGGCGCTAATCGACTGGCGAGTAACTCGTTGTTGGAAGGGCTGGTATTCGGGAGGCGGGCTGGTGTGGCCGCGATTGCGTCGGCCACTCGTGACTCGATACCGAGTTCAATCGGGTCCAAAGAACGGTTGCGTCGTGGCCACGGGGATCGATTAGAAGATGTGGAGAAGGTGCGAAACTCCCTGCGCCGGATCATGTGGGGACAGGTTGGGTTGATCCGATCCCGTGAGTCATTGGCGCGAGCCATGGCCCAACTCGCTCGATGGGAGGGGATGGTCTCCCGATCCTTTGCCAGTCGAGCGGATCTTGAGGTGAAGAACATGGTCCAAGTGGCGCGTTGTGTGGCGGAAGCGGCCTTGTGGAGAGAGAACAGCGTCGGCGCCCACTATCGATCGGATTTCCCAGGGACGCGACGTCCTGGTTGGAAGACGCATAGCCGGTTGTGTCTGATGGATCGGACTACTGGGCGGGTGGGAGTGAGGTCTCAGGGGAATTTGGTACCATTGCGTACTCCGAAGACGGGATGACATGGCCGGTCGAAGCCAGGTCATGCGCGAGGAAGGTTCGGTAGTAGCGAAGGACCTTTCGGACATATTGGCGTGTTTCATCGATCGGCGGAAGGGTGCGATAGCGGTCGACCACGTGCTCTCCGGCATTGTAGGCAGCCAGTGCAAGGGGGAGATTCCCTCGGAATCGATCCAGTAAGTGACGGAGATACTTGGTCCCACCACCGATATTGTCTTCCGGATCGTAGAGATCTCGAACATCCAGTTGAAGCGCAGTCCGTGGCATGAGCTGCATCAATCCGATCGCCCCGGATCGTGAAACCGCACGGGGGTCAAAATTAGACTCAGCCTTGATCACGGCACGGATGAGAGCCGGGTGGAGTTGATGTTGCCGTGAGAATCGCTTGATCATCGGCTCCAGCTCTTGCTCGGATATGACTGGGTGTAGGCGATTCGGACGAATGTCGACTCGGCGATAGCGGATATCAGAAGGGACATTGGTCAGAGCAATGGTCCCTTTGGAGTCAATATACTGGTAGATCTCCGCGTGTAGGGGTTGAACCCGACCTAGGAGACAGCCGCTCAGCAAGAGTGCAGTTGCCAGAGCGGTGCGCAGGCACGACGTGGCGGATGGGTATCTGTGATTCAGCATGGTCACACGATAGCAGCCTCTAGCAAGCTGTCAAGAAATTGCAGATCTTCTGTTGGTCGGCTTCGAGAGGACCTGGGGAAACACTGTCGAATCAGATGGTTAGCGTGATGGGGACGGTTCTGAGAATCGGTCTCGAGCCTCAAGAAACCGCGCTCGTAGTTCACGGGTCAGTGGGCCTGGTGCGCCATTCCCGATTCGCGTGTCGTTGACCACGACCACCGGCATGATTTCCAGACTGGTGTTGGTCAAAAAACACTCATCGGCCTCCAGGAGTTCCTCGACGGTAAAATGCCCTTCCTCGATTGGCAGATGGAGTTCTTGGGCCAATTGAAACACGACTCGTCTGGTGATGCCGTCAAGGAGACCGCAGTCCAAGGCAGGCGTGTTCAATCGGCCGTTCCGGATAAAGAAGAGATTGCTGATCGTGCTTTCGGTCAGGTGTCCTTCCCAATTGAGTAGCAGACTGTCGAATGCGTGAGCCGCGATGGCCTCGCGTTTGGCCAAGATGTTGTTGAGAAAATTGGTGGCCTTGATTTGGGGTGGGAGTGCGCTTGGAAAGTTACGCTTGGTCGACGCGACCATCACGGTGACGCCTTGTTCATAGAGATGGGATGCCGGAGGTATCAGCGGCTTGGCCATCACGACGACGGTCGGTGAGGCACAGAGGGCCGGATCCAGCCCGATGTCTCCGACTCCACGCGAAATTGTGATCCGCACATAGGCGTCTCGTTGATCCGTCCCCACCTCATTACGTGCCATGCCCTCATGCAGAATGTCAGCCCACGCTATGAGAGGAATCGGAACCCTCAAGCCAATGGCGTCAGCGGATTGAAACAGCCGAGACAGATGGTGGTCTCGCATGAAGAGGCGAGGGCCATACGACCGCATCGTTTCAAAGACCCCATCGCCGTACAGAAACCCATGGTCGAACACAGAGATGACGGCTTGGTGGTCCTGCACAAATCGATCGTTCAGGTAGATCCACATCGTGCTACTCAAAGGCGCTGAAAAACGCTTGTGCTTTATGAAGGGTTTCCTCGTACTCGCGTGCCGGGTCTGAATCAGCCACGATGCCGGCACCCACTTGGAGATAGCCTGTCCCCTTCATCATTGTGAGCGTCCGGATCAGGATATTGAAGTCGAGATCGCCGCTCCAGCTGAGGTATCCCAAGGAACCGGTATAGGGACCGCGACGGACCGGTTCCAGTTCCTCGATGATCTCCATACAACGGACCTTCGGGACACCAGTGATTGTGCCGCCTGGAAACATGGCTTTCAGGAGGCTAAAACCGGTCGCCTGCTTCGTAAGCGTGCCAGTGATATGAGATGCTAAGTGGCTGACATGCGAATACTGCTCCAACGCCATGACTTCGTCCACCTGGATGCTCCCGAATCGGCAGACACGACCGAGATCATTTCGCTCGAGATCGACGAGCATAATATGTTCCGCGCGTTCCTTCTCATTGGCCCGTAGTTCTCCGGCGAGTCGTTGATCCTCGAACAACGTTTTCCCGCGAGGCCTGGTTCCCGCGATCGGCCTGGTATCAGCCTGGCGGCCATCAAGCCGAACAAGGCGTTCGGGTGATGAGCTGATGAGGCGGATCGTATCGAGCCGGAGTAATCCTGAAAAGGGCGAAGGGTTCACGATCCGTAGGCGACGATAGGCGGAGAGGTCGGCATGGAGGTGTCCTTGACGGAGTGCCGCGCAATTGACAGTGAAGCGATGAGAGAGGTTCGCCTGGTAAATATCGCCGGCTGCAATGTAGTCCTGGCAACGGTGGACACCCTGCATATAGGCTGATCGTTCCTGCTCCGGTGTAAAGGTGAGGTGACCCAGATCGTCGGGTCTGGCGTCGACCACCTGTGATCGCATCAGGCAGGCTTCGAACGCTGCAAGACGATCTCTTCCCTCGCGAAATAATTGCTCTCGAGACTCACCTGAAAATCGTGTTGGTGGCGGGCAGAACATCAGTACCAGCAGGTTTTGCTCATGGTCGACTGCGGCAACAAGGTCAAAAAAGGCGAATTCCAAGTCAGGAACGGTCGGATTGGGCGCGGCAAGTGACGGGAGTCTCTCGAATTGGCGAACGAGATCATAGCTGAGGTACCCTACGGCCCCTCCGAAAAACGGAGGAGCCTCGGGAGGGCGAGCGATGTGCTGGTCGGCGAACAGTTGAGCCAGCCGTTGAAAAGGAACGACTCCTGACGTGCCATGGCCCCCAGTCGGTTGTTCGACCAGGTGGCTGCCGGTTCCCGAGAGCTGGTAATAGGGGTTTGTGGAAAAGTACGAATATCGTCCCATCGATGGCCCACCACCGGTTTCCAATAGAAACGACGGATGTTCGGTCGAAGCGATGTTCGCATATAACTCGAAGGGATTAGGCGATGGACAGGGACGAGTGACGATAAGCGGTGCGGGGGGGCCATGCAAAAATCTCGATGATGTATCTGATCGCATGGTTGGGGCTGTCGTGATCAATTACCGCAATACAACGTCCGTTCACTATACCGCAGAGATTTCTAGGGAGATAGATGTCTAACGGCTTGACATTACAAGCAGACCTTTGCTTAAATTGCTCGCCCATCAACGGCAGGGTTATGACTGCGTGCTCCGCCTCCCATGGGTTTCAGATGGCCCCTTCACAAGATCCCTTATATGCGGGGCTCGGCCAAGCGATTCGGATCGCAACCGATCTGCTTGCTGCCTTAATTGTCGGAGGAGCATTGGGGTGGATCTGTGACACGTATGTGTTGGACTCGACTCCCTGGGGCATGATTGTTGGGCTGCTGATGGGGATCGTGGCAGGGATGAGAAACGCGTATCGGTCGGTCCAACGGTGGCCAAAGGCTGAGCGCCCATAAGTGACGATCTCATAACTCAAACCATAAAGGACTGACGAGACTATCGTGGAAGAAAGCCCTCTGCATCAATTTGAGCTTCAGAATTGGATTCCGATTTCGCTCGGCGGATTGGATATTTCCATCAACAAGGCCGTTGTCTTTATGTGGATCGTCGTGCTGGTAGCGGCGGTGCTCATGGTGATGGCCGGGTCTGCAAGAAAGTTGGTCCCGGGCAAATTGCAGAGTCTGGCAGAGATGATGGTGGATTTCATTCGCAGCATGATCTTGGATACAATGGGGAAGGAGGGAATGCGATTCTTCCCTCTCGTCGCCACCCTCTTTGTATTCATCCTCTTCAGCAATCTGATCGGATTGATTCCAGGCAGTTACACGGTGACGAGTCAGATTATCGTGACGGCCGTCTTCTCCTTCCTGGTCTATGGATTGAGTCTGATCGTTGGATTCATGTTACATGGCGCGAAGTTCCTCGGTATCCTTGTCCCTCCTGGGACGCCCGGTTGGTTGGTTCCTCTGATGATTCCGATTGAGATCATTAGCCAAATCGCTCGGCCTGTTTCGCTGGCGGTCCGGTTATTTGCCAACATGACGGCAGGCCATGTCATGCTCGCGGTCTTGTTCAGCCTCACGATCGGCGGAGGGTTGTTGATTGGATGGTTACCCTTTGCATTCACGGTTGCCATCTATGGGTTGGAATTCGGTATCGCGTTCATTCAAGCGTACATTTTCAGTATCTTGACTTGCGTCTACCTGGGCGACGCATTTCATTTACATGGCCACGATGAGCACGCGCATTAGCGCATGCCAGTTTAGACAAGAGAGGAGTAAGACATAATGGATTCAGCAGCAGCAGGGTTAATCGGTATGGGATGTGCCGCGGCAGGGTTTGCCGGAGCAGGTGTTGGCATCGGATTCATCTTTGGAAAGATGATCGAGGTGGTGGCACGTCAGCCCGAAGCAGAAGCACGCGTCACAAAGTATATGTGGATCGGTTTCGCATTGGTGGAAGCCATTGCACTCTACGGCCTGGTCATTGCCTTCATCATCATGGGATTCCGTAAATAACTAGGGAGCGTTAACCGTTATTCGTTGATCGGTCATCGAGAAGTCCTTCTCGTCTACTGTTTGACGTGTAACGTTTCACGAGCGCGTGTATGCCACAGTTCGAATCGCACTTTTTCTCTTCCCTGATTTTCTGGGAAGTTGTGTCCTTCGGCATTTTGTTGTTTATCCTGTATAAGTATGCCTTTCCGGGCATCTTGAGCGTTCTCGAGGAGCGAGAAAAGAAGATCAAGGATAGCCTGGACCAGGCCGAGCGTCATCGGTCAGATGCTGAGCATCGGCTGAAGGAATATGAGGCGAAGCTCAGTGCGGCCGGTAAGGAGGCAGAAGCCATCCTCGCGGCTGCAAAGGAACGCGCTCAGCGTCTGCTCGACGAAAACGAGCAACGGTTGACTGCGGAAGCCGAACGGATTAAAGGCGATGCCACGAGGGAAATCGAGCAAGAACGGCGCAAGGCCCTTCAAGACATCCGTGCCCAGACCACAGAACTGGCACTTATGGTCGCGGAAAAAGTCGTGCAGCGGAGTTTGACCGAAACCGATCAACGGAAGTTTGCCGACGAAGCGCTTGAGGCCCTCTCTCGATCACAGCAGCGCTAGTCTCTCCCAGACGAAGGGGGTATCAGCTCAGGCTGATGCCCCCTGGGCGATATCCATCCAGATCTACCGTGACAAACTGAAATCCGAGTTCTTTCAGTCGCGTACTGATCCTGGTGCGACGATCCTGTTCAATGAGCCAGGGTAGGTCACTGGGGGCCACTTCAATTCTGGCGATGTCCCCATGGTTCCTGACTCGAAAATGGCGGAGCCCCTCGCGTTGAAGCAGGGCTTCAGCCTCTTCAACCCGGCTCAGTTTTTCCAATGTGATCGGCATTCCACGTGGGATTCGTGAGGACAGGCAGGCCGCAGCTGGCTTATCCCAGTTCGAGAGGCCAAGGTCCTTGGCCAGGATGCGGATGTCGGCTTTCGACAGCTCGACTTCGACAAGCGGACTGCGGACATCCCATTCCCGTGCAGCCTTAATCCCGGGGCGGTCATCACCGAGGTCGTCCAGATTGGTTCCATCCACGACATACGCGGCAGTCTTTGATTGCCGGATCGTTCCAAGCAGTTGATACAAATCGGTCTTGCAGTGAAAGCAACGGCTGGCGTCATTCTTGACGAACTCGTCAATGGTTAACTGATCTGTTTGCACGGTTTCATGACGAGCGCCAATTTCCTGTGCGACTCGTTCGGCGGCTTCCAATTCAAGCAACGGGAATGTCGGCGAAACAGCAGTAATGCCAACTGCTTTGTCCCCGAGTTGCTCATGCGCGACTTTCAGTACAAAGGTGCTGTCGATCCCACCGGAATACGCGACAACGACGGAGCCCAATTCTGTGAGCAGGGTTCGGAGTCGAAGAAGTTTCTCTTGGAGAGCAGCTTGCATAGTGATCCATTAGGCGATGTCAGAACACAACCAGATGATGTCCAAGCATCCGGCTAGTGACGAACTTTTGCCTTGGCAACATTTCCCACCACCACCAGGGCGTAGAGCTGAGGGTTCAAGTATTGCTTCGCAACACGTTGCACGTCTTCTTTCGTCACTCGGTCAATCCATTTGGGATATTGACTGAAATAGTCGAATCCGAGCCCAAAAAATTCTACCTGTCCCAAGACTTGGGCCAACTTCGCCGTGGAGTCCAGCCGCAACGGGAAGCTCCCCATCAAAAACGACTTGGCCTCGGCCAACTCCTGGTCACTCACTGGTGCCTCGCGGATCGCCTTCATTTCAGTCAAGGCGCTAGTGATGGCCTGGTTCGTGGCCTCAGTGCGTGTCTGCAGGTTGATCCAGAACGATCCCGGCATGGCTCTCGCGTCATAGTGGCTCGTGATCCCATAGGCCAGACCCTGCTTGTCGCGAATGGAATCCATCAGTCGTGACGAAAATCCACCGGCCCCCAGGACATGGTTCATGACGGTGACCGCATAGAAGTCAGGATTCGTTCGCGTGATTCCAGAATGACCCAACACAATGGTCGATTGGGTCAAATCTTTTTCGATGAGTTGGACGGTCTTTTTCTCGATGTTGGGCTGTTTCCTAACCGGCCGAGGCGGGGCAGGGCCCTTCTTCCAAGATCCAAAATATGTCTGAACGAGCGAGGTCGCTTGTTCAACCGTCACGTCCCCCACGATGGTCAGGATGACTTGGTTAGGGAGGTATTCTTTGGCATAAAAGCTTTGAATATCGGACAAGGAGATCTTGTTGAGCGTCTCGTCAGTCCCATGCACCGGCCAGCGATAGGGGTGATTTTGAAAGACCAACTGATTGAAGGCCTTCATGGCTACATGGCCGGGGTCATCATTGTCGCTGACGATTTCACCGAGGATCTGTGACCGAACCCGTTCGAATTCCTGTTTGGGGAATGCCGGGTGTTGAAGGATATCAGCGAGAAGTGTAAACCCCAGGTCGATATCTTTCCTCAGGGTACGGGCAGACGCCGTCGTAAAATCTTCACTGGCCTGCGCACTCAGTGATCCACCGACAAAGTCGATCTGCTCAGCGAGCTGCTTAGACGATCGTGACGTGGTGCCTTCATCGAGCAGACTGGCAACGAGATTCGCAACACCGGCCTTCTCCGGGGGGTCTTGCGCCGAGCCAGCCTTGACGAGCGCATGGAGTTCGACGATGGGAAGGAAATGTTGCTCCAACACGACGACCGTCATCCCGTTCGGTGTCGTGAACTTTACCGGTACAATGTCGGCCGCAGTCGCAGCCAGGGGGACACCCATCGACAGTGCCACACACAGAGCCCAGAATGTCTGCCGGGCAAGCGAACCCATTCGGATAGGTCGGGGGCCAGAGCCGAAGCACTTCGCAGGGCTGGTTTTGTGATTCATGGCGTCCTAGGGCTTTCCATCGTGGGTCGCTGATGGGGACGACTCGAGGGGTTTGGGTGGCAAGGGGATGAGAATCCCAGTCGTCCGATTGTCCGGGGTGAGGTACAGCTTCGCAACACGCTGAATGTCCTGGGCCGTGACTGCACGGATACGTTCAACGAACTGATTGATGCGGCGCCACCCTGCACCGACGGTCTCTGCTTGCCCCATGAGCATGGCATGGCGAAAATTCGAATCTTGCCCAAAGACGCGGGAGGCTTCGACCTGGTTCTTCGCCCGCTGGAGTTCCAGTTCGGATGGCGGTTCATTCTGAAGACGTGTGACTTCGCGTAGAAGCGCTTCTTCGACGGCGTCCACCTTCGCTCCAGGATTGACCAGCCCGTAAAAATAGAATAAGCCCGGATCGGTTTGCAGCAAGCTGTATTCGGCTCCGACCGCCAGCGCGACCTTCTGCTCATAGACCAAATTCTGGTAGAGGCGGGAACTCTTTCCCTGTGAGAGGATCGACTCAAGCAGGTCAAGGGCATAGCTGTCGTCGCTCGAATAGTTTGGGATGCGAAACCCCATCATCACAAACGGAACCTGTGCCTCCCGCTTGAGGAGGAACCGACGTTCGCCGCGCTGCTCCGGCTCGGGTGGCAGAATCTGTTTCGGCGAGGGGCCTCTGGGGATCGGCTCGAACAAGCGTTTGATCACGGGGAGCAACGAGTCGGCTTTGATATCGCCCACCACGATAAGGGTGGCGTTGTTGGGAGAGTAAAAGGTGTCATAGTGGCGCTGCAAATCTTCGATCGCCATCGCATCGAGGTCTGCAAACCAGCCGATCACTGGCCAATGATAGGGGTGGCTCATGAAGACCTGGGCAAACAAGGCTTCGACTAAGGCGCCTTGTGGATCATCCTCGGACCTCATGCGGCGCTCCTCTTTCACCACGTCGCGCTCGGTCTGGAACTCACTCTGATCGAGGAGCAATCCCTGCATCCGGTCTGCTTCAAGTTCCAAGGCGAGACTAACCCGGTCCGCCGCCACATTTTCAAAATAGGCGGTGAAGTCCTGCCCGGTAAAAGCGTTGTCGACCCCACCGTTCTTTCGGATGATGCGGGAGAACGAGCCTTTCGGATACCTGGCCGTGCCTTTGAACATCATGTGCTCAAGCATGTGCGAGAGTCCTGCGCGCCCCATGACTTCATTTCTGGAGCCTACCTTGTACCAGACTTGGACGGTGGCCACCGGGGCTTTGGGCACCTCGATCAGCAGCACTTTCATTCCGTTGGAGAGGATGTATTCGTTGGGATCGGCTCCCATGGAGTGGGAGTGCTCGCCCAGGATCAGGAGAGCCCCTACCAGGCAGGCAAGCCAAGTGCGTGTAATAATCGGCCTGATCATGATGGACGTTGGATAGAGCATGCTATCAACGAGTTTCAATAGCTGTCAAGGTAACGGGAGATCGCGTGCCGGAGAGATCACCAAGTTGCCCGCAGGCGCCGTACACATCGCGTCCACGACTTTTTCGAACATAGGCGTCGAGTCCTGCCTTGCGGAGCTCGGATTGAAACCGACGCACGTCTTCGTCGGGTGGGCGACGAAACCGACTTCCCGGGAACTCATTGAACGGGATCAGATTCACTTTGCAGCGCAAGGATTTCAGCAGCCGTACTAAACGGTGCGCATCGGCCGGAAGATCGTTCACGCCAGCCAGTAGGACGTACTCGAACGTCAATCGTTGATGAGGCGCAAGAGGGTACCGCCGGCAAGCGCCCAGGAGCGATTTCAGGGACGCGATCTCACTGGCCGCCGGCATCAGATCTCGACGTTGTTCTTCCGTGGTGGCATTCAGTGAGATGGCGAGATTCACGCCCATCGCCGCGACTTCAGAGAGGCGGGAGGCCAGACCGGCCGTCGAGACGGTAATGCGTCTTCGAGACCATCCAAGGCCCCAGGGTTTGTTCGTGAAGCCAGCCACGGCGGCTTTGAGTGTCTCCACATTGGCAAGAGGTTCTCCCATTCCCATGAAGACGAGATTTGTGATGCGTTCATCAGAAGTCAAGAGGTCTTGCGCGGTCAGGACTTGATCGATAACCTCATGGAGCTTGAGGTTGCGTTTCAGCCCCATCTGTCCGGTAAGGCAAAACCTACAGTCCAACATGCATCCCACCTGAGTCGATACACAGAGGGTTAGCCTGGTGTCGTCCGGGATGAGGACAGCTTCGACGGTCATACCGTCTTCGAGCGTCAAGAGTATTTTTCGTGTGCCATCTTGGGACCGGAGCACGGTCGCTCGCGCTGAGCGGCCGATCGAGGCTGATTCAGAAAGGGCTGATCGATCCTGCATCGGGAGATCAGTCATGTCCATGATCGTTCGAAGCCGCCGTTGGTATAACCAACGAAAAATTTGTTCAGCTCGATACGCGGGCCAGTGCTGCGTACGGACAAACCGAGCCATCTGCACTTCGGTGAGCGCTAAGAGCTGAACCGTTGAATTCTGATGCGAGACCGATGGATCGGCCATAGATTCCCTCGCTCGATGAGCAGCCTACCATAAGCGTATGTCACCCCGCATACGATTTGGGTTGCTCACCGACCATCAATTCTTTTTCCATTGTGGGTGGCTCTGTATATAATGAGACCGGGTGAATCTCGACGGGTGCCTATGAGGAACCATCACGTGTCGTTTATCGTCGGTATCTACGTAACGGTGCTTGGCGTACTGGTGTGTTCCCATGACACGCCTGCTGCGCAGGTCGTCGCGCAGGAACATACGAACAGCGAGAGTTGTGCGTCTCCGGAAGAGTGTTTCCTTTCAGCGGTTTGGCCGAGGGAACGCCTGGGGAATGCCCTGACGAAGGATCAGGTCATCGCACTGAAACTCGAACGTCTCCGGAAGGTGACGGAGGGTTTTCCGGCATCGCTCTGGGCGAAGCGGGCTGGCTTGCTCTCCGGCGTGATTCTGACGGATCGGAATCCCGCTGCCGCACTGTCATACCTTCGAGCGGCACAACCAGACTTTCCGGTCCTCGACGATTACATCCGGTTCTGGATCGGAGAAGCCCATCTACGGGCGGGTGATGTCAAGGAGGCCGCGGCGATGTTCGAGGGCGTGTCGCAAGCGGTTCCCGATTCCAACCTCCTCAACCTGGTCGCGCTCCGTACCGGAGAAGCTTGGTACAGAGCCGGCAGTTGCCCTGAGGCCATCTCTTGGCATCTGAAGGTGGTGAGTGGGAATGAGAAAGATCCTCAGATCGCAGCAGCATGGCTGCGGTTGGCCTCGTGTTATCTCCGTGAAAATCAGCTCGCTGAGGCACGAGACACGTTGCAACAGCTCTGGGTGAAGTTTCCTCACACGAAGGAGGCGAAGGAGGCCGAGACGTTACTGGCTAGTAGCAGTGGAGGCACATCATGGAGCGCGTCTCCTGACCTGTATTATGAACGTGCCCAGGCGTTTCTGGCCCAGTCTCTCCATCCGGAAGCGATCGATGAGCTTAAGAAGTTTATGACCCTCGATCCGTCGTCTTCACAGCGCTGGGATGCCAAGCTCAAACTAGGGATCGCGCAGGTTCGGCTCAAGACCTATGATCAGGCACGCGAGACATTCTCGACTCTGACAGAGGAGCAAGGGCCTCGGACGGATGAAGCGACGGTCTGGTTGGCGCGAGTCTATCTGCGACAGGGACTGGGGGAGAAGCTCTTGGATTTGTGCCGTACCTTGGCAAAGCGACCCTTGAGTGCGGAGCAGAAGGGACAGGTCAACCTGTTCGCTGGAATCTGGCTCGAGGACCAATCCCGCTTTGACGAAGCACTTGAACGGTATCGGCATGTGGCTAAAATGGGTGACCATGCCTCTCAACGAACCGAGGCGCAATGGCGGGAGGGATGGCTGCTCTATCGCACGGATCGCCAACGGGAGGCGATCCGTGTGTGGCAACAGATTGTCGACCAAAAGGACAGTGATGTGGAGCCGCAGGCGCTGTACTGGATCGCTCGTGCCCACGGACAGCTTGGGGATGTGAAGGCGAAAGACCTGTTTGCACAACTCTGCCAGCGGTTCCCGTACACGTACTATTGCCAGATGGCACGCGAGCAGGGAGGGATGCCGATTCCCCCACGGATGGAACAGGAGTCGGCCGTTGCCCCTGTGTCATCCGTTCAACCCGTTTCTGAGACCACGCCCGCGCCGGTTCAGGATAACCAGGCTGCGAATCGGATGCAGATCGAACAACAGCCAGCCTTCCGACGAGCGGTTGAATTGCGGCTGCTTGGCCGAGAGCAGGATGCCGCCAGAGAGCTGAGCGCCTTGACGGATCGGTATAGTCGAGATCCCGAGGTCTTGGCATCGCTATCCATCATGTTGAATGAAGTTGGGGCGTACCATCATGCGTTACGCCTCGTGCGGTCACGATTCCGCGAGAAGTTGGAGCGGACCGGCGGAACGATCGTCGACGGCTTATGGAACGTCGCGTATCCAACCGGGCTGATCCCAACCATTAAGATGTCGGCGACCAACGGGGTTGACCCCTTTCTAGTAGCCGCTATTATCCGAGAGGAAAGCCAGTATGATTGGAAAGCGGTGTCACGCGTTGGCGCCATCGGCTTGATGCAAGTGATGCCGACGACGGCCACTGCTGTTGCTCAGCAACATCATCTGCCAGGCGTGTCCCGAGAGGATCTGTTTGATCAAGAAGTCAACATTCGGATCGGTGTGCGGTATGTGGAACAACTCCTGGCACAGTTTTCTGGCAATGTGGTCCAAGCCATCGCGGCCTACAATGCTGGCCCGGTCGTCGTAGGGAGTTGGGCCGCGACGTACCGCGGTCGCAGTGAAGATGAGTTCGTCGAGCTGATTCAGTACCAAGAGACCCGGCAATACGTGAAACGGGTGCTCCGCAGTTACAAGGAATATCTGCGTTTGTCCGGTTCCCCTAAAACCGTTTCTTGACAGGATCTTGTGAAATTTTTATAGTGCGCCACAATCTATTGTGGTCCTAACCAAGAGGGGATGATTATGTCGCTGGATCGAATGGATGCGCTCGAAACGCGAATTCGTGACCTGGTCAAGCTCGTTCAAGAGCTCAAACGAAAGAACGGACTCTTGGAGGAGGAACTCAGGACAGCTCGCCAGCAGTTGGCCCAGCAGGATGATGTGAATCGCAGATGGGAGATGGAGCGAGTCGATATCAAGACGCGTATCGAGAAAGTCATGAGCGAGATTGAGCTGCTTGAGAGTATTGACGATCCAAAGGAGGTGGCCATTGACTAAGACCATCGACGTGGAGATTTATGGTCAACGATATGCCATCACCGGAGACAGTGATGATGCCTATGTCCGACGACTGGCTCATTTTGTCGACGACCATATGAAACACCTCGCAGAGGGAATGAAGACGACGACACCCTCGAAATTGGCCGTGCTCACCGCAATTAATCTTGCTCATCAGCTCTTTGAGTCCGAAAAGAAACGGGCCCAAGGGGAGGCCGATGTCGAACGGCGGATGGTCAATTTAATGGAGTCGATCGAGGAGCAGATGCCGTCGTCGCTCTTCCGGTAGCGGCGATTCGCCTTGCTTTCAAAGACTCCCTTTGTTATCATGTAGATAAGTGAGTGTCGGTAGATAGGTAAGGGCTACAATGTTGCACCGTTGAATGACTTGGAAATACGTGTCAAGAGAGACACAGGCAGTGTTGTTCTGAAGGGATACAAAGTTTTTGTTCAAGGGGGATGCTAAGCTTGAAGATCGTGCGTGGTCAACCTTGTCATTCCGTCTTAGGACGGGCAGAGTCTCCAGGCGCACGCTCTCGGCAAATGCCGGACGGACAGAGTGGTGCTCTCGCGTCCATTGCTGTGTCCTTTACTACCTTGCCTCGATGGCTGAGGATGTAGGAGACAGCGAAAGCCGGCCACGATAGGAAGTGAGATCCCGATGAACACCTGTGCTTCCAAGTGAAACGGCAGACAGTCTCTTAACGCCCTTCCTTCATCGTCACCACACATTTCCCAATCGTGTCTGTTGTTCATGATGTGTCCTGGTGTGCCTGGCTTGTAGTCCAGGTGGGGCTACCCAGGCTAAATGTAAGAAGGGGGTGACTCCCATTTCTACTACAACGATTGTATCCATCGTGCTTTCTCTGATCATCGGTGCCGTCGTTGGGGCAGGGGTATTTGAGCTGCTGCGACGCCGTGTTTCGGGTGTCAAACAGGCTGAGGCGGAAGAACTCGCGAAGCAGGTGGTCCAAAATGCACAGCGAGAATCAGAGAACATCCTCAAGGAGGCCAGATTCGAGGCCAAAGATCTCGCGTTTAAAGCCAAATCTGAATTTGAGCAAGAACAAAAGGTGAAGCTCGGTGAACTGTCAGGGATGGAAAAGCGGCTCATCCAGCGGGAAGGTGTGTTGGATGGGAAGTTGACGGCCGTAGAAAAACGCGAGAATGAAGCGCGGAAGCGCGAGCAAGATTTCTCAAAACGAGAAGAAGGGCTGACGGTGAAAGAAGCGGCTTGCGCCAAGGCCGAACGTGAGCATCGCGAAGCCTTAGAGTGTGTGGCGGGAATGACGGCTGAAGAAGCCAAGAAACAATTGATTATCGAGATGGAATCGCAGGCGAGACTGGATGCCGTAGGGATTGCCAAGCGAACCATTGAAGAGGCTCGCGAGAACGCCGAGCGAGAGGCACGGGAAATCATTACCTCGTCGATTCAGCGCGTGGTGCGTGACTATGTTTCGGAGTCGACGATTTCGGTCGTCCCGATTCCGAATGATGCGATGAAGGGGCGGATCATTGGCCGTGAAGGGCGTAATATCCGTGCCTTGGAAGCGGCAACCGGTATTGACCTCATCATTGATGAAACGCCGGAAGCCGTGATTATTTCAGGGTTTGACCCGTTACGGCGCGAGATTGCAAAAGTATCCCTAGAACGCCTGATGCATGATGGACGCATCCATCCCACACGTATCGAGGAGATCGTCGAAAAGGTTAAGGTCGACATCGACAAGTTGATGTATGAGGAAGCCGAGAAGATCATCTTTGAACTGGGTCTCTCCGATTTTAACCCGGAGTTGATAAAAGTCTTGGGTCGCCTGAAATATCGAACGAGTTACGGCCAGAACAATCTCTATCACGCCCGCGAAGCGTCCTATATCTGCGGCATCATGGCGTCGGAATTGGGCCTTGATGTCAAGTTGGCTCGGCGGGGGGCCCTTCTTCATGATATCGGCAAAGCCGTCAGCCATGAAGAAGAGGGGCCGCATGCCATGTTGGGGGCTGAGATTGCCAAGAAATACGGCGAATCGGCAAAGATCGTCAATGCCATCGCGGCGCACCACGAGCAAGTGGAGCCGATTTGTCCGGAGAGCGTATTAGTGGCGGCGGCTGAGGCCTTATCGGCCGCACGTCCGGGAGCAAGGCGCGAGGCACTTGAGTCGTATGTGAAGCGGCTGGAGAAATTGGAATCGCTCGCAACCGGGCACAAAGGCGTCCAGAAGGCGTACGCCATCCAAGCGGGGCGTGAAATTCGGGTCATTGTCCGACAGGAAGATATTACGGATTCGGAGTCCTTTCAGCTGTCGCGCGAGCTGGCCAAGAAGATCGAACAGGAGTTGACCTATCCCGGTCAGATCAAGGTGACGGTCATTCGGGAAAGCCGGTACGTGGAATACGCCAAATGAAGGTGTTATGCATCGGCGATGTCATGGGAGAGCCGGGCCGTCGAACCCTTGCCCGCATGGTGCCTCGGCTGGTCGCCCAACGCCAGATCGATGCGGTGATCGCCAACGGTGAAAACGTCGCGGGAGGGTTCGGGATTACACGGGAGTTGGCGGAGGAACTCTTTGAAACGGGTGTCTCGGTCATTACGACCGGCAACCATGCGTGGGATAAAAAAGAGGCAGTTGAGTATTTCTCTCGTGAACCCCGTCTGTTGAGACCAGGAAACTATCCTCCGGGGGTTCCGGGAAATGGCAGCGTTGTCTTCGAGACGGCGAGTGGAGAACGGCTCGCCGTCCTGCAACTGATGGGACGGGTCTATATGCCGACGCTCGACTGTCCGTTTCAAGCAGCCAAGCGCGAGCTGTCACGGCTGAAACGAGAGACATCGGCCATTGTTGTTGACATGCATGCGGAGACCACGTCTGAAAAAATGGCGATGGGGCACTATTTGGACGGAGAGGTGACAGCGGTCGTCGGTACGCATACCCACGTGCAAACGGCCGATGAACAGATCCTTCCAAAAGGCACTGCCTATATCACGGATATTGGAATGACAGGACCCCTTCATTCAGTCATCGGGGTCAAAAAGGAACTCGCCATCGAGAAGTTCTTGACCGGCATGCCCAAACGCTTTGAGGTGGCCTCAGGGCCTTCGGTGTTTTGTGCCGTCTTGCTCGAACTGGATGCACGCTTGGGCAAAGCCGTGGCGTTCGAACGGATTCGCCAGATTGATTAGATGACGCGTTACCGGGTGTTTCCCGTGTCTCTAGTTGCTTCCTGCTCACGCTGAGTGCCTCACAGGCTGCATGAGAAGAGGACTCACACAGACCAAGCCGCATTCGTCTCTTTTCCCTCTCGAGTCGATCTCGAGACAGGTGCTCACCGTCTCAGAACTGACGGCCATGGTTCGGACCTCTCTCGAGGCCTCCTTTCCGGAGGTATGGCTTGAGGGGGAAATTTCAAATCTGCGAGCGCCGGGGTCCGGGCATCTGTATTGTACCCTCAAAGATCAGACGAGTCAGATTCGTGCGGTGATCTTTCGATCAACCGCCCTTCGATTGCGCTTTGGCCTAGAGGACGGGCTTCAAGTCATTGTGCGTGGTCGAGTTTCGGTCTATGAACCGCGGGGAGAATATCAGCTCATTTTGGATCATGTTGAGCCGAGGGGACTGGGCGCCCTTCAGTTGGCCTTTGAGCAATTGAAACGCCGGCTGGAAGATGAGGGACTTTTTGATGTCATACGCAAACGACCACTTCCAGCCTTCCCACGGACAGTCGGTCTTGTGACCTCAGCCACTGGGGCGGCGGTTCGAGACATGGTGGCGGTCCTGCACCGTCGATGTCCCATCGTGCGCATTATTCTCGTGCCGGTCTCAGTACAGGGCGACGGGTCGGCGGAACAGATCGTGGCTGCCATTGACGCGTTGAATCAGCTGGAGGCCGTCGATGTCATAATCGTCGGACGAGGTGGCGGGTCATTGGAAGATCTCTGGAGCTTCAACGAAGAGATTGTCGTACGGGCAGTCGCCTGCTCAGCGGTGCCTATCGTATCAGCCGTCGGACATGAGACGGATGTGACGCTGACCGACTTTGCCGCAGATGTCCGAGCTCCAACACCCTCTGCCGCTGCTGAACTGATTGTTCCGGTCCTAGCGGAGCTTGTCGAACGACTCGAGATGCTCATCGCGCACGCTCGGCAAACCATCACCGCACAGTGCTTGGATCAGCATCAGCGCCTTGATCTCGCGCTGGCGCATATGAACCACATTCGGCTGAGGGTTCTGAAGGAAGCTCAGCGGGTTGATAGCGCGGTGGTGAGTCTGCGAGAAGTTGTACAGGCCAAGCTCAAGCGTGCGACGGTCGATGCGCAGGCATGGACGCAAGCACTGATGTCGCAGAGCCCGGTTTTCCACGTGCGTCGGGATCTGGCGATGATTCCACAGTTGCGGTCGCGGTTAACCACCGTCATGGGGCATGTCCTAATGGAAAAGGCTCAGCTGACCCGTGGCAACCTCTCGCGATTGAATGGATTAAGCCCACTCGCCGTACTGGAACGCGGGTATGCACTTCTGGAAACGGTTCCCAGACATCAGATCATTCGAGATGTCCGACAGGTGGCGGTTGGAGATGAGGTGGTGGCCCGTCTGACCAATGGGCAGGTTCGGTGTACGGTGAATGACGTGACCTCGAATCCATCGGTTTAAAATCGTACTGGAGCTTCGCTATAATGAACGCTCTTGAAGGGAGAAGGTTGTGGCTGGGGTGAAATTTGAACAGGCGATGGCTCGATTGGAAGTCATCGTGGGGGAGTTGGAAAAAGGGGATCTGCCCCTCGATGAATCGTTGAAGATTTTCGAGGAGGGTATCCGACTGTCAAAGAATTGCCTCAAAGTATTGGAAGAGGCCGAACGCAAGGTCGAAGTACTCGTCCAGGATAAGAATGGGAAGAAGCAGCTGCGGGCGTTCACCTCGGATGACATTGATGTCGTCGGTTCTACAGAAGAGTCCTAGCCCGCATGATTCATGAACACTTCTACTGCACCCGCCGATACGCTCCTGCGACAAGCCTGGCTGCGGTCTGTCAGCGGCCAATCGAGCAGGCTTGCCTGGAGTTTCGTCGGTTTCGTCACGAACTGTCATGAATTATGCGGGCTGGTCAGTTGTTCTGCTGATCTTCGATTCGTTTTTTGACCTCTCCATTTTGACTGCATGGCGACACAAGCGCGACGCGAGAAGCATCGATGTGACCAGGTGTTGACGGATCAGGGCCTGGTCAAGAGTCGCGATACCGCCGTACGGATGATTCTGGCGGGAAAGGTGAAGAGCGATGGAGTGCTTATCGATAAACCGTCCAGGCTGATCCCTATCGATGCCTCCATCGAGATTGCCGGAGAGGACCAACCGTTTGTCGGCCGAGGTGGGGAGAAACTGGACGCGGCGTTAGACGCAGGGACGATCAATCCACAGGGGTGGATGTGTCTCGACGTGGGCTGTTCGACAGGCGGGTTCACTGACTGTCTGCTCCAACGGGGAGCGATGAAGGTCTACGCCGTTGATGTGGGCTATGGGCAATTCGATTGGCGGCTCCGTCATGACCCACGTGTCGTGCTGCTTGAGCGGACCAACATTCGCTATATGGAGCGCTCGGCCGTTCCAGACCCGATTCAGCTGGTCGTCATCGATGTCTCCTTTATCTCGCTGACGAAGGTGCTTCCGGCCATCATGCAGTTTCTCCAACCACAGGCTCAGGTTGTGGCCTTGATCAAGCCGCAGTTTGAAGTCGGCAAAGGCCAAGTCGGTCGGGGAGGGATTGTGCGGGATGAGGGACAGCGAGCGGAGGTAGTTCAGCGAGTGACACGATTTGCAGGGGAACTGGGTTTACAGACACAGAACACCGTGCTCTCCCCCGTCAAAGGGAAAAAGGGGAATCAAGAGATATTCGCAATCTTTGAGTACAATATCTCGATTCATGGTATGTAAGGAATAGCAGTCACCAGGGAGCATTGATTCAGGAGGGCCAATGAAGGTACTCGTCACGGGTGGTGCAGGGTTTATCGGATCTCATGTGGTGGATCGACTGATTGAGGAGGGGCATCAAGTTGTCGTGGTCGACAATCTGGTGACCGGGAAGCGCAAGAATGTCAATCGCGCGGCGAGCCTCTACAAGACTGACATTACGAGCTGGCGCCTCGAACGGATCTTTCGCAATGAACGGCCGAACATTGTGCTTCATCTTGCGGCGCAGGTGAGCGTGCGCAACTCCGTGGCTGATCCGGTCTTCGATGCGCAGGTCAACGTCCTCGGTACCATGAATGTGCTGCAACAAGCGGTTCGGTATGGGTGTCGAAAGGTCGTATTCTCCTCGTCCGGTGGGGCGATCTACGGTGAGCAAGAGGCCTTTCCGGCTCCTGAATCGCATGTCACTAATCCCTTGTCGCCCTATGGCATCAGCAAGTTGTGCGGTGAACATTACTTGTCGTACTTCCAGCGAGTCGGCGGGATTCCCGTGGTCAGCCTCCGCTACGCCAATGTCTACGGACCGAGACAGGATCCGGAAGGCGAGGCGGGTGTGGTCGCGATCTTCATTCAAAAGATGTTAAACGGCGAGCAGCCCATTATTAACGGCAATGGGCGTCAAACCAGAGATTTTGTGTTCGTCGAAGATGTGGCAGAGGCCAATCTCGCCGCCATGGGCCAAGACGCGCATGGGGTCTATAACGTCGGAACTGGCGCGGAAACGTCAGTGAATGAGTTGTTCCGCATGTTGGCGGGATTGACCGGTTCCAGTGCCAAGGAAGTTCACGGACCGGCCAAAGCCGGCGAACAGATTCGGAGCGTTGTGGACGCGTCGAAGATCAAGCAGGAGCTTGGGTGGGACGTCAAGACGGACCTCACAGAAGGGCTCAAGCAGACGGTAGAGTTTTTCCAGGGCAAGACTCGATAGTCGATCACCCGATACGTACTGCACGCCGGCCACACTCGGTTCACACGTGTGTGATCTCGACTGAAACACCGGATGCGAAGAAGCCGACGTTCGTATTCGGGTCAGTATCGGGGAACACTCCCGTCCACTTGAATCGACCAGGCATCAATCCCGCCGATCAAATTCTTCACATTGGAAAATCCCTGTTGAAGCAAGAATCCGGTCGCATCGCCGCTGCGCATACCGTGGTGGCAGTAGGCGATAATCTCGGTGTTCCGGTCCAATTTGGACAGTGACTGGGGTAACGTGCCGAGTGGAATCAGCACCGAGTTATCCAGCCTGGCCAACTGGTTCTCCCAGGGCTCACGGACGTCCAAGAGTACCAACTGATCTCCTTTATCGATCCGAGCCTTCAGCTCTTTCGGTGTAATCGTAAAGCTCATGTGACCGCCTCCTTTTTATTGAGACAAATCATAAGCGACTGAAGAAAAGGCTGTCAAACGTGTCGAGGGCTTTTCGAGCAGCAGCAAAAACTGGCAGGATTTTCGACGGAGGGTTATAACCAGACGATCGTTATCTCGTCTGCCACGGCGCGAAACTCTGGATCGCCAGTATACACGTCTATCTTTTGCTGTTTTGCCAGTGCCGCAGCGAAACAGTCTGCCAGTGACATTTTTTTCGTGGCCTTGAGTTCTCCAGCCATCTCAGCCAATTTTTGGTCCATGGGGGCAATTGTGATTGGCAGGCCGAGAATCTTGGCGCGCACGTCGAGCCAGTGGGCAGGTCCGACCTTTCGCTCGATCATATAGCGAACTTCTGCCCAGTTCGGCGCCGCGATCAGCAGGCAAGTATCAGATTCTGCCGCGTGCTCAAGGCGAGACACGACCTTTTCGTGGCCGGACTCCTGAAAGAGAAATGCGAGGACGGCGTAGCTATCGAGCACCGAGCTTTTCATGTCTCGTATCCTCTCGCTCTTTATCTTTCTTTCTGTCGGCCAACAACTCCCGCGTAACCGAGGTTGGGTTTTTTAGCAGGCCGCAGACGCTGCGAATGTATTCTTTCGTGACTGGCTGAAAAAGTATCTCGTCGCCGCGCTCTACGAAACAGACCTTCGTGCCTGGTTTGATCCCGAATTTATGGCGGATTCTCGCCGGAATGACTAATTGTCCCTTGGATGTCACATAGGCAGACTCCATCGTGATCCTCCATGTCTATTTCAAATAGACTACTTCAGTGCGCTATGTAAGTCAATTGAGTAAAAGTAAGAGTATTAACAAATTGTGTGACATGGCGGGCAATCTGTCACTGAGAAGGAGGGTTGTTCCAGTTTACCTGCTTAAACTCCCATCGTCCCCGGCGGTCTGGAAGTGTGAGAGCCGTGAGGAGCTGATCTATGAAGTCTGACCGTGGAATCTCTTCCGCACCGAATCGCATCACATGGGGAGAGGATTGTTGGCAATCAATAAGGCGGAAGTTCAAGGCCTGGAGTTGGCGGATGAGCGTTACAAGCGCGACCTTTGAGGCGTCATCGACTCTGGTGAACATGGATTCGGCAAAGAATGCACCACCCAGAGCCACCCCGTAGACACCACCAACCAGGCGACCATCCTGCCAAGTCTCAACGGAATGGGCGTATCCGAGTTCGTGCAAGTGTGTATACGAGTTCAACATGTCATCGGTGATCCATGTGCCTCCCTCGGGATATTGCGGGCGTGGTCCGGCACATTGCTCCATGACCTGTCGAAAGCAGGTATCGAGTGTGACGGTGAATACACTCGAGCGAAGTCTTTTCTTCAGGCTACGCGGGACGTGAAGTTTTTCGGGGAGCAACACAGCCCGAGGATCCGGCGACCACCAGAGAATAGGATCACCTTCGTTGTACCAAGGGAAAATGCCATGCCGGTATGCTTCAAGTAATCGCTCAGGATGGAGATCTCCCCCGACGGCAAGGAGGCCTTCCGGGGTAGCCTGTTCAACGGGTGGGAAACGAAAATCGTGCGGTCTCAAGCGAAACATCACCACGTACGATACGTGAAGCATAGCAAAAAGGCCATGCTTGCTGAACGCAATGGTTTCTCACATGTTCAAGAAAGCGCGAAACGGCTTCAATCGTATGATTATATCGGAGATCTCACGACGGGAACGATACGCAGGGCGATCACTGTCACAGAACAGTAGGATCAATGGATCAAGGTTTCAAATCGAACGTGGGAAATTCACGAATGACAGTAAATATATCCGCGATCTGATTCGATGCGATCGAGACAGCGCCAAGTTTCAGATATCATAGGATGCCATTCGGGAAAGGTTGAAAACACGTGGAACTCATTAAGTTGACAAGGACCTTCCCGGGGTCGGAGCCGTGTGAGCACGGCTCCGACCTGTACTCCCGTTCCTGCAGTAGGCACTCACTTCTTCACCCTCCAGTTGCGGCAATCAGCGACACACTCCTCATTTCATGAAACCGCCGAAATAGAGTGCAAATCCAACGATCCCGATAAGAAGTGCGCCATACAAATACACCCATCCTGGCTCGTGGGTGAGGTCGTCCTTAACGTCCTTTAAGTGTAGATCACTCATAGAGCACCTCCTTGTGTGAAACCTCCTATGTTCCGTAGAAGAGTGTTTGGACCGTCCTCTATGCTTGCTACACGATAATAAGTAAAACGTTCCTTCGCCATCGCCCGAAAGAGTGAATTTGCGGCTACACCGAATGGGTGAAGTGGCCGGTACGCACAGGACGGATCAATGGGACTTGAGGTAGATCAGAGTAGCTCCCACGCGACCCAAACCGAACGACCACTGAACTGAAAAGTAGCTGTTCAGCGTTGGTGTGTGCAGTGCCTGGGGGTGTGAGTCTTCTCAAAAAGGTGGCCTTATGCCGACTCTCACAAGAACCCATGAGAAATGGTCCCGTAGACGCGATTCATTGAAACGATAGCAGCCATGGCGTATGGTTTGCGAATAGTAACGGTGTGTTACACGGACAGGAATTGGAAGATCCGGTCCGTATGCGGATCCATCTAAACATAGTTGAGTGCACAGATGCTCCATTCGTGGGCGGACGCATTGGCTAACGTAAAGGTTCGCATCACGCTGCTATTACTGGGGGTCCTTGCAACCGTGGCATTGGGGCCGATATCTATTTTCGGTACCTACATGCTGGTTACGTCGTTTGTGTCGTACGCCCAAGGAGAGTCCATGTTTCTTGATTGGAGCGTGGTGGGTACGGGAGGTGTTATTGCAATCACAGCCGCCTGGGTTCGTCTTCTTGTGCCACGCCGATACTTCCAAGAACGCGCAATTCTCAAATGGGCTACCGCGGTAGGTTTAGCTCTCGGCCTAGTCCTCGCCTGCCTACTCCTTTTCAACCCTGCGATGGCGTGGCTGGTTGTGCTCACGATCCCCATTGGCGCATTCCTCCTTGGAGCCACGCTCGGTGAGCATGAGCCCCATATTGAGAACCGCAGGCTATAAAACGGTACGCCCTAACCCCTCGCTCAACGCGAACGCGCCGCCATTTGGAGGGAGTGCGAGGCACACGCAGGTTACCGGACACGTTCTGGCTATTCAAAGGGTGTTTATATGCAACACGTGTTAATCATTCATGAGGTTGAAGCGTATCCGGCATGGAAGGCAATTTTTGATCAGGCAGCTGGTCTGAGAAAGCGGGCCGGAGAAATCAGCTATCAGTTGCTGCGCTATGAGAACGATGCCAATAAAATCGTCCACTTCTCGGAGTGGGCATCGCTGGAGCAGGCCCGATGTTTCTTCGAATCTTCTGAACTGGTCGAAATCCGGAGAAAGGCTGGCGTCAAAGCGCCCGCCTTCATCTACCTGCAAGAGATAGAGCCTGGCGTGCTATAGGGCTAACCTATCGCTCGAAAGGAACGCGGCAAGAGTGCGGCGTCGTTAGGCATTGGAATGCAGCTCGCCCCTGTCGATGCACAGCGATTCATCCAAGGCTACAAGCTGTTGATGCTTGAGGTCTTAGGTGAACGGGAAGATCACATTACCGGCAGCGTCGTTCCGTTGCTTGCGAAGGCGCGTGCGAAGCTTGTTGGTAAACCGGCCTTGCTGCGTCAGGCGATCGCGCAGCTTGAAGCACGACAGGCCAAGCTGGATTGCGGGGTCGTCATGGCCCTAGAAGGGCTCGAAGTGCGGCAATGGGTTTATCTTCGGGACACGAAACTTCATTCGATCATGATTGATTGGAACGCAGATCGTGCCTTCGGGGTACTCGGGCTTACCCAGGGACTCCGGGATCTTATCGGCGGCACCGGGGTAATTATCGAGGCGGGGTTGGTACGCTACTGTGGGCGATATGTGTGTGACGGCATCATTTCGCAAGTGGTGTGGCTCGGCCCAGGATACAGAAGAAGTTGGAATGAGACATTCAAGGAGATCAAGGCATCAGGACAATTTCATGCGAAAGCCGACGTCTAACAATACTGTCAATCGGATCTCCGTAAGACATGCATGAGAATAGATTTCGTCGTGACGCTCCTACCTCATTGGGCTATGACCAGCGTCAATGTGAGAGGGTCCAGGATGGAATTGTGATGTCCAGGTTCATTGGTAATGTTGCCGGATGCGCCAGGGGTTTAAAGGGCTTATTACAAACTCTCTTAGGTGACGCCCAGCGCAAACCAACCAGCCCAGCCTGTAGCGCCGTCCCACCAGGTACTGTAAATAAGGCCATCCGAGCCAACGGTGAACAAGTCGATGTGATCCGCAACGCGAGAAATCGCTGCGACCTGCCCACCAGGCATGCCAACACCGCCCGAAACATTGAACCAGCCTGCCCAGTTCTGACCTTCATGCCACCAAGTGCTATAGACGCGGTTGTCGGTGCCGATGACGAACAGGTCGAGGTGGCCCGAATACCGGGCGATGGCGGTGATTGGAGACCCCGATGATGCCAAGCCGCCAGCGATTTGAAACCAGTTGCCCCACCCACCACGCGCATTCCACCATGTGGACATGATGCGGCCATCTGAGGCGGTAGTAAAAAGGTCGAGTTGGTCGGGGAAGCGACTGACCACCGTGATTGTCGAATCCGGCCGACATCCCAGGTTGCCGATTGGGAACCAGCCATGCCAGCCGCTGCGTTCGTCCCACCAGCAACTCCACACGCGGTTATCGGTTCCCACTGTGAATAAATCAAGATGGAACGGATAGCGCGCAACGGCGGTGACCGGAGCACCGGCTGCGGCTATGCCCCCTTGGACGTGGAACCATGCGGCCCAGCCAGTGCGTACATCCCACCAGGTGGACATGGTCCGTCCGTCCGAGGCTGTCGTGAACAAATCGAGATGATCGCTGTAGCGAGAGACCACATTGACAATCGATCCGGGTCGACACACTAGGTCGCCGATCTGAAACCAGGAATGCCAGCCATTGGCCGCATTCCACCATGCGCTCCACACCCTGTTATCTGTACCAACGGTGAACAGGTCAATGTGTCCAGCGTAACGGTGAACCGCAGTAACGGGCGAACCAGGTCCTCCTGGAGAGGCGATGCCGCCCATCAGGTTGAACCATCCGGCCCAACCGCTTGACTGATCCCACCAATTGCTTACCGTGCGGCCGTCGTTGGTCACCGCGAATACGTCAAGATGTTCGGGGAACCGGGCAATGACAGAGATCGGAGTGCGTGCGCGGGCGGGTAGCGTCGCCAATGGTCCAATACGGTTCCAGATTACCTGTCGGCAGATACGACAGAATGGTACGCTGAGCGCACGCATCTTACAGTCGTATTCCGGTCGATACGCGCCACAGTGGTAATAGTGCGCTCCTTCAAACAGACCAACCGTACCAACTGGCACTGGGCTGGGTCGACCATCTACCTGCGAGCAATCAGGATTAGCCATCGTTGGGATTGCTGTCGTACTGGCTACCGTCCAGCGCCATTTGAGGGTGTTGCGATTCGAGTTGGTGGTGACATTCGGCTCACTGGGCTCACCGGCGGGGTGGTGATCGTGGCCGGTTTCGTTACCACCGGCATAGTAGGGATATTCATCGGCAAGTCCAAACGCCGTGTGCCCCATTTCATGGATCGCAATTTCAGTGGCGCCATCGGCGAGCGAATACGTGCCGACCGATCCGCCACTCCCGCCGTAAATGGTGGAGTTGACCACAACCAGAACCACGGTGAACTCAGGTACCTGTGCCGCCGCTACCTGCAGCGCCGTTGTCGTATTGCAAAGGAGCAGGCGGCGAATGTTGTTGCCACCGAACGAAGCATCGAAGTATGTCTTCACCATCGCCCCAGTCCCGCCCGCTGCGGCTGGATCGTCAGCACCTGCATCGGTTGAGCGGACGTTCACTCGAAATATATTGATCGCGGCGCTCAAATCGTCGAATGGGGGCGTAGTTCGGAAGGCGTTAACGAAAGTCGTACAAGAGTTGTTGAAGTCATTCTGTTGTGCTGCGGTAAAGCCTTCGGCGAGGAGGACGACGTTGAACGCGCGATTGCGCGGGGCCGAGCCCGCGATCTGGGTCGTGCCTATGACGGCACCATCTGCAGTTGACATGGTTCGGCTCCTATTCTCACTAGTTGAGTTTGAGTGGGAAGGTCGCAAGATCAGTGGCCTCGGGAGCGCCTACTACGCGACTGGTGGCACCACCAGCCGGCAGCTGCGTCTCCGGCTGTGCCGGCGCCACACGCACCACCGCTACTCTATTGGCCGCTTGCGGCACAGGAATGACCACCGTGAAGGCACCTTTCACCTTCGCTGGATCGACGCGCACGATTGCGTCACCCGCCCGCTCCGGGAAAATCTCCGTGCTAGTGGCAAAGGCATCTCGTGCGGGCACCCGTGTCAAAGTCATACCGTCAGCATCACGGGCATCCACATAGACACCAGCCTGGTGCGCCCGAGCGATATCGAACCCGGTGACAACCATGTCTACTAGCTGTTGGCTGACCAAGCGAACCTGCGCTCCTTCGTACTCGAAGATGAGGCGCGCAGCGCGTGTCGTGCTTGCTTGATTGTTCTCGTTGCTTGGCATGACTTGCCCTCCAGATTTCAGCTCATCTTGTTTACAGCCACACACGGCTACTGCCGCAGCAAGTGCAAGGATAAGGGTGCGGGATTGCACTTGCGCAAGTAATTCACGAGCCATTGTTCATTACACCGGTGCGTGTTAGCGCCTACCGGTGGCTCACCGTAGTCACGGGAATCTGCAATTGCAAGCGATCGTGATGAAAACTTAAGAAGGCAAATCAGGTGCCAGCATGGGACAGAGATGCCGAGCCATCGAAGGATGCACTAAATGTCTTTGTATTCAACGTTCTACGTGTTGTACCTACCTGAAGCACCTCTTCCGATTATAAGCATGTGTATCAATAGAGATTCATGAGGTGAATCCAATCCGATTCACAGAAGGGCATCACCGGCCTGTGGTGTGGATGAGTAGAGGGGTGACCAGAGGGGCAGGCCCTACGGGAATGATCCTTGGAAGGCAGCAGTTTACAGGGGGCAAAGGACCTTGGAAGTGGCACATGGGTTCCCCCCGTGCGCTGCGAGCCATGCGGGTTCCAGGTGAGTGCTCAGTGGATCGTAAGGCAGGTCAGCGCATGAGCCGCAGTTGCATCCTTAAAACATGGCACGAGAGGGATAAGTCAAGGCCATATGCTATAGAAAGAATGGTGACTACTTCTGGCCATGAGTGGACTTTCGAGACTTGAGTTCATCTGACATGGCCTATTCGAGAAAACAACGAGTAAGAGAAATGAGGCGACTATTCATTGGGTTTCTCGGATGTCGCAAGGATGGGATGGAATATCGAATCGGCATTGATCGCAGTGTTCAGATCGGATGCCATCCCCCTGCGGCCTTTACTCAGCTAAATCCGGTGGATACCGTCTTCTGGCTTCGCGGCGTAAGGCAGCTCTGCTACGAAGGCTGAGTTTTGACATGATATTTCTAACATGGGTTCTCACAGTAGCCATCTCTATCCCTAACTTCTTGGCGATGGTCACATCACGCATTGTTTTGGCGACGAGGGGCAATATTCTTTTGTCCTCTGTCTTGGTGAGCGGCCAGATGTCTGGCTTCGGGAGCTTTTGCGTTGGGAAATATTCACCTCCTGCTAAAACGGTTGTAATCGCCTGCTCGAATTCTTCCATATCCTTACCTTTGACTGTATAGCCACGTGCGCCAGATTCCTTCGCGTCCTTCAATCGATATGGGGTAGCATCTGCACTGTACATCAAAATCTTAAGATCTGGGAACGCGGCAGCCAAGTCTTTGGTTAGCTTCAGTCCATTAGGGCGAGAGCCGAGACGGATATCGATGATTGCAAGATCAAGCGATTGGTTCCTGGCTGCTTGCAATGCTTCGTCGCCATTCGTAGCTGTGGCTACAACATGAACCTCAGGCGCTATTTCCTTAAGGACGTCGCATAATCCACGGAGTGCAATGAAGTGATCTTCAACGATCAGGGTCTTGATCTGTGCGCGATGTGCCACCATGCGATAGACCTTTCGATCTTTCGAGTGGGATTCTGACGATGATCGTCGTCCCGCTCGGTGAGGAAGTTAGTTGAAATTCTCCACCCTCCACTTCGATTTTTCTTTGCATATTACACAGACCTCTTCCACGATATGGATCGGTCCGTACATCCTCTACTTCAAAACCTGCGCCATTGTCCTGGGTTGTGAATGTGACATACTGCGCATCGATTTCCAGGTGTAGGGATACGTGCGTGGCAGATGAATGGGTAGCGGCGTTGGTGAGAGCCAGTTGCGCAACATGATACAGCGTCTTTTGAGTGCAAAGAGGCAAACTCTTTGTCCCATCCACAATAATATTCGCCTCAACACGCCTCTCATCGGAAGTAAAGCGATCTGCAAGCGTCTGCAGCAAGCTGTCTAAAGTATTGTGCTTCAAATCAGAGGGATCGAGGTCCTGTATCACCTGCTTAAGATCCGCCAATATTTGATCCATGAGTTCAGTGGCCTCTCTAAATGTAGCCGGAGGCAACGTACGGCGTTGGGTGATTCTTTGCAATCTGCGGATGCCAAGTTGTATCTTCTGTTTGCTAGCGACCAGCAGAGGATTGATAGAATCATGCAAGGCATTGGCGATGCGATTGCGTTCTTCATCCTGCACGTGGGCCCTGATGAGCCTCATGATTCCCACGCTCATTATTGCGACACCGAAAGATGAAAATACGGCAACAAGGAGCATGGTGCTGGAGATATTTTGCGATGCCTGTTCAGCAGCTTCATTAATGGCGGTATCAATATCATCAAGGTACATGCCTGTTCCCAACACCCATTCCCAGCGTTTCAGGGCTATGACACAGGCGCGCTTTGGCACCGGGGCGTCTGTGTGGGTGGAAGGTTGCGACCACCAATAGTCCACAAATTCTTTCCCCTGTTGTGCAGCTTCAATCAGATCTTTGATCACCTGTTTGCTATCCCCATCTTTTCCAATGGCGCGACTCGCTAAATTGTGACCGACCAGTTGTGGTTGGCGCGGATGCATGAGCAGCCTGCCTTGGAAGTCATACAAAAAGAAGTAGCCATCTGGGCCGTAATCTAAGTTGGCTAGAATTGTTGCGGCGTCCTTCTTGGCTTGTTCTATGGTGACTACGTCAAACCGATCAGATTCATATAGCGGTGCTATGGCTTTGGTGGCCATGGCGCAGTAATGCTTCAACGCATCATCTTTACTGGCTCGATAAGTCCGTTCCCACGATTCTCGCTGGGATTGCGCTAGCTCTTGGGCCTGATGGTGAACAGTGAAGGCAATGAGGCTCAACGCCACGAGCGTTGGAAGGAGAGCATACAAAAGAATTTGGTTCTGGAATTTCATCGAGCCAAGTCTATATCAACGATGGCGTGTCGACATCCACAAAATGTTGAGATGGTCTCCACGTTCTAGACGATGTGCAAAGTCTGCGACTCCTTCATGCTTTGCTCACGATACAGCGATGTCAGTACAGGCCGCAGAGGCGTGTATCTAGTAAGGAGGTCGTCGTGATGAACAAAGCCAGGCTGCGGATACGAAAGTTTCTTCAACGGTTGCCGCGACCAGTTCGCTACGGCGGATGGATAGCGCTGGTCCTTCTTGTGGCGTATGCCCTTGCGGTTGTGGCAGGACTCGTGCGGCCGGAGGAGAAGGTCAATGCCCTGTGGTTGGTAGTGGCGGCGTCGTGTGTCCATGTATTGGCGTTCCGATTCTATGGGCGCTTTCTCGCGCGAAAGGTACTGGAGCTGAACGATGATCGCTCCACACCGGCGCATACCATGACCGATGGCGTCAATTTTGTGCCGACGAGTCGCTGGGTGTTACTCGGCCATCACTTTGCCGCAATCGCCGGTGCGGGGCCACTGCTGGGCCCTGTGTTGGCGGCGCAGTATGGGTTCTTCCCTGGGTTCCTTTGGCTACTTGTCGGGGCGGTGATCGCAGGGGCGGTGCAAGATTTCGTCATCCTGGTGTTCTCGATGCGTCGAAAAGGGTGCTCGCTGGTTGAGCTGGCCTATGCCTCCAGTGGGCCAGTCTCAGGCATGGCGGCGATGCTCGCCGTGTTGTTTGTCGTCACCATTGCTATGGCTGGTCTGGGACTCGCAGTGGTGAATGCGCTTGATCATAACCCTTGGGGGACATTCACTCTCGCGATGACGATTCCTATCGCGTTGCTGATGGGAGGCCTGGGCAGGATCTCTCCCGCAGCAACGGTGCCCATTACCGTCATGGGAGTGGTCTTGCTCATGTTCGCCATTGTTGGCGGACGAATAGTGGCCAATTCTTCTTGGGCGACTTGGTTTGAGTTCGGCCATGCGTCGCTCGTGTGGATGTTGGCGGGATATGGGTTCGTCGCCGCAGTGCTGCCGATCTGGCTCCTGCTGATCCCACGCGATTACCTGTCCAGCACGATGAAAGTCGCGGTCATCGCATTATTGGCCGTAGGGGTGGTGGTCATCCATCCGTCGATGGAGATGCCGCGATTCACACCATTCATCGCCGGAGGCGGGCCGATCATCAAGGGCCGGTTGTTTCCATTCCTGTTCATCACGATTGCCTGCGGGGCAATCTCAGGGTTTCACAGTTTGGTCGCCTCCGGGACGACCTCAAAGCTGATCGATCGGGAATCCCATGCCACACTCGGGTATGTGGCGATGCTGATGGAGAGCTTCGTCGGAGTGATTGCGTTGATTGCGGCATCGATTCTTCATCCCGGTGACTACTTTGGGATCAATACGCTGCTGTCGCGTCTCGAATTGGAGCAGCTCGGATTCCCCGTTGTGCATCTCGATGAGTTGTGCCGGCTGGTGGAGCAGGATTGCACCAATCGTGTGGGCGGGGGCGTCTCGCTGGCAATCGGTATGGCGTCCATCTTCGCGGGGTTGCCTGGATTCAAAGAGATTCCTGGGCTGATGGCCTACTGGTATCAATTCGCCTTGTTATTCGAAGCGCTGTTCATTCTCACCACCATCGATGCTGGGACCAGAGTGGCTCGGTATCTCGTGCAGGAGCTTGGGGGACGTGTGTATCGTCCCTTCGGCGACTTCGGTTCCCTGCCGGCAGCGGTGATCGCGAGCCTTCTGGTGGTCGGTGCCTGGAGCATATTGCTCTACACCGGTTCAGTCTCGAACTTGTGGCCCATGTTCGGCGTGGCCAATCAACTGCTCGGCACCGTGGCGCTCTGCGTAGGAACCTCAGTTCTGATTCGAATTGGGCGCGCCCGCTATCTGTGGGTGACAGTCGTGCCGATGGTGACGGTTGCAATCGTCACGTTGAGTGCCTGTGTCGAGCTGATAAGCCAGTTTCTTGGCGAAGGGCGCCGGGTGAATGCCGTCCTGGTGCTCAGCATCGGTCTGCTGGCCGTGGTCGTTCTGCTGGATGCCGGGATCAAGTGGGTTCGTTGGTCAAGTGGGAACGGGCCACTTGAGGCTCCGCCTGCCGCAGGGGGACAAGGAGGAGCTTCATTGCCTGGGCGTTGTTGCTGAGTCAAGTAATGTGTATCGAATTGATACAGCTTCCTCAGTTACAGGTCGAGACTCAGGATACTTGTATGCAATCACGTAAGTAGTAGTTGACAGCTCGTGTTGTGACAGAGTATGAATGGCTCGGTTTAAGAACTATTCGTATACATACCAGGTCCGTTCGGCCTGCGTCTGGCGCGTAGCTCGCGATGGGTGATCGATGCTCGAAGGTATGGGACGCAACACTGACGTTGGATCAACGACGCACGAGCGGAAGCAGAGTCTCGTCTGGGCCGCCGCGTGGTCTATGGATCATGGATGTGAGGCACGTAATGAGACCGGGGACCGGGGTGGTCTCTCAAGGGGGACGCTTGTATGGGATCGGTCGCGATATTACTGATGTTGATCTGTGAGGTGTGCCTGTCCGGATGTGGCGGTGATGGGAGTGGCCCGGGAGGCACGAAGTACTAACTGGCAGCTCAATTCTTAGGAGAAGGAGACAGGGTATGGGTACAGGACCGCAGCGGGTTGCATCGTTTTTCATGGTGATGGTCATGTGGGTAGTGTTGCCAGGATGTGGTGGCGGAGGGGACAGCCCTGCGCCACAGTCCAGCTCGCCACCACCAGGTGGAAGCACGGCCACGATCAGCGATCCATTTTTTGTCAATCAGTGGCACTTGAAGAACGAGGGGCAAAAAATTGACCGTCTTGGGGGACAACATCTTCCTGGCACACCCGGAGAGGATGTCAACGTCGAATCGGTATGGAATCGCGGGTTACTTGGGCAGGGCATTCGTATACACATCGTGGACGACGGACTTGAAGAGGAGCACGAAGACCTCGCTCCCAATGTGCTGCGTGGTGAAGGGTATAACTTCCTACATCGCGACAATGGATGCACAGCCCCATGTGCTCCAAACAATTTAGGGCCCAGAGATCCTAGCCCTGCACCCTTATCGGAACACAACCACGGCACGGCTGTAGCCGGGGTGGCGGCAGCAAGCGCAAATAACATTGGAGGTCGTGGTGCGGCGCCAGCTGCCAAGCTGGTTGGGTACAATTTAAATGCACTTGAGACCCCTGCTCAAAGTGAGCATGAGGATATTGCTATGAGCCATAATATTGAAAAAGCAGATATCCATAATAATAGTCGACAGCTTATAGCGGGGAGCCAGCACACTGGCGTTGGATTTATTTTACCTCCATTGCCCGGGTTTTACAGTGGGGTTGAGAAAGGTGTAAGGGACGGGCGAAGCGGGAGAGGCACCATTTATCTGTTTGCCGCAGGAAATGGAGGTAATTCTGAAGTGCCTCTACTAATCGGATCACCTCTGGCGACAGATGATTCAAACTATAGTGGTATGAGTAACAATCGCCATGTCATGGCGATCTGTGCGACCGATGCCAGAGGGAAAAAATCCGTCTATTCTGAAAACGGCGCTAACCTATGGGTCTGCGCTCCATCAAACGTGGGGGGAAACGTAGACCTTCCTGCTATCACGACAACTGATCGTATGGGAGACCGAGGCCTCAACTATACGGGGAAATTGGCCGCTACTGGAGAAGATGATTATAGCAACTCTAATTACACCGCGCGTTTCAGTGGCACATCGGCCGCCACTCCATTGGCTGCTGGAGTCACAGCCCTCGTTCTCCAAGCGAATCCCAACCTGGGATGGCGAGACGTGCGTCTTATCTTGGCGGAGACAGCGCGGAAGAATGATCCGAGCGATTCGGATTGGGGTGACATCGGGCTCAATACGACTGGAGATAAGTACCATCATAATCACAAGTATGGGTTCGGTGTGATCAATGCGGACGCTGCCGTCCAACGAGCGATCACTTGGACCAACGTTGGGCCTCAACTAACGCAATCTTTCCCACCCGAGTTGAAGCAGGTGAACGCGGCTATCCCAGATAACAATTCCGCTGGAGTCTCCGACGCGATCACGGTGTCCAGCAGCGGCATCTCTTCAATTGAATTTATTGAAATTACCTTCTCAGCGGATCACGAGTTTGATGGAGAGCTCAACGTCACACTCACCCATGAAAATACCGGCATACAGAGCCAGCTTGCCACTGAGCGTAGATGTCGCCTGAGCTCATCAGGCCCAGAGGTTACCTGCGGAGGGTACAAAGGGTGGGTCTTTGGCAGCGCGCGGCATCTCGGCGAGATGGCTGACGGCATCTGGACATTGCGCGTTTCGGACAGGATCCGAAACGATGTTGGCACGTTTGAATCATGGAAATTGACGTTCTACGGAAGGTGACGGGCTGACACACCTAAACGTTCGGGAGGATTTCATGGCCATATCCATTCATGCATTCATAACAGCGTTTCTCCTTCTGGGTTGTGCAGCATTCAATCCAGCAAGAGCCAGTGAGCAAACAGTTGGTAAACGTACGGAGCAGCTTCAGGTGTCGTATGCATGGTACGACGAAAAACAGCAAGAGCGTCGTGTGTGGATGAATCTCACCGTGGTGGCGGAGATCAGTCCGACTCTAGCCGGTGACGCTGTCCCCAGAAGCGCATCTTCCAATATGCGTGAGGTGCCCAGTCGGTATCGTGGAATCCGGCTGTGGGCGCTGAATCCGGAGACCCAGATGGAGACTGTCGTCAGTGGGGCTCAGTCGAGCGATTCTGGGCAACGATACTACCAGGTGATGCACGATGTACCTTATAGTGGCGCGCCGATCCGACTCGCGCCCGGAAACATCATTGTCCATTTCAGTCCAGAGTGGTCAGAGGCTGCCGTGCAACAGTGGGCCGCTAGCCACAAGCTGGAGATCTTGCGCCGTTTGCCATCCGGGCCAAACAACTACGTGATCCAATCAGGTCCTGGACTCGAGGCGATTAGTCTGGCGAACTCGCTGCATCGGTCGCCCGGTGTCACTGCCGCATTCCCTAATTGGGCGATCCCCAGAGGACACCGATGATGCGCTAGCAACAATGTTCGGCAGGTTGGTGTGGAAATCAGAAATGAGAAGGTGGCAGGAGCTATTCCTAGTGAGCTGAGGAGAAAAGTACGCGACGGTCTTCGCCTATGGCGGACAGCGCTTCCCCGAAAGCGCCAGAAGGCTTGATGGCTGTGCTTCGACAGGCTCAGCACGCACGGTGCTGGATGTAGATGGCTGGCTTCACGGGGGCGGTCAAAGTAGGAACTGACGTGTGGTGGTTCTTGGCATCTGAGACCCCGCTTTTGTTACGAAACGGACGATAATGAAAAAGCAACAACTGTGGAGGCTGATGTGCGCACGATAGCCATGAAAATTCTGGCCGGTCTTCTCTTCTGTATCTTGACCGCCTGCGCGACGGAGCCGGCGCATATCCCACTCAAGCCGGAGCTCTCCCAGCGCGTCAATTCATCGAACGGCGTGATTCTCGTTGCTTAAAAAGACCACCATGCGAGATGTGTCGCCTAACAAGCAGTTGCAGTGGACGCCGTCGCTCGGTGTTGCTGAGTCGGAACGGTAGGAATTGCAGTGCCGTTATTTCCGATAAAGGGGAATACTGAATCATGAATACACGAACACATGCTGTGCTCTATTGCGCTGTTATGACCTGCCTTGCTGGGTGCGGGTTTATCGCAGAGCAGATTAAGCTTGAATACAATCAGCCTGCAGGGGTGTCTCAAATTGCAGGAGCAAACAATGTTTCCGTGAATGTACAAGTCTCCGATCAGCGACCGGACAAAAGCAAGGTGAGTAGCAAAAAGGATATGTATGGAATAGAGTTGGCCGCGATTACAGCAGAGGAAGATATTGCCATCACGATCCGTAAGGCCATTGAGCAAGAGCTCCAGGCTCGAGGTTTCCAGCTTGGCTCCGAGACTGCGCAGGTGAAAATCGCAGCCGAGGTCACCCGTTTCTATAATGACCACAAAACGGGGCTCCTCTCAGGTGATGCCGTGGCCGATCTTATTATGGCAGTGACTGTGAACCGGCAACATGGCAAACAGCTATATTCACGGCAAATCGTTGCTCAAGGGATCGAGTCTAATACGCAGCTCGCAACTGGGAATAATGCAAAGCTAGCTCTTAGTAAGGCGCTTGAAAATGGTATGAAAATGATTTTTGAGGATAAAGACTTCCTCTCTGCGTTAGTCCAGTCATCAGGAGCTATGCCAGTTTCAAAATAGTTGCTCACATTGCGACCGAGCGGAACGCGTCTTTTCGTGGTGTTTTGCGAGGGGTGGTTTCAAGCTCCAAAATGAGCACGAGGTGCCAGAGACCACCCCATAGCGAGCCGAGGTGAACAGTACTGGACCGCGCGTTCGTATAGCACTCTGGATCTATGGACTCAGTGGTTGATCGCGGCAACGACTTGTGCAACATGGTGTCCGCCATCCTTCCCATTTCAGCTTGAGCTGATTAGTCGAGCAAGAGATTCTATGATGAAGCTCCGTTTGTCACAGTTGCTCCTACTCTTCACTAGCATTCTCATGACCGGATGCGTACTTGATGCAATTCTCTTTGGTGACACGCATAAGAAGGATTGGGGCCCTCTTATCACCGATATAGAGGAAGAGAAGGGCCGATTGATACTGGACGGATATCCTCTGGTCTACATAAAGGGGTATGAAGAGGGCTGGAGAGAGGGGAAACTAGAACGACCAGCGATCTGTGCGTCCCCTGGCGGCTGTGTAAGGGCCATAGAGTACGACAAGACTCTTTTCCCATTGTTCGTCTGCCCGTCTGACCGCGCTCATGCGTTCACAGGTAAGAAGGATTTGTCTGCCGAACTTTGGGTTCATTCACCGTCACACCTACTTGCGCCCATGTGCATGATAAACGATGGCACAAGTTACCAGGAGGGGTGGCTTGCGGGTCGAATGCAACGCGGTAAGCTGAATAGTTATCTTGCCTACCTTCACCAGTACATGCAAATGATCGCGGCTACCAATGATGAGTTACTGAGACAGAGTGCCCTGCATGATTCATTAACTCTCCCCGGGATTCTTGACATGAGATAGGACGATCAGGGGCCACCTATCTGGATAAATGACCCAGATGTCGAGATGATCGCCAAGCAGGTTACTCCGCCTGGTCTCTCTAGATCAGCCGAGCGAAACTGGGTAGCAGAGATTCTCCATTAGTTCGATGACAAATTGAAGCATGTGTCTGGCCACTAACTGTCGCTGCGTCTGAGCCCTCCCTGAATCGTGGAACCGAGCCTGTCAGATGACTTCAAGATAAATATGATTGAGATAACTATTCTTTCGGTTTCTCCGCCGTCGCTAGAATAGGCTGAAACATTGAATCGGTGTCGAGTATGACCTTCAGCAACTCGTTATCTTGCATTCCACCAGAAACGTGATGAGCGGACGCCCTAGGAGCGTATTGGTCATCTGTCCACATCTTGATCATCGTGTGCGTGCTCGTGCGACAAGATCTTTGAGTGTCGTCAGGTCTATAGCGCCAGGAACTAACTCGGTGCCCACCACAAATGCTGGGGTGCCCGTAATCCCCAAATCGCTCGCGAGTGCCCGGTTGCGCTCAATGATTGCAAGCCACTCTGGGTTCTCCATATCAGCCACGAGTTTTTTGGTGTCCAACCCTACGTCGTTGGCGATCTGGCGTATGTGCTCTTTCGCCAGTTCGCCCTTCGCAGCGAAAAGCACTTCATGAAACGCTTGATGTTGGACCTGTGATCGGGACGCCAATGCTGCCGTTGCTGGGTGGACAGAGGCTACACCCAAGATCGGGAAGTTTTTGTACACGATGCGTACGTGCGTATCGTCCTTCTGCAATTGTGTGACCGATCCGGCGGCTCGCTGACAGAACCCACAGCGATAATCAAAGAACTCGATGACCGTCACTTCACCGGCAGGATCACCGCCTACTGGCGATGTAGAATCGTGCAGTAATTCACGCTGATGCGTGGCAATAGCTTCTTTCACTCGCACTTTCTCTACTGCTTACCGCTTCGCCTCCAGCGCCTGCTGTGCTTGCTCAATCATCTCGGGATGTGACCGAATATATGCCTCGATCACCTGTTCGATCGATTGCCGCCATGCCGGGTCAGTCGTTGGGGGCATCGATTCCCCAAAGGCTGGTGAGGAGAACATTCCTACACATGGGACCAAGATCACCGAGGCTAGCTTCAGCATTGCTTGTGTCGAAGGGGCTTTCCGCCTATGCCTTAAGGCCGCATCATTGAATCGCCTGTGCTGATCGGTCCATGTTTCCACCGTGAACATGTGACCGAATGATTCAGGAAATGTTGAGCCGCTGCTACTCTTTCCTCAATAATTGCCATGCATCGTCATAACTTGCATCCTGAGCCTCACGTGAATATCTCGAAGAGCACAATCTCGCGTTGTCTGCACGCATCATGAAACCGTCTTTCCTGCTCACGACAGAATCGATCTGACTCAGAAGCTGGGTAGCTATTTCTTGGCTTCGCATTTATCTTTTTTGCATTTATCGCTGTCACAATCGGAGTCTCGTTGGCAAGTTCCCCCGTTTGACACAGAGGTGGCCTGGCAAAAGTTCTTGCCGAAGCCGAGTCCTGGCTTCGCGCAACGAAAATGTGTGTCGCCTAGTAGCGTTGTGCAGTCATTATCCTTGTCGCAGACGCAACTTTTCTTTTCACACTTTCCCCTGCTACAGTCTGAATTCTTCTCACAATAATCCCCAAAATCTCCTCCGGTAGGCACACAGTAATTTTTCCCGATTCGCTTCTTGCAACGCGAATCTGAGCCACAATCATTGCTATCATTACAAACACAGACTCCCCCGGCTCCACAATTATTTGAGCTGCATTGGGTATTAGTTGAACAATGCTCTCCCAAGGCCAGCCTCGCCGTTCCTCCGGACTCGACAATCGAACCCCCGGTCGCTGACGTTACTGGAGGCGCGAGGCAAATCCTTTCCACCACATCATCAAAACGATAGACGAGGTCTATTCCTCGCACATACGCGTACTCATTTGCGTCATTATGCTTTTTTTCGATCGGCACATTGGCCGCATGCGCCTTTTCATGCATGATAATCCCCACTAGATCACACCGAGTCGTTGACTGGTCGCGTATCTCATCCCAACACAGGTTTATCTTGTTTCCCCCTCGATGGTAACCAAGAACGTCACCGTCGCATTTTTTCTTTGTCGAACACTTGAGGGTCGAGGTTGGCCACTTCTTTCTAATATCATCTCCGTACTTGCTGGGGATAAATGAAGCCTGCGAAAGCATTTCCTCGATGTTTTTATCTATAAAGTCAACGGCCCAATTAATATCTCCCATGGCAGATGACTCACAGTTTTCCACTTCGAATTGTTTTGCATGTACCGTCGGTGCCAGCACGATCAACAGTGCGAATATACAAATGTAACTCCTCATGTCACGACCTCCTTGTATTCCCTATTCCGTTATTAGTGTTTGCCAGGTGCCGGACAGAAGCGGCACTATTTTATTGGTGTTGAAGATTCCCTTTTGAGTTTCGTCACCCGCTAATTTGTGTCCCATCTTTGGTTTCTCTGGGGGCAAATTCCAGACCATTAAAACTTTTTGTATAAGCTCTGGATTTCAGCCCACTTCATCTGAATGAGGACTTCTGTGGGCACATTCAACTGTATCTATTTGTGCTTGTGACCGTATCGATATAGATACGCATATCCCTATCTACCTCGCTTCTCCTGTTCTATCTCAAGTTTTCGATAACATCTGCGGTGCAAGGTGACGTGGCCACGTGCTCGTAAGCGGTGGACCGGCGTAGGAGGCGTAGAAGGTTATTAAAACGCAAGTTAATGACAGCGAAGGCTACGAGATGCTGTGGCACACAATCATCTCCGAGTAACCTATGTTCAGGTACCAGCCCACGACTCGAGCTCTCATCGCATAGAGGAATCAGCGATTCCTTGGACGTCACAGGAGAGCACATGGAGCCTGACTCACTGTCGTAATGTTGGTGAGAATACGGAGGAGAAGTACGGAGACGCTATAGTTAATTTTACACGTGCAGCCCATGGCCGGGTCCAAGGTGCCGGGATGGCTCTAAGCTTCGCGCTGCAACCGCACGGGCAGCTCGCTACGCGAATGCACACCTACTTTGCGAAAGATGGACTGCACTTGATTCGCCACGGTATGTTCGCTGCAGTTACGGCGCTGTGCGATGTGACGGTTTGTGGAACCCGTTAACAACGCTGCCAGCACCTCTCGCTCGGCGTCTGTCAGGTTCACAACCTGCTCGGCAGGAAGGAGCGGATAGGCGCCGATCAGCAATGTGTTGCCATGTACTCCATATTCCGCCAGCGAGGCGCGTGGTCCGTTGGGTGAAAAAAATGCCGCGAGCTCGGTGAGCGACGACAAACCAAGTTTATGCACGGCACGCGTCGTGCAGTTTGTCACGGCGGAAGGAGAGATTCCGAGCATATAACTGATCTCCTTGCCACTATGTCCTTGGCCGATGAATTCGGCGACCTGACGTTCGCGAAGGGTGAGGCCGCGTGGATCGGGAAACCTGGGATCATTCTTGATCGCAAGGACAAAGCGGCGTCCGTCTGAATCGAAATGATCGACGAGCGACCAACGGCCTTGCACGAGACCCTCCCAGGCGGCCAAGGCGCGATCGGGATCACTCCGACCATGGCGGGTTCGGAGCTGGTCGAGGCGGCAGACCGACTTACGTAACGAGGCGCGTGTGGTTGGATGCTGTGCGCCCTCACGGGCTTCGTGGAGTTTGCCGGCACCGTCGAAAATGGCTTCCACTGATGAAGAGTTGAGATCTAAGCCTTGTGCGAATTCACGCAGCCGGAGTCCCGCGCCCAGATGGCTGGCCACACATTGCCAGCGGTGTCGCTCCTGGGCGGTCGGTACTATTCGTTCCGAGAACAACCAGCACAGGATCAGGGCGCTGCCTTGGCCTGTGAGCCCCTTGACCGCCAGCTTATCGTGGACCAGACCGTTTGTTATCTGCTGAACGACAGCCGCAAGATCTGGTTCACGTGTATATAGCGCTTCGCTGAGTGATGTCACAGCCGGCCCGCTACGGAAGAAATAACTGACGGTCGGAGTTTGCACCTGCATGCTGGCTGCGAGAATGTCGCGCGCATGCGCCGGCCCCAGGGCAGCTGATCGTTCAAGTTGTAGGCTCTTGGGGGTGTAGTGATAGGTACCGATGGTGGGCCAGAAGCCTCGGTTCGACAGCGTAGCGGCATGTTCCAGCAGGCGCTTTAACCAGTCGTCGTCATCATCTTCAAGTCTATACGTCTCTTCGATGAGCCCCACCCAATCTCTGTTGGTCATGGCGCTGAATTGTTCTTTCCTTCCAGAGTGAGGGTGCGTGCCGTCTTATGGCGAAGAGTCACATTCTATTGGCTGCCACCGTTGATTTCTCGGTCGTGAACTTTTTGGCTACTATACCTGGTGGGTCCGACGCAAATCATCAACGTCTGATGCCCGGACGATCCACGTCCATGGAGTCACTTCAAAGGAAGAGAGGAATGGAATGATGACTAATCGCTCGTTTCTCTGAGGCTATTCGCCAAGGTTCCTGCCACTAAACCATAGGCGATTCAGCACGGGGGGGCAGACTGACCCCGTGCGTATGATTCAGTAACGATTAAGCGATTACCGTGAGGGCTGTTCAGCGGTTGCCAGGATGGGCTGGAATATTGGATCGGCGTCGAGTACGGCCTTCAGCAACTCGCGGTGGAGGAAGTAGCGCCAGACCTCGTCGTCCTTACCAGGAATGTCATCGAACCAGCGTTTGGCCTCGGTGAGGTGGTGAAGCATCTGCCCTTTGTCCTCATAGTTGGGCATGAAGAGCATGCTGTAGGCCATAGCGTATTCGGCAAGAAACTTGTCGAGTGGCCGTTGCGCGAGCTCCAGCGACGCCTTCGCGTCGTCGTAGGCTCGGACACTGTCGGGATCATGCAAGATTCGATTCCAGGCCACCTTGTTGATGCGAGACCAGGCAAGTTGTAGGAGGGCTTCAGTCTTGGCATTCTGACGATCGGCTGGAATATCGTTGACCAACGCTTCGAATGTTTGGATCATCGGCACTTGATCGTTGTTCCATCGGTAGGCCATGCCAAGCCGAAACCGGTTCTCCAGTTGTTCAGGGTGGGTGTGTGCGAGCATTTGCAGCGCCGGCAGGAGTCGATACAGCAGATCCGCAGAAGTCGGCTCTGAGAATCCACCCACCTCCATCCCTAACGAGAGATCCAGGCGGTCCGAGGCGGCGGCGATGGTCCAATAGAACTCGTTGACGGTCTGGGAGAGCGCAGGGTCCTTGATGAGGAGCTTGTGGTTCCGGGCCGCGTCCTGCAGTAGAACAGTATACAGATTCTTCGTTAAGACGGTGAGCGCTTCCGTCTGTTGTGGGTCAATGAGGAGGATGCGATTGAGAAGAGCGACGCGGTCGCGCAGCTCAGGAAACGAAGCCGCGCGGGCCGCCGCTGCCGTCAACGTGCCTGGTTGGTCGGTTGGCTTCCACCAGACGATGGAGTCAGGTAGGGCGCGGCTTCGCTCGGTGATGAACGGGATGCGTTCGGGGACTATGCCCGGAGCATCAGATTTTGTGTCCAACGGCAGATGGACCACAGCCGTGTTGCGTGGAAATCCATGCGGTCGGAGTCCACTGAACACCACCCATTGCGTGGTAATGGATTTGATGGCGCGGCGTTCACGTTTGATCGTGCTGGTCCATTGGACCGTGCCCGGCCCGTACGCGATCGGGGACGTGAGCAGGTCGTGGTACTGAACGGTCAGTTCAACCAGTGTCGTGGGGACTCCAAGTACCTTTCCGTTCGGCTTCAACCGGAAGGATCCGTTCGGAATGGTGCGGTTCCCGGTGACGGCAAGGTCAAGGCCTGTGCCTGGAGGGGAGGTTCCGAGCAGATCCATCACAAAGGCCGAGGCCTGTGCACTGGGCAGCGTATCTCCATAAAACACGAGTGGACCTGTGCTGGGCCAAAGGATATCCATTCCGATATCCGACCGATTCAGGAATGGGGCGTGCCCTGCCGTGAGTGTCTTCCAGCAGTCGTCGTAAGAAGGCTCTTTTGCGACGGAAGCTTTTCCCTTTGCAGCAGGCGTCCTCACCAAGTTGTATTGGCAGGCAAAGTCCAGTTGCCCGGCCGTAATCTTGTCACCGTTCGCAAGTGCCTTGGCATAGCGTAAGGCGGTGTCGATGGCGGTGGTATGGACAGCCTTTTGTTTTGCCGCCGTGCGGGACGGTTTCGGGGCTGCGATTGCCACGTCCGGTAGATTCAGCTCAACGACCGTCAAGAGTCCAGAGAGAACGAGTAATCCACGAAGATAGGTCATAGTCATGATGCGAATTGGTTAAGCGGTTGGAGGTTAACGAGCGTGAGTGGTTGCTAAGATCTTTTTCCGCATCAACGCTCGGCCAGTTGCCGACAACGTTGGTGAGGGGCTATGGCGACAGAGCGACACGGTCTGGCGCAGTGACGTCACGAAGGTTTCGCAATTTGGGCAGTCGCCGAGATGTCGACGAATTTCTTGGCAGATATTTTCGGAAAGTTCGTCATCGATATAGGCGGATAACTGGCGAAGGATGCGCAGACAGTGAGCTTTCCCATGAGTCGGTTTCCGTCGAGTCGACACCGATGGGCGTGGTCGTTTGGGCGTGCGATGTTGTGCCATATGGAATAGTTCCTCCGCTACCTCATCGCGTGGTGATTATGGTCACTGAGCGGTTCACCAAGCCCTCGTGCGCTGAGCTGACGGCGTACAAACAACCGCGCCCGATGGAGACGCGATTTCACGGCCCGTTCATTCAACCCCATGATGGTTCCCACTTCTTTGGCGCTGAGTCCTTCCATGTCGCGGAGTACCAAGACCATTTTATAATTCTTCGGCAATTGATTGATCGCGGTATCGAGCGCCGCTCGCAACTGCTTATTGTGGAGTGCGGCTTCGGGGCTCAGCCCATCGATCGGAATTTGCAACCGAAACTCACCGTCGGATGTGGGGATGAATTCCTCGAGCGATAACTCTCGCTCCGGAGCCCCCTTCCGTTTCCGTCGCATGCGGAGACATGCCCGCGAGGCGATCGTGTACAGCCACGTCGAAACCTGGGCATCGCCACGGAATCGGTCGAGGCCTCGATAGGCATTTAAAAATGTCTCCTGAACCAAATCTTTAGCGGCCTCCGCCTCACCACATAACCGATGGGCGAAACGATACATGAGATCCACATGATCTCTGTACAACGCCTCAAAATCCTTTGTCGATGGGGGCTGGGCCGAGGATCGCCTCGGCAGGCGGTGCGTTGTGGGAGAGGTATTCATACCTTGTGCAGTCTACGGGGGGATTGAAAAGAGAGTCAAGACGAAGGGTGGAGGCGGGATATGAAGGAGGAAGAGGCTGGTCTACTTCACTCTATGCACGTCGATGACCTCGCCGCGTCCATCGATCTCCAGAGTAATCGGGGTTCCTTCCCGCGTGCCGTTCAGCAGGGATTTACCAGCCCCAACGGGGTAGATCTGTTCTCCCTCCGGAGTCCAGAGTCGGACCGTGGCATGATCTGGAGCGGCGAATTCTAAGGGGCCTGTGATAAATCGGCGGAGAAGACCAGCATCACTGGATGCCGCGAGATCCGCGACGACGGAGTCGTCATGCATATGCAAGGTCATGGTCTGCCCGATCTTGGCATTCTTGATTCCGATCTTAGTATTGACATTGACGATTCCGAGGGGCGTCTTGAAGAAGATGAAATTCGACTTCATTTTGGAGATCGTGCCGGTGAGCAGTAGATGGGCTTTACTGCCTGGGGGAGCCGCCTGGCCAATTTGAAGATCAAACTGGAGGTCATGCACACCGATGACGTTTCCCGTGCCGTCCACTTCCACCGTCACAGAATCGCCGCTTTTGGGGGCCGTGAGTGCAGATTCGTAGGGACCCATGTGGAACGCTCGCAACCCACGGCTGGGCGTCCAGAGCAGCAGCTTTGTGTTGTCTCCCTTGTCTCGTCTAAATGGTCCAGTGAGATAGCGGTGGACGAAGGTCCCATCGGTTCGCCTTACGATATCAATGGCGATATAGTCTTCGTGGACCATGAAGGACACTTCTTGCGAGGCTGGGAGAGTTTTGAGCGTGGTCTTTGAACTGAGCGACATGAGCCCGATCGGTGTTTTCAGAAACACGATCCCCGGTTTGGCTCGCCAGACCCGCCCGGTGAGCTCGATGGATGGGTTGACATCGACAGGAGTGGGGACCGGTTCCACGATGGCTGGTTCAGCGGTCTGCGGACTCTCGACCGGTGGTTGAACAGTTGGAGCCTGGTCCGTGGTCTGAGCCGGTGGCGCCTCTACTTCTTGTTCTTGCGGCTGAACGGCTGGTGGAAGCTCATCCTGTGGTTGCGCCGGGACAACCTCTTCCGCTTCAGGTTGTTTGGGTAAGGTGTCGTCGGTCTGGGCCTGAGCAATTGCCGAGGTGTCGATCTGAGTTTCGACCGGGAGAGGTTCGGGTGGTTGCTCTTGGGGATTTTCGGCGTCTGCGAGGCTGGCGGTGGCACAGCCGGCATTGACGACTCCCATCAGAAACACAGCAAGCACTAATTGTCGAGTCTGTCCAAATTGATCCATAGCGAAAACGCGGGGTCTGGATAGAGGTGAACGTTGGGTTCTGTGTAATCTAAATAGAGAGTCCCTCTTGTGCGAAAAGGGTCATGATGGGAACAACCTCCAAGAATCAAGTAGTCACCTATGCGAATAACATGAGGTTAGAATTGGAGTCAACTTGAAATCAGATTTGTTCTTGGACGGAGAGAAACGAACGCCGAGTCGGCTCCAAAGATATCGAGATGCAACGACGCAATGCCAACGATTCGCTTGAAATCATTGGGAGGAAGGCCGAACTTCAGGCAGACTATCCATGGGCAGAATAAGACTTATTGATCGGGTACTAGGTAAAATAGTGTCTCTTTGCAATAGTCTCTGTGGCTGACGCGGCTCATGGCAGGCGTTAGACTGCTTCAAGCGCGTCATGACTTCACGGGGCATCAACCTCCAGACCAAGGGCATCATCGACTGGGAGAGTTTTCATTCAGTGTGTGCGGAGACGTTCGGATTTCCCAGTTTCTATGGCCGCAACATGGATGCGCGGATTGACTGCATGACATATCTTGACGATGCGGATACTGGCATGACAGCTGTCACGGTTGCTCCTGGAGAGTTGTTCCACCTGGAGGTTGTTGACAGCGCGGATTTCCAGAAGCGTCTGCCTGAGATTTTTCTAGTTTTCATAAAGTACAGTGCGTTTGTGAATTGGCGACGTGCTGAGCAGGGAGAACGCCCTGTGCTAGCTCTGATATTGATATGAGCCTCTCGATGACCAAGCCTATTCTTTCCTTGAGAGCTACCACGCGCTGCCGCCTCGCCGAGCTTGTGTGGCAAGTCATATTCAGATGAAGCTCAAGAGGATCACATATTCCAAGTTGAATTTTAGACAGAAAGAGGCATTCAATTTCCAGAAGGTGGCAGGCCTGTTAGCTGATTACGGTTTCAACTGCCTGAAGCTGGCCGATGATTGGCAAGGAGCGGACTTTCTTGCCTATCACAAAGATGGAAACCACACTCTCAAGGTACAGCTCAAGTCGCGACTGACGATCGACAAGAGGTATTAGGGCAGGTCACTCTATATGGCATTCCCGTTTAATAGCGCGTGGTATGTAATCGAGCACGACCGCTTGGTAGCTCTAGTCAGCAACCACACAATCTGGCTGACTTCAAAATCATGGTGCGTGAACGGAACGTACAATAGTACAAGCCTACGCACTGAGCTCTTTGCCACATTGCAGGGGGCAAAACTATGATGCCTGCCAATTCGCTCGTGCCAACACCGGATTCATCGCACCATTCCCTGGTTACTCATAGCGGCGAGGCTCATCACGAGGTGAAGAAAGCTAGTCAGGAACTATCGCTTACTTTTTTCTCACCATAATGCGGAGCGGGGTGCCGGTGAAGAGGTACGTCTCACGGAGTTGGTTTTCTAAATATTTCAGGTAGGCCGGGGTGATGTCTTCCGGATGACCGACAAATAGCACAAAAACTGGGGGTTTGGTGGCCACTTGGGTGATAAAGGCAGACTTTGTACCAGCCGTTGGTTTGTGCTTGCGCGCTGGTAAGGGGTGAGTGGTGAGGAGCTTCTGCAGCCAGATATTCAACGCGCCGGTGGGAACACGCTTGGTAAACATGCCGTGCACGTCTTTGAGGAGCGGGAAGAGGCGGCGAATGGATTCTGGCTTGAGGGCTGAACCGTACAGGACCGGTGCCCAGGCGAGAAAAGGAAACCGGCGGTGGAATTCGAGCTCATAGTCTTGCCGTGCCTTGGCGTCCCCGGCCCGCAGATCCCACTTGTTGATCAGCAGAATACAGGCACGGCCCTGCTTAAGAATGGCCCCGGCAATTTTCGTATCTTGTTCGGTCACGCCTTCCACTCCATCCAAGAGCAGGACGGCAATGTCGGAACGACCGATGGCACGGAGCGATCGGAGGACGCTGTAACCTTCTATCCCGCGATCAATCTTGCCTCGCCGCCTGATACCCGCGGTGTCGGTGAAGACATAGGATTGATCCTGGTGGGTGACGAGTGAATCGACTGGATCCCGCGTCGTTCCCGGTACATTGCTGACGACGACTCGTTCTTCTCCGAGCAGCGCATTCACGAGGGTGGATTTCCCCACATTCGGGCGGCCTACGACGGCGACGCGAGGGAGCTGTTGCAGCTCGTCTGATTCCTCGGCCGAGGGAATCAGGGGGTAGAGAGCATCCAGGAGTTCAGCCACTCCGAGACCATGTTCGGCGGAGATGGGATAGAGTTCATCGGCGCCCAATTTGTAGAAGTCGGCAAGCAAGGGCTCGGATTTCGGTGTATCGATCTTGTTGATGGCATAGAACAGGGGTTTCGTCACACCCCGCAAGAGCTTCACCACTTCATGGTCCGGAGGGGTCAACCCTGATCGCCCGTCTAACAGCATGATAAGAATATCGGCCTCGGCGATTGCGAGTTCCGATTGACGTCGGATCAAGGTCAGCATGCTGTCGGACGAAGAGAGATCTAATCCCCCCGTGTCGACCAGTCTGAACTTTCGGGTGCGGTAGGTGGCATCAGCATAGTTGCGGTCGCGCGTCACACCAGGGACGTCATCCACAATGGCAATCTTCTGGCCAAGAATCTTGTTGAACAGCGTCGACTTTCCCACGTTGGGTCTGCCAATGATGGCGATGAGTGGAGGAGGAGGGCCATGTTCGGTTGGGAGCAAGGGTAGGGTAGATTCTTGTTTCGGGACGGATTTTGTGCGAGCCATGATGCGTTGGACCGTAACACAAGGTTTTTCTCAAACACAACCGGAGGAAGCTGCAAAAGCCCTCCAGCGGCGTTCTCGCTTCGTTCACGATCTCAACGGATGCAATGCGAAGGGAAGGTGTCTCTCCGCTCGCATGTGATCGAAGCGAGCGGTCCACGCGAAGCTTGGTATGTACCTCCTCGATCTTTCGCTTGCTCCGGCCTTGCTGGAAGGGCTTTCTCAACATCCTCCGTGGTAGAAAAACTTCACCTGCCTCGTCTTGTCTTTTGCTCTTCCGGTATACTACTTCGATGACTCAAGACTCAGTACTCGGCTCCCAGCACTTCCCAGACTGGTCCCAGATCGACGACGTGCTCCTGGATATGGACGGCACGTTGCTCGACCGTCATTTCGATAACTTCTTTTTTGAAGAGGAACTGCCGCGTCGGTATGCGGTGTTGCACAGCCTCTCATTTGACGAGGCACGCGATCGTCTCATGACGATGTACCGCTCGGTCGAAGGTGAATTGGCTTGGACGGATTTGAATTACTGGACAAGGCGAGTCGGCATTGATGTGGTGGCGATGCACAAAGAACTCAATCACATGATCGGGTTTCTGCCGGGTGCTGAGGACTTCCTACTTTCTCTACGTCGGTATGGGAAGCGAGTGACGATCATTACCAATGCCCATTCGACCGGCGTGTCGGTCAAAGTCGCCAAGACCGGACTGGATCAGTACGTGGATCGGATTGTGGATGCCTTCGAAGTTGGGTATCTCAAAATGCGGCCGGAGTATTGGCCGAATTGTCAGCGCTTGTTGGGTTTTGATCCAGCGCGCTCGTTCTTCATGGATGACGATGAAGGCTGCCTGATAGCCGCACAAGCATTTGGGGTGGCTCATCTCGTGCACAGCGCCAGGTCCAGCTCACAATTGCCGCCGGTCCCGCTTCCTCAGTTTCTCTCCATCACAGGGTTTGCACCGCTTCTCAATGGCAGACTTCCAGGCTAAGTCTGTCTCGTTGCCGTGCCTCGGTACATCTCGCCAGCGAGTCTGGGCACATCCTTCATGGCGAATCGATCGAGCGTGGTCAACTGTAATCCAGCTTGCGTGATCAACCGATGAATTTGTCGGTTGAGATTACAGCCGCAGCCGATGACGTTCTGGATCGGATTCAGCCGGTCCTGCCAGGTGGCAACCGTTTTGTCCTCGCTTCGGCCATGTTCCAAAAACAGAAAGGTCCCTTCTGGTTTCAGCACCCGCCGGACTTCTCGCAACGCACGCACTGCATCAGGAATGGTGCAAAGTGTCCAGGTGCTGACGACATAATCAAAGCGCTGATCTAGGTAGGGCAAGACCTCGGCGGTTTGTCGTTCCATATGGATGGAGAAGGTTACTGCAGCGCGACGGACCGCCATTCTGTTTGGGAGTAAGCTTGCCGGGTCGATGGCATGCAGCTCGGTAATGGTCTTGGGGTAGTGAGGAAGATTCAATCCGCTTCCAATCCCAAGCTCGAGCACCTCGCCATGAGTCGGGGTAAGGAGTTCCGTGCGCAATCGGCGAAACTCTTCGCCTCCCATGACCCATTCCATGAGGCGAGGGAAAATATGGTCGCAGTAGAATCCCATCGCGTCGCGAGTATAACAGATATCTTGCCGGAACCTTCTGACCTTGTGGCCCTACGGGGGCTATGTTAGATTTCTCCGTTCATTCGGATTTCACCATCATCGTTATAGGCCACTCTGTATATGAGCAAAGGATATGATCACCGCGCCATTGAATCGAAATGGCAGCAGTACTGGGAGGAGCACCGGACGTTCCGCGTGACGGATGATCGCGGGAAGCCCAAGTTCTATTGCCTCGATATGTTTCCGTACCCATCCGGGGCCGGCCTGCATGTCGGCCATCTTGAAGGGTACACTGCCACCGACATTGTGTCGCGGTACAAACGGATGAAGGGGTTCAACGTGCTCCATCCGATGGGCTGGGATGCATTTGGTCTACCGGCCGAGCAGTATGCCGTAAAGACCGGTATTCACCCAGCCACGACGACGGCGCAAAATATCGCAACCTTCAAGCGTCAGATGAAGCGTGTCGGACTCTCGTACGACTGGGAACGGGAACTGAGTACCACTGATCCGGGCTACTATCGCTGGACGCAATGGATTTTCCTCAAACTCTTTGAGCGGGGCCTGGCCTATGTGGCGGAAGTGCCTGTGAACTGGTGTCCGGCGCTGGGAACGGTGCTCGCGAACGAAGAAATTGTCGACGGCAAGAGCGAAGTCGGCGGGTTCGAGGTGATTCGTAAGCCCATGCGGCAATGGGTCCTCAAGATCACTGCCTATGCCGATCGATTACTGGAAGACCTGAAGGTGGTTGACTGGCCTGCCAGTACGCTCGAGATGCAAAAAAATTGGATCGGGCGATCGATCGGTGCAGAGGTTGACTTTGCGCTGGCCGAAGCGAAGGGTGCGATTCGCGTATTTACAACGAGACCGGACACGTTGTTCGGTGCGACTTATATGGTGCTGGCACCGGAACATCCACTGGTTGATGTGGTGACGAGTGGTGATCAGAAGGTCGCGGTCCAAGCCTATCGCGACGGTGCGGCAAGGAAGAGTGATCTACAACGCCAAGAACTCGACAAAGAGAAGACCGGGGTTTTTACCGGCGGCTATGCCGTCAATCCGATGAACGGTGAACGGTTGCCGATTTGGATTGCCGACTACGTGCTCATGAGCTACGGGACTGGCGCCATCATGGCCGTGCCGGCGCATGACGAGCGAGACTGGGCGTTCGCAAAACAGTACCAGCTTCCTATTCGAGAAGTGATCGCTGGTGGAAATGTACAGGAGGCGGCCTTCACCGACACCGGTCAAGGGGCTGTCGTTAATTCGGCGACGGCTGATGGCAGTTTCTCGATCAACGGGCTGCTTCCCTCGGAGGCCATCCCCAAAATCACCGACTGGTTGGCCAAGCAGGGAAAGGGCACCAGGGCGGTCAACTACAAGCTTCGTGATTGGCTGTTCGCTCGGCAGCGGTATTGGGGCGAGCCATTTCCAATCGTGTGGGTCGATGGGGAGGCGCATCCGCTCCCGGAGGAGCAGCTTCCTTTAGTTTTGCCAGAGGCGAGTAATTTTAAGCCGTCTGGTACTGGTGAAAGTCCGTTGGCGAATCTGGATGCATGGCTGGCGACGACCGATCCGGTCGGTGGGAAGCCGGCTCGTCGTGAAACCAACACGATGCCGCAATGGGCCGGTTCTTGCTGGTACTACCTGCGATTCATCGATCCAAAGAACCAGACGCAGCTCGTTGATCCAGCTCAAGAGCGGTATTGGATGCCGGTGGATCTCTACATCGGGGGCAGCGAACATGCTGTGCTGCACCTCTTATACTCGCGGTTTTGGCACAAGGTCCTGTTCGATATCGGGGTGGTGAGCACGCCCGAGCCGTTCATGAAGCTGGTGCACCAGGGCATCGTCCTCGGAGAAGACAATCAGAAGATGTCTAAATCTCGTGGGAACGTGGTCAACCCAGACGACATGATCGATCAGTTCGGCGCCGACGCCGTGCGGCTATATGAGATGTTCATGGGGCCGCTGGAAGCGATGAAGCCCTGGAGTGTCAGGGGGGTCGAAGGTGTGACCCGTTTCCTCGAGCGAGTCTGGCGATTGATGACCGATGGGCAGGGTCAGCTTTCAACGGCCATCGTGTCGACAGCGCCGAGCCACGATCATCAACGGCTGCTGCATCAGACGATCAAGAAAGTGACGGAAGATATCGAGGGGCTCCGGTTCAATACGGCAATTTCGCAGATGATGATTCTCACGAATGAGATGACGAAGGCCCCGGAGCGATCCCGCGCTGTGATTGAGCCATTCGTGCTATTACTCTCACCCTTTGCACCACATGTCGCGGAAGAACTCTGGGGACTCCTTGGGCATCAACCGAGTATTTCCCAACAGCCGTGGCCGACGTTTGATCCGGTGCTGACGGTCAGCGAACGCATGACGATCCCGATTCAGGTTAACGGGAAACTCAGGGCGAAGCTCGATGTGGGGCTTGAGGTCGCGCGCGAAGAGGTGGAACAACTGGCTCGTGCGGAAGCCGCGGAATGGCTCCAAGGTAAAGAGCTCAAGAAGGTGATCTATGTTGAAAAGAAGCTCATTAATTTTGTGATCTAGGAGTGCTGAGTGCTGAGTGCTGAGCCCACGGCAATTAGGAATCAAGAGGGAAGGGGACCGTTCATTTTTCTTCTCAGCACGTTCGTCTTCGCACTCATTGCCTCGATGCTTGCCGGATGTGGCTATCAGTTCCGAGTGGACGGCGCTGGTCCAACCATTGGAGGCGCTCCCCCGACCACTTCCTCGGAACCGCCCCCACGGCTTGTGATCAAGACGTTGATCAACAATAGCTTTGAGCCGAATTTAGAGGCGCGCTATACCAATTACTTCCGTGACGAATTTTCAACTGGCAGTGGAGCACAAGTGGTCTCCGAGTCTGACGTGGCTGATCTTGTGTTGAGCGGGCAGATCCTATCTGTGTTGGTACCAACGCTCAGTTTTTCACAGACCGAGACTTTGGAAAGTCGGGCAGAGGTTGTTGTGCAGGTTCGGGTGGAAGAGGTCCGTTCGGGCAAGGTTGTCTGGACACAACTCGCAAAGGGAGGGGCGGAGTTCTTCACGACGTCAGACCTCCAATTCAACCGCACACTGCAGAACCGAGCGGTAGAGCAAGCTGGCCGAATTCTGGCTGCTGATTTGGCATCGCGATTTTTATTGCAGCTGGAGATCGGCGCACTCACAAAGCAGGCCCCCGCGCCGGCTTCGTCGCCGCATTAACTTTGAGCCGGGTGACCGATGACTTCTACCGTGAATCATGTCCAACTTGAGTCATCCCTGAAGCAGCAAGGACCTGGACGCCTGTATCTCGTGGTCGGGGAAGAAGATTTGCTAAGAGACTTTGTCGTGAGCGCGCTTACGCAAGCGGTGCTTGGTGGGGAAGGGGATGCATTCAATTCTGAGCAGTTTTATGGAGATGAAGCGAGCGGAGTTGATATTCAGAACAGCATTCTCGCCGTCCCAGTCTTTGCAGTGCGCCGTCTGGTTGTGGTGAAAGCGGCAGAAAAATTGACCGCCCGCGATAGCGAGCCTCTTCTTCAGTGCGTGAACAATCCGGTGGAATCGACAACCGTGGTCTTCGTCAGCGCGAAGCTGGACGGCCGACTGAAATTCTCCCAAGCCCTCTCCCGGTCGGCTATTGTGGTCGATTGTTCACCGCTTCGTGATGCTCAATTGCCGGCCTGGATCAACCGTGAGGCTGAACGCGTCAGTCTTCGGTTGGAGGAGGCAGCCGCGCAATTATTGCAGGAGGTCTGTGGTACGTCGCTCTATAGTCTGCGGCGAGAGTTGGAGAAACTCGCGTCGTATGTGCCGTCTGATCGAGCAGTGACTGCTGCGGATGTCTACCAGCTACGTGGTATGGAGCCAGGTGCCTCGGTATTTGATTTGGCGTTGGCCATTGCCGACGGTCGTCGAGGGCAGGCGCTGTCGATCTTGGCACGAAACCTTGAAGCTGGGGAAGCGCCGCTTCGAATCCTTGGGTCACTTGCCTGGCAGTATCGCCGGATCTGGAAGGTCAAAGAATCGCTAGCTCAAGGAGGGCGCGAAGGAGAGGCGGCCAGAAGCTTGCGAATGGATCCGTGGAAGGTTCGTGCATTTCTGAGTCGATTTTCTGAACCCCGCCTCGAACAGGCGATGCGCCTCTTTCTGGAGGCCGATGGACGGATCAAAGGGGGAAGCGGTAGCCGTCCGAAAATGATCTTGGAGCGAGTGCTCTTGACGCTTTGTGAGGGGTCTTCCGGTAAGCCAATCGAGACACAGCCTTCTCCACAGCCTCCCGCGAAGCGAAGCGCGACACGAAGTGTCTCGAACGTGCGGACGATTAAGAGCCGGAACCGGACAACGCGTTGACGCGATGGGCCAAACGTGAAATACGGCGGGAGGCGGTGTTGCGGTGGACAATACCTTTGGAAACAGCCTTCCCAATCGCCGAGGTGGCTTCCAGCAAGCTGGTTTTTGCCTCGTCAGCCTTTTTCCCGGCCACTGCGGATTGGACTTTCTTGATGAGCGTTCGCACGGTGTTGACGGTGGCTCGATTCCGCTCATGGCGTCGTTCGGCTTGGCGTGCTCGTCGAATCGTCGATTTGTGAATTCGGGGCATCGATCACTCCTGTTAAGTAAAGAAGCAAATTTCTATCATAGGGTATCACTGACCGTCAAGGATCAGTTTGAAGAAGGAGCAGCGCGAGATGGCAAAGATTGTGGCACGCGATCGGCTGATGTTTGCGTTGGATGTGCCTTCGGCAGTGGAGGCCGATCGGCTTTTGGATCGACTCCAAGGGCATCTGACGTTCGTGAAGGTCGGGCTTGAGCTCTACACGGCAGCGGGACCAGAGATGGTGAAGCGGATTGTGGAGAGGGGTATGCGGGTGTTTCTTGATCTGAAATTCCTCGACATTGAAGAAACGGTCCGTCGCGCGACGAGTCGGGTTGCCGCGATGGGGGTCGAGTTCTTGACCGTTCATGCCAATCGTAAGGCGCTGATCGCGGCGGTGCAGGGCCGTGATGGCTCTTCACTCAAGCTGCTTGCCGTGACCGTGTTGACGAATTTCGACGGCAACGATTTGCGAGAGATGGGAATCCAGCGGACGGTCCAGGACCTTGTGACCGCCAGAGCGTTATTGGCCGCAGAAGTTGGCTGTGATGGTGTGGTTGCCTCCGGTGAAGAAGCCACGGCACTTCGTCAGACAGTCGGGCCGCATTTCACGATCGTGACACCGGGCGTGCGGCCAGCCGGCAAAGGGGTCGATGACCATGCGCGTGCGACCACACCCACGCAAACTATTGCTGCGGGAGCGGATTACCTGGTGATCGGTCGACCAATTCGTGATGCGGTCGATCCTGCTGCGACCGTCGCCGCTATCCTGGCGGAGATGCAAGCGGCATTTGATACACGTGGCTAGCAGGAGTCCGGTTGCGGGAGCCGTTGGCCCTTTGTTAATATCTCCCTTCCTCAAACCTGTGTGGTGGGTGTAGCTCAGTTGGTTAGAGCGCCGGATTGTGGATCCGGAGGTCGCGGGTTCGAAACCCGTCATCCACCCCATACCCCCTCTCTAGAACTGCTTGTGGCATCATCTGATTTGAAGGCACGGGTCCAGCGAACGCTGCCGCTGGTTGCGAAACATGGAGAGATCTTCACCGGTTTGTGGTGAATTTACACAGGGAACTATCGCGTGATCCGTGCCCATACCGACAAGGTGTCGGATGTCTTGCGTGGAACCGTGGAGCGTTGGCACCTCCAATGAGTTCGACAGGCAGTCGGATCACCGAGCAATTCGATCAGTGGGGGAGTCGGTTGTTCAACGTCTCTCGGGACACCCCATCACGGCCGCGTCGCAGTAAACGCACTCAGCACGCCACAGGCTCGCACCACCTATGTGCGGCAGACATTACAAGCCATGGTCCGTCGTGCGCCGCAGGTTATTGTCAAACTCGTCAGGACACCGAAAGGGATGAAGGGCATCTCGAACAACTCACCTACATTTCGCGCGATGGGCTCCTCGAGATCGAGGATCAAGATGGGCAGGTGATCAAGGGGAACGAGGAGGTGGCGGATCTGAAGACCGAATGGAGGGATGCTGGGATGCCGATCGCCGCGGACTCGACCATGCGCGATGCCTTTCATCTGGTTCTCTCCATGCCGACACGCACCCATCCGTTGTCCGTCCAACGGGCGGCGCGTGACTTTGCCAAGCAGGAGTTTTCAGACTTTCATTGCTTCGTAGCGCTCTACCTGAGATACTCTCCTGGATCCACGCGTTGGATGTGGTACGCGTAGGTGAGCTGGTCCACAAGTTAAAATCCCCAGAAGACTCCATCGTTAGCCACGCATTTCCAGTATTCCCTCCTGATTGTGTACGCTGCTCTACCGGACGTAACTCGGCATTCGAAGACCTGGACTAACGGAGTCTTCGATTTTCTTCCTGATTAATTTTCCGGCAGGTGAGGTTTCTATCTCGTTATCCGTCTTCTATACGACGGGGTGTAATGTACCGACCTCTGCTCTCATGGGACGCAATGCTGCGGCGACAACGAATCGTGAACATGAATGTCAAAAGTTTGATCATTATGATTGGGATCGTTGCCGTGGTTATCCTGATCACATTCCGGTTGGGAAACCAATCACCCAGTGAGTCATCGACGACAGCTGCGTCCGACCAACGTATTTGGGTCGACATCGCCCTCGTCACAGTCGGGGCAATCACAGAATCCATCCAGGCCGTCGGCACGCTGGAGGCAATTGCCTCCATCACAGTGAGGTCTGAGATCGCGGGGATCATTCGACGGATTCATTTTCGAGACGGTCAGGTAATCGAACGGGCCGCTCTATTGGTGGAACTTGAACAGGAAGAACTCCAGTCGCAGGTCACGCAAGCGGCGGCAGAGGAGAGGATGGCAGTGGTGACCTATGAGCGGCTGAAGCGGATTACCGATGAACAGTCCGCCATTGTGCCCGCTCAACAAATGGATGAAGCTAGGATGGCGTGGCACGCGGCGGCGGCGAACAGTCGCCTCTACGCGGCTCGTCTAAAGAAGACCGCGATCCGTGCCCCCTTCAGCGGAACCCTGGGACTTCGTCGTGTCTCAGTCGGCGATTATCTTCAGCCTGGACAGAACATCGTCAATTTGGAAGATTTGAGCGTCCTTCATGTGGATTTCAAAGTTGCGGAAGTGTGGTTGAGTCGTCTGCATGTGGATCAGAAGTTGATCGTCACGACCGAGGCCTTTC
>CABVRZ010000005.1 GCA_902500775.1 uncultured Nitrospira sp.
GCGAGGACGACAAGCTCATCGACATCGTGTGGCGAGCGCAAAACAACTTGCGGAGCGCCGTCGGCGGATTGCCCGACGTCACGGTTCGGACGGCCACTGGTCGATCGGCACCGTTGGCACAGTTCGTCAAGTTTGAAACCGTGTTCGAGGACGGCGTGCGCTGGCGCCGCAATCGTTTTCCGGCTATCTCGGTCCGAGCCGACGTGATGGATGGGAAGCTGGCACCCGACGTGGCGGCGCAAATCATCCCTCAGCTCAAATCCATCCAAGAACAACTGCCGGCCGGGTATTTCATCGAAACCGGTGCGGCCAAAGAAGACGCCTGGATTGCCCAGAAGTCGATCCTGATTTGGGTACCGCTGGTGGTGATTGCGACGCTCGTTCTGCTGATGGTGCAGTTACAGAATCTGTCCCGGACCTTCCTCGTGTTCGTCACGGCGCCCTTGGGGGTGATCGGCGCGGCATTCGCCCTGCTGCTGTTCCAGGCACCCTTCGGCTTCGTGGCCCTGCTCGGCATTCTCGCGCTGGCCGGCATGATCATGCGCAACTCGGTGATCCTCGTCGATCAGATCGAACAGGACGAAAAGGCCGGACGCGACACCTGGTCCGCCATCGTCGAATCGACGGTGCGGCGGTTCCGGCCCATTCTGTTGACTGCAGCGGCCGCCATTCTGGCCATGATTCCGCTGTCGCGCAACGACTTCTTCGGGCCCCAGGCGATCGCCATCATGGGTGGCCTGACGGTTGCCACCGCACTGACGATCTTCTTTGTTCCTGCACTCTATGCGGCATGGTTCAAGGTCGAACGGACGCCTCAGGTGAAGAGTCAAGAGACTACGCTTCCGTTCGATCCAACGCATAACGATCCGCCGGAGGAACAGTCGGTTGCTGTTCCGGGAGGTGTCGTATGAAAGCCTGGTATTCAATCCTCATGTTGTCTCTGGCGTTGATGGAGGGCTGTACGCCGACGCGAGTCAGTGACCGCGTGCCGCTCGACGTTCCGAAGCACTGGCATAACGCCCCTCATGCTCAATCGGTCACAACGCCCAACGATCTCAGCGAATGGTGGAAGGGGTTCGGCGATCCCGTGTTGAATGACTTGATCGGCCAAGCACTGGCCGCCAATCATGATCTCAGACTCGCCAAAGCGCGTGTGCGTGAAGCCAAGGCCATGACCGTCGTCGCCGAATCGGCGCTCTACCCCAGCCTTGATCTGTTCTCGTTCGGCGGTCGGGAAAAGCGCATAGACCGAATCGTCGGGGTGCCGGGTCCGCAGGGCATCGAGTTGATCACGCCCACCGCCAATCTGATTACCGGTGGACTGGCTGCCCGGTGGGAAATCGACATGTTCGGCAGCAGACATCTTGAAGCGGAGGCTGCTATCGCACAGTCGGCGGGGACCGAAGAGGCCTACCGCGCGGTGCAAGTGGGATTATTGGCTCAGGTCGCGACGAATTATCTCGAGCTACGCGGGATACAGCGACGTACTGACATCTTGCTAGAGAATATTGAGGTCCAGCGTGAACGCTTGAGGGTCCTGCAAGCATTCTATAAAGCCGGCTTGGTCAATGACATGGATGTGGCCCGTCAAGAGACTCTGCTGCACAGTACGATGGGCACGTTGCCGGTCCTAACAAGCACGGCAAAAAATTTGATCCATCGACTCAGTGTCCTGCTGGGACACATCCCAGCGAGCGTGGAAAAACAGGTGACTCATTCCATGCCACTGCCTGTCACCCTGCCGAATCTCCCCACGCTTCTCCCGTCGAGTGTGCTGGACCAGAGACCGGATTTGCGGCTCGCACATACGGAAGTCACTGCGGCCGCCGCCGGCCTCGGTGCGGCACGAGCCAATTTGCTTCCGAAATTCGTTCTGTCGGCGAGCGGCGGGTTCGGCGCCCTGGCGGTAGGCGGATTTCCTGGTCTGGCAGAAGGTGTGTATGCACTCGGTGCTGGTCTTACGGCGCCGATCTTCAATGCTGGTCGCATCAAAGCTCATATCACTGCGGCAGATGCTCGGCTCGATCACGTCGCAGCCAACTACGAGAAGACCTTTCTGCTTGCCTTGGAGGACACGGAAAACGCCTATGTCGCGCATACCGCTGCTCTCGAGCGCCGCGACCAGTTGGTCCGGGCCGAGACGGCGGCGGAACGATCCCACACCCACACCCAGGCCTTCTACCAGCGCGGTGCTGCGGACTTCCTGTCGGTTCTCGACGCGCAGCGGACAAGGCTTTCAACCAGTGACGAGCGTACCAAGGCCGAAACCGCGGTGCGCGTAGCCTTGGTCTCTCTCTATCGAGCATTTGGCGGCGGCTGGTCAGACGAACCTCGGTGACTCGGATCAATGATGATGACAATGTCGAACAAACGCAGAGACTCTCTGCGACGATAGACCAACAGAACGGTGATGAATGACCGGTGAACTTCGTGAAACTCACTGTTAACCCATTCAGGAGGAGTACGATGCAAAGACCTCATAAATGCTCTTTTATCATTACGACTATTTTTCTGATTGTGGCTGGCCTGTTTGGAAGCGGCTGCACAACAATGCCCCCTTCTTCACCTCACACGTACAATTCGGAATTGGAGTATTTGAAATCGCTGCATCAAGCTGGTCCTATTACTGATCCTCAGCTCGTTGTCTTCTTGATGCAGCAGTTCATGAATGCCAACCAGCAGCACGCCGCCATCGCGTTCTTTGAATCCCTTCTGCAAAAGCACGGAACGCAGCTTTCTCCCGAGCAAACAGGGTTATATCTGAGCGCCTTGGGCGTTCTGCGCGCCTCCTATGCCGATGAGGTACCCCTATTGAGTCGAATCGCTTGGGTGAATAAGACGATCGAAATCCTCGAGCAGGCGCGGACGCTCACCAAGAACGAATACTTTCTCGTACGATGGATGATAGGCGTGGTCTATGCGCAGCTCCCTGATCGATTCAACAAAGCCGAAGCCGCTTTGACCGATCTCAAATGGTGCGTGGACAACATCGCGAAGGCACCTCATGATGGGTGGCTGCGCGAGCCGTACTATCATCTGGCCGTGCTCTACGAGCGGACCAAAGATCAACAACAGGCGCAAGTCTATTTGCAACTGAGCGGCCATGACGGTTTCAACAAACCCATCACACTGACTACGCCGTATGCGGTCAATGCCACCAAAGGCTTTACGTTCCATCCCAAGCGATTAAGAGAAATCGTTCCAGGCAAGGTCTTTAATTTATCTGGTTTTGAGTTCACCGAGTATTATTTCATCGTGTCAAAGGACGGCAAGGAGCTGATATCCATCGACGCCGGCACCAGGCCTGACGGGGCTCAGGCTGCATACGAGTTCCTGCGGCATCGCTTCCCGGACCTTCCCCCATTGACGACAGTATTGGTGACTCATAGTCACTGGGACCATATCGGCGGGCACCGTTATTTCCGCGATTTGGGGCATGTACAGTTCTATGCCAGGGACAACTATCGTCAGGAATTGGAGATCGTTGCCCCAGGCACACGAGGATTTGGCTACTTTTTCGGCAGCGATTATAAAAATGAGTTCATTGCTGATTTCAAGCCCGATATCACCGTCAGTAAGCATACCGACATCACCGTAGGAGGAACTCATTTTGCCCTCATTCCAGTTCCCGGTGGAGAAACGATCGATGGGCTCTTTATTCATGTGCCTGAGTATGACACGCTATTCGTCGGTGATTTCATCATGCCGTATCTCGGCGCTCCCTTCGTTGAGGAAGGCGACCTCCCGGGGCTCTTCGCAGCCATTGATGTCGTGGTTTCCTTAAATGTTAAACACCTTCTGCACGGGCATGAGCCGCTGACGCGGATCTGGAGTACTGGGAGCATGCTCGCGAAGCTCAAGCTCCATCTCGAGTGGCTTTACCTGGAAACCCTGAAGGCTACTCGGAATGGTATCAGCCGAGCGGCGATCCATCATCAAAATCTGATGCCTCCATTCATCCATCAGAATCCCGAGGTGCACTTCCCCTTTCTCGCCATGCGAGAGAATGTCATCAATCGAATATACGATCAGAACGTCGGCTACTGGCAGTCCGACCTTCAAGGCATGGACCATCTGAGTCAGGAAGAGTTCGGTTTGTTACTCACGCACTATCTAGAGCGTTCAGAGCAACAGCTGGTCAGCGCGACAGAACACATGCTGGAGAGTGGCGACCACGCGCTCGCGGCAAGCACAACGAGATGGGCACTGACGCAATATCCGTCCAGTGCGAAATTAAAGGAACTTAAGAAAATGGCCTTCTTGAAGCACAAAGAGAAATACCAAGAGTTCAACCCGTTCAAGTTTATTATTTACTCGGAGTTTATCCAGCATGGAACACCACAATTGCAGCCTACTTTGCCGACTCAAGGCAAGTAGGCGGACGCTCCCTCATGCTGATCGCGCCCATCGCCGATAACCACATCGGCGATGGGCGGCCTGTCTTGGAAGATCCTGTCTCTTGTACGTGATAGGCTGGGTGGGAGTCGAACCCGGTCCTCTCTTTAAGAGAGCAGTGATCCTCATGGACGTATGATAAACAGTGAGTTTAAGCTGGTGCTGGGATGAAACTTCACACACACATGCGGGTCACACGCATCTCTGACGAAGTCTGGGAGATTGCGCCGACTGAAAAAGACGGGATGTTGGTCCCGGCTCGGATCTATGCCACGCCGACGATTCTTCAATCGATGGACGCCGGGGTCTTTGAGCAGGTGACGAATGTGGCCTGTCTTCCAGGCATCAGACGATATGCCTTATGCATGCCGGATGGACATTGGGGATATGGGTTTCCGATCGGGGGGGTCGCGGCCTGCGATGTCTGCTCAGGGATCATTTCACCGGGTGGAGTGGGGTATGACATCAATTGCGGCATGCGGCTCATTCGGACGGACCTCACTCGGGAAGATGTGCAACCACGGCTTGAGCAGTTGATGACGGAATTGTTTCGGCGGGTGCCGGCCGGAGTTGGGGCAGGTGGATTTGTGCGACTGAACCATGACTCGTTCGAGGATGTCATCACTCAGGGGGCACGTTGGTGCATTGAGCGGGGATTGGGATGGCATCGTGATCTGGATGCGATAGAAGAACGGGGCTGTCTTGCCGGTGCTGATCCATCAAAAGTTAGCGACCGAGCGAGAGGTCGAGGAATCAATCAGCTGGGGACCCTGGGCTCAGGAAACCATTACCTAGAGGTGCAGGTGGTCGCCAATGAGAGAGTTTTTGATCGTGAGACCGCCGCTGCTTGGGGGATTACCGGTCACGATCAGATTGTTGTCATGGTGCATTGTGGCTCACGTGGGTTCGGACATCAGGTAGCGAGTGACTATTTGAAAACATTTGAGCGTGCCATGCGACGATATGGCATTGCCGTGAAGGATCAACAACTCGCCTGTGCGCCATTTATGTCGGTCGAAGGACAAGACTATTTTGCCGCCATGAATTGTGCTGCCAATATGGCTTTTGCCAATCGGCAAGTGATTACCCATCAGATTCGAGAGGCCTTTGCCGCGGTATTTGGTCGATCGGCGGAAGAATTGGGTATGGAGCTGGTGTATGATGTTGCGCACAATATTGCCAAAGTGGAACGGTATCCAGAGGGGGATCTCGTGGTGCATCGCAAGGGCTCGACTCGAGCATTTGGGCCTGGAAGTCCAGATCTAGCAGAACGGTATCAGGCGACGGGGCAACCGGTCATCTGCGGTGGGTCCATGGAAACAGGGTCGTACCTGTTGGTCGGGACAGAAAAAGCAATGCGAGACACCTTCGCGTCGTCCATGCATGGATCCGGACGGACGATGTCGAGAGCCCAGGCAAAGAAAGCTATTCGTGGAGAGCAAGTACGAAGCCAGATGAAACAACAGGGAATTATCGTCAAGGCAGTTTCCATGTCCGGTCTTGCCGAGGAAGCCGGATTTGCCTACAAGGATATTTCCGAAGTTGTCGAGGCCGTCGACTGTGCGGGCATTACCAAAAAAGTAGCGGAACTGCGTCCGATTGGGAACATAAAAGGGTAGTAGTCTTGGCCGGCGACAGAAGACGAAGATGTAGTCCACGTTCGCCGATCTGTGTTTGAGCAGGCCTCCGCTCTTTCGTCAGCATCCCTCGTGCGCCTTCCAGCGCTCGTGCAACCCCACTGCTACATGCTGGGGTTGCGCTGCGCATCACTGCACCCAAGAATCAGTTCTCTTCCTACTCAGACGAAATTTCCCAACCGATTTGCTCAACGACATGAAGCGAGTTTTCGTCAAATTCTTTACGCATCAAAAATTGGTGGTATCGTCATGGGTTAGGGCAGATGGTCGCATAGAGAGCTTGCGGTGCGAATCTATTCTGTTGTCGTCAACTGCATAGCGTGACGATTCAACAGCGTGAGTTGACGTGACCAAGGTTCTTTATGGGAATGCACCGCAGTCTCGACAACATATGGCGTGTTGAGCTGACCCAGACCTTCTCTCGTCGTTGCACGAGGCATGAGTCGCCAAGCAAGTTCGAGCACAACATCAGTATGTAAACCGAGTGATCCAGGAACTATTGCAGATGGCGGCAGTAGGAATCGTCCGGTAGAGATGATGTGCCAGAAGCCCTTGGAGTAGGAGCAAGAGTGAAATGCCAGGAGTAGATGAGAAAAGGGTAGCCGTTGTTCTGGTTGTTGATGATGATGAGTTCATCAGACGATTCGTGGGCGAGGTCCTGGAGCAGGCCGGGTTTGAGGTGTGCGAAGCATCACATGGCGCACATGCCCTCGAACAATTTGCCGTGCGGCGTTCCGACCTGATCATCATGGATGTGGTCATGCCTGTGATGGATGGGTTTGCCGCCTGTAAGAATTTGCGCGAGTCGGCAGAGGGGCAACGTGTGCCGATCTTGATGATGACTGCGTTAGATGATGAGGAGTCAATCGCTCGTGCCTATGCGTATGGTGCTACCGATTTTATCGCCAAACCGACGAATGCGACGATCCTCGTCCATCGGGTCCGGTACATGTTGCGAGGAAGTTCCACGCTGAAGGCTCTGCTCCAGAGCGAGGCGCGTCTGGGTTTGGCGCAGCGGATCGCCAAGATCGGTAATTGGGAGTGGCACCCCGCCACAGGGGCGTTTCTGGTGTCATCGGAACTGTGTCGGTTGATCGGAATTCGCGCACAAGACTTTTCAGGGACGAAAGAGGCGTTTCTGGACCTGGTCCATGTGGATGACCGTGATCTGGTCGATCGCGCTCTGCACTCGATTCTTGCGGAACGAATGCCGTGTGACATCGATCACCGGATTGTGTTTCCCCATGGAGGCGAGTTTACGGTGAATCTACAGGCCGAGGCGGTATTCGATGATCACCTGAAAACGATGACGATCGTGGGGACGGCCAAGGATATCAGTGAACGAAAACGCTCGGAGCGAGAAATCCACCGATTGGCCTATTACGATAGTCTCACCGGGTTGCCGAATCGCGTGTTGTTTAAAGATCGTGTCACGCAAGCATTGGCCCATGCACGCCGCTATCGGTCCACTCTTGCCGTGCTCTTTCTCGATCTGGACCGATTCAAAGTCATTAACGATACGCTAGGCCATAATATCGGCGATCTCTTATTGAAGCAGGTGGCGGATCGCTTGGCCGAGTCGGTCAGGCACAGCGATTCTGTCAGCCGGTCGGTGGAAAAAGGCGAAGGTCATGAATTGGCCCGCCTGGGAGGAGACGAATTTACGGTCTTGTTGACGAACATTCGACAGGTCCAGGATGCAGGGATCGTTGCAAGACGTATCTTGGAGTCGCTGGCACGGTCGTTCTTGATCGATGGTCATGAGGTTGCAGTCACCACCAGTGTAGGGATTGCGATCTTTCCGACCGACGGAGACTCCGTGGATCAACTCCTGAAGAGTTCCGATGTCGCGATGTATCAGGCCAAAGAGCGAGGTCGGAACAACGCACAGTTCTACTCGGCGACCATGAATTCCATGGCCGCGGAGCGACTCGAGATGGAAAATGAGTTACGAAAGGCGTTGGATCATGGCGAGCTTGTCGTGTATTACCAACCGCAGGTCGATATTCAGACCAATAGGATTTTGGGTGCTGAGGCATTGGTCCGATGGCAGCATCCGTTGCGTGGGCTGCTGACGCCAGCGGTGTTTCTTCCTGTTGCCAACGAAACGGGCATGATTCGAAAACTGGATGAAGCCGTGCTGGGTATGGCGTGCCGACAAGGCAAAGCATGGCAAGATGCCGGTTATGTTCCTATTCGCGTGTCGGTTAACATTTCCAATTCTTCCTTTCACGGATCTTCCTTGGTAAGCGCCGTTTCCCGAGCCTTGGAGGAGTCTCGGCTGCGTGCCGAATTTCTAGAGTTGGAGTTGACCGAGTCGATCGCGATGCGACATGTCGAAACGTCCATTGAGATGCTGCAGCAGTTGCGGGCGATGGGGGTTCGACTCTCGATCGATGATTTCGGAACCGGCTATTCATCCCTGAGCCATTTGCAGCGATTTCCCCTGAATATGCTCAAAATCGATCAATCATTCTCATGTGATGTGCCACACAATGTCGCCAATGTATCGATCTCGCGCGCGATTGTCTCCCTCGCACATAGTATGAATTTGACGGTGTTGGTTGAGGGAGTCGAAAACGAAGAGCAGGTGCGGATGTTTCGGGAGGAGGGGTGTGATCAAGCGCAGGGACACTACTTTGGGCGTCCAATGCCCGCAGACGACTTTGTGCAACTGCTTGCTCGGGCTGATACGCCTCCACGAGGAAGGCGTGCGGCGTAGAAGTCTCTGACGTTCGAGAGGGAATCCCGGCAGGGTTCAACAAAGGAGAGGGATGTCAATGGAGCAACGGAAAGAGAACCGATTCCCTGTTGGATTTCGTAGCTCGTTCAGTTCTGCGAATAGTCTGTCCGGCGATGGGACCTTGAGCGATCTGTCTATTCGAGGGTGTCAGGTCCGTAGTTTGGTTGAAGTGAATCCCGGGACGGTTTTTCAACTGAGGGTCCAGGTGTCTGATCATGAGTCTCCCATCGTGGTCTCTCACGCGATCGTCCGGTGGTATCGAGCCGGGAGTTTTGGATGTGAATTTGTGAACCTCGGGGCAGAGGAATGGGCGAGACTCCGTGCGGTGACGACGGAATTGGAGAAAGAACCTTACCAGAAGACGCAAGACGACAGCGAGACCTCATAATTCCAATGCCGCAGAGAAGTTATGCCGCTCGCGCCTGGATCTTAGGCCTAAAAATCTTGCAGGCAGACTCCACGCTTTCCTCGGGCGGACCAAGCAGATTAGCGGCGGCATCCCGCTGCTGTTGTCGCGCGAGGCGCTCAATTTCTCCGGCCTGAAAGCTTGCGGCTAGATCCCCGACTTGTGCGTTTGTTGCTTTCAATAGGTGTGTTCCATCTGTAAGCTTGGCTCCATGTCCTTCCTGGGTTGCATCATGAATCACTCCAATGAGTCGCCTGGAATCTGAAGAGAGAGAGTGAAAGCATCTTGTGCATGGCATCCGAACGGCCTGCTCGCTCCATGACCAGCAGATTCTCCCAGACGGAGTCATCGATGACGGGAATTCCTATGGGAGTTGCCGAGATGCCCTGTTTAGCAGGCTGTTAACAAAGTCTGCCAGCGGCGTTCTCGCCTCGCTCAGAGGCTCACCGTACTACAGAGAGTACGATTCGCCTCTTCGCTCGCTGCGGCGTGCCCCTCGGGCTGTTCAGAAAGGTCGTTCCGCCACGCTGATGGCCTCCCTGATCTTAGCCACGACGCCCTTTCCGAGGTCGTCACAGGGTTTGTCAACAGGCTGTTAGGCGGCCTTAGTCGCTTGGCGTTTGGCCACTTGGCCAAGGATATCCAATGCGGCAATCCGGTAGGCTTCGGCATAGGTTGGAAAGTTGAAGACGTTATCAATAAAGGATTCAATCGTCGATCCGCTTTGCAGTGCGAGTTGTCCGATGTGGACTAATTCAGTGGCAGAATCGCCGACGACCTGGACTCCCAGCAGTTGTTCGCCCGCTGGATCGGCGATCATCTTAAGAAGACCCTGGCCGCCGCCTGAGATCTGGGCCCGGGCGATTTCCTCAAACTTCGCTCGGCCAACGAGCGGATCCTTATACCGCTCTCTGGCACCCGTCTCATCTAGTCCAATGCTGGCCATTTCGGGGATGGTGTAGATGCCCAGCGGGATTGTGGAGGCGGCATCGCCGACTGGGAGATTGAGCGCATGGCGGACAGCACGCCGTCCTTGTTCCATTGCCTTTGACGCAAGGGCCGGTCCACTGACCATATCCCCAACGGCGTAGATATGTTCCACGTTTGTCTGACAAGATTGATTGACAGGGATGAGGCCCTTGTCTGAGAGGGCAATGCCTGCTGCCTCTAGATCCAAATCTTCAATGTTCGCTTGGCGCCCAAGGGCGACTAACATCTTTTCACTCTTGATGACCGTCCCGTTCTTGAGCGTCGTCACGACATGCGTCACCCCATCCCATCGCACATCAGCGAGTTGACTCTCACCAAAATAATGACCGCCATGGTTTTCCAGTCCTTTGACAAACTGCTCAACCAGCTCTTGATCCATGAATTGCAGCGGATAGGGTGCACGATCAACCAGCGTGACCTCCACACCCAGCAGTGCAAAGATGGACGCATACTCACAGCCGATGACCCCGCCTCCCACGACGGTTAAGGATTGAGGGAGATACATCATCGATAGGAGCGAGTCACTGTCCAGAATATGTTCGTGATCGACGGGGATTTCTTTTGGGTTTCTTGGACGTGACCCGGTTGCGACGACAATCGTGCCAGCTGAGAATTGCTGACAGGCGCCATCGACGGTTTGCATCTCGATGGTGTGCGTGTTGACGAATCGTGCTCGCCCGTGAAGCAGGGAGATACCGTTTCGGCGAAGTTGCTTACTCATGAACGTATCGTGTGCCTGCACGACTTGCTCAAGCCGACTTAAGAGGGTGGCGATTTGGGTGTCCGGCTTCAGGCTGAATTGCAGGGCTTCTCCAGCCCGCTTTAGCCGATCAAGGTGGAGTGCACTTTCTCGCAACGTTTTGCTGGGAATGGTCCCGCGGTACACGCAGCTGCCGCCGATTCCTCGTTCCCGTTCAATCAGTGCGACTCGCTTCCCTGCTTTCGCGCCCTGAACCGCCGCCTTTTGGCCGGCTGGGCCTCCGCCGATCACGATGATGTCATACGTGCTTGGTATGCTCATAGGTTCATCGCATTTACAATGGTTAAGACTTGATCTTTGGTTGTCAGGAGTTTATCGACGTCTTGAGGGTATAGGTTCAACTCTGCGAATACCGAATGATCGCGGAGACTGTCTTCAGGCATTTGTTCAGGCGTAAGGAGATGGCTTGCCAATCGATCCGCAACAAAGGTGAGCATGCATTCCTGGCGGAAGACGGTGGTATGCTCGTAATCCCCGTAGTATTGGATCGTCTCCGCCACCTGTTTAGGCAGACCCCATTTGTCGGCGATCAGGATGCCCACACGGGTATGGTAGCCCTCGATCAATGTTTTAACGTGAGATTTGTTATCCAGTATCGTGGCCAGTGCTTTGACCCACTCCTTGCTTCGGTCTCGAGCAATCATCATGGTAGTTCGCAGGACAACGGGTTTCCCGATTTCATGTAATAGTCCGCAGAGATAGGCGCTTTCGACATTCATACGTTTCGCCCGGGCGACTTCTTTTGCAAAGGCCCCGGAGGCCAGCGAATGCCGCCAGAGCTGTTTGACTTCATCTTCATATCCCGGCACCTGGAACGCACCGACCTTCAATGAGGCGGTAAAGGCGATTTCCGATAGCTGGGTGATTCCCAACATGGCGACCGCGTGCTGGAGCGAGACGACCGGACTCCTGGGCATGTAGGCCGGCGAATTGGCAATCTTCAGAACATGAGTGGCGAGGGCTTGGTCTTGATGGATCAATGCTGAGAGCTTCGCTGCATCGGCATTTGGATCTGACGCGAGTGCCATCACTTTGCTGGCGGCTTGCGGCAAGAGTGGGAGCTCAATGTCCCCTGTCTCGATTGTCTGTATGAGAGCCTGTTCAAGCTGTTCGAGTTGGGTCCCAGCCGGCTGTGTTTCAGGGGGCATCGAAGGGCTCCCAGGTTGTGGTCCTGCTATTCACGACAGTGCTTTGTCGGTTCCTATCTGCAGAAAGTTTAGTGGTCGTGACTTTAGACCGGGCGCTGACTATACTGCTCCATTCCAGGGAGGAGGTGGCGATGCGAGGTCGATGGCTGAGAGGGGTGTATTGGGGGCCAGTAGCCTGTTTGTTGGTCTGTCAGGCTGTTGGAGCTGAATCCACAACCGGGACGGAGAAGATCGTCAAAGAAGCCCGTGAGACTCTCCAGGCTACCAAGGAGTATACGGATCAGCAAAAGTTGGCGTTCCAACGGAAAGCACAGGAGGAACTCGCGGCACTCCAGCAGCAAATCTCCGCATTGCGTGGAAAAGTGGAAGACGCCTCTGCCTCCACCCGGGCGGAGCTGCAGAAGTCGCTCAACGAGCTCGAAAAAAAGAGGGACGGTGTGAGAGACAAGGTTGATGAGCTGAAACAGACCACTGACAAAAAATGGCAGAATGTACAGGATGGGATGAACAGTGCGTTACACGAGCTCAAACAGTCTTATCAGAAACTGCTCTCGCGCATGCCGTAAGGGTCGATTTCACGAGTCCACGTGACAGGAATGGAGTATCCAGGATGAAGGTGGTGACACTGACAGACTTTCAGCAGTTTAATAGCGAAAAGATGAAGAAGAATAATCTGTTTCAGACTGAACGGTTCTTTTGCGATATCTATTGTTTTGAGCCTGACCAGGAGCAAACAGGCCATGTCCATGGCCATCAGGACAAGGTCTATATTGTGCTAGAAGGGCAAGGGATGTTTCAGGTCGGTACCGACCGGCAAGTCGTAGACGCAGGGCAGGGAATTTTGGCGCCCGCGGGAGAGGAACACGGTGTGAAGAACCACACGACCCAGCGGTTGAAAGTACTGGTGTTTGTTGCCCCCAATCCGGTTTGACGGAGCAGTTTGGGCTTGCCCAGAAATACGAAGGGGGAGAAGCGGTGTCCCGCATCTCCCCCTTTCTGTTGAGTCAGACCTGATTACTTACGGCTTATAATCCGTATGTTCGGATGGCTTGCCGTCGTGCGAATACATGTGCTGATAGGCGATGACCTGCCAAATTTGCTGTTCTGACAACAGGCCTTTCCAGGCCTTCATCTTCGTCTTCGGCACCCCTTCGGATACACGCCAGAACCAATAGCTGTCCGAGTACCGCGTCGTATTCTTCGGGTCGCGGAGGTCCCGTGCACCCTTCTTGACCGGTTTGCCGTCCTTGCCGTGGCAACTGGCGCAGTTAATGTCGGTGTTGAACTCGCCTCGATAAATCTTTCCACCTTCTTCGATGGCTTTTGGATCGGTCCATCCACCAGCCGGCATGTGTTTGCCTGTATAATCAGCTGGCACTGGAGCTAGTGGGGCGAGATCTTCCGCGGAGACAATCCCTCCAGAAAGAATGAGGGCACACCCCATTACGAACATTGAGACACTGACATTCCTCCTCGTCATTCGTACCTCCTCTTGAGTTGTAAAGTGACCTGCCTGTCCTCTGTGTTGACGTCGATCGACGTATTCAACGTATGAATCCATTCGGCATAAACTATACCACAGTTTTTTGGGGGAAAATGTGAAAACGTCATAGGGATGGAGCGTGTCTGTGGCTGAATAATTGAGTATCGCACCATCATGCTGAACAGCGCATCGCAGGCCTCATGGGCTCCGAATGATCGGATGAGGCAGATATGTGACACCGATGAAGCAACGGGAGCTGGACACATGACCTGAGACGAGCGATATTATTTGATGATCGCTTGCACTGCTTCCACGATGGACCGTACGCCGATCCCGTAGTGGTCGATGAGTTCATCGGGCTTTCCACTGTGTGGAATGTCACGAACGGCAAGTTTATACACGAACATCCCTTCGCTACTTATGGCATTGAGGACGGCATCACCTAGGCCTCCATGGGAATAGTGATCCTCTACGGTGAGGATCCGGCGCTGGGTTGCTCGTCCATTCTCCAGCAAGGTTGTCCGATCAATAGGGGCAATGCTATAGAGATCAATCACGCGAACAGCCATGCCAGCGGTCTTCAATTGGTCATAGGCCTTCAAGGCTTCAAAGAGCGTCACGCCAGCAGCGACGATCGTGAGCCCATCCGAGGCACTCTGTCGGAGGACCTTGCTGCCACCGATCTGGAAGCGTTCCTCTGGTCCATAAATCACTGGGTTCTTCGGTCGACCGGCACGGATATAGACCATGCCTTTATGCTGTGCAGCGGCTTCGATTAATCGATAGGTCGAATTGCCGTCTGAGGGATAAAGGACCGTCACGTTCGGTTGTGCCGCCATCATCGCGATGTCTTCTAGGCCCATCTGTGATGGGCCATCTTCACCGATGCTCACCCCGACGTGGGTACCGACGAGCTTGATATTTGAGCTACTGACGGCTGCCATGCGGATGAAATCGTACGCGCGACTCAAGAAACAGGCAAAGGTAGCCGCAAAAGGAATCTTGCCGCAGGCTGCCAGACCAGCAGCCGCGCCAACCATATTTTGTTCCGCGATGAAATTCTCGAAGAATCGGGTGGAAAACTTCTTGCCGAACTTGTCGGTGTAGGTCGAGTTTTTGACATCTGCGTCGAGCGCGACGACCGAGGGGTTGATGGTTCCTAAGGCTTCCAGTGCGGCACCGAAGGCCTCGCGTGTCGCGACGGAGTCACCGATTTTGTACGGCGGAGCCGGCATCGTGCCGATTGCTCCTGGAGCGACGGCGGCAGCGGACGGCTTGGTGATCTGAAGGGTCGCGCCGTTTGGGCTCAATAGCTTTGTGAGTTCGTCAATCGCCTTCTGAGTCTCTTCGCCTTTCTTCAGCGGTTTCCCGTGCCATTCTGCTTTATTCTCGATGAACGAAATACCTTTGCCTTTGTATGTTTTGGCCAACAGTACCGTTGGCCGGCCTTTCGTCTGAGCGGCCTCGGTAAAGGCCTTGAGTATGGCCGCAAGATCGTGGCCGTCAACGACGATGGCATGCCAGCCAAATCCGGCCCAGCGGGAGCGATAGCCCTCCATATCATGCTGTAGCATGGTGGGGTCGCTTTGCCCTAATCGATTGATGTCGACAATGGCACACAAATTATCCAGGCTGTATTGGCGGCCGATTTCAGCGGCTTCCCAAACCGATCCTTCGACAGATTCACCATCTCCCATGAGGACATAGGTGCGGTGGTCGAGTGAGTCGACGAATTTTGCATTCAACGCGATGCCGACCCCAACAGACAGTCCTTGTCCCAGCGACCCCGTAGCCATGTCGACAAATGGCAATCGGGGAGTCGGATGTCCTTCGAGATCAGACGTTAAGGTGCGCAATTTTAATAGCTCACTGGTGGGGAAGAGTCCGGCTTCTGCCCAGGCCGCGTAGAGCAGTGGGGCGGCATGGCCTTTGGATAGGATGAATCGGTCACGGTTGGGTGCTTTTGGATTGTGTGGGTCGTATCGCATGACGGAGAAAAATAGCGCGGCGACGAGATCTGCTGCCGAGGCACAGCTCGAAGGATGCCCGCTGCCAGCCTCGCTGGTGGCTCGAACACTGTTGATGCGGAGCTGGGTCGCCTTGTTGTGCAAGGCGGTGAGGAGCTCGGACGAAGCCACTGAACCGGCCATAGCGGAATCCTTTCAGATAGAGATAGCTGCAACCCGCGTAAGCTGAGTGTTACGCTTTTGGGGAAACTCAAAAACGACGTGAAGTTAGCAAATCGCTTGATAGAGGTCAATGAAGTGAAGTGGGCCGAGCGCTTGATGAAACTGTGAGCGGTGATCAGCTGCCATAACTATGACGGAGAGGAAGTGGGATCACCACGATCTCGAAAGAAGCGAAAGAGAAGGTAGCCATTGATCAAGATGACGATGGACAAGATGCCGTATGTGGTCCCCGGTGAGGCCAGATCTAATTCTCCCAAGACACGAGAGAGACCGAATCCCACGATCAGCCCATCGAACGCCATGCAGATCCGTCTGAAGGTTTCGGGATCTATCAGTCGGATCACATACGTTCCGAGTGGGATCCCGATGATGATGCTCGGAATAATGTAGGGGATAATTTCCATGCTGCCTGCGCTGTAGAAACCAATAAATCCGTAGGCGATCGCGGTCAGTGACGATTCTGCTAAACGAATGATTCCCAGGGCGGCCCGGAAGTCTTGTTTGGGATAGCCTTGATTGTTAAAGAGGAGCGCCAACGGTGGGCCCGAAATTGTCGTGACGGAATACAGGGTGCCCAATCCAAGTCCAAATGGGACGGCGATCGCTTTTTCCGCACGGATGGGTTTCCGAATACCTGCAGCCTGGAGGAGAATCAAAGGCAATAGGAAAAAATAGGTGACGAACTTGATCCACGCTGGTTGTACTAAAAAGAGGATGTAGCTCCCGATACCGACTCCCACTGCGAGACCACCCAGAATTGGAGCGACGCGCCAGAAGATATTGGGGATACTCTTTCGGTTGACGAACAATACATAGGCATTGATGACCAGTTCAACCAGCACCAGGGCGGGGTTGAGGATCCGATTGGTGTAAAACACCAGGGCAATAGGAACCGTAATGGAGGAGAAGCCATACCCGAGTGCGCCATTCACGGTGGCGGCGACAAACGTAATCAGAACCAGGACGACCGTATCCACGAGTGGTTACCCTTTCCAGTGGCCTGCGGCAAAGTCGGCCAGCGAATAGTGATCGAGTATCCCGGCGATGGCATCACGGACGGTACCCATCGCCTGTTGCACTGGACAGCGAGGTTTATTCGCATAGGGACAGTCAGTGCATTTCTGATAGGCGGTTTTGCTCACACAACTGATGGGCGCAAGCGGGCCGTCGAGGATACGGATGACTTGCCCCAGGGTAATGTCGTTGGGCTGCTTAATGAGCGCGTATCCGCCTTTCATCCCACGGCGGCTCGAAATCAACCCGGCACGTTTGAGCATGAGCAGGATCTGCTCCAAGAATTCGACGGGAATATGTTGACGGGCCGCGATCTCCTGGCGTTGGAGTGTGGCCTTCCCTTGAGTCAACGCGAGCTCGAGCAGTGCTCGGAGACCATATTCGCTTTTCTTGGAAAGTTTCACGACGTCTAAAATGCGAGTAAGTTGGTCAACAATTGTTACAATAGGAGATCTCTTCTCTCCACGTCAATCTCAAAATTTTCAAAGGAATGTCGCAGCCTGTTCTGCAGATGGGGTACGATTTGGCGAGGACAGCGGATCGTCGATCTGAAACGGCTTGTTCCTTGACAGGGCAAAAGCGTTCTTGCTAGCTTGGCGTCCTATCTCGCAGGCAAGTATCCGATCATCTCCCCTGGCCAGGCTGTAGATTTAGTGACGTTCCAAGAACTGATCCTGACCCTCCATCGTTTCTGGGCCGATCAAGGTTGCGTCATTCACCAACCGTACGATATGGAGATGGGGGCGGGGACCTTTCATCCTGCCACCTTTCTTCGTTCATTGGGTCCGGAGCCGTGGCGTGCTGCCTATGTACAGCCTTGTCGTCGTCCAACGGATGGCCGCTATGGGGAAAACCCCAATCGCATGCAGCACTATTATCAGTATCAAGTCGTCCTGAAGCCGGCTCCCGACAATATCCAGGAACTCTATCTTGAGAGTCTGGCCCGGCTGGGAATCAACCCAAGGCAACATGATATTCGCTTCATGCAGGATGATTGGGAGTCTCCGACCCTAGGAGCGTGGGGGCTCGGCTGGGAAGTACGTTTGGACGGGATGGAAATCACCCAATTCACCTACTTTCAAGAGATCGGGGGGATCGAGCTGAGCCCTATTACGGGAGAAATTACGTATGGGACCGAGCGGATCGCCATGTACTTGCAGCAAGTGAACAATGTGTTCGATCTGGCCTGGACGGACTCGATCAGGTATGGCGATATTCATCATGAGACCGAGGTGCAGGGATCGCGCTATAACTTCGAACAGGGCGATGTGCCGATGCTGATGCAACTGTTCCAATCGTATGAAGCGGAGTGCAAGCGACTGTTGGCACAGACCGATCAGCGGTTGACATTGCCCGCGTATGACTTCTGCATCAAGTCGTCCCATGCCTTCAATCTCCTGGACGCCCGTGGCGCCATCAGTGTGGCAGAACGGACCGGTTACATCGCCAGAGTGCGAGCGCTGGCCAGGCAGTGCGCTGAGCGCTATATCGAGGAACGCGCGGCGATGGGCCATCCGCTGTTGAACCGTGAAGAAAAAACGATCAAATCCGGCAGATCTCGCTCGAAGCCTGGAACAGGACGAATCTAATTTCGTTATGGCGACACGAAAAACCGCAGGAGCACAAGACACGGGAGCGAAGAGAGGGAAGAGGACTTCCGCGCCTTCTGTCGGTGAGCTGCTGCTGGAAATCGGCGTCGAAGAATTGCCGTATCAGTTCATCGCTCCTGCGCTGGGATCACTCAAGGAATCTGCCGAACGTCTGTTTTCTGATCAACGACTGACCCTTCAGTCGGTCCATACCATGGGGACACCACGTCGCCTGACGATTGTGGTCGATGGCTTGGCCGCGAGGCAGACGTCTATGACGAAAGAAGCGATGGGGCCATCGAAAACCGTTGCCTTCGACCAAACCGGCCAACCGACCAGGGCGGCTGTTGGGTTTGCCGCTGGTCAGGGTGTCGCGGTCCAAGATTTACAAGTGAGACAAACACCCAAGGGCGAATACCTGTTTGCGGTGAAACATGAAGCAGGTCGCTCAACAGCTGCAGTGCTGGTCGATCTGCTTTCGCAACTCGTATCAACCCTCTCCTTTCCCAAAGCCATGAAGTGGAATGAGACCGGTGTGCGGTTTGCGCGTCCGGTGCGGTGGGTGGTGGCAGTCTACGGGGGGTCGGTCTTGCCGATTAAGGCAGCCGGGATCACTGCGTCCCATCAGACAACAGGGCATCGGGTCTTAGGCGGAGGCAAGTGGGTGCCGGTTCGCGATGCCGCTTCCTATCGCAGCACCTTGGAGCGTCAGGGGGTCATTGTCGAGACCCAGCGCCGCCGCCAACTGATCGAAGAGCAAATTGGTTCCATTTGTCACAAGGCCGGATTGCAGCTGAATCAAGACGAAGCTTTGCTCGACCAAGCGGTGTACTCGACCGAGCAACCGACCGCCATCATGGGGTCGTTCAAGGAGGCTTACTTGGATGTGCCGGAGGAGATCCTCATCACCTCCATGAAAGAGCATCAGGGGTTTTTCTCGTTACGACACAAGCACACTAGGAAGTTGGCGCCTCATTTCATCGCTGTGGCGAATAACCGGGCCAAGGATATGTCTCTGATCCGTGAGGGCAACGAGCGGGTGCTGGCTGCGCGACTGGCCGATGCCAAGTTCTTTTTTGACGAAGATCGGAAGGTCCGCCTCGAAGAGCGGGCGAAGAAGTTGGGTGGGGTCACATTCCACCAGAAGCTCGGCACGATGGCCCAGAAACAGGAACGAGTCAGAAAACTGGCGGGGTTTATTGCCGGACAGATCCCGTCTAGTCAGGCTGAGTTACGGCAGATTGCTGAACGGGCGGCCCTTCTATCAAAAGCCGATCTCTTGACCGGTATTGTAGGAGAGTTTCCAGAGCTTCAAGGCATCATGGGAGGCGAATATGCCCGACATGACGGTGAATCAACGGCAGTTGCGCAGGCAATTCGTGAGCAGTATCTCCCTAAGGCCCTTGAAGGGAAATTACCGGAAACCGAGGCAGGGCAGGTGCTCTCGCTCGCAGATCGACTGGATTCTATCGCGGCATTTTTTCATGTAGGGCTTGTTCCGACAGGGTCGGAGGATCCGTTTGCGCTTCGGCGGCATGCCACGGCGATTGTGCGCATCATACTGGAGCGAACGCTGCGGCTGAATCTTGCCGACCTCATCGATCGAGCAACAAGCCTAGTTGCCGATGACGGCTTCAAAGGGGGGACAGACTCTCAGCAGGTGGGACAGCGGCGAACCACGGACTTCCTCTTCGAACGAGTTCGATACTATGTTCGACTCGTGTATGGGTTACGCGATGATGTGATTGAGTCGGTATTGAAACCAGCCCACGGTTCGAGGATCGATCTCGTTGATCTTGTCCAGAAGATGAGGGTGCTCGAAGCCGTCACGACGAAACCAGACTTCGATCCCTTGATCGTCGGTTTCAAGCGGGCGCATCGGCTTGTCGAGAAGGAGCAATGGACCAGAGAGCCGGTGGATGCCGAACGGTTTCAACATCCGGCTGAGTCAGCACTCCATCAGGCGGCGATGGGCGAGCACCAACAGATCGAGGCGTCCATTCAAGCCGGTGCATACGATCGGGCACTCGATGCGCTGGTCCGTCTCAAGCCGGTCGTCGATGATTTTTTTGCCGGTGTGATGGTCAATGCCGATGATCAGGCTGTTCGTAGCAATCGGTTGTCCTTACTCAAAGAAGTTGATGATCTGTTTATGTCATTCGCAGACTTTTCCCAGATTGTGGTACAAGGGCGGTAGGTAGGTCGAATCGGGCGAACCACGGACGATCTGTACTGAGGGTCGTCTTCCCCGGAGTTGTGATGGATCAGCCGGTGACGGGTGAGTGCCGTCGGGCGGTGAAGATCCGGCGATTTTCTTTGGTGGTCTCCCTGGCTCTGATTGTCGGCTGTAATGCTGTTCTTTTCGTTGGGTTCAGAATGAGCGGCATCAACTTGGATGACCTGGTTAAAACCCCCGATCTGTTCGACGCCAAACACGATGTCTGTCTTCGGTTGTCGTGGCAGTCATTGCCCGGGGCGAGCGAACCGGTCAGGCTTTGTTCCGAATGGCTGGATCTGTCTGATCCGAGCGGCACACCTCACTCCCTCCAACCTGATACGAAACTCAAAAAGGGGCCTGACGGCCAGTACTATGTCGACCACGCGGTGCAGGCCGACTATCGATTGTTGTTGCTGTTGTTGTTTGTCACCGTCATTATCATAGGAGGCGTCCGGGCAAAGTGGTTCTTGGTGAATCGGTATCGTATGCGTCTGGAATCAACTGACGGTCGTCGCGCGTCGACCGCTCGTTGATCCGCACAGAGTAGAAGGCTGTGGTGAACCCGGTGTGTCTCGAGACAATGGCCGAGGTTCTCCCTGCGGTGTTAACGCCAGATAACTTCAGGATGCTCAAACAGGCTGTCCAGCAAGACCGCTCAGGGGTACGGGAACGCGGCTGGCGGACGTGTTCAGCATCCTGTCAGAAGGAGAAGTCACGTGGCAAAAAAATACGTCTACTATTTCGGAGACGGGAAAGCCGAGGGCACCTCCAACATGAAGGAGTTGCTCGGTGGAAAAGGTGCGGGATTGGCTGAGATGACGAACCTCCGGATCTCCGTCCCGCCAGGCTTTACGATTACGACGGAAGCTTGCCTCGAATACTACAAGCAGGGGAAGAAATATCCGACAGGGATGTGGGATGCAGCGCTGACCGCGCTGAAGCGTGTCGAGCGGTCCATGGGCATGAAGTTCGGCGATCCCGAGAAACCGTTGCTGGTGTCGGTTCGATCCGGTGCGCGTGCGTCGATGCCCGGCATGATGGACACGGTGCTCAACGTGGGACTTACCCTGAAGACGGTCGAAGGGCTGGCGGCGAAGACGAAGAACGAGCGGTTCGCCCAGGACAGTTATCGCCGCTTCGTTACGATGTTCGGCAGCATCGTCATGGGAGTCCCTCGCGAACATTTCGAAGCGATTCTCAACCATAAAAAAGAGGAAATGGGCGTCACGCACGAGACGCAATTGGACGCGCGGGCGTTGCGGGACCTCGTCGGACGATTCAAGTCATTGGTCAAGGAGGAAACCGGGAAGGAGTTTCCGGACGATCCAAACGAGCAATTGAAAATGGCGATCAACGCGGTGTTCTCCTCGTGGAACGGCGCACGGGCGATTACCTATCGGCGGTTGAACGGGATCCCCGATCATTGGGGGACGGCGGTCAATGTCGTGGCGATGGTGTTCGGCAACATGGGAGACACGAGCGGAACCGGTGTGGCCTTTACGCGAGATCCGAATACCGGTGAACATACGTTCTTCGGCGAATGTCTGATGAATGCCCAGGGCGAAGACGTTGTCGCCGGCATCCGAACGCCGTTGCCAGTCACCGCGTTGGCCACGAATGTCCCGGCTGCCTACAAGGAGCTCGAACACACTTATAAGAAGTTGGAAAAACATTATCGAGACATGCTCGACCTGGAATTTACCATCCAGGAAGGCAAGCTCTATATGCTTCAAACGCGCGTTGGGAAGCGTACCGGCATCTCAGCCGTTCGGATCGCAGTCGAGATGGTGAAAGAAGGATTGATCACGAAGCGAGAAGCCGTGCAGCGTGTGGGGCCTGACCAATTGGCCCAATATCTCTACCCGATTTTCGACTCAAAGGTCGAGTCCAGCTCGACTCCATTGGGCAAAGGGTTGCCGGCTGGTCCCGGTGCCGCAGCGGGGAAAATTGCGATGACGCCGGATCGTGCGGTGGAAATGAAAGCGACCGGTCAGCGCGTGGTCTTGGTTCGTGACGAAACCAGCCCGGACGACATTCACGGCATGAACGCGGCCACCGGGTTCTTGACGGCGCGTGGTGGAATGACCTCGCACGCCGCCGTGGTGGCGCGGCAGATGGGTAAGGTCTGCGTGGCCGGGTGCGAAGCGGTCCAGGTCATCGATGCGCAGTCGGTGCGGATTGGTTCGAAAGTGTTTCACGAGGGAGAGTACATTTCTGTCAATGGATCAACCGGGAATGTGTACGACGGCGATGTGCCGGTCGTGGAGTCGGAAATCATTCAAGTGGTGCAAGGAAAGCTGGACGCCAAAAAGTCCGAAAAGTATCAGCTGTTTGCCACGTTACTCTCCTGGGCCGATTCCGAACGTCGGTTGCGCGTCCGGGCGAATGCCGATGTCCCGGATCAGGCGAAAATTGCACGAGGGTTCGGGGCCGAGGGGATCGGATTGTGCCGGACCGAACATATGTTCTTCGCCGAAGATCGTATCTCGATCATGCAGAAGATGATCCTGGCACGGACGAAGGAAGAGCGTGAGAAATTCCTCGATCAGCTGCTGCCGCTGCAGAAGCAAGATTTTATCGGTCTCTATCGGGAAATGGAAGGCTTTCCGGTCACGATCCGGCTGCTTGACCCACCGCTCCACGAGTTCTTGCCGAAACGAGAAGAACTGATGGTGGAGATCGCGCAGCTGGAATTGACGGCGAAAGACGGGTCGAAGCTTGAGGAAAAACGACGTTTGCTGGCCCGTGTCGAAGAGCTCCATGAGTTTAATCCGATGCTCGGCCTTCGAGGCTGTCGGCTCGGAATCACGATGCCGGAAATCACGCGCATGCAGGCACGGGCGATTATGGAGGCGGCCTGTGAATTGGCAAAGGAAGGAAAGAAGATCGTACCGGAAATCATGATCCCGCTCGTCGGCATGATCTCAGAAATGAAGTCGCAGAAGGATCTTGTGAAAGAAGTAGCCCAGGAGACGATGAAACGCTACGGGGTGAAATTGAACTATCTGGTCGGGACCATGATCGAGTTGCCTCGCGCGGCGGTGACAGCCGACCGGATCGCACAGGAAGCCGAGTTCTTTTCGTTTGGGACGAACGACTTGACGCAGACGACGTTCGGTTTCTCGCGTGATGATGCTGCCAAGTTCATCGATTTCTATAAGACTGAAAAGATCATGGACTTGGACCCCTTTGCCGTGCTCGACCGTGAAGGTGTCGGGTCACTGATGAAGCAAGCGATTGCGGGCGGGCGGAAGACGAGAGAAAACATTAAGCTGGGGATTTGCGGCGAACATGGCGGTGATCCCAGTTCCGTTGAGTTTTGTCATCAATTGGGGTTGGACTACGTCAGCTGTTCGCCATTCCGCGTGGCGATTGCTCGGTTAGCAGCAGCACAGGCAGCGATCGCCGCAGCATCTGCCAAGCCGGCCACATCCAAGAAAACCACGGGGGCGCGTCTCAAGGCGGTGAAGTCCACCAGAGTATCAACGTCGTTGCCAAAGCGGGGCAAGCCGGCGCCCAAGACATCTGTAGGTAGCCGCAAGAAACGGTGACCGATCGTACACGAGATCTCCACTATATGACCCTGGCCCTTCGCCTGGCGGCGAAGGGCCAGGGAACGACGAGCCCGAATCCGATGGTCGGTGCCGTCGTCGTCAAAAAGGGCCGGATCATCGGCCGGGGTTTTCATCTCCGACCCGGAACTCCTCACGCAGAAATACTCGCGTTGCAACGAGCCGGAACGCAGGCACGAGGCGCCACACTTTATGTGACGCTTGAGCCTTGCTGCCATCTCAAGAAGCGAACTCCTCCTTGCGTGCCTGAGATTCTGCGCTCTGGTATCAGCCGTGTCGTCATCGCGATGCCGGATCCGAACCAGGCAGTGAAAGGAAAAGGCGCTGCCGCGCTTCGCCGAGCTGGGCTCTCCGTTACGGTCGGAGTGGCTCGAACCGAGGCAGAAGAGCTGAACAAGGCGTATTGCAATTGGATGAAGACCGGTCGCCCCTATGTGACACTTAAGGCCGGTATGACGCTCGATGGACAACTGGCGACAGCCACTGGTGAATCTCGGTGGATTACCGGAGAATTGTCCAGGAGGGAGGTTCATCTACTCCGTGGGCGTATGGATGCTGTACTGGTGGGGGTGGGGACGGTCTTGATGGATGATCCTGCGTTGACGGTGAGGACCGGAGCAGGGTTAGAAGAACTGACATCACGACAACCTGTTCGTATTGTCGTCGATAGCAGACTGCGAACGCCCTTGAAGGCAAAGGTCCTGGCTTTACAGGACAAGGCTAGAACCATAATTGCGACTACTCCTGCCGCCTCAGCACCTCGACGATCGGCTCTGCAAAAGAAAGGTATCGAGGTGCTGACAGTGCCGGTGATTCACGGCCAGGTCTCATTGCCTGCGCTGCTCAAGGAGCTCGGTCGGCGTGGGATCACGTCTCTCCTCGTAGAGGGGGGAGGCGAGGTGAATGCCGGGATGCTGAGGGCGAAGTTGGTTGATCACGTGCGCCTCTATATGGCACCGCTGCTACTCGGTGGCCAGAATGCCAAAGGAGTGATCGGGGGAGTAAGTCCAACAGGGTTGAAGGGAGCGATCAAGCTGTGCCATGTGACGACACGTCTCGTGGGGAATGATTTGGTGGTAGAAGGGGACCTATGACTGTCTTGGTCCGAAGCCTCATTCTGTTGGTATTTCTTGTTGGCGCGTCTGCTCCCACGGGTGCAGAGGAGGTGGAACCGGCTGTTCCGGACCTCGCGTCCCGTGTCTTGCAGTATCTCGATGTTTATGATGGTGACGCAGCTGACCGGCTGCTACAGGAGATCCTCTCCGATGAGAAAGCGTCCATCGACACCGTTTCTCGGCTGATAACGGCTGGTCGGACCTATCAGATCCAGCCGGTCGGTGATCGTCCACGTGAACAGATCGTGATTCGTGGGCAAACCTATCCACTGTCTCTGCTCATTCCACCGACGTATCACGCGTCGAAAGCCTATGCCCTCGTTGTCTGTCTCCATGGATTTGGTTTTACCGGAGAAGAATATCTGGAACGCTGGCGAACTCGGTTGGGTGAGGACTATCTCGTGGCCTGTCCGACCTATCCGTCTGGTGCCTGGTTTACGAAACATGCAGAAGAATTAGTGTTAGCAACGATTCGTGAGCTTCGCTCACGCTACCATGTCGACCCCAACCGGATTTTTCTGACCGGCATGTCGAATGGTGGCATCGGAGCCTGGCTTATCGGCATGCATCATGCGCCCCTATTTGCCGGCATCGCACCGATGGCGAGTGGACTGGACAATGTGCTCATGCCGTTTCTAGGGAATCTTCGCCAGACACCCATCTATATGATTCACGGAGTGAAGGATCAGGTGATGCCGGTGGATTTGAGTCGTTCGATAGCCCAAGAGCTTGACGCGCTTGGCTATTCGTATGTGTATCGTGAACATGAACGTGAACATCCCATGGCGGGGGGGCACTATTTTCCCAAGGAAGAGCTGCCGGACCTTGTGGCCTGGTTCAATAGTCATCGCCGTGAGCCTTTGCCGGCAAGGCTCACTGTCGTACGAGATGGGAGCCATTTCCAACCGTTCAACTGGGTGCGGCTGGATTCGACAGATCCTATTGCGGTATTTTCAGATGATTTGGTCGATAAGCGCGACGAACGAATCAAGCGTCGGGTCTATGCGAAGCTGGATGCTTCCATTCGAGAAGGGAATCGGGTCGAGGTACAGACGCACCATGTTCGACGGTACAGTCTGTTTTTGAATGAGTCTCTCATTGATCCGGCCAAGCCGCTGACCGTGATCACGAACGGTCAGGTATCCTTTACAGGGATCGTCACGCCATCGCTGGAAACCTTGCTGCGCCAAGCCAGACTCAGGCAGGATCCACAGCGGATTTTCCCTATCCATCTCTCCATTTCCGTCCCAACACCGGACCCATGAACGTGACGAGGGACTTCACCCGGGAACAGGGTGCATGCCGATGGGCTATTCTGCTGGGAGTCGTTCTCGTACTCTTTGCCGGTACGGCACGGGCAGAGAGTTGTAGCCTCTCACCCGTTCACGGAGACCTGACGTTTCCTGTCGAGCAGATTCCTTCGGACTGGACATGCACGCTTCAGGCGATTATCACGTCGCCTACGACGGTCACCCGGGTCGGTCCCATCCGGGTGGCCATGTCAGAGCCACTCTATCGATACCTGCTTGGCGAACCACCGATTGCCGCCACATTGATTCGTCGCCTTGGCCTCGGTCCCTATCATTCTCAAGCCTGGGGGGAAAGACGATTTTGGGGCGACGATGGTGAGGGAACAAAGGGCTTCGTGCAGCTGGTCTATGAGGATGCGGAGTCTCGGATTTACGTATTGGACGGCTCTCATGAAAGTCGGTTGCTTCCGCATATCACAGGAAAAGCCGTCGTGTTTCTTCGGATGACGGTAGTGCGAGATCACCTGGGGAACGAAGGCATGGACAGTACGATTGTGGCCTATACCAAATTAGACAATCGCTTGCTGTCAGGATTGGTGTCTTTTCTGCATCCGTTGATTCGGGGCATGGTGACGAGCAAACTTCAGAAGGGAGTTGAGACCGTTCATCGATTAGGCGTAACCATGCGACAGCAACCTTCCCGTGTGTTGCGCGAGGCGGAGCAGCCCCCGTCGTTGGCTGAGCAACATCTGGCGTTTTTGAGAGCAGTGCTCGGTCCTTCACTCGACTCCACCCAGCCGATCTCGCCTGCCAACACCATCCCATGACGACCTCACGCAGCTTTATGCTGATCTGCACGGTCGGCACTTTTTCCTTCATCAGTTACAACATGGTGCGGATGCCGGCACTCTCCTTGTTTGCCGAATCGCTTGGAGCGAGTCCGGAGCGGATCGGTCTGATCGTGTCCGTGTCTACCCTCACGGGTGTGCTGCTGAAGCTGCCGTCCGGAGCTCTGTCGGATATCTATGGACGGCGTCTGTTGCTTAAGATTGGTGTGGTGGCCTTCGGGTTGCCGCCGTTTCTCTATCCCTTCATAACGGATCTGGACGCATTGACGGCGCTCAGGTTTCTGCACGGCCTCGCGACGGCCATCTTCGCGCCAAGCGCCCTGGCCACGGTGGCAGAACTCTATCGTGAACGGCGGGGTGCCGCGCTCGGGACCTATACGGCCTGCACGCAGTCCGGCTCGCTGCTGGGCCCTTTTCTTGGGGGATATCTCATCCATGCGGCGGGGTTTTCGTCGGCGTTCATCACATCAGGCATCTTCGGCTGTATCGGCATGTTGTTGTTCTATAGCTTGCATCTTGACGTTGCGGTGCCACAACGGAAGGAACAAGGGATGGCTGCGATACTGTCCGAAATGTTGAAGGGATTTGCCGCCGTCGCAAAAAATCGCAAGGTGCTGATCACTAGTGTGACTGACGCCGCCAAGATGATTGCGAACGGCGCCTTGATGGCGTTTCTCCCGCTCTATGGTGTTGCGGCCGGTTTGAATCCGGGAGAAGTTGGTCTCCTGTTCACTGTGCAAGCCAGTACCTCCTTCTTTTCGAAGCCAATTATGGGTCGGGTATCCGACCGGGTCGGACGTCAGCCGCTCATTATTCTTGGGCTCTGTATTTGTGCCGGAACCTTCGTCTGTATTCCACAGGTCTCGATGTTCCCGATTCTGCTCTTGCTGTCTGCGGGGTTTGGATTCGGCGAAGCCGTGGTCTCTTCCTCTTCATCAGCCCTTGTCGCAGACAGTTCTGAGTTCAAGCGGCTTGGGGCTGGCATGGGCATGCAGGGGACGATCATGGACATCGGCCATGCCTGCGGCCCGCTGCTGGCCGGCCTGCTGATTGCGAATCTGAATTATCCCATGGCCTTCGCCATCATTGCCGTGATCCAATTGGTCGCAGCCGGCGTATTTTGGGTGACGATCACGCGGATGAAGGCCGTGCCATCGTGAGAGTGGCTGGGCTATAATGGAAAAACTATGAAAGAAATCGCAACGGAGAATCTCGTGATCGGTGGGTTGGCCGGCCTGGGCGTGGTGGTGCTGCTTGTGCTGTTCGTCTATGTGGTGAAACAGATCATCATGAGGAAAGACTGATGTTTACTGGTATTGTCGAAGAAATGGGCGGGATTACGGTCATGAACAAGTCGCTGGCTGGAGCCAAGCTGACGATCTTGGCCTCGACGGTGATGAGTGATCTGAAAATCGGCGATAGTGTGAGTGTGAATGGAATCTGTCTGACGGTTGTCTCACGAAGTGAACGTGACTTTTCGGTGGAAGTCTCGCCTGAAACGCTTTCGGTCACGACGCTTGGCGGTTTCGCCGTGGGCATGCCGGTCAATCTCGAGCGGGCCATGAAGCTCAACGAACGTATCGGGGGGCATCTGGTGGCGGGTCATGTCGATGGAGTGGGGGTGATCCGCGGTCGACAGCAAGATGCCAATGCCATCGTGTTCACCATCGGAGCGCCTCCGGAGATTCTCCGCTATTGTGTCACAAAGGGCTCCATTACCGTCGATGGCATCAGCCTGACGATCAATGCGGTGACTGAGCAGGGGTTCAGCGTCGCCATCATTCCGCACACGGCCAAGGTGACCATACTGGGTCTCAAGCAGGTGAACGATACTGTGAATCTTGAATCTGACCTCATCGGCAAGTACGTTGAGCGGCTGCTCCAAGAACGGAGCCAACTTCAGAAGCCCACCATCAGCATCGATACTGAGTATCTGCAGAAACGCGGACTGATTTAATTTGTGGTGGCCAGCCGTTAGCGAAACAGCGACGGGTATGGCCGATTCCTCACGGCGTGTTCCACGGATAGAATTCGGCTAGTCCGGTTCTTATGCGGATTTGTCAAACTCTGTTCGGGCGACATTTCCCGTCCCCCGAACGGCCCTGGAGCTGGCGCTTGTGGTTGTAGGCACAGCGCAGGTTAGGAACCATCAGCTACAAGGAACAGTCGGTACATAACGTCCGGTTGCTCCGAGACTGCCACTGAGCTGCGGAGTCGTTAGGCGGTATACTCTACGATGATAGTCAGAAAGCGACGCGAGTATCTGCTCCTGCTGGACGCTGCAAAAGCCGCCGCCGAGGCAGCTGTTGATGCATTCAATAGCGTGTGGCACCAGTATCGGTTTCAGACCACGTTGCTGCTTCTGGCGAATGCTTGGGAGTTGCTGGCAAAGGCGGTCCTAATCGCCCGCAAGGAGTCGATTGCTCGGAATGAAAACGGTGAAACCATCTCCGGCGAGAATGCGGTACACCGACTGAAGGTGAAGGGGTGGCTTGAGGAACAGCGCGCAGAGACTGTCCAGCAGGTCATCTCACTGCGCAACCAAGCCTGCCACAACATCTTACCCGATGTGCCGGTCGAGGTGATGCAGCACCTCCTCTTCTTCTCCTGCAAGTTCTTCCGCGACCTCATCGCCGTCGAGTTCCCGAGCTAGACCCGAGGTATGCCGGAGCACTATCTGTCGCTGGCATTCGCGGACCTTACGACGTACGCGGATAGAGTGCAGAAGGCAGTTGCGCGCGTCAAGAAGAATGGGAGCGATAAGAGGCTCGTTTGGCTCTTAGAGCGTGGCATCACGTTCGACGGCTCGAGTTACCAGACCGAGGCCCAATTTGAGCAAAGTTACAAGAAGAAGCGAAAGGTACTTCCCCATCTTGGGCTTGGTCGATTCCTCCGTAAGGCTGATATGGTGAGGATCGTGCCGGTGCAAGCACCGAGGAACTTCACGGCAGACCTCACACTGAGGAAAGGGAGCGCGGCCGATGCCACGTTGCCAGTCCTCGTCAAAAAGACGGAGGTCGAGGTTGACTACCCCTACCTGACTAAGGAGCTCGCAGAGAAGCTCACTCGCACCCAAAACTGGACGGCTCGGGCTATCGCGGTACTTGGTCTGAAAGGTGAGGCGAAATACCACCAAGCTGTGCGGGCCTCCAAGTCCAGTTACATCCAGCGCTATTCTCAAGCGGCCTTGGATGTCTTGCGGCAGCGGATTCGCAAGGAGCCAACCTTTGACCCATACGCCAAAACATAGACAGTGAGTTCAAGGTTGTGTAAGCACCCATGAGTATAGGGTCGGGAGTCTTTAATAAATAGAGGTCGATCTCAGGAATAGACTCCCGACCTTTGTCGTACCTTTTCAACCAAGATTTCAAACCCACGATATTCCTACTTAGCCTACAACAACGGCCCGAGCCTCTTTTGCCGCCAAACTCTTGCGGCGGTTGGTGGTAATCGTGCGGTCGATCATCGCGCCGCAATTGATGCACTTCCAGGCGTAGAACACGATAAAGAAATCTGAGAATCGGTCCAACGTCATCATCCCCTGACACTTCGGACATTCCATTGATCCCTCCTAAGGTGGTTAGGTTCATAATTGCTGATATATGTAAGCAAGAGCCGCGCCATGCTGAGGTGAGCGCGTTTATATGGAAATAATAAATACGTAGTAATAAATACGTTATACAGTTACAAAACTTTGACGTTTTGACAGAGCTATTGCGTCAATGTTTTGTCTGAAGGCGATCGTGAGGGTGTTACGTTGAGAGCGTATTACGAATCGTGCTTGGGCAGTATTAGGGGGCGAGCAGTCTGTAGCAGTCGGATACCTCAATAGAGCGTCTTGGAGACGCGGAGGTATAGTTCTTCTAAGGATGTCGAGGTTGGAACCGCTTTAGGGCTTCTTGCTCCTTCAGCAACGCCTCCAGGGGAACAGTAGTCTTCTGTTTCTTGCGTCCTCGCCGTGTCACCAGCCGATGGATTTCCATATACTCCAAGAAGTCGAGTGCCTCGACCATCTTCTCATCATCCACCGGCACGATCACAGCTTCCACTTGATTATGTTTGAGGACGACGATCCGCCGCCGAGGTTGGGGTTTCAGGTTAGTCAGCAGAATGCAATCATCCAATCTTCCTATGGCTGATTCTGCGCGGACGATCGGTACGTATAGTAGAGAATGAGACCGGCCAGGATTGAAATGAGAATCCCAAATCCCATTTGGGCATCGAAACTCACGGGACCGACATAAATCTTATATAGCTGTAATAGGATAATCGGCAGTCCCACGGCCAGGGCGAGCGCGATCATGTGTCGCCGCTGGTAGATCGGCTCGCCGGGTTTCCGTCCACCTCGTCCCACGACTGTTACTCCTCAATCGTCGAGATATCTCCCGGGTCTTGCCCGAGTTCTTTTGCTTTGAGTACGCGGCGCATGATCTTCCCGGACCGCGTTTTCGGCAGGGACGAGACGATGTCGATTTCAGCCGGGACACCGATCTTGCCTAACTCTTTTAGGACCTGATCCTTGATCGAAGTGATCAACGCCGCACTTTCCTGCTCTCCCTGTTTCAAGATGATGAAGGCTTTGATGGATTCACCGACGGTCTTATGAGGCTTGCCGATGACGGCAGCTTCCGCGACGGCAGGGTGGCTGACCAAGGCGCTTTCCACTTCGGCTGTGCCGAGCCGATTGCCGGCGACCTTGATCACGTCATCAGCACGGCCCATGAACCACATGTAGCCGTCTGCATCCTTGTGGCAGACATCGCCGGCGGTATAACAATTGGGAATTGTGTTCCAGTAGGTCTTATACCGCTCGGGATCCTTGTAAATGGTGCGCATCATGGAAGGCCACGGCTTCTTGATGACGGCAAAGCCTCCGGCGTTGGCAGGGAGACTGTTGCCTTCCCGATCCACGACATCGGCTTCAATTCCCAGAAATGGGCGGGTCGCCGAGCCAGGCTTAAGCGGGACGGTGGGAAGTGGGGTGATCAAGATCGCCCCCGTTTCCGTCTGCCACCAAGTGTCCATGATGGGTTTGTCCCCGCCTGTCACGCGGTGGTACCATTCCCATGCTTCGGGATTGATGGGCTCGCCGACGCTGCCAAGGATCCTGAGTGTTGAAAGATCAGACTTCCTTGGCCATTCTTCGCCGTAGCGCATCAGCAGGCGGATGGCAGTCGGAGTGGTATAGAAAATGGAGACCCCGTACCGTTCAATGAGATCCCACCAGCGCCCTGGGGTGGGGTAGTCGGGTTTCCCTTCCGCTGTCAGAATCGTTGCGCCATTCAGAAGTGGCCCATAGACGATATAACTGTGGCCTGTGACCCATCCAGGATCGGCCACGCAGAAGTACACGTCATCGTCTTTTAAATCGAACACATATTTCGTCGTCAGGTAGGTGCCGACCATGTAACCTCCATGGACATGGACGACGCCCTTGGGTTTGCCGGTTGTTCCTGAGGTGTAGAGGATATAGAGCGGGGTTTCTGCATCAAGTTGTTCCGCTTCACACACCGCACTTTCCTGCTTGACCCAGTCGTTCCAATCAATTTCCCTCGGCGCCGAAAGCACTGGCCCTGGCACTTGACGCCGGACGACAACCACATGGCCAACGGTGGGGCAGCTCTTGAGTGCCTCATCTACCACGGGCTTCAGGTTGATGACTTTCCCGCGATCAAAGCCGACGTCGGCGGTGATCACGACTTTTGTCTCCGCATCGTTCATGCGACTCGCGAGGGCCGGCGCACTGAATCCTGAGTAGACCACACTGTGGATCGCGCCGATCCTGGCACAAGCCAACATGGCAACGACTTGTTCTGGAACTTTCGGAAGATAAATAGTGACGCGGTCACCTTTCTGAACTCCGAGCCTCTTCAGGGCGTTCGCGCAGCGGTTGACCTGTCGATAGAGTTCACCGTACGTGAAGATGCGTTCCTGGTCGTTTTCCCCCACCCAGATCAGTGCAACTTTATTCTTCCGCCAGGTTTTGACATGACGGTCTAAGCAGTTGTAGGCAATGTTGCATCGCGCATCGACGAACCATTTCGCCCATGGATACTCCCACTCCAAGACCTTGTTCCAGGGTGCAAACCACTCGAGTTCCTTGGCGGCATTACTCCAGAAGGTTTCCGGATCCGCGATGGAGTTTTTGTACTCGGTTTCATACTCTTTGATGTAGGCTGCAGCGATTGTCTTAGCCGTTGGCTGATAGGTCCGACTTTCTTTGAGCAAGGTTTCAATCTGTTCACTCATGGCCGGAACGTCTCCTTCTTCAAGGCAGTTCAGTGCAGAGGGGGCATTATGGAGAAAGTCATGGATACCTGCAACCATACATCGGGCAAAAAGCCAGCTCGTTGTGCAGGGGCAGTGCATCACGTCTGTTCCTTGACTCCTGCTATGGCTGGAGATAGGCTCACGAGCTCAATGATGATTGTTCCACAGAGGTTGATGATGAGATCTGCTCGGATGCTGGTGAAACCGTTGGTACTGACCATCTCCCTGCTTGCTCTACTGTCACTCACTTCGTTGCCACTTGCGGAGGCTCAAGTAGGAAAGCCGGAAGGGCTCTATTACAAGTCCTGGGCAATCGTGATTGGAATTGAGAAATATGTCTTAGCGCCCTCGATTCCAGGAGCCATCCAGGATGCAAAAAAGGTAGCGGAGGTATTTCGACAGCTGGGATTTGATGAAGTGGTTGAACTGTACGATCAAGATGCCAGTTCGCGGCGCCTACAGCAGTTGCTGAACGATATGCTTCCACGAAAAGTTGGACGTATGGATCGGCTTGTGCTTGTGTACCTGGGGCACGCCGGGGTGATGCAAGACTCCGAAGGACAAGATCGCGGGTATCTGGTTCCGTTTGACGCTCCGGTCAATAGTGCCGCGAAATCCATCACGGTCGAACAGCTAAAGGAATTTACACGGCGGTTGGCTTCGAAACATACACTCCTTATCTTGGATGCACCGGTGGTGGGATGGGAGACGACCGAACCGTCTGGGTTTTCATTGGAAGGGCGGATGGCGCCAGAGTTGGAAGCCGATCGGCGGGCAGTGCAAGTCGTGACTGCCGCAAATCGGGGAGAGACTGTCGGTCATTCCGACCAGGGCAGTCGTTTTGTCGAAGCCTTACTGGCAGGATTGTCCGGTGCTGCGGATCTGGACGGAAACGGTTGGCTCATGGCTTCTGAGCTGGGGGGCTATCTCGTACGCCAGGTCGAGCTGGCATCGGGTGGGGGACAGCGTCCATCGAGTCTTCGCATCGATGGCGATGGAGATATGGTGTTGGTTGAAGGAAAGGCCGCGAGGGCCCCAGCTGTGAAATGATCGGCTGACGATTGCCAGAAACTTTGTACCTGAACAAACGCCATGTGACGTACTGGACGTGAGACGCTGTCCGGTGATTGTCCCTTGGTGACTGAGCCGGTATGGGCTTTTGCCGTCCTCATACTCAACGAAGGATGCCGCAGTTGGCTGCCTACTCCTGTTCTCCACCCTTGAGGTACCCCAGGCCAATCTTGATTGCTCGGCGGGTGATTTCTGCCCATCGGGCCTGGGGGTATGCGGCGAGAACCGCCGCTGCTTTGGGGTCCTGGATGTCGAGCGCGAGAATTCGGATGATGCCGTCATCAATCTGGATGTCTGCCACAGAGCCTCCTTGGTCTCGTTCTGGAACCTGAGTTGAACTGAGCCTTGCATTGACGGATATATGATCACATGTTAGCATGATTCCACTATTTTTTCTCGGGATGTTCTACGTACGGCGGATCTACTTATTTTCCTCAAGGAGGGTCCTATGATCAGGTCACAAGCGATTCACTCAAGACTGGCCAGCCTCGGTCTTGCTGTCCTTTTCATGGTAGGACTTGCCGCTTGTGGAGGACCGCCTAAATGGGTCCAGAAGGGGTCGGGGGCATTCAATGAGAAAGACAGTAAGGCCTTCTATGGGGTGGGGGCGGTGTCCGGAGTTCGGAACGCACCGCTTGCCTGGGAGACGGCGGAGAATCGTGGGAGGGCTGAGATTGCGAGAACATTTGAAACCTATACCGGCTATTTGATGCGCGACTATGCGGCATCAACTACGGCAGGAGATTTTACGCGAAATACGGAAGAACAGAATGTCGAACGAGCCGCCAAAACGATCACGACGGCGACGCTCAGTGGGGTCAGGAAAATCGACCAGTATGTGGATCTGAAGACCAACACGTACTATGTTTTGACCAAGTTGAGTTTGGAAGACATGAAGAACAACCTGGAACAGGCCAAAGAACTCAATGCTCAGGTCAGGGACTTTGTGCGGAAGAACGCTGACAAAATGTTCGAGCGTTTGGAGAAAGAAGAAGAAAAACGAGGGATTCAGTAGTCATAACGTCATGAAGCGGCTGCTTCTTCTCGGAGGTTCATCGTGATCCAGAAAGCTGGTCCTGCTCTTATTGCTACGCTGGGTGTTGTAGCTATTCTCAGCGGATGTGGTCATGAGACCAAGGTGACTCGTGTCGATGCCGGAGTAGTGACCGATCTGAGTGGGAGATGGAACGATACGGACTCCCGGATGGTTGCCGAGGCGATGGTAAAGGATGCGCTCCAATATCCTTGGCTTGGGAATTTTGAAAACGCCAATCAGCGTCAGCCCGTCGTCGTTGTCGGGACCGTCCTGAATAGTAGCCATGAACATATCAGTGTGCAGACCTTTATTACGGATCTCGAGCGAGAGCTGACCAATTCTCAGAAGGTCACTTTTGTGGCCGGAAAAAGCGAGCGCGACGAGGTGCGAACCGAGCGAAAAGAGCAGGCCATTTATGCGCGTGAAGAGACACAGAAGGCCCCTGGAAAAGAAACTGGGGCTGATTTTATGATGAAGGGGACAATTGCCACCATTCTTGACGAAGCAGACGGGGCGAAAGCGGTGTTCTACCAGGTGGATCTTCAGATGATCGATCTGGAAAGCAACGCGAAGGTGTGGTACGGGCAAAAGAAGATCAAGAAGGTGGTCGAAAAGAAGCGGACCGTCTTTTAGCCGGATACTCAAAAAAGCTGCTCAGCAAGCCTGCGGCGAGAAAAGGGGCGAGGGGGTACATACCAGGCTTCGCTTGAGCCGCTCGCTTTGATCACATGTGAGCGGATAGCTGCGTTGCCTCCAGTGATTCCCTATCCGTTGCGTCTCTGAGCGCGGTGGGAACACCGCTGGTGGTTTTTTCAGCATCCTGATAGCCTCGCGGAATCCGTTGAAACCATTCCTCTCACGCTTTGCCCACGGGGGACCTGTGCGGTGGGGCGTTACTACTCCAATCTCATTCGTGCCGTTCCTTGCCGTCCTTGTCGTCTTGACCGGGTGCGGCCCGTCGGCGAATCACTACCTCCTCATCGAACAAAGTCTCTTAGCCGGTGATCCTCAACGCGCAGCCACCATCGTCGAACAGACCGAGAGTGAGTATGGGACGAAAGGGCGGTTGCTGTATGAGATGGATCGTGGCCTGGTCTTGCAGTTGGCTGGCCGCTACCAGCAAAGCAGTGCGGTGTTCGAGAAGGCCCAGGAGGAGGTGGAGCGGCTCTATACCCGGAGCATCCGTTCAGAAACAGCTGCCTTTCTCACCAATGACAATGCCTTGCCCTATGAAGGGGACGCCTACGAGCATGTGATGATCAACGTGGTCAACGCGTTGAACTATGCGGCTCAAGGACAACTGCAAGAAGCACTGGTAGAAGCACGCCGCATCGACCACCGATTGAATGTACTCGGCGACAAGGTCAAAGATACGAGCAAATACCGGACTGACGGGTTTGCGCGGTATCTCACTGGGATCTTGTACGAAGCGACCGGGGATCTCAATAACGCGTTCATCGCCTACCGCAACGCCTACGATGCGTATGGGGCCATGCGGGGATGGTTGAAAATGTCCTCCCCACCGTCTCTGCGCGCGGATCTCTTGCGAACAACGGAGGGGCTCGGCCTGTCGACGGAATTTGCCGAGTATCGTCAGGCATTTCCTGATGTCACGTGGCAATCGCGGTCGGTCCAAGAAGAACTCGCCCAAGTCGTGATGATCAGCTATAATGGCCGCGCTCCACGAAAAGTGGACATGTTCATAGACTTACCTATTAGTCTTGATGCAGCACAGTTAGTTTTGCTAAATAGAGGAATTTATCGGTCCCCATATCCGCGAGACCGAGTCACGGATAGCGTGCTCTACGGACTCAGTAGGCGAGTGGTCCGTATCGCGCTTCCGCAATTGATTCCGCAAAAGACTCGGGTTGCCTTTGAGAACATGACGCTCACTGATTCGGCCGGTTCTTCAGTCACCGTACGTTCGGAGCCCGTGCAAAATATTACGGCCCTTGCTGAAAAGAGTCTTGCCGAACGATTGCCGGCGATCACCACGAAAGCGCTGGCGCGTGCCGCCACAAAGTTTGGAATAGCAGAAGGTGCGACAATCGGCGCTCAACATGCAGCTGGAAGAGATGCGGCCCCGTGGGTTGGACTGGTCGTTGGGGTATTGGCCAAGGGGTTAGCAGTCGCGTCCGAAGAGGCAGACAAGCGAAGTTGGCAGACCCTACCGGACGAGATCCACATCGCGCGGGCCTGGGTGCCACCAGGCCAGTACCAGGTTACTGTTCGTCCGTCAGGACAAGGGATATCGATGACAAAGGATGGACAATCTGTCTCGTTGAGCGCCGGTCAGACTCTCTTCCTACTCCAGCGGGTGATGCAGTGAGGCGCAGTCGCGGACGGGCATTTGATAAAAGCCTGAGGGGCGTTCTGTGTCTTTTTTGTTGTGTGATCGGTGTGGGTGGGTGTGCGTGGTGGGGAGGAGCAGACAAACCGGAGTGGGTCGACGGGCGGGCGTCACACTATCCACCGTCCCAGTATCTGACTGGCGTGGGCCAAGGCGAGAACCGTGGCACGGCTGAGAATCAAGCCTATGCCGCAGTTGCGCGTATTTTCAAAGCAGAAGTTGCAGCCCAGGCCAAAGACTGGGAGGCCTACCTTGTCACGGAGCATCAAGAAGTTGCCAGGACTGAGCGTCGGCTGACGATTGATCATGTGACGAAGGTCTCGACGGACAAGGTGCTTGAAAATGTGAGTATCGGCGACGCGTGGTATGACACTCGGACGGGAGTTCATCATGCGTTGGCGGTTGTGAATCGTTCTCAGGCTGAGACGTCGGTAATGGACAAGGTGTTGCGGTTGGATCGCGAGGTCGAGACCGATGTGGTGGAGGCCAGGCAGACGACCGATAGCCTTGCAAAGGTGCGCGCATTCCGACGGGCTGGTCGGAATCTGGTTCTACGGGAGGCCTACAACACTGATTTGCGCGTGATTCGCTCCAGTGGACAGGGAATTCCTTCTGCCTATCGAGTCGGACAGTTGTCTGACGAGCTCGCGCAGTTTCTCTCCTCGAATTTGGGTGTGGCCCTGCAGATCTCTGGAGACCATGCCGAGCCGATTCAACGTGCACTGGCTCAGGGACTGGTTCGTGAAGGACTGCACGTGGCAGCTGAGTCGGGAGGCGCAGATGCGGAGTCATCGGAGGTATTGGTTCGAGCCATGGTCCGTCTGCTTCCGATCGAGGTGCAGGATCCAAATTTCAAATATGTTCGATGGTGCAGCGATTTGGAGATCGTGGAGCTGGCCACTCAGCGGGTTGTCGGAGCCGTTGCACGTGGCGGAAAAGAAGGACATCTGACTGAGCGTGAGGCAACGGCGAAGGTTCTTCGAGTGATCCAACAAGAGTTTTCATCGGATGTGGCACAAGCGATCGCAGCACATATTTTTGGTGAGGCCACATTGCCGGCAGCCGTTGCGATGCCGGCTGGTTGTCCACGGGAAGCGTCTGCAGGGAAGCGGTAAACCAACACTCATCATGAGGAGGCGTGCATCGTGAAGAAAACAGACGAACTATCCGTCAGTCGGGCTCCACGCAGCAGGGGTCGAGGGTTGACCAAGGCTGGGCAAAAGGTTTCCAGCCGACTGGCCAAACGGCGATTGAATGAGCGTCTGAAAGGGGACACGGCGGCGTTTAATAGTGGAAACCTTGCTGATACCTTGCGCAAAGAAGGGTATGAAGAAGCTCCGCTCGACGAACTACAAGATCGATTGTCGAAGCTTCAAGGGCCGCTTGCCGACATCATTCTGAAAGGAAGGGGGTAACCGAATGCCGTATTACTACTTCGACTCGACTGCGCTGGTAAAACGCTACAGCATGGAACGGGGGACCCGCATCGTCAATAAGTTGATGGTGAAGCGTGGCAGGGTCGCCGTTGTTCCGACCTGGACGGTGACGGACTTCTACTCCATTCTCTGCGCTCGTGCTCAGGAAGGGCAGATCACACGGGACGATTGTTACTCCGTGCTGTATAAGTTTGAAATCGAATCTAAACAGGGGCTGTATCAGTTCATCGCGCCTCGGATGGAGACCTACTTAACCACGAAAGAGTTGGTCTTGGAATATCCGTTTCTTCGCTCACCCCAGGTGATGCATCTGGCCCTGGCGTTGGAACTGAAGCCGTTGCGCTTGACGGTTGTCAGTACCGATACGCAACTGTTGGCAGCGTCGAAGTCCGCCGGGCTCCATATTATCAACCCGGCTGAAGATTAACCCTTTCGAAGTCGTCCCGCGGAACGTTAGGTGACTCTGATGTTGACCGTCTGTTCGCGGGCGGCTTCCTGGGTGGTGTGACGGAGGAGGTCTAGAACGACCTGATTCCAGCCAGCAGGACCACGACCAGACGCTCGGATGAGGTTTGGCAGATTGATATCCGGATCATATGAGCCGTCAGGTCGTTGCACCAACACCGGGTGATCGACGGTGAGGAGGAGCGGTAGGTCGTTCAGGCTATCGCCAATGCCGATCGTTTCGATCTCTTCTGGTGGGTCCTGTAACTGCCCCTGTCGTCGATAGCAGCGAAGCAGGATTTCTGCCGCCCGCCCTTTGTCGTTATTGCCAGTGAGGTGAAAGAATCGCCCTCCTCTGGTCCAGTTTAGGCCTCGCGTGACGATCTGCCGACAAATCTCCTCAATCAACTTCGGCGGACCGTTGACTAAGAAGGGTTCATCAAACTCTCGAAGTTTGGCCCGTAGCGCGTCCTCTCGCAATAGCCCCGTCGTCGCCATAATCTCCTCGATGGACAAGTCACCGAATCCTCGCAGTGGAGTCCCGACGGCTTCCTCGATTTGCCGGAGGACATCGCGGAGCAGCGCATAGGGAGTGCCGAGCTCAATGACATGATACGAGGAGCGTCGACGTGATCGCTCAGGCGAGAAGCTAAAGGTGTCAAGCGGAACATACACGGCTGCGCCATTCTCGACGATGAACGGATAGCGGTGGTCAAGGCGTTCCCGTAGTGGGTCGAATTCTGCACGGGTCTTTCCGGAGACGAGAATGATGGGAATATGTTCAGCACGAAGCGCGTTCAACGCCGGTCGCGCGTCATCGAAGGAATAGGTCTCGCTGTCCAAAAGACAGCCGTCTAAGTCTGTAAGGAGGAGGTAGCGTGGCATAGTCTCGTTAGAGATGTCGTAAGTCCTCATTCACCTGTGAACGGGAGTGGCCGATCAGCCGTCGTTCTAAGAACTCTTTTGCGAGATCCTTCCCACCCAACCCCAGAGCAAGCGCCGCGGCGAGGACCAGGCCTCCCCAGGTAATCCCGAATCCGACCACGACAATATGTTGGGCGATCCCGAGCTGTTCGAGTGTCATCGCAACCGTCAGGAGTTGAATGCCCCAGCGTGTGCCGGCGGCAATCCAGCGGGCCGGCGGCAACCCCGCATTAACGGCGGCAATCAGAACGGCCTGAGAAACGAAATTGGAGACAAGATAGCCGATGATACCGATGACCGCAGCCGTGACCAAGTGCGGAATATAGGACAACAGTGAGTGGGCGGCTTCGTTAATCGGAGCCACGTTAAGCGCGCCCAGCGAGGCCGTGGTGGAGAAAATGACGATCAGCCAGTAGGTGATTCGTCCGATGATATAGGATGGGTCGGATTTAATGCCTCCCCTGAGGAGGGCGGCTGCGATGCCGATCCGGTCACACAGTCGATCCAGGCCGATCATCCGAAGGAGGCGCTCCGTAAAATGTCCGGTTCCCCAGGCCATGACCAGCCCGACCAGGAGGAGGATCATCATGGCGAGGATGTTTGGGAGGATAGCGAGGACATGTTCGCCGAGCGCAGCAACGGGTCCGAGTAATGTCTGTCCCCAGGTTGACGTCATGGCTGGCTCCTTTCAGGCCTCGTGGGGGCCGTACTGACGACGTCCCCCACGTCATGAGACTGAGGCCAACGAGTCGCAAGATAGGCTTTCTCTTTTTCAAATGTTCGGCAGAGGGCTTCGATCAAGTGTTCGGCTTCCGCTGTCGTCAGCCCCTGACTATCTAGCACGAATGAGGCAGTCTTTCCCAAGTAGAGCGGGGTTAATGCTTTCAGAAGATGCTCTTGAGGGAGCACATTCCGATGATGTGCCAGCGCGGCGTCATAAATGATGTGCGCCCACAAGGAATCGGGGATGCGAAAATCTCGCGCAGGAACCTCCCGCAGACGGGACAGCTGGTCGAGGACTTCTTCGGAGAGTATTCGTGCCCAGATGTCATGCAGATCAGTCAGGCCGAGATGAAACATGTCCACCATTCGCTCGACGTTGACATTCACCGGCTCAACGCCCACCTCGTACTGAAAGCCAAAGAGCGGCACCTTTCGCGATTCAGTCACTGACAACCAGGTTGGGGCATGGGCTTCCATCAACGCGAACAAGGCGCCCACGACCTGTCGCAACATGGACGAGAGATCGGCGGCAGGGTCCTTTGGGTCATGAATCTTGGCGCCAAGAAAACTCTGGCAGACCTTGGCGCCGTTCGTAATGGCTTCAGTCGTCATCCAAATGTCGATACCGAACCGCGCCACATCGGATTCCCACACGTGCTTTTCCAGGTAGTGCTGCGCCAGCTCGCCGGTAAATCCAAAATCTCCTCCGATCGGCTGACGAACTTCTTGACCGTACAGGGCGCGGGTCAAGGGATAGGCAATGCTGTTGGTGATGGTACCGTCGTATTTGTGACGTCGATAATACGGTGCCACATAGTCGTACCCTTCCTTGATGATGGGACGAAGCAGCAGTTCCATCCATTCAGGCGTGATACTCCGCACGTCCGAATCAACCACGGCACAGGCTTTCACTTTCAGTCGTCGGGCAATCTCAAAGATGGTGCGAAATGCGCTCCCCTTACCTGGGATGCCATGATAGGGCGTCACGATCCGGTGGAGGGTGCTTTGTCGATCGCTGATAAAGAGCGGTTCGAGGTCAACCATGGTATGGGCCACAATGGCCGGTGTTTCGTCGGTGGAGCCGCCGTCTGAGTTGACCAGGACGGCGCGAGACCCATGGAAATACTTGGCGAGGCCTGCGCCGACTGCACGCACAACATGCCCGATCGTCTTCGCATTGTTGAAGCTGGGGATGCCGACCAGAATATCGGCATGGTGGACGGCATCCAACAGATCTTCGGTTTCAGCAGTGAGCGGGATCAGGCCGTTATTCATGATAAGACAGGTTGTCGTGTTTCTGCTGCAGGATCCCAGGCATGATCTTGCTCGACCGCGTCCATGAGCCGATGAAAAATATCGGGGACGGCATGGGCCACGCGACTCCAGTTCGAGATCATGGGGACACCTAAGGGGTCTTCAAGAAAACTATCGGTTGCGAGCGTCATGCCTCGCAGAAACACCTCAACCGCGCGTCGCTCCTCGTGGCGGTCAAAGCGCAGACTGTTGATCGCGGCGTCATTTTCGTAGCGACTAATGGCTTCCTGCGCAGCCTGCAGATACGTCGCGCGCAAGGTCTTGAGCGTGCTTTCTGAGAGGACCAAGCCTTCACTCGCCAGGTTGCGGAACAGTGACTTGGTGATGTCCACGCACATTTTTAGCAAACCAGCGTCTGGATTATGCGTCGACAGTATCTGATGTTTGTGCTCATAGGCATCGGCAATATCGGCTTGGCAGATACGACGAAGCGCGCAATTCCGGTAGACCTCGGCCAACATGCCGACCTCGAGCCCCCAATCGCCGGGAATTCGATTGATCCAGGCCAGATCACGTACCATCGCAAACTCGCCGGCCAACGGATATCGAAAACTGTCTAGAAACGAGAGGAGCGGATGCGGCCCAACCAGCATTTGCAGACTGCGAATGAGCGGCGTGATGAAGAGACGTGTGACACGCCCATGCATGCGGTCCGTGACTCGGCTGTAGTACCCTTTGCAGAATTCGTACGCGAGGTTCGGATTGGCGATGGGATAACAGAGACGCGCAAGATATTGGCGATCGTAGCTCACAATATCGCAGTCATGGAGCGCAATGACCTGGCTCTGGCCTCTGGCCAGGACATAGCCATAGGCCGTCCAACACCCGCGCCCTTTGCCCTGGTGTCCAATGTCGATCTCATGGGAGACCAACACATTCAGGATGGCCTGGATACGAGCGCCGTCGTTCCAGATGACGCGGACCCGCTGAGGGAGCTGAGAAAAGAACTGCTTGGCGAGCCTGAATTCCAAGGCGGAGGCGTGATCCAACGAGATGACAATTTCATTGATGTAGCGAACGTCACTCAAGATCTCCACGATGCGTTTGAGGGCCGGGCGCTCCAGCTCTGCATAGAGGGATGGAAGGACCAGCGCGATCGGAGTCGTTTTCGCGTACCGCTCCAGTTCCTGTTCGAGCTGCTCGGTATTGGGTTGACCAAGCCGGTGCAGGACGGTGACTACGCCATTTTGATAAAAATCCGACACGGTCTCCTCTCGGCCAGTCTCTGAGTATTGCTGAAAGCTGACCCTGCGTAAAAACGGTGTGGCAAGGACAAGGACATTCTGCCCAGTCGACTCTTAATAAAACAACTGAAAAGGGTGCAGGGGGCGTGCCACCGCTGATTTTAATGAAAGGATGAGTCGTATGAGGAGTTTGGAGAAAAATCTTGTGGTGGTGCGTCCCACAAGCGATCAGAGCTGTAGGGAAAAGCAGGCAGGTTGGATGGTTTTCCCTATGGTTTATCAGTGGAGAGCTTTTTCCCCAGGCGTCTGGCCAAGCGAACCATACCGAGGGAGCGGTCACTGGGGCTGAGGAGCACGTTGAGCACGTGGAGGCGATGGTGGTCGGCAAATGCCGTGGCGAGGTGTTGTTGGAACTCCCGCTGGGTATTCACGCGTACGCCGTTTCCACCTCCGATGAGATCGCAGATTTTTTCATATTGCCATTCATGCACATCGTTAAAGGGCCCTTCCAGGATCTCCCGTTCCGTCGAATAGCCTCGATTATTCAAGAGAATGACGATTGGGGATTGCCCATAGCGGACGCAGCTGGCCAATTCAGTTCCGGTCATCTGAAAGGCGCCATCTCCGACCAAGACGATCGGACGTAGGCTGGGGTCGGCGAACGACGCACCTAGCGCGGCAGGCACGGCGAATCCCATTGATGTGTAATAGGCCGGTGACAAAAACTCGAATCGATGGCGCACATGCAGGTCGGCTGCCGCAAAAAGCGATTCCCCTACGTCTGCGATCACGACGGTCTTCTCCGTGAGTACCGTATCCAGATGGCGGAAGAGTCCTTCCAACGTCACCGGTGCATCCAAGTCCGGCGTCGATGGTGCCGTCATCGTTCGAGTCGGGAGCGAACGTTGGGAACGAGAAAACGAGGGAAGCGGCGATCGCACGAGGCCTTGGACGAAATCCTGAAACTTGATCGACTCATACCGGTGGTGTTTGATGGCGACTCGGTCGGCCGTGGCGTGGATGGTACGCCCTTCCGACAGTAACGGCGAGGTGGCATCCAGATCTTCCACATCCGACAGAATAGATCCTAGGATCAAGAGACAATCGGACTCGTTGATAAACCGTTGGACGTCGTCCCGACCGATCAACCCGCCATACACTCCCACATAGAGGGGATGGTCTTCTCGAATGATTGATTTCCCAAGCAGAGTGGAGGCAATCGGAATATTCAGTTGCTCCACCAAGCGGGCTAAATCGTCTTGTAAGCCGAATCGGCCGACTTCTGCTCCCACGAGCATGGCTGGGCGCTTGGCTGAGGCGAGCATGATTCGCACCTCACTGATCGCTTCCTCCAAGGCGGCGGGATCACTCGGCGTGTCTTCAATGCAGAAGGGCTTCATGCCGCCCGTCAGCGGACAGTGGACCATGTCTCGTGGGATTTCGATATAAATGGGACGGCGGTAGCGCAGCAGGGCGGCAAAGGCGCGATCCATCTCTCGTTCGGCGGTCAACGGATCGTCCAGCGTGACTGCGGCAACCGTCATCCGTTCGAAGACTTCTCGTTGCGTCGCGAAGTCTCGAACCATATGATGCAAATAGGGAGTGCGCGTCCGCTCAGAGAGGCCGGGTGAGCCGGTCAATAATACGACCGGCGACCGTTCGGCATAGGCGCAGGCAATGGCATTGACGGTATTGAGCCCGCCGACGCAGTAGGTGACGCAGACGGCGCCGATGCCGTTGATCCGCGCATAGGCATCTGCGGCAAACCCGGCACAATCCTCTCTCGTGGTCCCGACGTGTGTGATCGGGGAGGCTTCGATCAGTTGGTAGAGGGACAGAACGTAGTCGCCGGGAATGCCGAAAATATGACGGACGCCCAGGCGATGCAGGCGATCCAGTACGGCAGAACCAATGGTGGCTTTGTCGCCCATATCTGCTTTATCCTCACACCTGACAGTGAGCACGCTTCGTCATCAGGAAAACATACTGGCCGGAGTTCGTCAAGCAATGAGCATGTGATGATCGGGTTGACGACAGCCGGCAGGTAAACGCTCACGCGCACAGTCAGATACACCCTGTTACAGGAGAACAGACAATGACACCGATGGCCCAGGTCCGCCTTATGTCACTCCGCGTCCCGGAGGGACGGCCTCTCTGGCTCTTTGCCGGCCATGTTGGACCACTCACTGGTCAAGCCGCAGCCGGGGACTTGGTCGATGTCCTGACCCCCGACGGACAATTCTACGGGCGCGGTCTCTATAACCCTGCGTCCAAAATTCGTGTCCGTCTCCTGACATTCGAAGATGAACCGATCGATGAGACGTTTTGGCGACGGAGAATCCAGCAGGCCATCCGTCTCCGGCAGCGAGTGGTGACGCAGTCTAATGCGTATCGGCTGATTTATGCCGAAGGCGATCGACTGCCGGGGTTGATCGTGGATCGCTACGATCAACTGCTGGTCATGCAGTGCCTCTCGTTCGGCATGGATAGCCGGAAGGAGCTCTTGGCCGATGTGCTGATGAAGGAATTAAATCTGACGAGTGTCTATCTGCGAAACGAGGCCAAGAGTCGGCAACTCGAAGGATTGCCGCTCGAACGGAGGTTTCTCTCTGGCAACGGTTCGACGCAAGTTGAGATTCATGAAGGGCCTGCGAAGTTTCTCGTGGATGTGGAACGGGGGCAGAAGACCGGCTGGTTTTGCGACCAACGGGAGAATCGACTGGCCGCCGCCAAGCTCGCGGCTGGAGCAGAGGTGCTGGAAGTGTTCTGCCATACCGGCGCGTTCGGCATTCACGCCGCACTCGCCGGAGCTGTATCAGTGGAGGGCCTTGATGTCAGTCAAGACACATTGGCCATCGCCAAAACGCATGCCACGATGAACAAGGTGGAGGATCGCTGTATCTATCGGAAAGCCGATGCGTTCGAAGAGATGCGTAAGCTGGTGAAGGCGGGGCGACGCTATGACCTGGTGATTCTCGATCCTCCGGCCTTTGCCCGCAGCCAACAGGCCTTGGCCGGTGCCTTGACCGGATATAAGGATGTCAATCTCTTGGGCTTCAAGCTGCTGAAGCCGGAAGGGCTTCTCGTCACCAGTTCCTGTTCCCATCCAGTCTCGGAAGAAGATCTCTGGAAGAGCATCCGCCTCGCTGCCCGTGATGCCAAGCGGGACATCCGCCTAATCGAACAACGTGGTCAGAGCGCAGACCATCCCATCCTCGCCAGCATGCCGGAGACGCGGTACCTGAAGTGTTTCATAGTGCAGGCGTTGTAGCAGGCTTTGGGGACAGCATCTTCATTCGGATTAGGTATGACTCTGCATGTGAATGTTACGGGCTCATCTATTGTCTCAGTGGTTCATGGTGATTGTTGAGAAAGTCTGATTCAAGGGAGGCCAGCATGGAGAAAGACGCGATACGCAGCAAGATCAAGGCTGCTCGGCTCAAGAAGAAGCTGAAAATCGTCGATGTTGCCAAAGTTGTCGGGAAGAATTCCACGTTCGTGGCAGCGGCGCTGAACGGGAATCATCGGTTTACCCAGGCCGAAGCGGTGAAGGTCGGCAAGCTTCTGGGATTGGACAAGGAGCTTGTCCAATCCTTGAGCCGTTTTCCGGTACGCACAGATCCGCCGAACATGGCGGACCCGTTTAAGTACCGGTTGCTCGAAATCATCGGTGTCTACGGTGATTCATTACGCGAGATGGCAAACGAGACGTTCGGCGACGGCATCATGAGTGCGATCGATTTCACGTTGGATATGGAAAAGGTCACCGGCAGCCAAGGAGAAACTCGCTGCAAAATCACGCTGAACGGCAAATGGCTTGAGTATAAATCGTTCTGACGAGAAGTGTATATTGGGTTGAGTGACACTATGGTTGAATCATTTTTACTCGCCGGCGTTTACTCGCATCAGGCAGGCCTTGTCTGGTGCATTAGCCGAATATGCGGGACATCCGCCTGATCGAACAATGGGGCAGAGTACTGACTATCAGATTCTCGCCAGGATGTCGGAGCTGAGATGTTCAAAGCGCATCATCGTGCAGGTGTTGTGGTCGGATTCTCTTTTCGCCGTTGATCAAACCGACTGGAAGGCTTTCTGGCCTCTTTGTGAATGGTTGCATTAATCAATGAAACATTGTGCAGCTCTCCGCTAATAGGTGAAGGATGTTCATGTGAAATGACTGCTTTCCAATGAACCATTTACACGAACAAGCATTCATAGATTTCGAGTTGCTAGTTTCAAGATGGAAGAAGGCGTATGTTTGTTCAGTCCATTCGTATGTGGGAGTAAAGAGCCACGAAGGTATACATCTCTTGGTTGGTCGGATATTGCTAGAACCAACAGGTGATGCTGTCAACGAGACTTCTATTCAATTTGAGACTGAACACTTGGTTGCAGGACGCTTCGTAAAGGCGACAACATTTGATTCTCTTTCGGAATTCATTTTGCACGCAAAAAATGGACGAATGGACACTGATAGAGGACCTATTTCTCTTGTCACAGATTCCTGTGGGACAATCTCTGCCTCTTTTGCACCGATTTATCATCCATTGATCTCGGATGGGCCAAGATTACCAGGTCTTCTCATTCATGGAACCCATAAATCCAACGTGCTGAAATCGCTATGGGATAACCGATCGTTCGATTGGGAGGTGAAGGCTGCCGATCCTCCTTTTGACTCATTGGATGAGCTTCTAAGCCATTGTGCCTTACCAACTCTTATGCAGATGGGAAACTTATCCACACTTGAAATTTTTGCTAAGACACCCGTAGTAGTTGGCGTAAACTCGTTGATTAAAGGGACTGAGGCGATTATCGAATGCCGAGTAGCTAGGAAACTTGATCCGGGTAAGCTGCGTCTTGGCTATCGGATGCTGCAGAAGAACCAGCAGATTGTTCGGGGAAGCGTGTGTGGGAGTAGTCTAGAGTGGCGAGAAGACAAGGATCTCTTGGTGGCATTTCATCGTATGGGAATAGGTGAAGCTTCTGTCATACAGGCTTTCTTGAGCTATGATCAAACTTCTCTGCACCAATGGTGGGTTACAGATCCACAAAAGAGCCTCAACCCATGGCACGCAATTCATCAGATATTTGATCAAGACTTGGATCTATTGCGTAAAATGCTTTTCAAGCCAGAAACAGACAAGCCATATGCATTCGAAGGCGCTGTTTCAACTTTGTTAACACTGCTTGGATTTTCAGTTGCTAATTACGGTCGGATCCCAAAGCTTCAGAAAGGTCCTGATATCATTGCAGTCACACAATCTGGTCATGTGGGCGTCATTGAATGCACGGTGGGTTTGATCAATGAAGGTGACAAACTGGCAAAATTAGTCCAAAGAACTGCACTTATTAAAGATAAATTGGTTGACGCTCACTACGGACATCTGCAAGTGCAGCCCGCGATTGTTACGCCACTATCACGTGAAGAGGTGGCTGCCAACCTTCCACTGGCGGGGAGTCATGGCATTGCGGTCATCTGCAAGCAGAATATCGAGAGTGCGTTGAATCAGGTTGCGTTCCCACCAAATGCTGATCGTGTATTCGAGGACGCAAAGAAGCTAGTTCCCGTTTCTGAGTAACCTCTCTATTTCGTGACACAATAAGATACCCGCAGAGGTCGACTCGCAAGCCGTCGGTGCATCACCACAGTTCAGCCCTCCACGCCCATCCCGATCACGATGAGCACCGCATAGTCTTGCTTCGTGCAGCCGTCGACCGGAGGCATTGCGCCTCCTGGCGCAACGGGAAAGGCTGATTGCTTCGCGTTGGTCGGTGAGCAGGAACCACTGCCCGTCACAGGGGTATAGCGTGCGGAACGGCAGGCCAGGTGTGTCACGTCGTAGAGCGTCGCGCCTTGACCATAAAGAAAGACCCCCGACTCTTTTGATTCAACTTCTCAGATTACGGAGATGACACGCTGACGACACGGCGTACTGCCGTGTCGTCAGCAATCTACCAGATGCCACGTTGGGAATGGCCTACACTGGCCAATCAACCGGCGCCATCTCTATCCTGCCCTTAATCATTTTCCCACTTTCAAAAGCCATCCGTCGCCACGCTCACAGAGATTGGGGCCTTTCGCCGTAATAGCAACTCTGATGAAGGTGTCTTTGGCAGAGGCGGGGATCTTGCCGCTGACTAGAAACCCAGCGAAGTGAGGCGTCACGGTGACCGGGACGTTTTCGTCTTTGATCATTACTGTAATGGTTTTGGGAAACGTCGCCTTGGATGCCACAAACGAAAATGCCGATTGCGGCGGGACTTCTGTATTGTTGTCTGTTTGTGAGTATGGCTTCGGCATGAACGTGGAAAACGATACGTCGCCGCAACCACTCGCGCTGCTAGAGCCGGGAGGGGGTGAATCATAGCCGGCCCCGACATCGCCGATGTTGCCGAAGGCACTTAGTGCCACAACGATCGCTAGGGTATGTCGAACATTCATGATGATACCTCGCTGTTGATTGTTGATAGTGGCCGGGATGGCGGAGGTCAATGCGTATGCGCTATTGTGTAATTCTTGGGGGATAAAAAGCAAACCGCGGATGACTCGTAAGGACCGGTGGGAGCGGCTCGTTTGTTGTGGAGACCCTGCACTTTGTGGACGGGAGCATCGCGAATCTGGCTGAATGTTTCCTTCGAACTAAGCCCCGACGGTGGCGAATCCGCTGGGGGATCAAACCGTGCCGGAGGATGCGACGTGTAGCTTCTGACCGAAAAAATGATGCGGGAGTCCTTTGTTGAGATTGATGTGCAAGGTGCCGGTGCACCACCGATATTCAGTCTTCCACACCCACCCCGGTCACGATGAGCACGGCATAGTCTTGCTTCGTGCAGCCTTCCACTGGAGGCATCGCGCCTCCTGGCGTAACCGGAAACGCCGTCTGCTTCGCGTTGGCCGGCGAGCATGAACCATCCACTATCGCCGGGGTATAGCGCGCGGAACGGCAGGCCAGGTGGGTCACGTCGTAGAGTGTCGCCCCTTGATCGAGCTCCCAGCGGCTGTTGCCATGGTTGTCGGAAGGATGAATCGTCAGCACTGCCGTGACCTTTCGAGCGCCGGTGACCACGTATTTCCCGGTAGGCAGTGGAAAGGTCGGCTGCTCCATGATCAACCCGTGTTCCTCCAGCCACCAGTCTGTCTCGTCGAACTTCCAGCGCGCCGGAGTGACGCCACCGGCATCCTTCAATGATGTGTAGCGGTTCAGCTTCACGCCTCGAGGACCTGGGTCCAGGAGCCACAGACCCCACAATTGTGCGCCGTTCCCAGAGGTCGCGCCTGGATCGCCCAATGCTGCGATGTACTGTGTCGGAATCCGCTTGAACTTCGTTTGGTTTCGATCTGCGGCGTGCACCACCGGGGCCGCGACGGCGATTGTCACCAGCAACGCTGTCGCAAGGTATGCGCGGCGTATTCTGATTGTGCTGAGGGTTGACATCATCGTGCGACGTTCCTTTCAGGCCAGTCCAGCAACAGCCTGATCACTGCTATCTTTTATCAGGCCGGCCATCTGGATATCCAGATGGCCATCACCTTACGCGATGCGGACTGCTACTTTCGTGAGGATTTCTTGGAAAGCGCGTAAGAAATGTCGCGTCGGGGCAAAGAGAGCGAATCCAGCCCGAGTCCTCCCCTGATTGGGCTCACAGTTCTTTCCATTCTTGACAGTCCGCCGAAACGCTGTGGTAAGGTGAATCGATTCTTACAGTCATTTCCGGTCACGCATGCCTAACTTAATAGGAGGGGAACGATGATGATCAGCAAAATTACTCGTGGTGTCTTCATTGTGAGTGCGCTTGGGATGTTTGTGACGGTTCCCATGCTCAACGCGCAGCCATCCCCGGCCGGGAACGTGTTAGATTCCATTGCGCACGCGAAGGAGGCGGTGGAGCATGGCAAACAGGGCCATGCTGACGTATTGGCAACCCATGCGGAAAAAGCACGAAATCATGCCGAGAGGGGCGGAAAAAATCCCCATTTGGGCGAAGGGATCAAGCATCTGACTGAAGCCATCGAGCATGGCAAAGCTGGTCATGCCGACGTTGCCACGCAACATGCCGAAGCAGCTCTGACGCATTTGAACGAGGCGAAGTAAGAATCCACGCGATTCGGCAAGGGTGAGTTGGAATGAACGGGCAGGGGAGTAATCTCCTGCCCGTTTCTGTTTGCGGCCGTCTGCGTGCAAGTGAACAAGCCTGCTTGGTAAAACTAACGGGTTGAAAGTCGTTTTGCCCCTGCGCCCAGGAGTGGTGGATACGCAGTTTGCAAACAAGCTTGAAGAACCATTTTGTTTCTTGCAACCAGAGAGCACGACTCTCTAAGATGCAGGTTTTCCACAGTAACCGGCAGGAGGAAGCGCGATGCGAGTGATTGTGGTCGGAGGAGCCGGCACGATTGGGTCAGCCGTGGTGGCCACGCTGTCGGCTCGGCATGAGGTGGTCGTCGTTGGACGGAAGTCAGGAACTGTGCATGTGGACCTAGCCTCGCCGGAGTCGATTCGTGCGATGTTTCAGTCGATGGGAAAATTCGATGCCGTAGTCAGCGCGGCAGGGCAGGCGAAGTTCGGAAGTCTCGATGAGCTGACAGAGGCGGACTATCTGTTCAGCTTCTCGAACAAGTTGATGGGGCAAGTTAATCTTGTACGGATTGGACGGCAGTTTATTGCCGACGGCGGGTCATTTACCCTCACGAGCGGTGTGCTCAGTCAGGAGCCAATCATGGGGAGTGCTTCTATCAGCATGGTGAATGCCGGGCTTGAAGGGTTTGTCCGTGCTGCCGCGCTTGAGTTGCCGCGTGGGATACGAGTCAATGTCGTGAGTCCACCGTGGGTGACGGAGACGTTGGTTGTGCGCAAGATGGATCCGTCACGCGGCATGCCGGCTGCGTCTGTGGCGCAAGCCTACCTCGCAAGTGTCGAAGGGACGATGACAGGACAAACGCTTGATCCGCGGAAGCTCTGAGGTAGATACGTTCTTTTGCTCAACTCAGGGAAGGATTGCAATGCACAAGCTCTATCTGCAAGACTGCTCATTCAATGATGCCCCTTGTTTCATCATTCACTATTGATCAGGCCATCCTCCTCACGCGCTTCCTCTCTTCGCCGCAGAGACCCACGGATACCTTGACCTATCCTCAATTAGCCGGGTTCTTATTCGCTCTCGCGAATGGGCCGGAGTTGATCCAGCCATCGGAATGGATTCCCCTCGTCTTCGACGATCAGGAGGCTCAATACGAGACGGAAGATGAAGCCAACCAGGTGCTTCAGGCCATGATGGCGCTCTACAACGACTGTGTCAGAGAACGACCAGGAGGGACTGTGTCTCTTTCACCTCTGTGCGACATGAGGCTACAGCCGATGGATAATCTGGCGATCGATGCGCCGTTGAGTCAATGGGCACAAGGATTCGGGATGGGGTATGACTATCTGGCAGAGGTCTGGGACGCGTGTACTCCCGATGAGCTCGATGAGGATCTCGGTGCGTTGTTGATGGCGCTCACATTTTTTAGCTCCCGAATACTCGCCGAAGCCTATTATCAGGATGGAAATAAAACGAGTACGTTCGATGAGCTTGCCACGTCCGTGATGGAGATCTTTCCTGAGGCCATGCGGGAGTATGCGTCTCTTGGGCGGTCAATCTATCACGCGCGGCTCGAAACAGGTGAATTTGATCGGCCACCTTCTCCGCAGATGAAAATCGGACGCAATGATCCTTGTCTCTGTGGAAGCGGGAAGAAGTTTAAGAAATGTTGCGATCTGACGAAGGGGAGAGGACCCGAACCAACCTTCCACTGACAAGAGTAGAGGGTTTTATCCACACACCCAATATGTCTTCTCGAGCTGACTCTCATACGGCTGCTTTTTCAGCTGAATCCCGTCGGGCGTTTTATGAAGCCCATCCTTCGATAGCCTTGTTCATGCTCTTGGTCGTGTTGGCTGCGCCGTTTGCGGGGCTCTATGTAGCAGGACTGCTGGGTGTCGTAGTCGGCGTGTTGGCCTCTGCTGCGGCCTATGTGCTCACGCCCTGTTGTTGGAAATGGCTTGGCGGCTGACTCACAGAGTCAGCCGCCTTCTTGAGTCTATTATTGCTGCTGCATGGCTGATAAGAGCCACTGACCATCACGCACACGCATGAAGGTCCACACTTCGATGGATTCCGTTACAGTGTCTTCACTTCCCTCAACCAGATAGCCAAGCTCTCCACGTGGGATCGTTGTGGAGACGGTATAGTCATGGGCATTCCAGCGGAGATCCACTGTGGCATAGTCGGTCGTGTCTTCCGACCAGGCTTCTCGCACATCCCCCTTGAGCAACACCACATCTTCCACATGATTCTGGACTCCTCGGCTGTGGTCCTCGGCCAACGCCGTGCTGAAATAGCTCAGCATTTCAGGTGTCAGATGCCGTCGTAGGGCGGCCACATCCTGAGCACTCCAGGCCGTTTGGATGTCGTTGAGCAATTGCTGAAAGGTGGATTTATCTTCTGCGGTCACGCTGTAGGCCTTCGTGTCGTGCACATCCGTCGTGCTATTGGCCGAGACGTCGAGAAGGCTTCCGCGGGTTGCTGTGCTACGTGAGAGTCCCGTAAAGACAGGTGCTGGTGTCTGTTTAGATCTTCTGAAGAAATAAAATGCGCCTGCTCCGAGAGCCATCAGGAGGAGGATGAGTCCAAAGGAGTTGCTGGATGCTGGTGCTGATCCGGATCCCGCTTCCGTGTCCGTAGTCTTGGCGCTGCTCTCCGTTGCACCGAACAGCATGTGACCGAGCCAGGTTCCGGCTAGCCCACCAGCGATTCCCGCAAGCAAGGGATTGCGTTGGAACCAAGAAGGGGATGTGGCCGGGGTGGGCTGAGCCATTGGGCTGTTTGCGGTCTGAGGAGGTGGTGTCGCTGTAGGTCTGGTGGCGGTGGATTGCTCAATGGGCTTGGCGCCGTTCTCCTGATAGGTCCGTGATCCACGGCTTCCAAAACCCATGGATGAGTTTCCACCACGCGATCCGCTCGAATAGCCGCCACCTCCCCCTCGTGCCTTGGCAAGTGACAGGGTCGGTAGGCCAATAAGCGAGGCGACGATGCAGACGGCTATAAACTTTGAACTGGTTTGCATAGATGTCCTTTCGCAAGAGGGTGGCGCGTTCTGACAGGCCGAACCCTATCCTAGCAGTTTTAGGAGAGGAAAACCGAATATTTGAGTCGTGACTCGACGGGATCCTTCAAATCTCAACAGTTCGCTGCCGGCGACTGGTTAAACTCGGCAACTGTGGGAAACACGAGTGCCGCGAAATCCCAGTAGCGCATCCGGATCGCTTCGGAGTGGGTCCCTCCATCGAAGAGAATCTCCTCGTCTCCGATGAGCGAGCGGTCGACATAGACGGGAAGGCCGTAGAGTGTTCCGAGCGGCGGCATCGCGCCGACTTCGCAGTCCGGGAAGAGGCTTGCCAGTTCGTCCTCGGTCGCCAGTCTGACGCGGTGGGTTCCAAACATCTCTCGCAGGCGTTGGAAATCGATCTTCGTGGTGGCCGGCAGGACCATGGTGACAAATCGTTCTTTGACTTTCACGATGACCACTTTGGCCATAGATTGTTCTGGGAGATGCAGTGCATCAGCGACCGCTCGAGCGCGATCTGTTTGGGAATGTGCCAAGATGTCGTAATGGATGTGTTCGCGATCAAGGTGCGACTTCAGTGTGCGTGGGATAGGCATGGTCATACCTCCTGTGGTGTCGATCTCCAGATGGAAATCGTTTCGGGAGAGACGAGTGACGATGCTGTCGGTGCGGCGAGGTGATTTCGGAATAGGTTCATGACTACGACTCCTCGTAGGTCATGAGGATGATTGCATAAGTTCAGTGTACTCCTTTTGACCGTTTTAGCAAATCCTATTTCGCAAGTTGAGCCGACTTCTCCTCAGGTGGTTCCCGTCTTACGAGATACAGCCGTTTCGGGAGCCTAATGGGAGGTCGTCTTATTATGTGGCGGGGGGGGGGGCAGCCGATTCAGTCCGTCCAGGGCTGCGGTCCGATAGCATTCTGCCATGGTGGGGTAATTGAAGACGTTATGAACAAAATACTCGACTGCGCCTCCATAGGTTAGGACCGATTGGCCGATATGGATCAGTTCTGTCGCTCCGGCTCCAATGATATGGACGCCCAGCAGCGTGTGAGACTCTCGATGAAACATCATCTTGAGGAGGCCTTGGAGGTCGCCGCTGATATGGCCGCGTGCCATTTCTCGGAAAAAGGCTCTTCCCGTGATATACGGGATATTGTCGGCCATGAGCTCTTCCTCTGTTAACCCGACTGTTGAGACTTCAGGAATGCTGTAGATCCCGTAGGGAATGACCTTGATGTTGTAGGCATCGGAGAGTTGAAACGCGTGGCAAGTTGCGAGGCGACCCTGCTCCATCGACGTCGCGGCTAATGCCGGAAATCCGATGACATCTCCGGCCGCATAGATGTGGGGGAGAGCTGTTTGATAATGAGCATTGACGGAGAGTTGTCCCAGCTGGTCCGTCGCGAGACCGATGGCCGGCAGATTGAGGGCGTCAGTATTACCAACTCGTCCCATCGTGTAGAGCAGCATGTCGGCGGATACGGTCTCACCATCCTGTAGCTGGACGGTTGGACGACCTGCGGCACTCACGGTGACCTGTACCTGTTCCTGTCCGAGTCTCATGCTGACCCGATGCTGCTCCATCTGTGAGCGAAGCACATGGGTAATTTCTTGGTCGAGGAATCGTAACATCTGCGTCCGCCGATCGATGAGCGTGACGTTGATTCCAAAGGCAGCCAGCATGGAGGCGTATTCCGTCCCGATGACTCCCGCTCCCATGACGATGATGCTGGCGGGGTTCTTCGTTGTCCGAAGAAACGAATCGGAATCACAGATGGTGAGGTCATCGAACGGAATCTCGGCGGGACGGCGAGGGCGTGATCCCGTGGCCAGAATGATGACGTTCCCCCGGACTTGCTGTGTGGTTCCATTCGATCGGAGGACGTTGAGTGTATGAGTATCAACAAAACTGGCCGTACCCTGAAAAATCTCGACCTTATTGCGCGAGAGCTGGTGGTTGACGACCTCGATTTCGGTGGCGATCACCTGATCCTTCCGCGCCATGAGATTGCAAAGCGTGAGTCGGCTGGTCAATTCGGTGCCCAACTGAGCCAACCCTCGCCGGCTCAATCCATGGACGTACTCGATGGTGTCTCTGAGGGTCTTGCTGGGTAGCGTGCCTGTATTGAGCGAGGCACCGCCAAGTTGCGGGGCCTTCTCGATGATCGCCACGCGCTTGGAGAGTTTGGCGGCTTGGATGGCTGCCTTCTGACCGGCTGGACCACTGCCGACAACCACCATGTCGTACGACTGCATCGGAAGGCACCTCCACCTGATTCACCGACGTGTCGGAGGCTACGATATCGTGGAAAATCCGACTCGCCAAGAGAAATAGCGGATGTGTGACTCTGATCCAGGCAATGTTGGTCCACCGGTGCAGTGGTGTCAGCTATCTGTTCTCTATATGGGGACCAATTTGCACCACTTGGACGTGCTGCGTTGAATCATCGTAGGTGGATGTTTGAAGTCCATGCGTATCGTGCGGCATGGCGGCAGGGCGCAGAGAGGGTTCCTGGTGAACGGCAGGTGCTGCGCTGTTTCGTCGTGCCACGAGGGGTGACTGTGATGGCTGGTGGGACGGTGGAACCGACCGCCACATCGGGTACGCTGGTCGCAGAAGGTGGATCGGAGCCCTGTGGAATCTGTTCGAATCGGTTTCTTGAGAGAGCTCAAAACGGTACGTTATGAACTGACCGTGACGATTCTTGACCCACATCGATTTCATTATAAAGAGGACACGCAACTCCGCATGCCTGGACGGACGAATCTCTTCCATCATACAGATGAACATACGCTCACCCGCGTCTCGACGTCATGTGTTCGCACGGTGGGCATGGTATCTCAATCAAGAGTCTCGTAATGTGACTTGCAGACCTCTTGAATCGAGGTCTGGCAGATTGTATGGTGAAGTATATGTTGCTGGTTCATTTGATCAGAAGGTCTTCCGGAGTGAGCATCATGATCGCGTTGAGTCTGTGGGGGGCACTCTCCTATGCAGGCACAGCGAAAGACGGATCCGCTCTGATCGGATCGGCGCACTCTGGTCTAGCGGGACCATCTACTCTTCTAAAGGCTGGGGAAGTCGAATTGAGGCCGATACCATCCCTTGCACAGGTGGGTGAGGGCGGCATGGCTTTTCGGACACCCCCGGCTCTCTCGACGCAGATTTCGGTAAGTGGTCTGACGCTGCTTCCCTATGTTGCGGCAGGATTTGGCGGTGGCTATGTCACGGAGCGTGATCGCATGCTCCACGCCGTGCCGTCGGCCTCATCACTTTCCAGCTCGACCACTGCAGGATTGAGCAGCCTGATGGGACCGCACCTCATCCCAAACGAAGTCCACCTCGGCATTCGCTTTCCATTTTGACCTAACCCCAAGTCGGTGGCTCGCGGCCAGAAGTTGGTTTGACCCGACACCGTGCAGAAGAAAGGTGTTTCATGAACCAGGGGTATCGTCTCGTACTGGTGGATAAAGACGGTGTGCTCGTCAGTGAATTTCAATTGACGGAGAGTGCCCTCAGTCAGCCGGAGGCTTTTGTGGGAAAGTTGCGAGAGATGATCGAGTCTGTCGAAGAGCAGGAACCGTAAGGTGGTGCTTGGCTTGAGACACCCAGAGTGAGGCGGGCAGGACAACCGCCTGCCCACCGTTCCCCCAGTGAAGTCAGATTACTTCCCAACTTTTAAGAGCCACCCATCTGCGCGCTTACAGAGGGTGAGTCCTTCAGCATAAATGTCGACTCGGACGTAGGACCCCGTGGCGCTGGCAGGCAGCTTGCCTTTCACCAGGTAGCCATTTCCTTGCGGTGTGATTGTGATCGGGACCTTTTCATCCTTGACGTTGACCTTCAGGCTGTCGATACGGGTTGCCTTCGATGCCAGAAATGAGAAGTCTGACTTCGGCGCGGCCTCATTGCCCTTCTCATAGGAGTAAGGGGCGGGCGTAAAGGCGGAGAAGATCACGTCTGCACAGGAGCCCTCTGCAGTACCGATATTCGGACTGGCATCGTACGCCAAGACGTGGCTCCCACTACTGCAAAGACCTACTACCAAGACAAGCTGTACAAGATTACGCAGACTCACGGTTATGCCTCTCTATTATGGATAGATAGAATAATTTGTATGATGGTAGACAATTGGGCCCTTAACAAACGGGGATATTGTAACGACTGAGGTAAAAAAAACAACCCCCTTTTGCTTCTTTTGTCACCGGATCGATGTGGCATCCTTGCTGGGACAGTCTTCATTCATATAGAAGCCAGATGAGCAACACTGTTCTCTGGGAACCCCAGACACGTATCAGGCTCTTGAAATTCAACTGGTTCGGAAGGATGCAACGTTGTCCCATTCCAATGGGGTTGGTGATGGAACGAAGCTAGATTGTGGAGACCGCAGACAGTAAAACAAATCAATGCTGTTGGGCTGTCTAATACAGCGAGCGTTCCCCAACTGGAAGGATGGGGGTGAGAGCAGGGAGTTGCAAAGCGGCTCATGCGAAGCATGAAATGGAGGGAGACCACGGCTGTCAGGCCGTGGTTCCTCATTCTCCTCCCCCTTCTCCGGCTAGTTGCAACCCCTGCGTCAGTTCGGACAAAGTCTGTCTGGCTGGACCCTGGAGGCCAGCTGGAGGACCTCTTCTTGACAGTCACTTGGGGGGGTTCTTAGACTCATGCACCTACTAGAAACACATATGAAGCGAATTGTTTCCAGGCTGGGTCATCCTCCGGTCTGTCTTCCAGTCACACGGGGTGTGAGTCTATAGGTGAATTGAGCAATGCCCCCTGCGTAGCGAACTACACGAATGTTGAGATTGCGCAAGGCATTGTCTCTCTCGATTTCTACTTTATCGGGCTGGCGCTACTGGCGGACATTGAGCAGAGCGACGAAAGACGGACAGAAGGCACCCAAATGACTAAACGGCCATCTCGTCACCCGCGTGGTGATGGATAGTAGTTCTCTCGCGCGGCTGTATCTGCAAATTCGGCGGGTATTGGTGGGAGTGCGCGCAATACCGCAGCACGGCAAGAAGTCGTAAGGGTAGGTATTAGCTACAATAGGAGCGTGAGGAGGGATATGAGACAGATATTGGCGCTGATTATCCTGCCGGTCATAATGCTGCTCCATCCGCATGCAACACGTGCTTTCAAGACAGAAGCCTTCGTTGTGAAGGACTCGGGCTTTCCTGCGAGCGGCCAGCACCGGCTCTACTGGCTGGACAATGATCGGGTCATCTTCACGGGATATGAGTTCACTCTCGAGAAAACTGACCAGCCAGGAAGGTCCGGGCGTGAGCAGAATATCTATATCTGGGATACCCGTGAGAAGCAGCGCGCAGTCTATGTGAGGAATGCGAGTCTTGATTGCTATTTCCGCGGGTACATCCGCTACTCCAGTCTCGACGGGCCATCAAAGAAAGGGCTGATGGGACAGGAGCGGACGTACCTCGATATGGTGTATTCGAAAGACACCTGGGAGGGAGAGCCGCCGGAATGGGAAGAGAACGTCAAAGTGCATCCCATTACGTGCAAGAGTTACCGCGCCAAACCTTTGAAGCAGCAAGCTGACATTGTGGAATTGCTTCCCGATCATGGATACTTGGATTTTGCACGTCCTGTCACGCACCAACCGATCGCCGCGCTGCCGCCGATTTCCTTTTATCGGTTCGAGGTCGACACTCCGATTCCATTACCTGTCACAAGGAATGACCTGAGCCGCCATGATGTTCATTATCTTGAGTTTCTTAATGAGTACGTACTGTTTTCGGCTCATCTTATTGATCCTAAAACTGGGAGACAGATGTCATCTTGGGGGAAAGAGGCACTTCAGCGATTCTGGATCTTGAAGTCAGATGGAACCGCCGGCGAGTTACAAGTGCCGGTTCCTTACAACCGTTGGGACTCGCTGTTTCCGCTACGCGATGGCGTGTTTGTGACTGGGCGCTCCGTCAAAGTGACAGAACCTCGTGGCCCAGGTGATGCGGGTGCATATTGGATCCATGGCGAAGGACGTATAGAAAAACTTGCGGCTGGCCTCATCAATACGGCAGCTATTTCACCGAACGGTTGCAAGGTGGCATTCCTGCGCGAGCCGCACGACAACCTTCGCCTTGAGCATCGAATCACTTTACAGTTACTGAATATTTGTCAGGGAGAATAGCCTTGTTTGTTATCTGATCGTTGAACGAACTCGCCAAGTAGCTCTTCTTGCCAGAGAGGCTTAAGCAAAAAAAGAAAACCGCGTATAGTCTGATTGAGACGCAAGAATGAGCTCGATGGAACAGAATGAGCAAGCTAGGGCTCGCCCAAGGAATTGTACTGCCCAACAAGTGCTGTTGTACCCTCTAGAATTACCTCGCGCCACCCCTCTGCGTGGGATAGAGCCGACCACCCTGTCGGGTGCTTGTTGCCCCTTCTTCCACCTTCCTACAATGATGCCTCTCATTGAGAGACCCGCATGTCTTTTTCTTTCGACCATGTCAGCGCGTCCCTGTTGTCTGTGATGTGACCTATGAGCACTGGTTTCGAGCAGGGAAAGGCACGGTTTGGAACTTCTCCTCTTCCGGTTGGCACATATCCGGGACAGTCCCCTACAGTCTGGCGACGTGTGCTCACTTCGGGTAGTATTGCCAACAGAGAAGCAGATCTCAGTAACGGCTGGTATCTTACGATGGGTCAGAGGAGGAGACTACTGGATAGAGACGCTGGTAATGGATGGAAAAGCACAAGTGCGTCTCGGGACTTACATTCAGGAACGAACGAAAGAGCTATGACCCCCGACCGAGCTAAGCGAGAAAACATGTCCCTTGAGGAGCTGGCCAGCAGTAATATGTGGGAGATTGCGGCTATCGTAGAACTTCTGGAGAAGAAGGGGCTCTGCACTGAGCAAGACCTCTATCACATCATCGGATATTTACGCAGGTAGAACCACTGTGCTTGACTCCCTGAGACGGTGTTTCCTTCGCCGTACCTAATGACTGAGACTGAAGAGAAGGTGATCGATGATGTGCTTGCGGCTATCAATAAACATGGGATAGAAGCCAAGCAGTCTTCGGAATTATTCGAGCACCTTGGGCGGATCGTAGAGATGGGGATGAGCATGACACGAGAGGGTGACACATTGACTCGGACAGACAGTTGTCTGGTTCTGCCTCTCAATTGAGAATAGGCAACGGGAAGGATGAAAGATGGTTCATTCGCTAATAGTTTTTCTCTTGCTCGGGGGAATCTTGACACAAGAGGCATCGGCTAACCCCGCCCATGGCCGTTTACAGCTGATGACATCGGGAGAGCGGAACATTCTCTTTGCCAAGTTTCTTCAAAGCAGTGGAGAACGCTGTGACTCCGTGACACGAAACTTCTTCCAGGGGTCGACGAAGTCGGGTGATGCAATTTGGAACGTGACCTGTCGTGACGGCCAGCTGTTTGCTGTCTTGATCTATAACGACGCCAAAGGGTCCTCAAAGATTCTCAGCTGTGCAACGCTGAAAGCAATAAACGCAGGTGAATGTTTTAAGAAAGTTCTAAGAGAGTGACTTGGTACACTTGAGAGCCACGCTTGCCACTTTCTGTTCTTCTGCTTACTACGAGCGAGGCATTTGCTGACTTCATGGCGCCGATGATCTCAGTCCTCGCCAGTGACACAATCGAAGTGCTCCACAACAAGACGCCTCAACGTATCTGCCTCCAAGGCATCGACTGCCCAAAGAACCTTGAGTTCTAACTCCTAGTGCAACCCTGCCAACCCAGATGGGCTATGGTGTTGCCATGCACACACAATCGTACCGGCATTTGAATGCAGAAGAACGTGGGAGGTTGAGTCTGGGCTTGGGCCACGGTCAGTCGATCGCCCATAGCGTATCTCCAACAACGCCAGCGCCCTTCATAAGATTGACACCATCGTTGGCCCCAGTTGTGGGCTCGTTGTGGGCTCAAGGATACGTCCCTCATCAGACGCCACGGGCGTCTCGTCGGCTCCTGAAAACGTGCAGCTTGGGTGGATCCCCCTCCTTCGCTAGTTCCAACGACATTGCCAGTTCGTGCAGCGTCTCTCCGATTGGCTCGAGAGGCCAATTGGGGAACCTGTTCTTGACAGGGTGGTACGGGATTCTTAGACTCACGCACCTTCACTTAGGAACACACATGAGGCAGAAGGCTTCCATGCTGGTGTCATCCTCTCGGTCTGTCTTTCACGAACAAGGAGCGTGAGTCTATGCACCAATCTAATGATACCCCCCTTGCGTTGAACGTCCGGTTGACGCTAGCCGGAGGCAGGTCGATGAGGAGGTTGAGCCAGATTGGAACAGTCGCGGGAGCTCTTGTGTTGGTATTGATCACCAGCTCTTCGGCCGGACTCTTCAAAGAGGATACTGTCGCTGAGCGATTCGAGAAGGCGATCAAGGAAATCGCCAAGCAATGTGCCAGCAGAAAACTGGCGCCAAACGAGGTCTGTGGAGAAGTCGCAAAGCTCAAGCCCGCCGATCCGCTCGCTACGGAGGAAGGGCGATTTGCGCACAACATCAAGATTCCGAATCCAGTGCCTGAAGATAGTGGCTACAAACCTGGCATGACGCCGGAGCAGTACTTCGAGCACCTCTGCAAGACGGAAGCGGGTGAGTTCATCTACAAGACGGTAGAGAATGTGGAAGGGATTTATCAGATGCGGCCACGATACCAAGCCCCTGCTGTGGCAAACCATTTGTATGCAATAGAGGATCCATATGGAAGTCTTATGGAAGGATTGGAGGCAGAAAATCTTTACGTGCGGCCGACACGATACAAATTCTTCGAATCCCCTGATTTATCCCGTAGAGAATCTGAAGGAGTGAGGAAGTACCTTCATCCATCCTATTTCGACTTGCCTACGTCAGAAACAACCATTGCCAGGTATTTTGGTTACGATGGGCATCGTCAAAGCACAAAGCGCAAGGAGTACGATTCTGTCAAAAAGAGCCACTATGGGTACACATGGCGGGGAATATCTCGGCCTAGTGATCGTGAACTAGGAATTGCGGGGGGCGAATTGATAGTTCTTGATCTGTTGACAAACGAAGTCCTCGGGGTCCACCGCGGATATGCCAAGTTTGAGATTGAAGAGCGAATGGGTGTGTCAGGGCTTCAATGGCGAAAGAGATGTTCCACCCAGCTCAATCAAAGTGACGGGGTTCTTGTTCCGTTCATTTTGAAGGTCTTAAAGCCAAAATTGAAGCAATAGCTAATAGTAAGGAGACAGCCATGGCTCAAACTGACATTTCCGGCTGGTTGCAATTTGCTCTCCAACAAATGGCCGCAGAAAGCTACCTAAACGGGTTTCAATTTACAGACACAAACACACTTTTTCAAAGACTAAAACTTGGGAATAACAACACACCAACCATTGATCCTGATTTAAACCCGAGTTTAGCTGGCCAAACGAGATTTACCTCTGGCCTAGCTCAAGAGTTTACCTCTCGTTACCAGATCGTCGACCACCACGCCAACGATGCGACGGGATTTTCAGCCACACTGATGCGTGAACGTGACCAAAACGGGCAACCAACTAATACCTACACGCTCTCCTTTCGCAGCTTAGAGTACCAAAATCAGGTTGATGGCGGTGATTGGCAACGTGATGGCTTGCCGGGGGCTGCGGGTGAAATTGCCGGGACCGGATTCGCCCTGGCGCAGCTTGTCAGCATGGAACGCTACTACCTCGAGCTCAAAGCCGATCCGACAAAGCTTCCACCAGGGGCCGTACTTAATGTGACCGGTTACTCATTAGGTGGCCACCTCGCGACGGTGTTCACCGAGTTGCACGCGGCAGAGATTAACCAGACCGTTACCTTCAATGGCGCCGGACGCGGGCGGATCATCGGTGGTACGGCAGGCCTCTCCGATGCTGACCGGATTCGGGAAATGCTGCAATTTGCTGGGTCCCGATTGGTTGCCATTGATCCAACCTGGTTCGTCAGTGGGAACACAGGGAACGTGTATGGCCATCAGCAATACCAAACTGTGCGCAGAGACACGTTTGGAGCATTCAGCACCACGAATTCGTTCCTGCCGCCTGGTGAGATCGGAACGGGACCAGGTTTCGGAAAAATTACACAACTTGTGGGCCAGGCCACGCATAACGATCAACCCTATGTGGCTAACTCAGGGATTCATGGTCAGCCAACCACGATCTTTATCGAGGATCAGCCCAACGTCGACGGACTGGGAGGACTCTTCCATCAGAGCGGTAGTTTCGGGACGACCCACAGCATCACATTGCTCATAGATTCATTGGCGTTGATGGAGCTCTTTCAGACAGTGGATGGAACGTTGGATCAGAGGACGATTGAATGGATTTTCGCGGCAGCCTCAAATCAAACTGGATCTGGTGTGGTTGGATTTGCGGGACTAGCTGAAGGGAATTCGCTTGAAAATGCGCTCGATGTATTGAGGAAGATTCTGACACCCGGCTACACGCCGACCCCGTTTGGGCGGCAAACTAATGACTTTGGGAATCTGACGTTTCGGAACCAGTTTTATGCTCACCTTAGCGAGTTGCAAGCGACCTTGAGCGGCCAAACCTTCTCCATTGAACCGCTGGTTCAGCGTGACAGCCAAGGTCGAGTGGTCCCGCGCCTCTCGGTGGCTGAGTTAGTGGCGGAAGCGCAAGCGAACACTGATCACGGCTTGGCCTATCGCTATGCCTTGCGTGAACTCAATCCCTTTGCCCTGATTGGAGCCGATTATGTTGGCCTTGGACACGCTGGGAATGGAAAGTTAGCGTTATACGATCCAGCTACCGGCTTCGGCGAGGTGACGGAACAGTATCTGACCGATCGCGCGGCATTTCTTCTTGCCAAGCTGGATCTGACGCTCAACAACCGTACAACCCCCAGCGACTCGTTCACCTTGACGCACTACCAGGATGATGCGTCAGGATTTAAGGTCCCAGCGGGAATTCCCTCGCTGGCGCGCGAGTATCGCTTTGGCAGCGACCAAGCAGACACGCTGCACGGCTCCCTGGTCTTGACTACCGATGATCATCTCTACGGCGGTGGGGGGGGCGATCAATTGTTTGGGCATGGCGGCGACGATTATCTTCAAGGCGACAGCGGCAATGATCATATGGATGGGGGGACCGGTAGCGATACGCTATACGGGGGACTGGGATTTGATACGTATGTCCTTGATCCTGATGGCGAGGATGTGATTGAGGATGGCGATCGCCAGGGAATGGTGCAACTCACTAACCGGCTGGTGCTGGGTGGTATCCGCAAGGCCAACGAACCTGAGGATACGTATAACAGTGTCGATGGACTATTCCGGTTTGTGCAGAGCGGCACCACGCTGACAATCAACGGCACGGTGACCATTCAAAATTGGCAGCCGGGGATGCTGGGAATCACATTGCACGATCTCTCGACCCTACCCACAGCGACTCCGCCGGCGATCAATTACAACAACGGCCTGCCGGGACAGACTTTGAACGGCGACGACAATCCTAATACGTTGGGTCCATTGGGTGGTAGCGGGGCGCGGTTCAATGTGACGGCATTCGGCAACGGAGGAGACGACTGGGTCTTTGCGAATCAGGCGAGCCAAGGCCATCACCAGTTCTTCGGCGGGACCGGCTCGGATCTGTTGGAAGGAGCCTTAGGCGACGATCGGTTGTACGGGGAGGACGGACGCGACATTCTGTTCGGCTATGAAGGCGATGATGTCCTTGATGGCGGGAATCAAGAAGATGCGCTCTCCGGTGGACTTGGCAATGATGTGCTGGATGGAGGTGCGGGGGAAGACAGTCTCACGGGAAATGGCGGAGCAGATATTCTACGCGGAGGGACTGGTGCGGATTTGCTGGCGGGCGATGCGGTCGCCACCGCATTAGCCGACATGGGTGCGGATGTTCTCGACGGCGAAGCGGGAACTGATTGGCTGTTTGGGTTCTTGGGGGACGATGTGCTGATCGGCGGTAGCGATGACGATCATCTCTATGGGGATACCCTGCCGGCGGATTCCCCGAACTTCAATTATGTGTGGCCGGGCCAGAGCATTCCGATTACTGCCACACCGTTTACTAGTCTCACCGGTGGAGCCGACCATCTAGATGGGGGTGCGGGGGATGACTATCTCCAAGGCGATGCGGGCAATGACGTACTGCTAGGCGGCACGGAGAACGATACGCTCTATGGTGACGACCAGACGCTCGATGGCGTGACGCCGGGGAACGATTTGTTGGATGGCGGCACCGGTGATGATTATCTCTATGGTGGTGGTGGGCACGATCGCCTAATAGGCGGGAACGGGATTGATACCCTCTTTGGGGATTTTCTCTACGATCCAATCGGGGGCGACGACTGGCTGGACGGTGGTGCGGGTGACGATATTCTTGCCGGCGGGCGAGGGGACGATGTGTTGTTCGGGGGCGCTGATGTCGATACGCTCTTTGGCAACGAAGGGCGGGACGTCCTAGACGGCGGGGCTGGGAACGATGAACTGCGAGGCGGAACGGAGGCGGACGTTTTATGGGGTGGGACTGGCAATGACCTGCTCATGGGAGACGAGGACAATGATCAATTATTTGGAGGAGACGACGATGATCTCCTGTTAGGCGGCGCGGGGGTAGACGAGTTGATTGGTGGGGCTGGCGATGACCAGCTTCAAGGTGGTGATGGTGAGGATGTACTGATTGGCGGCGTGGGTATCGATGTTCTGCAGGGCGGTGCGGGCAACGATACCTATGTCTTTAACCTGGGTGATGGGGTGGAGACGATCGGTGACGCAGTGGGTATCAATCGTCTGGTGTTTGGAGCTGGCATTGCCACTAGCGATGTGACGCTGGGGTATGGTTCGTTACTCCTCCGAGTCGGATCCAATGGGGATCTGATCCATATCAAGAATTTCAACTCAGCCAATCCGGTGCAATCGACAGGCATCGAGTCATTTGAATTTGCCGATGGGACGGTCTTGACCCACACACAATTGATCGAGCGCGGGTTCGACCTGATTGGGACAACCGGGAACGATGTATTAGATGGCACAGAACTCTATCAGAAGATCTATGGACTTGGAGGGAACGATGTCCTCGCAGGTGGCTTGCTCAACAACATGCTCTACGGTGGGACTGGGGACGATCAGCTTAGCGGCAATGCTGGAAATGACCAGCTGCTAGGCGAAGCCGGCATTGATACCCTAATTGGTGGCGAAGGGGACGATGTGTTGGAGGGCGGTGCGGAGGATGATCAGCTATATGGCGGTGTTGGGGCTGACCAGCTCGGCGGAGGCCAGGGCAACGATCGGCTGGAAGGGGGTGCGGGCAACGATACCTATCGGTTTGCACTCGGCGATGGGTTTGACCAGATTGTGGAACAATCAGGATCGGGAGATGCCAATCAGGTGGTATTCGGTCCTGGAATCAGCTCAGTGGGGCTGCGCTATCGGCTTGGCAACGGGATGGAGCTTCCGATCGGTACAGCCGGCGAGGGCATTTCATTTGGATTTCCCAATATCTTTGATGTGTACAACTCTGGTGCCGTGGATGCGTTTGACTTCGAGGATGGGACGACGCTGACACATACGCAACTCGTCGATCGCGGCATCGACGTGCCGGGTACCGAGTTTGACGACACTTTGTTTGGGACGAATGCTCGGGATCTGTTCGTTGGTGGTCATGGCAACGATCGACTGAGCGGTGTGGCTGGAGATGATCAGTACAGATTCGCTGTCGGTGATGGGGTCGATACGATCGAGGATCTGGCCAGATCAGGCGAAGGCAACCGCCTGGTGTTTGGGGCCGGCACTGCCTCAGCCGATCTGATGTTGGGTTGGCAGGCGCCCCCGTTTGGGATCGGGACCAACCAGTTGTTGATCCGCGTGGGCACGTCTGGTGATGCGCTGTTGATGGAATCATTCGATCGCAACGATGTACTCGGACCTCATGCCGTGGAATCGTATCAGTTCGCCGACGGCACGACCCTGACCTATCACCAGCTGATCGCGCGCGGGTTTGACCTCATCGGTACGGATGGCAATGACGTCGTGACAGGGACGAACGTCGTGGATCGATTAAAAGGATTAGCCGGCCATGACACATTGCAAGGCGGCGACGGCGACGATGTCTTGGATGGCGGGACGGGAAACGATCTGTTGAATGGCGGACGAGGGAACGATACCTATCTCCTGGACCGTGGTAGTGGACAGGATCGGCTGATCGATGTGGGGGGCACGCAGGATACGATTCAGTATGCCGCAGGTATCGCGCCCACGGATATCCGGGTCACTCAAAGCGGCAAGGATATCGTGCTCACGATCAGCGACAGTGGGGATTCCGTTACTCTCTCGCAGTTTTTGACGGCGTCAGTGTTGCAGATCGATGCGGTCCGGTTTGCTGATGGCACGGTGTGGGATGCCGCGACCGTTGCCGGCTTCGCGCAGCGGCCGGTCATTGGTACAGTCGACGTTGATACCTTGGTCGGCACGGTTGGCGAGGACATCATGCGAGGTCTGGCAGGCAATGACCATATCTCAGGACTGGCGGGAGACGATCTGCTCGATGGTGGTGCCGGTGCCGACACAATGGCCGGAGGTCTCGGAGACGACAGGTATATCGTGGACGATGTCGGCGATGTGGTGACGGAACTCGTGAACGAAGGCACGGATATGGTGCAGTCCGCCATCAGCTATCAACTGTCAGCTAATGTGGAGAATCTGACGTTGACGGGAACTACTGCTGTAGATGGAAATGGGAACAGTCTCGACAATGTCCTGACCGGCAGCAGCGCGCCAAATGTGCTGACTGGCGGAACCGGTAATGACACCTATTCTATCGGTGTCGGTGATCAGGTGGTCGAGCAAGCCGGTGAAGGACGCGATACGGTCGTGACGGATCAGACGTATACGTTGGGAGCGAACCTCGAAAATCTTACGCTCACCGGCTCGGCACCGATCGATGGCACCGGAAATGATCTCGACAACGTGCTGACCGGCAACAGCGCCGTGAATGTGTTGACGGGTGGCAAGGGCAACGACACGTATGTCGTGAGTGCGGGCGACATGGTGGTCGAACTGGCTGGCGAAGGGATCGATACTATCCAGACGACGAGATCGTATCGGCTTGGTGCAAACATTGAAAACCTGACGTTGCTGGAAACAGCTAGCCGTGTCGACCCAGTGAATCAGATAGGGACTGGTGCGACCGCGACCTCGCTCTATGGCGGGACTCAGGCAGGGGTGCAGGTAGGAATCGGTAACGAACTGGATAATGTGATCCTGGGCAATGGTCAGGCGAACGTGCTCGACGGAGGGGCGAGGAACGATACGCTCGCTGGGAACGGAGGTCTCGATATTCTGCGAGGTGGTCTCGGCCAAGATACCTATGTGTTTGGATTCGGTTCGGGCTACGGCGCCGTCGATGATATGCACGCTGGAGAAATCGATACGATTCAGATTGCGGCAGGAATCACCCCTGAACAAGTGGTCGTGACCCGCCAACAAATAGACGCGAACGTGCCTGTGCCGTTCTCACCCCTGCCTCATAATTTTCCCTTCGAATGGGCGCTCAATTTGGCGCTTCCCAGCCTCGATAGCAATGGCGGTGGCCACAGCGATCAACTCTTCATTGGCTATGGCTCGCTGGCCGATCTCGCAACCAAACAGGTTCGATTTGCAGACGGTACGGTATGGGATACAGCCACGCTCTTGGAGAAGTCTGCCACTACGCCGGACCCAGGACCTGGAGTCATCCTGAACGGTGGAGCCGGTGATGACCTGTTGATCGGAACTGCGGCCAATGACCAACTGAACGGGTTGAGTGGTCATGACCGGCTCGAAGGAGGGGCAGGGAATGATGTTCTCAATGGAGGAGATGGGAATGACCTGCTACTGGGCGGCGATGGGCGTGACTCACTCTCCGGTGGGGAGGGCGATAATGAACTTGACGGTGGAGCCGGCGACGATATCTTGTCTGCACTCGGAGGACAGAATGTACTTCGTGGAGGGGCGGGCAACGATAGCTTGTTCAGTCAAGGAGCCACGAATGTGCTCGACGGAGAGGCAGGAAATGATAGCCTCATCGGTCTTGGGGCCGACACCTTTGTATTCGGCCGGGGCTATGGCCGCGACAGCGCCAACGCCTCTGCCGAAGACAGGGTGTTGATGACCCCAGATGTGCTCCCCTCTGACGTCAGACTGTACACGATTGAATCGGAAAATCATCGACTGGGCATCGTGGGAACGTTCGATGAATTACAGATGGGAATCTCCTTCCCCGGACAGATCCTGTTTGCCGATGGCACCATCTGGGATCAGGCCTACCTCGCTGCTCACGAACAACAGGGTGCGGGGACGGATGGACACGATGGTTTCTTCGGGACCGGCGTACCAAGCACCTGGATTGGCGGACACGGCAACGATTTTTACCTCGTGACGGCGGAGGATACGGTTGTCGAATTACCAAACGAAGGCATCGATAGCGTGCTGACGATGTCTGATTATGACTTGCCGGCGAACGTAGAACTCTTGATTTTTGATATTCGCAGTCAGGCCCGCTTTGGCCTGGGGAATAATCTCGACAATGTCATCATGGGCACGCCGGATCACGGTGGCGACGGAGACAATATTCTCGATGGGGGCGCAGGAAACGACGTGCTGATTGGAGGCGCCTCGATTCCATCGTTTTCAGAAGTTGGCGATGGGAGTGACCTGCTGATCGGTGGACCGGGTAATGACGTCCTTAGGCCATTCGTCTTGGAGCCTGGTGGGCCGTTCTTTGGCAGCGTCGGGGCTCATGGGGTCGATCTTTTGCTTGGGGGCTCCGGTGACGATGTCTATATCATGATCGGCGGGTATGTGAATTGGTCGGCAGTGGATCAGACTCAGGTTCAGTTCTTTGATCTGCCAAACGCGACGATCGTGGAATTGCCGGGAGAAGGCAGTGATACTGTGGTGGCGATTGCTGACTATACCCTCGAAGCCGACGTGGAAAATCTGTTCATGTTCGGCGGCACTCGCGGGGTCGGTAACGCCTTCGACAACGTATTGGTTGGGAGTAACGGCGCGAATCGATTGGAAGGCCGAGGGGGCAACGATACGTTGATCGGAGGTTATGGGGCCAACGACGGACGTTTGCTGGGGGTTGGCTCCTTGCTGGATGATACCATCGATGATGGGAACGTGGACACGTTGATCGGTGGTGTCGGTGATGACGTCTATGTGATTGGGGTCAGCGATGTCATTGTGGAATTGCCGGGGGAGGGAATAGATCGAGTCGTGAGCCGTGGATCCTATCAGCTTGGCGGCAATCTTGAGCATCTGATGCTGTCAGGGGATGCCGCGATTGATGGCACTGGTAATGCTCTCGACAATGTGCTGATCGGCAACGGCGCCGCAAACGTGCTGACGGGAGAGGTTGGGAACGATACGCTGTGTGGGAAGACAGGCGACGACACCTATCTCTTCAACATCGGCGACGGGATCGACCGGATTCAGGATGCGGTAGCAGCTGGCGAAGGCAATCGCATTCAGTTCGGCGCAGGGATTTTACAGACCGATCTCACCTTCACGCACGACGAAGATGTACGTACTTTGACGGTCCAAGTCGGCAGTAGCGGAACTGACCAGCTGATTCTCACCGGTTTTGATCCGACCGGTGCCAATGGCTCGTTGGTGGTGGAGACCCTAGCGTTTGCGGATGGGAGCACGGCACGTCTTTCGGCGCTGCTGGGTGGACCAGTCAACCATGCGCCGACGGTGACGAATCCCATTGCGGACCAAACGGTCTTGGAGGACGCGCCGTTCAGTATTCAAGTCTCGGACAACACGTTTGCCGATCCTAACGCGGGGGATACGCTGACATACAGTGCGACGTTGGCCAATGGCCATGCGGTACCGAGTTGGCTGAGCTTTGATGCGGCGACGCGGACGTTCAGCGGGACGCCCGATGATGCGCAGGTGGGGACCCTCAACCTGACGGTAACGGCAACGGACGCCGGGGGACTGAGTGCGGTGAGCAGTTTTGCATTGACCGTGCAGAATGTGAATGAGGCGCCGACGGTAGCGAATCCCATTGCGGATCAACAGGTCACGCAAGGCACCGTATTCAGCTTTGTCGTGCCCACGAACGCGTTTGCGGATCAAGATGCGATGTATGGAGACACACTCACCTATAGCGCGACACGAACGGATGGCACTGCCCTGCCAACCTGGCTCACGTTCAATCCGAATACTCGCATGCTCAGTGGCACACCATTCGGTGGAGATATCGGTACCTTTGATGTGCGAGTGATGGTCACCGATACAGGGACGCTCAGTACGAGTGACGTCTTCTCGCTTACGATTCTGCCGCTCATAGGGACTGCGGGGAACGACACGCTCACGGGCACGGTCGGTGATGATGTGATCCAAGGGTTAGCAGGAGACGATACCTTGCAGGGTTTGGCGGGAAACGACCTCCTGGATGGCGGGGTCGGTCTGGATACGATGGTAGGTGGGACAGGGAATGATATGTACGTCGTCGATGCCGCGGGCGATGTCGTGACTGAGCTGGCGAACCAAGGCACTGATACGGTGCAGAGCAGCGTGACCCACATCCTCGGTGCAAATCTGGAACAGCTCATCTTGACCGGTACGGCGGCGATCAATGGGACTGGTAACACACTTGATAATATGGTGACTGGTAACAGTGCCAACAATATCCTTGATGGTGGCGAGGGGACCGATACCCTCACGGGCGGCCAAGGCAACGATACGTATGTCGTAGACAATACCGCAGATCTCGTGATCGAGTTGCTGAACGAAGGTACGGATGTGGTGCAGTCAGCCATCAGCTATCAGCTGCCAGCCAACGTGGAGCATCTAACGTTGACGGGCACTGCATCCATCAATGGGACCGGCAACGTATTGAACAATATGCTTACAGGCAATGGTGCGGCCAACCTTCTCTCAGGCGGTCTCGGCAACGATAGCTATGTGGTGGGGACGGGAGACACGATCACTGAAAATGCCAATGAGGGCACCGACACTGTGCAAAGTTCAAGTACCTGGACCTTGGGAGCCAACCTTGAAAATCTGACCTTGACGGGTGTCAATGCGATCAACGGGACTGGCAACGCGTTGAATAACGTACTCCTTGGCAACAGTGCGAGTAATACGCTCAATGGGGGAGCTGGTCATGACTGGCTCGATGGTGGCCTGGGCAATGACACGATGATCGGTGGAATTGGTGATGATCGGTACGTCGTGAATCAAATAAGCGATATTGTGATTGAGCACGTCGGACAAGGGAGCGATACGGTCGAGAGCGCCGTTACCTATGCCTTGGGGGTGAACGTAGAAAATCTTACTCTCACCGGTTCTGCCAATATCAATGGCACGGGTAATTCGGCGAGCAATATCGTAATCGGCAACAGCGGTAGCAATACCTTACTTGGAGCGTCTGGTGCTGATATTGTCAGTGGCGGGGCGGGGAATGATACGATTTTAGGCGGGAGTGGTAATGATACGCTGAGTGGAGAAGATGGGGTGGATGTCATCGATGGCGGGGCTGGTGACGATCAAGTGTTCGGTGGAATGGGGAATGACAGATTGATCGGTGGCAGCGGAGCGGATCAAGTTACGGGCGGGACCGGGAACGATACCGTGATTGGAGGGGCGGGCAACGATCAGTATCATTTCTCGCGAGGCGATGGCCAAGATAGTATTTTCGATTCCGATCCCTTCTCGGGAAATCAGGATCGGGCAGTGTTTGGAGCGACGATCAATCCACTAGATCTTGTCATCAGCCGCCAGGTCAATGATTTGCGGCTGGCCATTCATGGGGCAGCGGATCAGGTGACCGTACGGGATTGGTATCTCAGCACGAATAATCGAATCGAGACGATTCAGGCCGGCAACGGGCAAACGTTGCTGAGCACGCAAGTCAATCAGTTGATCCAAGCTATGGCGGCCTTTACACAGCAGTCCGGTCTCACGTGGGATCAGGCAATCGATCAGCGGCCGCAGGATGTACAGGCTGTGTTAGTGGCTAGCTGGCAGTAGTACTGAAAGCAACGTAACAGTTCTGTATGTAAGATTCTTAGACAATACAGTCTGTGCTGATCCAAGGTGCGGTTGGATAAGGACCTCGTGACCTATTGGTCTTCATAGAAGCTACCAGACCCAGGAGAACGAGCCGTGCTGTTCATGGGAATGCTAGAAGAGGATGGTGATAACAGGGTGTAGTGGTCTTCGCCGTCGAGGTCGATGAATCCCGCAAGACTTCGTTCTGTGGCTTCGCCGAAACCGGATTGGAGAATATAGCGGTCGTTACCGCCTTCATCCACAAATATCGCCCAGCCGGTGTAATCAGCTTTTCCAAGACCGGTTGTGCGATCGAGGGTATAGGTATCATGACTTATTCCTGCGTCGATCGTCAGGCTGACACCATGGTCCCACGCCACACCCGCATTGTAATAGGGGCCTGTAGATCCATAATGATCGGCCCCTTGGTAGTCGATGAAGAGTGCGATGCCATAGTGGGCGGAGGCACCCTGGCCATAGCGAGCGGCCTGATAGTGATCCTCTCCGTTGAGATCGAGCAAGATTCCCGCGCCAAAAAAATATCCCATTCCCTGAGAAAAGTTGGCGCTCTGATACGTGTCCCGCCCGTCAAGATCAACCAGGAGCCCAAGGCCGCCAGCCAGGCTCTTGGCTAGCCATTCACGCCGGTTGATCAGTACGCGTGAACCGGCACCTGTGCCAAGGCCAAAGCAGTCGTATTGAAACGCTGGATCGCCAGGTTTTGCGTCTGGCGCATCGTGGGTGTTGTAGGCGCTAGGGATAGCGTCACCGCATTGATACTGATCATCTCCTTCGGTATCAAGGACGGCACCGAGTCCAAGTGGTCCTCCAAACCCGATGCTGAACCCATGGCTCTGATAACGATCGTCGCCCGCAGTATCGACCAAGAGACCTAATCCTCCGATCGCTGCGCCCTGCGTCAATCGGGTACCGAGGTACTGGTCATTCCCCTGCGTATCGACCAAGATGCCAACGCCCCCCAATCCCGTTCCACCAGACCCGGGGGAAAGTTCGTAGCGGTCGTCTCCAGACCGGTCGAAGAGCAGTCCAACGCCGAGTCGACCTGTGGCTAATCCCAACGGCGTACCTGAGTACTGGTCATTGCCGGCTAGGTCGATGACGACGGCATTCCCATGTTGTGCGTCATGGGATGCAGCAATGAAGCGGTGATACGTATCGTTTCCGCCAAGATCAAGAATGAGGGCAACTGGTCCCTCTAATTCATAGGTGTTGGCACCTGGACCCCCAATGAGGATGAGCCCTTCGGGTGTATCCTGGACAAACCTGACCTCGCCGGTGATGCCAGGGGGAATCTCTGTTGGAGAGACGGGATCCGGGAATGCTGCGGCCAGCTCTTTAAGCCACTGTGTATTGGTTAACTGTGCAAGAACGCGGCTTGCGGCAAGGAGATGTTCATACTTCACCCGCTCTTCCAAGAGTGCTGCAAACCTGCTGTTCGCAAGGATCTGAGGTATGGTCAGGTCGGAGAGCACAGAGATTTGAGGTGTATAGGATTCTGCCAGTGTTCCTCCGTGCTCGAAGAGGAAGGCACGTTCCTGGTCCGAAAGACCTGCCAGTGCAAGTTCTCGATAGCGTGCGGCTTGGGAAAAAGCTTCACGTATGAATGCAAGTGTGTCGTGTCGATTTAAGTCGGTAGGGATGGAGAGCGGAGTCATAGGTGCAGAGGAGTGCCCCATAATGGCCTCAAGTCTATGAAGCAGGGCTGGAAGATCTAGGGGATTGGCTGCGGCGAGTTCCGCAGCGACGAGTCCACGGCGTTCCAGATTTCTCATGCCTTTCAATGGGTCTTTCAAGGTGTCCGTGACTGCTCGCTGCTTGTATCGAGCTGGTCGTGCGTCTACCGTTTCATGGGAGGCAATGATGGAGATGTGAGATTCGCGGGTTGTGGAGTGGAGAGCGCCGTGGATAACCGGGCCAACTCGATCGATCACCTGCTCTCCCATCACGGGTGAAGAGGTGGACGGGGAAAAGCGAGAGGAGGGGACGTGATTGATGCCGCTGCATCCGACAAGCAAGAGGGGTAGGATCAGGACGAAGAGTCCACGCATTGAATCCTTCACGAGTGCCTACTGGAGTCAATTTGGTCCGTGTAATGACCTCTGAAGTGTATCAATAGGAATAGTATAGGCAAAGTTTGTTTTGTGAAATGGGAGGGAGGGCAGGTCAGCCTACCACGTGTCTGAGACTCTTTCTCGTTTGGACTTGGTGTAGAGGGAGGATGAGGGATTGGCTCAAGCACAAGCTCGAGGCACTAGTCGCTCGGTGGTTCGAAGTGTCCTGAAGGGCGCTGTTGCCAAGGGACGGTGGCTTGGCGCGACTGTTTGACCAGGCTACGTAGGCTCACCTCGGCTGCCCGCAACAATTTGGGATCGCCTGATTGTATAAGTGTTGTGAGAAGAACATAGAGCGATCGATCTGCTCGTGAACCAGACAGGATTCGATCAGTCACTGGGTCAAGCTGAGTGCGATCAGGTTCCTCTCCTACATCCAGGTCTGCGAACAGATATTCGAAGGATCTGGGACTGTCAAACAGCCAAGTCGGGGGAATACAGAGGACGCTGGCGAGTGCTTCGATGGTAAGAGCCGTAGGGTCCGTTTGGTCTGCTTCGATCTGTTCCAGGAGGCTCGGAGAAATGCCAGCCGCATCTGAGAGAGCTTCAAGGGACAGCTTTCTTTCAAGCCTCCAACCCTGAATGCATGGCCCAATCGGCATGAGCTGATGATACACGATGGGGTAAACTGCTTCAAGGAAGCAATACAAAATAATGATAATTATGCATGTAAAACAATGAGTTATAGGGCATTCCAGATTGACCGCGAGATCGGGTATAATGCGTCCTCTCGCTCTAGCGTATCTGTTAAGGAGGTTGGATCCATGTTAGGAACCGATATTCGCGGGATCATGGCTGAAGAGGAAGAGGTTCAGCGTCGCCAGGAGGCTCTGAAATCGTTGGTGACGATGAGGGCCAAACAGCTGAAAGAATCGTTAGATGATCGAATCAAGAGAGCCCGGAGCAGTGGAGATTGGACACAGCTGTCTAAAGCAGAATGCGCGAGTCTGCATAAACAAGAGAAGGCGCACTTGAAGTCTCAGCTTGAACAACTGCAGTTTGAGCAGACTCGGACCAGGGGAAAACTTACGGCTCTGAAGCGTGCTAAGGCGCGCGCGCAGCGTATTCGTGCAGCAGAAGCGGCGTCGGAACGAAGGCGCCGGTGAGCGACGGCTTCATCTGGTTGGGCCGGTTCCCTCTCCATTCGCCCTCGGGGGCAGCATAGTGGATGCTGGGTCATACCCCCGGGTCTTGTCCCGTGCGCAGGGCTCCCTGATCCGACAGTTGCTTCGAGAGAAAAAAGTCCGATCGAGCGAGGGAGCTTTCGTTGTTGAGGGCGTCAAACCTTGCCGCGATGTGATCTTCCGACATCCAGAGGCGATACGGAGTCTCCTTGTATCGCCTCGTTACATTCGTACTGAAGCCAATGCAGATCGTGTAAGGCGTCTCACCCTCGGGGCGCGGCAGTCTGTGTGCTCAGATCCTGCCTTTGAACAACTGACTGATGTGGAGGTGTCTCAAGGGATCCTGGCTGTTGTTCAGCAACCTCTGTGGGATGAGGCGCAGGTACTTGGGCAATCGCGAGTCCTGGGTGTGTATGGAGATCGGTTGCAAGACCCCGCGAATGTGGGGGCGATTATCCGAACAGCCGCGGCACTGAATCTGTCCGCTGTTTGGCTGAGCACGGATTCCGCCGATCACTTCAGTCCCAAAGTTGTTCGGGCCACGGCGGGCACTCTCCTCAGCTTGCCCGTTTTCCGCACATCCGATTTTCGGACATTCTCTACCTACGGATGTGAGATCTATGCAGCGGTTCCCTCTTCGGTTGAGAGGGTCTTCATCAGGAATATTGTAACCATACCTGGCAGGCTTGTGATGGCCGTCGGCAATGAAGGCGCGGGACTGTCACAGGAAATCCTGAACGTGTCCGCAATCAGGTTTTCCATTCCTTTAGCGCAAGGGGTCGAGTCGTTGAATGTCGCGGCGACCGTGGCAATCTCGGCCTTCTATTTCAGTGGGGTACCAATCAATGAAGGAGGCCTGGCCCCTGTGATGACCTCGCGACATTCTGCTTAGGCATTTGAAAATAAACTGTATTCAGCCTACTATGAATTGACAACCTGTCGTTGGGAGCCTGCAACATGCTCATGAGAGCCGTACTCGTGGTGATGGTGATATGGGGGATAAGTCTAGGGGGAGGCCAGGCCATGGCTTCTACTGAGCCTGCATCCCAGTTCTACAGCCTTGATATGATTGTCGATCTAGCCTTGGCAAAAAATCCTTTAGTTTCCCTCGCGGAAGGTTCCATCGAACAGCAAAAAGGCCAGCAGACGGCGGCTGGCGCCTATCCTAACCCCACCGTCGTGGGGGGCGGTGGCCATGGGATGCTTCGTGACACCAATCGGGCAGGTAGTGGGGCGAGTCTGGATCGCCAGTCACTGACGGAATACAACGTCGTTGTTGGACAGCCGGTTGAATGGCCGGCATTGCGTGCGGCACGGCAACGGGTGGCGGATCTTGGTTTGGCCACGGCCAGCGTTGGGATGTTGGAAACTCGGTTGAATCTGACCTCGCAGGTCAAAGTGGCGTTCTATGATCTGCTGCTGGCCCAGCAGGATGCGAACTTGGCACGGCAGAATCTTGAGACCGTCGAAGGTGTGGCCAGGATTGTGAGGGCACGGGTTAAATCGGGAGAAGCCCCACAGTTTGAGTCCATCAAGGCGGAGGTGGAAGTTCTGAAGGCGCGGCAACAACTCGCCCGCGCGGATAATCTTGTTCGCATCAATCGTGTGGCCGTTGATACCTTGACTGGTGGTGCGCTCGGACCGTCTTATCTGGTCCACGGCGAATTCAGAGTCCTGCCTCGAGACTTACAGATCGAATGGCTCATGACTCGGATGATGGACCAACATCCAACCGTCCAGCGCTTATTGAAGTCTGTGGAGCAATCGGACTGGAAGATTGAATTCGAACGGCAGGCTCGAGTGCCGACCGTCACGGTCAATGGCAGCTATTGGCGCGAGATGGGGCGAGAAGCGTTTCAAGGGGGGCTCTCAATTCCGATGCCGCTCTGGTATCGGCGTCAGGGAGAGATTGCCGCGTCATTAGGGGCAAAGCGCCGAGATGAGGCTGAGCTGCTCCGAACGCGCAATGAGCTTGGGAGGGCCGTGTATCAGCACTATCAGGATGTTCGTACCACTGCCGAGTTGATTGACGTGTTCGATAAGGGCCTCCTAAAGCAAGCACAGGAAGCCTTGCGGCTCGCACAGTTCAGTTTTCAACAGGGAGCATCGAGTCTCCTTGAAGTGCTCGATGCTCAGCGGGTCCAGCGACAAATTTTACTCGACTATGCGCTGGCGAGGCATGATCTCTCGGTTTCACTCGCTCGGCTTGAACAAGCCGTAGGGGGAGTGCTGTGAACAATGTAACACGGTCCAGGGCAATTGCTTCACCGTCCTTTCGTCGGAGTCTGTGTGGATTGCTGTTCGGTGTGCTGGCATTGGAAGCTGGGTGTGACGGGACGCCGAGCGACGTGGTGGCGAGCAAGCCATCGACGACGGTGTCCACACCGGGCCTTATCCCGCTATCGGCGGAGGAGGCTTCTCGTGTGGGTCTCACAGTCCAACCGGTGACGAAAAGTGATTTCCGAACGCATCGTGACTTTCCCGCAGTTGTCCAACCCAATCAACGAAATATGGCTGAAATTACGACCCTGGTGCGAGGTCGGGTCGTCGAAGTGTATGGAGATTTAGGGCAAGAGGTCAAAGCCAATGCCCCGTTGGCCATTCTTTACAGCAGTGAACTCGGTTTGGCTCAATCGGCCTATCTCAAAGCGAAGGCGAAGCTGCACGTGGCAGAGCAAGCCTTCAACCGGGCCCAGTTTCTGTTACAAGAGCAAGTGATCGGCGAAGCTGAGTCCCAACGTCGCCAGGCGGAACTGTTAAGTGCCCAAGCTGAGGCCAATGAGTCGCATGATCGGCTCAAGCTTCTTGGCATGAATGACGAAGAATTTAAACGGCTCGAACAGAGTCGAAAGATACGTTCTGTCGTTCCGATCGTGGCGCCCTTTGCCGGCCGGATTATTGGACGCAAACTCACTCGTGGCGAAGTGGTCGAGACGACGGAGAACTTGTTTGTCATCGCGGACCTGTCGGAAGTATGGGTTCAAGCCAATATTCCGGAAAAGGACATTCTCTTCGTCCATTCCGTCCATGCGTCAGGGGGAACACAAGTTGAGGTGCGGATCAATGCCTATCCCAAAGAGGTGTTCAAAGGCATGATCACCTATGTTGGGGATGTCTTGGATCCTGTCACGCGTACCATGCAGCTCCGGAGTGAACTGCCGAATCGGGACGGACAACTCAAGCCTGAGATGTTTGCGACCATTCGTCTGTATTCAGAGGCGCAACCAGATCGGCTCGCAGTGCCGGAAGCTGCTCTGCAACGAGATCAAGGTCGAACGTTTGTCTTTGTGCAACGAAACCCTAATGAGTATGAGGTTCGCGATGTGCACGTCGGGGAATCCAACGGAACGCTCACGTCCATACTGGGCGGTTTGAACGAAGGAGAGCCGGTGGTCACCCATGGAGCCTTTGTCTTGAAATCCGAGATGCTGAAGAAACCTGTCTGATGGTCTCTCGTCTCCTCGACATTTCCCTACGCCAGCGACTCCTCATTATTCTCTGCTCGCTTATGATTGGAGCCGGAGGCGTGTACGCCTTTAAGACCATTCCGATTGACGCCTTTCCTGACGTCACAAGCGTTCTGGTCCAGGTGGTAACCAAAGCACCTGGGCTCTCGCCTGCTGAGGTCGAACGTCTAGTGACCTATCCGATCGAGCTGCAGCTCACCGGCGTGCCTGCGCTGACAGAAATGCGGTCTCTCACAAAAGTGGGGGTGTCGCTCATTACGATTGTGTTCGATGACTCCATGGACATCAACTTGGCACGGCAATTGGTGTTGGAACGATTGCTCGAAGTGGAGGAACAACTTCCTCCCGGTGCCGAACCCATGCTCGTGCCGAACAGCACAGGCTTGGGTGAGGTGTTTCAGTATTACTTGGACGCGCCTGGGGGAACCGCAGCCGATGCTGAAGCAGAGCACCAAAGCCTAATCGCACAGCGAACAGTCCAAGACTGGGTGATTCGCCCCATTCTGAAAAGTACACCGGAGGTGATCGATGTCAACTCGATGGGCGGGTACGTCAAACAGTATCAGGTATTGGTCGAGCCCGGGCTCCTGCGAAAGTACAATTTGACTCTCAGAGACGTCTTCGATGCCGTGTCGAAGAATAACGCCAATGCCGGCGGCAATATTCTGGAGAAACACGCGGAAAAATACATCGTGCGAGGGACTGGGTTGATTCGCTCACTTGAGGACATCGAACGCATCGTGGTGCGGGAAACCGGAGGAACTCCGGTCTATGTTTCCGATGTGTCGCAAGTTGTGATCAATCATGCGGTGCGGCACGGCGCGACGGTGTTGAATGGAGACCGCGAGGTGGTGAGTGGCATCGTCCTCATGCTGAGGGGCGGGAATGCTCGGGATGTCGTCCAAGGCTTGAAGGCGCGTGTGGAAGAGATTCATACCAAAGGCCTGTTGCCGAATGGATTACGAATTATCCCGTTCTATGACCGTATCGAACTGATTACCGAAGCTTTGAACACCGTCTACAAATCGCTTGGGGAAGGCGTGGTGCTGGTCGTGGTTGTTCTATTCCTCTTCCTCGGGAACATTCGGAGTGCATTGATTGTGGTGGGGACGTTGGTGTTGGCACCGTTGGCGACATTTATTGTGATGGGACAGATCGGACTGACGGCAAATCTCATGTCATTGGGGGGATTAGCAATTGCAATCGGGATGATTGTGGATGGGTCGGTCGTCGTTGTCGAAAATGTCTATCGCCACCTGTCACACCATTCCTCCGCCTCCATACCGAGGGTACAGTTAGTCACGCAAGCAGTGAAAGAGGTCGGTCAACCGGTTGTGTTCGGTATCTTGATTATCATCATTGTTTTTCTTCCGCTATTATCCCTCCAAGGCATGGAAGGCAAGATGTTCAAACCCCTTGCCTATACCATCATGATCGCGTTGTTGGTTTCGCTTCTTCTGTCGCTCACGCTGTCACCGGTCCTTTGTTCACTGGTCTTAAAGCACGGGAGTGAAGACGATCCGTGGATCGTGCGAATGGCGAAGGGGCTCTATGCGCCGACGCTTCGATGGGCGCTGGGACACCGCACAACGGTTTTGGCAATGGCCATTGGGGCGCTCATCGGGGCTCTGTCGCTAGTGCCATCTTTAGGGACTGAATTCATTCCGATCCTGAACGAGGGGTCGGTCGCACCGCAGACTATCCGGCTTCCCAGCGTGTCGTTGCCTGCCTCAATCGAAATTGAGAAGCGCATGCAACAGGCGATCATGGAGTTTCCGGAAGTCGAGATGGTGGTCTCCAAAATTGGTCGAACAGAGCTAGGGAATGACCCGCAAGAACCGAATGAAAGCGATCCCGTTGTTCGGCTCAAGCCACTGCATCAATGGACGACGGCTCGAACGATGCCCGAGCTCATGCAGAAGTTCCGTGAACGATTGACCGCGGTCTCTGGGGCGACCTTTCTGATCAGTCAGCCGATCCAGCAGCGAGTCGACGAACTGATTTCCGGTGTGCGGACGGAGGCCACCGTGAAGTTGTTTGGTGATAATCTGGAGATGTTGCGGAGCAAAGCTCAGGAGATCGCGGAGGTGCTCGAAACAGTCCGTGGTGTCCGTGACATCAAAGTAGAGCAATTATTCGGGCAGCCCTATCTCACGATCGATATCGACCGCGGGAAGATCGCGCGACATGGAATCAACGTGGCCGATGTGCGGGAAATCATCTCGACAGCCATTGGAGGAGAGGTCGCGACGCGCGTCTATGAAGGACAGCAACGGTTCGATCTTGTCGTGCGGTTTCCAAAATCGTACCGAGATAGTGTCGAAACGATCAGTAATATTAAAGTCAGCGACCGGGCCGGCGCGCTCATTCCCCTGGCTGATCTCGGCACCGTTCAGTTGGAAGAAGGACCTGGGCGTATCAGCCGTGATCAGTTGCAACGCTATGTCTCGATCGGATTCAATACCATGGGACGAGACATCGGCAGTCTGGTTGAAGAAGCACAACAGAAGATTGACGCGAGTGTGGCTTTCCCTACAGGGTATCGGGTGACCTGGGGCGGCTCGTTTGAGAATATGGAACGAGCCATGGCGAAGTTGCGGATCATTGTTCCGATCACGATCGGACTGATTTTCTTCTTGTTGTATTCGACATTCAACTCGCTTCGGCAGGCAACCCTGATTATTCTCAATCTACCGTTTGCCTTGATCGGAGGGGTGGTGGCACTATGGATGACGAAAGAGTATCTCAGCGTGCCAGCGTCTATTGGATTCATCAATCTCTTCGGTGTGGCCGTGCTCAACGGCATTGTGCTCGTGTCCTACATGAATAAGCTGCGTGAAGACGGGCATAGCTTAGACGAAGCCGTGACATCTGGAGCCCTGCTTCGGTTGCGTCCGGTCTTGATGACGGCGCTGGTCGCACTGTTGGGGCTCGTTCCGCTAGCATTTGCTCAGGGGATTGGTTCTGAGGTCCAGCGCCCGTTGGCGATCGTCGTCATTGGTGGACTTGTGAGTTCGACGCTGTTGACTTTAATCATGTTGCCGGTGCTGTATCGTTGGCTGGAAGGCCAATCAGGAGAAGGGGCCCATGATAGGGGAGGGCAAGTGGGGGATGTCGGAGCTTCTCATCTGTTGATGACCGACCCTGCACATGGCCATGAGGAACCGAGGGGGATTCACCAACCTGGTGGAGTCCCGTCGCCGTAAGGGACAATAAAGAGGATGAAGGTGAGGCGTAAGAAGAACATAGCATGGTACCCACTTATGGCGGGGCTGGCACTGGTCCTGAGTGGTCCGTATACGATAGTGGCTTCACCAGCAACCGACTCACCAACTGGAGATGATTCCAAAGGGAAAAAGATCTTTGCCCGTCATTGTGCGGGCTGTCATGGGTCACAGGGAAAAGGGGATGGGTACTTACTGTTGGGCCCAGACCCCGCCAATCTCACCAGGCCTGCTACAAAGAAAAAGTCTGATGCTACGCTCCTGAGCAGCATTCATGAGGGGAAACCCAATATGCCATCATGGAAGAATCGTCTGTCTGCAGAGGAGAGTCGAGCCGTCTTGGCGTATGTTCGCACCCTAGAGAAGTAGAGCGACCGAACGGATCGTCGTTTTGTGCCCACCATCCTCGCTAACCAGACCTCCTATCGTGATCAGTTAGGCAGCAGAGAGAAGAATTCTATTCGATCTGGATTCGAGGGGCTAGTTGTTCATGACTGGGGAGAAGGGTATATGCTGATGATGGTGCCGAGGGACAGAATCGAACTGTCGACACCAGCCTTTTCAGGGCTGTGCTCTGCCAACTGAGCTACCTCGGCCTCGTGTGAGTAACGACGAACGTTCGCATCATACCAAGGTCACCCCTAGGACTTCCACATCTTTTGCACGTCGACAGACGAAGAGATGAAGATCTAGCAGGTCAGTGTGTATTTGCAGTCCATTTCCCTGGCGCAGCACGAAAAACTACGCTCATAGCCCCTTCCAAGCGAGGGTAGAGCGTCAGACTGGCGTAGTGCGAAAGTGATGAGCGTGAACCATGAGTTTTTGGCGATTCGGAACCCCCACCTTGTCGAAGATGCTGGTCAAATGGTGTCGAACTGTACTGTCTGAGATTGACAATTGGTGAGCAATGTCTTTATTCGACAGACCTTGCTTGACGAGCCTAATCACCTCTCGTTCGCGTTCAGTCAGGGCATCAGGCCAACCTGTTTGCTGCAGGACCGGATGCAACTCTGCCTGAGGAGGTCGTGGGAGAACCTGTTCGGCTGTGTTGCAGCCTCCAGCGCCTGAAGTAAGACGTGATGGAGGGAAGAGAGCCTCGATTGCAGCAATGATCACTGCGGGTGGGTTGATCTTCAAGATCACTCCGTCAACACCAAACTCTAGGGCTTCGCGCACGGGATCTTTTTGTTCAAATCCACTCAGGAGCATCATCTTGGCGTGTGGGGCAGCCTCGCGTAGTTGTCTGATACCCTCTATGGCATCCTGCTCAGTTTCCGTATCGACAATAATGACATCTGGCTGACAGTCGGCAATGGTGTCAGTGGCGGTGATCCGGCGGGTGGGTGTTCCCACGATCTGGAAGGTGCGGGTACTCTCGAGAATGGCGTGCAATCCCGCCCAGACGAGATGCTGACCACTGACAATCGTGATCTTAATCAAGGCCCCTGCGTGTACAGCCATCATGAACATCCCCCATTCTCTTCGAGTGAGTGTCTGTTCCATACGGACCTAGACATAGTACGTAGTTTTTGACGTTGTTTGAATTCATGACACGGGTCCCGCTGTCATTCGGTACTAATAGATCATGATATAGGATTGAAGAGGTAGAAAGACGGGTTCGCTCTGTGCGCTTGAGATAGCATTAGGAATTCGCGCCTGTTATTTAGAGCCAGGCCGGAGCCATAGAGATACATGAGAAATTTGAACCGACTCCTCATCTGTAACTGGTCGCAGTCCGATCTCCGCATGATACGTTGATACGCAGAGCAACGCATACCGACTTTTAGCATAACGCTTCGCCAGATAGCCAGATTAAATATGCCCTAGTGGATCTATTTAGATAGTCGATTCATAAGTAACTGAATTCACAATAACTATTCAGCTGAAAGTCGTCTCGTTAGTGAGTTGGGAGGTGGTCAGAGTGTTCTATGATGAAACAGATCGTCCTGTAGCTTACTGTAAAATTCTGGCCAGGCAGTAGAAGAAGCCTTCTCTCCTTGCAGTTCGAGAATCGAGCGAGTGTACGGAAAGGCTGTCTTATTGCCCTGATGGTTTTCATTGCTCTGCATCCTCCAACCACATAGAGAAAGAGAGATAATCGGACAAAGGTGCCGTCTTCTGATGGTATGACTACACACAAATCCGACATATGTCCGATAGGCAACATGCGAAGACCCTTGTATATGTGCCTACCGATCTGGTTGTGAGGGATGGGACTCACGGGGCGAAGCCATATCCATGCTCAACTCAACACAAGAAATTGGAGACGTGACGTGGTCACCATTCCAACGGATAGTTCGCTGTGGTATGCCCTTCAGACACACTCTCGTCATGAGAAACAGGTGCGTGATCGGCTCGTGGCGGTGGGGATGGAGCCGCTGCTTCCATTGAGTCGGCAATATCGGCAGTGGTCTGATCGCAAAGTCTTGACGACGGTCCCGCTGTTTGGCGGGTACTGTTTTGCGAAATTTTCATTGGTGAAGAGTCGTGAGGTGCTTCAGATTCCTGGTGTGGCCAGAATTGTTGGAGCCACGAAACCAGAACCCGTCGCGGCTGAGGAAATAGCTGCATTCCAGCAACTCTCGCTAGTGGATCGAATGATGGAACCGTGTGACTACCTGATCGAGGGTACATGGGTCGAAGTCATACAAGGACCGCTCACCGGGTTTCGTGGTCAATTTGTCAGGCGCAATAAACATCATGGGTTGGTTATTCGTGTTTCTCTCATTCAGCAAGCTGCGTTAGTCCACATTGAAGCTGATGAAGTAGCCCCAATCTCGTGATCGTTGATTCCGATAGGTCCGCCGACAGCAGGTGTCGGGCAAGAACATGGTGATGGCCAGCATGGCCAGGGTTACGTTTACTCAAGCGACGAAAGAACGAGCACTGCTGAGGTTAGATGCGGGGTGTACGGTGAGGGACGTGTCCCGTCAACATGGAGTATCGGTGCGGACTCTCTATCGATGGCGTGCGAATGCGGTGCGGAAACAGCAGGAAACCGAGGGTGGTGAGCGAGGGCATTCATTACAGGCGAAATATCGACGGTTGCAACAGCAGTTTGCCGAGTTGTTCTTGGACTATGTAACGCTCCGAATCGCCCTCATGAAAGATGTCAAGGGAGATTGTTGATCGGTCTTGGCCTGGATGGTACATACGGTATGAACATATTAGCCTTGTCGGTAAAGTCAATTGGGGCTCTGCTGCTCCTTCTTGTCTCCTGGGGACTCTCTGGTTGCGCGGCCGCACCGCCTATAACGGATGATGTCATTACTGAAGCCAACAGCGCGGACAAAAACCAGTTTCTCCTTGGACCAGAGGACGTGCTGGAAATAAGCGTATGGCGAAGTGATGAGCTGACTCAAAAAGAGGTGGTCGTGCGACCTGATGGGAAGATCGGGATGCCGCTGATCGGCGACGTAGAAGTCAGTGGGCATACGGCTGCTGACTTGGCTACTCAAATTGCAGGGATGCTCAAGACGTACAAAGAAAATCCCTCTGTCTCAGTCAAAGTGAAGGAAGTCAATAGTTACTATGTGTACGTCTTGGGTGATGTGGTGAAACCAGGGAAATACCAATTGAAGTCCCACGCTACGGTGCTTCAGGCTATCGCAATGGCTGGAGGTTTTACCCCCTACGCGGCTAAAAATAGCATGCGAGTTCGGCGTACTGTGCTTGAGAAGAGTGGACAGTCTAAGGGGTTCAATATCCCTGCTCACTATGATGAGTTCGTGTCTGGAGAGGGGAGAATCAAAGACTTCGTATTGAAGGCAGGAGACGTGCTCGTGGTTCCCAGCAGAGTATGGTAGAGAGGTATGGAATGGCGCCGCCCTGGAGGAATACTTCATTTCGCAGTCATGGCCGCTTGCTGCATGACGGCAAACGTTTCCTCGTTCGTTCAGGCGCAGATTGTTGAAGAGCAGCCCCAAGAGCATGGACCAGGGCAAGAACAGGGAGTCAGCTCTGCAGTCGTGCCCCGGACAACGGTGATTCCCTCACTTCGGGTCACGCAGCGCTATGATAGTAACGTCTTCTTTGTTCCGGGAAGAAATCTTGAGGATTTTGTCACGGGCTTCTCTCCACATGTGAAGGCAACCCACAGGAATCAGTGGATTGAGGCCACCCTTGGTGGGGGCGCAATCGGAGAAGTCTATGCGAAGAACCCCGGACTCAATTATGTAGGAAGTAATGGGTTGATCGATCTGAATTTGGATGGTGCCATGAACCAGCTTGTGCGTGGATTGGGGCTTCGAATGTCTGATGCCATCAGTTATACGCCTCAGCCACCAGCGTTTGCGGCCCCAACTGCTGGAAGTCAGATCTCCGAACCTTTTGTGCAGGGGATTCAGGCGCGACGCGCAAACTCCTTCACCAATGCGGCTCGGATAGAGGGGTCATATTTTTTCTCCTCGTTCATGGGTGTCATATCTACGTATACTGATCGGCGCATACGATTTGGGAAGCAGATTGCTACGCCTGCTGGTGTCTCGCAAGGGGGATTCATCGATACCAATTTTCAGACTCTGACGACGGGGTTGGCAGTGAAGCTTACGCCGGCCGATACCATATCGTTCTCCCATCAGTATCAAAAGGGTGGCTTCTCGGACCCGAATCGAGGAGACAGTGGGTTCTCGACGCAAGGGGCCCTCGCGCGCTGGTCTCGAGCGGTGACACCATCTCTCCAGGTTGTGAGCGAAGTCGGATTTTCAGCAATCGGCTCCAGTAGCAGCGTGTACCCGGTTGGTGCCATCTCGATAGAGTGGGAGGCTCAGTACACAAAGACTCAACTCTCATACTCACGATCGATCGCACCGAGCTTCTTCACGTTAGGAACGCCGTTGTTGAGTCAGTCGGTGGCTGGATCGATTAAGCGTCGCGTATCGGAGTCCTTGTCACTGTCCCTGAGTGGAAGTTACGCCATTAATCAGTCTATTCCGGACAGCTCTCTCCTGACGTTTGAGTCGTATGCGGTCACCCCAGGATTGGAATACGTCATCGGACCGAGACTCACCGCAGCACTCTCCTATACGCGGAGTAATTTTCAGCGGAGTTTCTCGGGACAATCGTTTGATTTCGATCGGAATATGGTCATGATTACCTTGTTTGCGGAATGGAGATGAGTATGAGTGAGTTGCCAAACTATGGCGTGTCGGACACGCAATCCGAACCCATGTCGGTGGCGATGTGGGAATACTGGGGGATGCTGGTTCGAAGGAAATGGGTGGTCATCGCATCTATCCTCGCTGGTGTGGTTATTGGAGCGGTACTCTGTGTGGTCCTTCCTAAAAGCTATCGCTCTAGTACGATGATTTTAATCGAGAATCAAAAAATACCAGATGAGTACGTCAAAGGTATTGGAGCCGGCCACATCGAAGAGCGCCTCATGATGATACAACAGCAAGTCATGAGTCGAGCGCTTCTCAGCCAGATCTTGGAGGAGTATAAGCTCTACGAGGGGGTGGTGAAGCGCGAGGGGCACGAGGCAGCCATTGAGCGATTGCGAAAATCCGTTGTCGTGGATATGGTCAGTACGGCTGGACCAAAAAGAAAATCGATCGAAGCCGTTAATATTTCATTTGCCGACGAGGATCCGCTGACGGCCATGAAGGTGACCGCGAAGTTGGGGTCGTTGTTTATCGATGAGAACCTCAAGGATCGTGAGCAACTGGTGACGGGCGTGTCCGTATTTCTTGAGCAAGAGGTGCAGGAGGCCAAAAAGGCTCTAGAGGCGAAAGAGCAGGTGATCAGTGAGTATAAGACGAAATATGTCGGGCTGTTGCCGGAACAGATGAATGCCAATCTGCGAGTGTTAGATCGGATGCAAATAGAACTGAACGCCACGAACGACGCACTGCATGGACAAACCGAACGGCTGGGCTCGGTAGAAAATTCAATTCGAGAGTACCAGGCAAGTATGGCGGCACGAATGGAAGTGGATGATCCCAAGTTCCTCCCGCGCAACGTCGACCCTCTTGTGACCAGGCTGAATGAGTTGGAGCGTCGCCTCACCACGTTGAGAGCTGAGTGGAAGGAGACCTACCCCGATATTGTGGATACGAAACAAGAGATCGAGAGTGTGAAGGCACAGCTGGCTGAGAAAGGGGAAGGTCAAGCGGGGAGTAAGAATGACCAGATAGCCATGACGCAGGATACGTATTTGCGAGAGTTGATCAGGCAACGAAACGATCTGGCGACAGAGACCTCGTCGCTCAAAGCCCGTCGTCTACGAATGATGGAGTCGATTAAAGAGACGGAACGACGTGTGGAGCAGACTCCAGTGCGCGAGCAGGAGTTGATGACCTTGGTTCGAGACTACGAGAACATGCAAAAGAACTACCAGACGCTTCTGGATAAACGGCTGAATGCACATGTTGCAGTCAATCTAGAGAAACGTCAAAAAGGTGAACAGTTTCGAATCTTGGATCCTGCGAACCTACCAGAAAAACTGGATAGTCCTAATCGGATCTTGATCATGGTGTTGGGGCTTCTCGCGGGAGGTACGCTAGGAGTAGGAGGCGCGTTGGGGATGGAATTGCTCAACCCGACCTTCCGTCGACGCGAGGAAGTGGAGCAATTTTTGCCAGGGGCGCGAGTGCTGGCGACGGTGCCGCACTTTTTTGCCTTCGTCAATGAGGGAGGAGCTCAGGCGACGACTCATTCGGCGACTCCCGGGGGTGATGCTGGGGCCTGCATCTCTGTGGCTCACTCCGCTGTCAGTCAAAGCCTCGTTGCCAAATGGCAACCGCGGTCGGTGGCAGCAGAGCAGTATCGCATGGCGGCTACGAGAATGGTCTTGGCAACCGACGCCCGACGTTCAACCGTCATAGAAATAACGAGTGCGCTTGAAGGAGAAGGGAAAACCACTACGGTCGCGAATCTCGGGTATACGATCGCTCGTGAGCTTGGGAGAAAGACGCTGTTGATCGATTGTGATTTTCGCCGTCCAGCCCTCCACCAGTACGTGGCCATACCGGCTCGAGCAGGGCTGCTCAACCTTCTCGATGGGGAGGCGTCACTAGAGGACTGTCTCTCAAGTATCGATGACGTTCCCTGTAGAATTATGACGGTGGGACGATCACGCGGAGAGTGGAATGAGTTGGCAAGAATTGAACGAATGAAGACACTATTGCCTGGTTTGCGGTCGCAGTTTCAGTATCTCATTATCAATACGCCGCCGGTCCTTGCCAGCGCCACGATGGGGATCCTGGCTAGCCTGGCTGACGAAGTCGTGATGGTCATCAAGGCGGGGTCCTCTCCACAGCATGTCGTGCAGAAGGCATTTGCGTTGCTTGGATTGACTGGGGAAAGACAAGTTCTGCTCAATGGTGTTGATGAGTTGAGTCTTCCCCATTACCTGTATGGGTATAGCATGGTGTACGGTGAACAGCCTGTGTTAGAGCCCATCTCCAAGTAGAACGTCCTTCCAGTTCCTCCAGCTCGAGATCTTCCTTGTCGCATAGATGGCGCCTGCTTGGGTGCCATCGAGTTCCACGCTGTTGAGCAGAAGTGGGATAAGAGCCTTGTCCTCATGTCGGAGCTCGTCATGGACACACATACACTCAAGGCGCAAACAGACCGGACAGAGGGCAGGCAAGCTCCAGATTCCCTGGGGAGCCACCAGCCGCATGGTCATAGCAACCTTCCTCTCCAGTCTACGCCAGCCGACGGGTATCTCTGCATTGCCCCGGATGTCATTGTTGGACAGAACGTGAAGTTTTCGAAGTTTGTGAATCTCTACGGCTGTGAGGTCGGGGATGATACCAAGATCGGTGCATTTGTCGAGATCCAAAAAAATGCGAAGATTGGGAAGCGCTGCAAGATATCAAGTCATACATTTATATGCGAAGGAGTGATGATCGAGGACGAAGTCTTTGTGGGCCATAACGTCACCTTCGTGAATGACACCTTTCCTCGTGCAACAACAGGATCAGGGGCACTGCAAACTGAAGCGAATTGGAAAGTAGAGATGACGCTCGTGAAACGAGGCGTATCGATCGGATCAGGGGCGACCATCCTGTCAAACGTCGTGATCGGTGAAAATGCCATGATTGGGGCCGGATGTGTGGTGACGACCAATGTGCCGGCCAATGCCATCGTGGTTGGAAACCCAGGAAGAGTGTTGCGATATCTAGAACAACGAGGCAAACATGACTGACAAGGCAGTCCCCTTTTTCGATTTAGTGACAGTCCATCGTGAACTCGAAGGTGAGCTCGTTGAAGTCCTACGGTCGGCATTGCGGACGGCAGGGTTCATCGGTGGGCCCATGGTGCAAGCATTTGAAGAGGAGTTCGCTCGATTCTGCCATGCTCAGCACTGCATTGGGGCGAGTAGTGGAACGGATGCCTTGCGGTTTGCGCTCGTGGCAGCCGGCGTTCAACAGGGAGATATCGTCATTACGGTGCCGAATACCTTCATTGCGACGACTGAAGCGATTTCACAGGTGGGGGCACGTCCCGACTTTGTTGATGTCGATGCATCCACGTACACGATAGATCCTGAGAAGCTGCGCGCATATCTCAATGAACAGTGCAGCTGGAATGCCGAACTCCAACGCACGATACATCACGAGACCGGCAAGCCCGTAGCAGCAGTGGTTCCGGTGCATCTCTACGGACAGATGGCCGATATGGATCCGATACGTGAATTTGGCGCTCAATTTAATCTGAAAGTGATCGAGGATGCCTGCCAGGCACAGGGGGCAGAATACTATTCTCACAGGGACGAGCAATGGCACAAAGCCGGCTCTCTTGGTCATGCCGCTGCCTTCAGCTTCTATCCGGGGAAAAATCTTGGCGCCTGTGGAGAGGCCGGCGCCATCACAACAAGTGACGAACACATTGCTCAGGCAAGTCGCCTGTTGCGTGACCATGGGCAGTCGAAGAAATATTATCATGACATCGAAGGGTATAACGGAAGACTCGATGCCATCCAGGCAGGGTTTTTGCGTGTAAAACTTCAACGATTACATGGATGGAATGAGCAGCGTCGAGAGATTGCCGAGCGATACAACAAACTGTTGTCCACGTCGGGATCCCTGGTCCAACCGCCAGTGCAGCCGGGCTGGTCACGATCGGTCTACCATCAGTACGTCATTCAAGTTGAAAACCGAGCTGGAGTTCAGCAGCACTTGAGTAAAGCAGGCATCGGAACCGGCATTCACTATCCTATTCCCTTGCATCTGACGCAGGCCTATCGAGGACGTGGATTTCACGGTGGTGACTTTCCCATTGCAGAACAGGCTGCCAATCGGATCTTGTCTCTTCCGATGTTTCCAGGCCTGACACCGAATCAGCAGGAGCGCGTCGTTGTAGAGGTTCTCGCGGCTGTCCGTGGGAGCATGGGAGATTGAAGAATCGCATCATGGCGTTGGTGATTGCGCGAGTGGCGTGTGAGGAAATGGAAGGTAGTAGGCCTGGGCATATCCATGGTGACATTCGCGGTGGTCGTAGGAAGGTTGTTCGCGGCACCATCTGATACGGACTGTCATCAGATACCGGCCATGAAGGATGGGGAACATTGGTTTCAGGCGACTGAGACCGTGGTGGAGCCATGGTTCGGCCGACATCACGTGTATGGCGTCTTTACGATTCCAATCACATACAAGTTCGATCATCTGTTTACCGCGAATCTGGTTATCCAGGGCATCCATGATGCCCTACAAGCTGGAAGCCCGGAGTATACGGATATGCCGAGCTCTACGTGGGAAACCGGCTCCTATAGAAAGCGGGTATACCTTTCTACTCGAGCGACGATTCGATTCGTGGGCATGGGGAAATTTGGTGATCTGAAGATGCCGTGCCATTGGTGGTTGGTGATCAAGGATCGAGTCGCATGATGTCTCAGCCCGTGAGCGTACCGTACGTACTTGTAACCCCTGCGAGGAATGAAGCGGCGTTTATCGAACGAACGATTCAGTCGATGATCCAGCAAACGGTGTTGCCGCTCAAGTGGGTTATCGTGAACGACGGCTCGACGGATCGCACGGGGGAGATTGTGAAACGATATCTCGCCGACTATCCATGGATTGAGCTTGTAGAGAATCCACCGCGGCAGGAGCGTAATTTTTCGAAGAAAGTCGGGTCGTTCAATCGTGGCTTTGAACGGGTTGCTGGTCTTCCCTTCGAAATTATTGGAAACGTGGATGCGGATATTTCCTTCGACAAGGATCACTTTGAGTTTCTGCTCAATAAGTTCGGAAATGATCAGAGGTTGGGTGTGGCGGGTACCGTGTTTCGGGAAGAGGGTGGCTATAGTTCAGAGACGGATAGTTTTGAGGGCCATACCCACGTGTCGGGACAGTGTCAGCTGTTTCGAAAACAGTGTTTTGTGGAGATTGGTGGATATGTCCCGCATCACGCCGGAGGGATTGATTGGATTGCCGTGGTTACAGCTCGAATGCGTGGATGGAAAACACAATCGTTTCGGGAAAAGTCATTCTTTCACCATCGGCATCTTGGGACGGCAGAACGAGGACCGCTCGCATCGAGTTTTTCGTATGGTGAAAAGGACTATTACATGGGCGGACATCCACTCTGGGAGATGTGCAGAGTGGTCTATCGTATGACCAAGAAGCCCTATGTGATAAGTGGGGGCGCATTGGGTGCGGGGTACGTGTGGGCCTGGTTTGTGCGAACGCCGAGAGCCGTCTCAGCAGAATTTGTCAGGTTCCATCGAGCCGAACAGATGTCGAAGTTGCGGATTATTCTTCGATCGATCATCACCTTCAAGAAGCTCGACAGCTTTCATATCACATCGAGCTAGAAGTCTTACCTTCACCTGGCAGTCTGAGTAGTTGGACAGAAGTATGCGCGATACCACGAAAATCAGGCAACTGCGGCGTATGATTGAGCGATTTATTCAATGGCTTGAGCACTATGGTGAGTATTCGTACGATTTTCAAACATTCTACGCAAGTCCCATCGGGCAAAAGGCAAAGGGTCTGTACTATCGCAATCGTGCGCTCGGTACACTGGCCGTGGCCCCGATCATCTTGTGTGAGGCGTTTATTCCAGAAGCTCGGCGCTTGTTTTGGAAGCCACAGCGGTTTCCAATTGCTGATGCGCATTATGCGATGGGCTTTGCCGTATTGTCCCAGGCTCTCGGCGACACGAAATGCTACGACCGTGCGGTTCATTTTCTTGAGGTGCTTGAGTCCACTCGATGCGCGGGCTACACACACTCAGCTTGGGGGTATCCATTCGATTGGGTTGGGATTAGGGGGACCATCAAGGAAGGGACCCCACTGATTACCACTGAGCCCTATGTCTATGAAGCGTTTTCCCACGTGTTTGAGATAGACAAAGATAAGAAGTGGCGGAAGACGATGGAGTCGTTGGCTCGACATGTCTCAGAAGACTATATTGACACGGACACCTCGGAGCGTGCTTCCCGAGTGTCCTATACGCCTTCCTCCGACCCCACGGGAGGGGGAGGGATCGTCAATGCGAGTGCATACCGGGCATTCATGCTCACAAAGGCGGCGTTGGATTTTTCTGAAGACCGCTACCGCCGACAGGCAGAGCGTAACCTCAATTTTGTGCTGGAATCACAACATTCAGATGGATCTTGGTACTACGCGATGGATGGAGACAGAAGCTTCATCGATCATTTTCACACCTGTTTTGTCCTGAAAGCGATCGCAAAAATTGAACGATTGACCGGAAACCCACAATGCTCTGCTGCGATTGAGCGAGGGGTCGGTTACTACGTGGAGCATTTGTTCGATGCGGACGGTTTACCAAAACCGTTTGCGAAAGCTCCCCGACTCACAATCTACCGCCGTGAGCTCTATGACTACGCGGAGTGCATCAACTTGGCGATCTTGCTGAGGGGGAGGTTCCCTGAGCTGGACCGTCGACTCGACACCGTTGTCGACGACCTGTTGGCGAGATGGCAACAGCCAGATGGTTCGTTTAAATCTCGCCATCTCCTCTTGGGATGGGACAAAGTCCCAATGCATCGTTGGGCTCAGGCGCAGCTCTTTCGCAGTCTCTGCCTACTTCTGATGCAATGCGAAGGATATTCGTAAAAGACGATCGCTGGATCGTGGGTAGTGTCGGCAATCATGCAACCGTCTTCCTCAGCGTCTCCAACCAGGCGGCGTCACGAACGCTTCGCGTCGTGGTCAACAGTACCTCTTGCCATAAATTCTTCTGTCTAGTGAGGAATCTACAATGCCTGGATTAGTCGGGATTATCGGACATGGCTCTCCTGGGAAGCTTCGGGGTGATCTGCAACAGATGATTGATTGCATGAACCATGAGCCCTTTTATCGAAGTGGTTCGTACATTAATGAGGACTTAGGAGTCTATGCTGGTTGGATTTGCCACGAGGATTCCTTCTCAGACTGCTTGCCGATCACGAATGAGCGGAGGGATATCATACTGCTGTTTGTCGGGGAACACTTTGACGATGAAGTGAAGAAGGACTCTTCAAAGGCTACGGCTCTGCTTCAGCAATATGAGCAGAAAGGTGAATCCTTTCTTGAGGACTTGAACGGGTGGTTCTCAGGCCTTCTTGTGGATCTTCGAAAGTCAAAGGTGATGCTCTTCAACGATCGCTATGCCATGCGAAGGGTTTACTATCATCAGGCGAGCGATGCCTTTGTGTTTGGATCTGAAGCGAAAGCCTTGCTCAAGGTACGGCCCAAGCTGCGGCAACTAGAGCTGCAAAGTCTGGGTGAGCTGATCACGTGTAACTGTGTGTTGGAGGGACGGACGCTATTCCAAGGGATATCACTGATGCCCGGGGGGGTCGTCTGGAGTTGGGTGGATGGAGTAGGCCCGGCGAAAGATGTCTATTTTAAGCCAAGCGACTGGGAACATTTGACTGAGCTAGACGAAGCAACATTTTATGCTCATCTGAAAGAAACAGTGTTGCGGGTCATCCCACGCTACTTTCGCGAGAAGGAACGGGTTGGGATGTCGTTAACCGGTGGGCTAGATTCTCGCATGATGATGGCCTGTCTCAATCCTGATCCCGGGGTGGTGTCCTGCTATACCTTCGGGGGTCAGAAGGACATGCTCGATATTACCATTGCCCGGAAGGTGGCCGATGTGTGCGGTCAGCGGCACACGACGATTCGACTGGGCGACTCATTCCTGACTGATTTCCCAACATGGGCCGAACGAACGATTTATATCACCGACGGGAGTGTCGATGTCTCCAATGCACACGATTTGTATCTGAATAAGGCAGCTCGAGACGTGGCCCCCATTCGAATCACGGGGAAGTTTGGGAGCGAGGTGATTCGTGATCATACAATGTTTAACGCGAGCCGTTACGAAGGAGGGCTTTTTCAGGGTGATCTCAAGCCGTTAGTCCATCATGCCGTTGAGACACTTCGTCAAGTCAAGAAGGGACACCCCGTATCAACCGCTGTATATAAGGATTTTCCATGGAGGGAATACAGCAAGATCACGATTGAAGATTCTCAGTCCACCTTTCGATCACCGTACATGGATAACGACCTTGTCCGTCTGATGTATCGGGCTCCTGCGGGGGTACGTGCTTCAAATTGGCCACAACGGAGGATTATCAGGGAATGTAATCCGCGGTTGAGCGCCCTGATTTCGGATCGAGGGTATGGCGAGCAGACCAATCCATTTGTGGCCAGGATGATCGAGCTGTCTTACAAAACCTTATTCAAGCTAGACTATGCTTACTTTTTTGCCTTGCCGCATTGGCTGACCCGGGTTGATTCATTCTTGCTGTCTTTGAACGGAGGAAAACCAGTGCTCGGGCAGTCACAAAAGTTTGAATTTTATCGAGCCTGGTACCATCGACAGATTGCCAGCTACGTCAAAGATATGCTTCTGGATTCTCGCACCTTGCAAAGACCGTATTATGACAGAAAGTATCTCGAGATGATGGTGCTGGCACATACAAAGGGAACCCACAACTTTACGAATGAAATCACGAAGGCGTTGAGTTTGGAATTGACGCACCGAATCCTCCTGGATACCTGATCGTATGGGAGAGCCTCACGGAGTCGTGATTGTTCTCTTCTTTTTCCTAGGAAGTTAGGACCGTGCCTCCTGTACTTGCGCTGATCTTTACGCTGTTTCTTATCGCCTTTCTGTTCTATCGAGACCAGAAAGGCCGCTGGACTCCCTCGCCGGCGCTTGTTTTGCCTTGTCTGTGGCTCCTCCTGCGTGGATCGCGGTCCGTGACGGAGTGGTTGGGGCTCGGGCCACCACCGAATGGTGCAGAGATTGTCGACGGGGCCCCAGCTGACAGAGCCGTGACATTCCTGCTCATGGGAGCTGGACTCATAGCCTTGCTCAACCGAGGCATCTATTGGAAGAAGATCCTGTCCAATAATCTTGCACTGTGGTTGTTCTTCTTCTACTGCGTCTTGAGTGTCAGTTGGTCGGATTTTCCGTTTGTCGCGTTCAAGCGGTGGTTCAAACTATTCGGGGATCCGATCATGGTACTGGTGGTCTTGACGGATCGTGATCCGTTGAAGGCCTTGGATATTGTCTTGCGGACGATGGTGAATATTCTGGTGCCCTTGTCAGTCTTGTTGATCAAATACTATCCGCACTTAGGGAAGGGATATGATGAATGGTCGGGTGCGGCTGTGTACACCGGTGTGACGACGAATAAAAACTTGCTCGGGTTTGTGCTGATGATCTGTGGACTGTCGTTGGTATGGCGGGTGTATAAGCGGTGGGGGGCTAAGCCTGGGAATCGGTTGGATGATGTCGTGATTCCCTTGTGCCTGCTCGGGATGGTCGGGTGGCTCTTCAGTCTGGCCGATAGCAAAACATCGCTGATCTGTTTCTTGATCGGTACCATTCTCTTCTTTGTCCTCGGTCTGTCCAACATCAGGAGAAATCTCTTGACCTACTTCCTCCTAGGTGTGGCGGCCTTTATCGTGTTGCAGAGTACGATGAACCTCACAGGGTTGATCATCTCTAGTGCAGGCCGTGATCACACATTGACCGGAAGAGCGGAGTTGTGGGAGGCGGTCTTGTCGATGCAACAGCATCCCCTTGTAGGGTTCGGGTACGAGAGTTTTTGGCTAGGGGCGAGGCGGGAGCTGTTGCAGGAGCGGTGGTATTTTGCCCCAAATCAAGCTCATAGTGGCTATATTGAGCTGTATCTAAATTTGGGATTGGTGGGATGGCTCTTTTTTGGATGTGTGCTGCTTTCCTGTTATGTAAAACTGAGACGATTATTGACGCTCGGGTCGCATCAGGATGATTGGGTTGTGTTCGGCAGGCTGGGGATGTCGTACTTGTTCATCTACCTCCTGTACAACTATACGGAAGCGGCGTTTAAGTCTCCGCATCTCCTCTTCTTTATCTTCTTAATTTTTGCCATTGAGTATGTTCCTCAACGTGCCGCGAAGAGAGCTGCGGTCCCCACCATACTTCGTGACTCACGGGGTGCACAGGCCTCTCGAGCGCCTACGCTCTATCCGGCTCGCTGAGTCTGTGTCGAGCGGAAATTGATACGATGGGGCGTTCCTCAATCAATGATGTGGAAGATACGAAACGAGACCTGGCTGGTCGTTCGCTGCGTGGAAGCGCCAGTCTTTTTGCATCCGAGGTCGGTTCCAACATCTTCAGGTTGCTCGGAACGGTGGTTATGGCTCGATTGCTCACGCCGGAACATTTCGGACTTGTGGGCATGGTTACCGCCTTGGCTGCGTTTGCTGAAATGTTCAAAGATTTAGGGCTCGGTACTGCGACCATCCAGCAGAAAGAGATTACACACGAACAGATCAGCACATTATTTTGGGTCAATGTGGCCATCGGTGTTGGATTCATGCTCGCGTTTGCCGGGTGTGCATCCCTCATCTCTCGGTTCTATGGGGATGAGCGATTGTTCTGGATTTGCCTCGCGATTTCCTCGACCTTCGTGTTTGGTGGGTTGACGGTTCAACATCAGGCGGTCTTGCGACGCCAGATGAATTTTCCGCAGCTTGCATCTATCCAATTTGTTTCTACAGCGGTCAGCATGGTTGTCGGGATTGTGTTGGCATGGCAAGGCCTGGAATATTGGGCGTTGGTCTGGAAGGAGGTTTCCCGCGGTGTGGTTCAAATGAGCGGGACGTGGGTTGTCTCGCAATGGCGGCCTGGTCTTCCGGTGCGAGGGGCTGGGGTTCGGAATATGCTGCGTATGGGGTCGCACGTGACTGGCTTTAATGTCCTCGTGTTTGCGTCAAAATTTCTTGATCAAGTATTACTTGGGAAATTGTGGGGTGCGGAGCCCGTCGGACTGTATAAGCAGGCAGGACAGTTACTCAGGATGCCGGTTAACTTGTTCATTTACCCAGTTACGTATGTGATGACCCCTGCATTGAGTTCGCTGCAACGTGATCCAGATCGATATCGCAGTTATTTCAATCGGGTTGTGTCCTTTCTCGCCTTCATCTATATCCCGTTGATCGTCTACGTGGCGGCCTATTCCGAGAGCCTCATTACATTAGTCCTTGGTGAAAAATGGGTGGGTGCTGTTCCTGTGCTGCAGATCTTAGCCTTGGGCGCCATTGTTGAGCCCATTGCTGGGACGTGTGGGATCGTCATGATTAGCTGTGGCCGGACAAAAGACTATTTTCGTCTCGGAGTTGCCCAATCAATCGTGCAGACGTTCGCGATTATTGTTGGTGTCATGTGGGGTCTCTACGGCGTTGCGGTTGCTTGTGCCGTCTTCACATTGGTCAGTTTTCCGTTTGTGCTCTGGTTCAGCTGTAAGGACACACCCATTGGTGTTGGATTGATCTATCAGGCCGTTGGGAGGCCCCTCATTGCCAGTGGATTCATGAGTGTCATGCTGATCGCTCTCAGTCAGTACGTTCGTGTCCACAGTGCAATTGTTGAGATCGGGTATTCGATGGTTCTTGCTCCGGTTCTGTATCTTGGAATCTGGTTATTGCTCCCAGGGGGAAAGCAGCGGTTGGTGGAGCAATTGTCCCATGTCCATCGGGCTCGTGGAGAATTAACCGCACGGATCTGGTCGCCCGCTGCACAACCCGTGTCCAGCCAATGATTCTCGTCGGCTAGGGCCTCTTTCTCATCTCTCGTGTTCAGTGTGCGGAAGCGTTGGCGCCCATGTGGTGTACCTGGAGTGTCGGTGCACCTCGTGTTGGTCAGGAGCTATCCTGAGCTCGTTCCGAAAGGGACTGGCCGGAATGTCAGAGAGAGAATACGTGTTCTAGCAATAGACATGAGCAGACACATTAGTGAATGTCCAGGAGGGTACCAAAATATGTTCAACACGAGGCACCACCTCCTAAAGAATAGGATAGAGCCATGAATATTACGGTGTTTGGGATGGGGTATGTCGGATGTGTCACGGCAGCGTGCCTGGCGGATCTCGGGCATGATGTGACGGGTGTGGACGTTGATGCCAATAAGGTTGATATGGTCAACCGTGGGCAGAGCCCGATTATTGAGCCTGGCTTGGCCGAGCTGATCAAGAGTGGTGTCGCTGCGGAAAGACTTCGTGCTTCAACGGAGCCACAAGCGCTGGGCGATATCGCCATGATCTGCGTGGGCACTCCCAGTAATGAGAACGGGAGTCTTGGGCTCAGACATCTGATGCGGGTGATGGAAGCCATCGGAGAGCTCCTCAGGAGGTCCAACCGGTACCATGTAATCACCGTGCGAAGCACGGTGTTGCCAGGCACGGTGGAAAACGGAGTGATTCCACTGTTGGAAGAGACATCGTCTAAAGTAGTCGGACGGGATTTCGGAGTCTGTATGAACCCTGAGTTTATGCGAGAAACTACGGCCGTCCAGGACTTTCATCACCCACCATTTACAATCATCGGGCAACGAGATCAGAAGAGCGGTGATCAACTTGCCATGCTGTATAAGCCTATCAAGGCTCCAGTGGAACGGCCATCGATTGCCGAAGCCGAGATGGTGAAGTATGCCTGCAATGCGTTCCATGCCACCAAGGTCTGCTTCGGCAATGAAATTGGAACTCTCTGTAAGAGCATGGGAATCGACAGTCACCGAGTCATGGATATCTTTTGTAAAGATACGAGGCTGAATCTGTCTCCATACTACCTACGGCCGGGATTCGCATTCGGTGGATCCTGTTTGCCCAAAGATCTGCGTGCCATTACCTATCAGGCCAGACGCAACGATGTGGAGGTGCCACTGCTCTCCTCGCTCATGGATAGCAACGACAAACAGATCCAACATGCGTACCGACTCATTAAGACTATGGGCCGAACCAAGATCGGTGTCTTGGGATTGAGTTTCAAGCTGGGGACAGACGATGTGCGGGAAAGCCCAGTGGTTATCTTGATCGAGATGCTCATCGGAAAAGGGTATGCCGTCTCGATCTATGACGAGGAGGTGTCTCTTGCGAAGCTCCACGGTGCCAATAAACGATATCTTGAGGAAACAATTCCTCATGTGACCTCCCTGATGGAATCGTCAGTGTCCAAGGTCCTGGATAAGTCTGATCTGGTCATCGTGAGCAAGAAAGCCGATTCATTTAGGAAAGAAATCGAGGCGATGGAACGGGACATTTGCATCGTGGACTTTGTTCGACTCTTTGCCGAGTATAAGGGCACATCACATTATGAAGGTATTGCCTGGTAAGGACACCCGTAAGGAACAGGACGACGTATGACGAAGCCTCTTGGTCGCGTGCTCATGTTTGTGGAGAACAGATTTCCTGGAGACGTTCGTGTCAAGAACGAAGCGGATATGCTAACGGCAGCCGGCTACTCTGTGACGGTTGTCGGATTGCGCGAAGAACATGACACGGCCGTCCACAAAGTCGTGGACAAGATACAGGTCTATCTCGTGCCTCGAGTTACACTGTTCACCAAGACGCGGAAAGACAATCCCAGCGGATTCGAGCGTGTGTGGCTACGAGGGATCGCACTACTCGGGTATGCGTGGGAGTATGTCTACTTTACAGGCGCCTGTTTTCTGATGAGCCTCTACATCGCACTGCGGCATGGGTTCGACGTGATTCACGCCCACAACCCACCGGATACGTTATTCCTGGTGGCGGCGGTCTATAAACCGTTCGGCGTGAAGTTTGTTTTCGATCATCATGATCTTTGCCCAGAATTGTATCAATCTCGCTATCGTGCGGCGAAAGGGGTGCTCGCGGGCATACTCGGACTATTGGAGAAGGCCAGCCTCACACTTGCCGATGTCACGATCGCGACAAATGAGTCATACCGGAAGATTCAAATTCAACGAGGAAAGGTCAAACCGGAGAATGTATTCGTGGTGCGCAATGGCCCAAACCTTCGCCGAGTCGCACTGAGGGCCCCGAGTGAACGGCTTCGGACTATGAACAAGTCGATCCTTTGTTATGTGGGCGCGCTGAACCCCCAGGACGGCGTTGACTATCTACTGCGATCATTGGGCGACCTCGTCTATAAGCTGAATCGAAAAGATTTCTATTGCGTCGTGATGGGGAATGGTGATTCGTTGGAAGATCTGAGAGCGCTCGCGAGGGAACTCAATCTGGACAGCTACGTGGAGCTCACGGGATATATATCGGAAGAGGACCTCATGCGGAACTTATCCGCAGCCGATATCTGTGTCGACCCAGATCCATCATCTCCGCTCAATGATGTGTCGACCTGGATCAAAATCATGGAATATATGGCGTTGGGAAAACCAATTGTCACGTATGATCTCAAGGAAACTCGTTGGTCAGCCCAAGATGCGGCCCTCTATATCACGCCGAATGATGAGCTGGCGTTTGCTGAAGGGATTGCGACGTTGATGGATCGCCCTGACCTTCGCGAGAAAATGGGCGAGTTTGGCCGGCGCCGCATCGAGACCACGCTTAAGTGGGATATTGTGGGGCAAAACCTTGTTCATGCCTATGCGGCGCTTCTTGGGCATCATTCTCCCTCTCCGTCATCATAACTTCCTCCTTACCATGCATCTGGCCGCTTAAACATGTGTGGAATTTGCGGACAAGTTAACTTTGGCGATCAGTCCCCAGTTCGGCTTGATGACATCAAGCGAATGACTGGAGCCTTGGCTCATCGAGGGCCGGATGACGACGGCATTTTTCTTGATGGCTATTTGGGACTGGGCTTCCGACGCCTTTCAATCATCGATCTAGACGGTGGTCACCAGCCGATGTCGGATCAGGCGGAATCTGTCTGGGTGGTGTTTAACGGAGAGATTTACAACTTTCGGGAGTTGCGAGTTGAGCTCGAGTCCTTGGGGTATCAGTTCCGAACACACTCTGACACCGAAGTGATTGTTCATGGGTACAAGCAGTGGGGAGATGATGTCCTCAACCGTTTGAACGGCATGTTTGGATTAGCCATTTGGGATGCTCCGAACCACCGCCTTCTTCTTGCTCGAGACCCTTTTGGGATCAAGTTGGTCTATTACAAGATTGATGGGAATCGGCTCTATTTTGGATCTGAAGTACGGGCGATTTTACAAGCGACCCAAGAACGAGCCACAGTTGATCTTGCTTCTCTCAACCTGTTTCTCAGGTATCGTTATACCCCATCTCCCCATACACTTTTCACTGGTATACGGAAACTGGCACCAGGAACGAAATTAGTCGTCGAGAATCGAGCCCCTCAAATCAGTCGATGGCATAACTCAAGGCCCGTTCCTTTCTCATCTGCCAAATCAGATACTGAGGCTCGAGAAGAGCTACACGAATTATACAAGCAGGCCGTACGCCGCCACCTCATCAGTGACGTGCCGGTGGGATTATTGCTCAGTGGGGGGATTGATTCAGGACTGTTACTGGCGTTGATGAATCTGTACGGTACAGCCTGGCCGACCTATACGGTGGGGTACGGGACCAGCTATTCGGAGGATGAGTTAGTACACGGTGAAGAAACAGCTCGGGTACTCGGTGGAAGGCATCATTCTGTTGCTTTGACACGCGAGATGTTTGAAGACGCCCTCCCACGGATCGTGTCCTGTCTGGAAGAACCAGTCGCCACACCTTCTATCGTCGCGATGTATTTTGTTTGTGAGCGTGCCAGGCAGGATGTCAAAACCGCCTTAATCGGGCAAGGACCAGATGAACTGTTCGGTGGATATCCTCGGCATCTGGGCCTGCGATATGGAAACTACTGGAGAGGGCTTCCCGCATGGGTACGGGGTACCGTTTCTTCAGCGATCACGATGCTCCCAAGAAATGAGATGTTCAAGCGGGGCCTGTATTCTCTTGACATTTTAGATCGTATGCGGCGGTACCAGAATGTCCTGTCCATCATTCCTGGCGGGGTGGCTGACTCTCTGTTCTATGAGGGGAGTGTGTCTGCTGATGTTGGGGATACCATGCTGCGCTGTTGGGCAGATCTCGAAGAACCGATGGAGGCAACCGATGATCTTGGTGGGCTCCAGTACATCGAGGTACGATCCACACTTCCCGATGAGTTGCTCATGTATGCGGATAAATTGTCTATGGCGCATGGTCTTGAATTGCGAGTTCCCTACCTCGACAAAGAGATCGTCCAGTTTGCCGAGCGACTCCCAGCGAAATTTAAGGTGCGAGGACGTTCGCAGAAATGGCTTCATCGTACCCTTGCAGGGGCCTATCTGCCGGATAGGGTCATTAATCGAAAAAAAGGCGGATTCGCCGATACGGTTGTCGATGACTGGTTCCGTATAGCGATGACTGGCAGGATGGCCGATACATTTCTGGATGGTCAATCGAGGATGTACCAGTATCTGAAGCCTGAATCGGTTCAGGGACTCTATAACGCCCATGTGTCCGGGGAAAATGACAATCATAAGATTTTGTTCAGTCTGATCATCTTCGAAGAGTGGTTGCGGGTACATTGAGTCTCTTCTGAGGCTCTCGTGTGATGTGGTCGTAGGGGAAATAGTTTGCATAAATCGTTCTACATCGTTATGCGTTGTTACGTATTGTTATAATCAGAGGAGCACACCATGAGCGTTGATACCACCTCAAGAGTGTTTTCTGAATATCTGACTCATGAGGCCATTCTAAAATATACGCGATCCACTGCTGGTTATGGAGTCAGTTATTTATTGGATCATGAGTATAAGGCCGTCTATCTGTGGGCGCTGGATCATCTTCCACAAAACCTCAAGCGTGACGGACTCCGCATCATGGAGTTTGGCTGTGGCGGGGGTATGAATCTGATTCAGCTCATTTCCGTCTTGAATCAAAACTCGGTGCGTGTTGAGCGAGCCATCGGCACCGACTTTTCTTCGGTCTTAATTGACGCGGCAAATCGAGAAGCTAGAAGCTACCTGCAAGAGCAACAAAGACATCAAATTGAATTCCATATTGCGAAGCATGAAACATTGCTTGACGATCTTTCGGTCGCCTCAGGTGTCTCGAAACAGCAGGTACAGAACTCGCAGCATTTCATTGTTGGAGTCAATACCATTCGATATAGCCATCATGCGGGTACCGAATTACAGACGGTACAGAACCTATTTGACCTACTTGTTCCGGGCGGGCTTTGTGTGATTATCGATATGAATAATGGGTACCCGTTCTTTAAGAGTGAGTTAAAGAACAAGGTCCGTACACAAAAAAGAGACGAGTGTTATCTCCCGTCTCTTGAAGAATACGTCAGCCCGTTTCGGGAGCTTGGCTTTGAAGTGCTTCGCAATGAGCATTTTTGCTGGGTTCCTCATTCTTCAGGCCCACTGATGTGTTACACGTTTAGCTGGTTGTCACCCATCTTAAACCTCGTGGCACGCTCTCGCGCCATGAGATCACTGGTGGTGGCAAGAAAGCCTGAGACGAGAGCTTAGCATCAGCGTGTGATGTCCAGACTGATGGGTTTAGGGGATGAGTGAGAGTGCCACCATACTAGTCGGTGCTGAGGGGGCATTGTGTACGAACCCTCTCATGGGAGTATTGAAGTTCTTCGGTATCGAGCCACAGATTGCGACGCCACTTCAGTTCTTGACCGATGACCTCACAGGGGAGCCTCATCTCATAAAAACGAGGGTGCTGTGTTCTTGTCGCACGCTCTGTGAGGTGCTCAACAGGTTAGACCAGTTTCCAAAGCATGCAGAGCTCTGGCGTAGGAACGTGCACTCGGTTTTTGTCTATGCTGATGAAGATTCCAACGCGTTCCGCGAGTTGAAGGAGCGAATTGTCGATCATGGTTATACACCGGTTATCCAATTCGACCATCGTCATAATCAGTGGATCATCTCTGACAAATGTCCTGACTTTTGCGGCGCAATGGGCGGGTTGCGAATAACGGCTAAACAAAGATTCGGTCAAGTAGCTGAGGACGCTCTTGAAACTGATGCGCACACAACCGCGTTTAGTAAAGGCGTCTACGAAACGGTTCCCATTTTTCTTTTGGCATCCACTACGGTCGTCGACATTGATGCTCCGTTAAATGAGCGGAATTTTGATATCCGAGAGCATCTCTTGTCGGCAGCCCCAATCGTGATGTTTGTGAAGTGGGCTTTCGGGCGGATGGCTTGGCACACCGAAGACACCAATGCCTGTTTAGTCATCGACGATCCTCTTCTGAGGCCAACGTACGGGTTTGTCAACTATCGCAGCCTTCTGGCTCTGATGGAGCGGTATAACTTTACAACCAACGTCGCGTTTATTCCGTGGAATTGGCGGAGGTGTGACAGGTCAGTTGTGGATCTCTTTAGGAGCCATTCGGAACGGTACTCGGTCTCGATACACGGATGCGATCACACGGGAGGTGAATTCGGTATAAAGAATATGGGGAGGTTGGCCTGGAAGTCTCATCAAGCCGTCGACCGCATGATGCGTATGGAGGCAGAGGTGGGACTTCCGCATGATCGAATTATGGTGTTTCCTCAGGGCGTATTCTCGGGGCCTTCTATGGCGGCGTTAAAGCAGGCCCGGTATCTGGCTGCCGTCAATACCGAGGTCATGAACCACGACGTGCCTCAGTTTCCGATTACCATCTCCGATGTATGGGATATTGCCGTGATGCGCTACGAGTGTTTCCCCTTGTTTACGCGGCGATATCCTGCACAGGGGATCGAAAATTTTGCCTTTGATATCCTTTTAGGAAAACCCTGTATTGTGGTGAGTCATCACGACATATGTCGGGACGATCAGGCACAACTCATTGCGATCGTTCAACAACTCAATGCCCTGAACTGCCGCTTAGCTTGGCGTGGTCTTGGCGAAGTCGTGAGGCGAAGCTGTCGAAAAAGAGAACTGTCCGCCGGTCGTGTAGAGGTCGAGATGTACGGAAGTGAGTTGCAATTGAACAATACCTTCGGCCAACACACAGAGTTTCGTATTACACGCCGCGAAACGGATAAGACTGTGATCAGGGAGGTTCACGTTGATGGACACCCAATCCCATGGGAGTTTGCAGATGAGCACGTCAGGTTTGCAACAGAGTTAGGAGCGGGCCAGAGTGCCTCGATCCGTATCGTTGTATCTGAATATGGGGTCGAGGCCACCCATCAAGACAATATGGCTTATCGATTAAAGGTGATGGTCCGGCGGTATCTTTCAGAGATGCGTGATAACTATGTTGCGGTGTGGACTGCATAAATGCCCAGGGGTAGTGGGGCGAGGTGGAAACAGCAGAAGCCGCAATTGGTGCCGAGTCGATACTTGCGGGTTGAAGGTCGTTCGCAATGGAAGAAGAACTGATTGTTGCTGACAAGCCATACGTTATTCGTAAAGGCGCGGCTCGTGTGTTGTCACTGCGCCGTGAATTGATCGATGAAGTATTGGATCCCAAGGCTGAAATAGAAGCCATTGTGCGCAGCAAGATTCGGGCTGATTTGGTGACCTTTGTCGATCGACCATTGTGTCCATCTCCACCGTTACCCTATTTCCAGGATTGGGACAATCGAGCGATTCTGGAAATTACAAGTTATGACCATTGGCTGATGAAGCAGATTCCGCAGCAGACACGGAACAAGGTCAGGAAAGCCGAGAAGAAAGGTGTCACAGTGCATGTTGAGCCGTTCAGTGACCGGCTCATTCATGACCTAGTGGACATGTTCAACGAATCGCCTTTTCGCCAGGGAAGGCCGAATCGGTACTACGGATGGAATGCTGAGCAGGTGCGGCGCGCGTGGCAAACGGATCTTGATAGAAGCGTCTGGATTGTGGCGTACCATGCTGGAGAAATGATCGGTTTTATCAAGTTGATTTTAGGCAATGGGATTGCACGAACAAGCGGGACGATTGCCAAAGTTGCCTACAGGGATCGAGCTCCGATGAACGCAATTTTAGCGAAGTCGATTGAAGTGTGTGCCGGTCGGGGAATTTCACACTTGGTATACGGACAATTTGTGTATGGGACAAAAGGGGAGGATTCGCTCACTATTTTCAAGGTCAACAACGGGTTTAAGCGATTCGATATTCCACGATGGTACATTCCCTTGTCCGTTTGGGGCCAGACCGCGTTACGTCTTGGGTTACACAAGGAGCTCATCGAGTTGATTCCTGCACCCCTGCTGAGGATGATCAGGACGATCAAGAATAAATGGTATCAAGGGACTGTGTCACGCAGGTTGGTTGAGGCCAAAGACTAGCAGTCTGCTGAAAACCATTCGTTCATGCTTCGAGAGCCTCAGGACGAACGGGGCAGCCATTGAAACCATTGAGATTTTCCGTTCGTGCTGAGCTTGTCGAAGCACACATATTGAGTTTTTTAGCAGACTGCTAGGTTGTTTCTCTTCTGGCTCAGAATTCAAGCGGTTGCATATTCCGAGCGTCATTCCACCCACTTGGTTGATCAAGGCAGCCGGCAATAGATTACCATCCGGTCAGATGCGGACCGTAATGGCCTGAACCATGTTCCACTTGTGAGTTCTTTCCTGGGCTATTGTGGTCATTGCAAGGAGCACACATGGCACCCAATCTCATCAGACGAGATATTGCATTCGACTGTAAATATTTTCTTGGGGATCGACCCTGTAGTTGGCACAAGTCAACCGGGGTCCTGTGCCGATGTGAACATTATCAAAAAGTTGAGGAACGCATCCTCATCATCAAGCTAGATGCGATGGGGGATGTTCTGCGCACGACGGCATTACTCCCGGCATTAGCCGCTCAATGTCCTACGGCCACAATTACCTGGTTGACCAGGAGGGAAGCACGACCGCTCCTAGAGCGTAACCCCTATATCAGCGAGATTCTCGAGTATGGAGAAGATGCGCTGTTGCAGCTGAGGGTTCGAACGTTTGATCGTGTCTTTAATCTTGATGCTGGGAAGGTCAGTGCGGCGCTCGCCAGTGCTGCTGACAGCAAAGCGAAGGTGGGATTCGTTCTTGATCCAAACGGCTATGTTCAGCCGACCAACGAGGCTGCACGTGTTTGGTTAGAGATGGGTGTGTTCGATGACCTCAAACGTCAAGGGAAGAAAAGTTATCAGGATACCATGGCGGATATCATGGGATTGTCAGGGAAGCCCCATCGCTATGTGCTCAATCTGACGGAGGAAGAGCGGAAGGGAGGCATCAACTTTCTGCAAGACCTTGGAGCCGATTTTGATCGCCTTGTGATTGGACTCAACACCGGTGCCGGGCGTCGATGGCAGCTCAAACAATGGCGGGAAGATGGATATCTTGAACTCGTGGATCGTCTTGCCGCTAAGTTGCCGGTTCAATTCATACTCTTGGGCGGACCAGAAGAGCGTGAGCGCCATCAGCGACTCCTTGCCAATTCAGATGTGCCGCTGATCGATGCCGGGTGCAACAATACCGTGAGACAGTTTGCCTCACTGGTTGGTGCCTGTCATGTCGTCGTCACAGGTGATACATTGGCGATGCATCTTGCATTGGCCTTGGAGCGGCGCACGATCGTCCTCTTTGGTCCAACCAATGCCGTTGAGATTGAGCTGTATGGACTGGGAGAAAAGGTCGTGCCCCAGATGACCTGTCTGAGTTGCTATAAACCAGAATGTGACTTTATTCCTAACTGTATGGATCTCATTACCACGGATATGGTGGAAGCAGCCGTCATCCGCCAATGCGCACACGTGTCTCGTCTGCATGAAGGGCAGACCTTAATCGCCAAAGGCAACTGAGGGATTGCAAATTGCAGCCCGGGTAGACCGCGTAATGCTACGGATTTCACTACTGACCGGTGGGGGAGATCGGCCCTATGTGATGGGGCTCGGACGAACTCTGATCGAGCAAGGGATCGGTCTCGAGATCATTGGAAGTAATGAATTAGAGAGTCCCGAATGGCGGAGTAAGCCTCATGTGCAGTTCCTTAACTTACGAGGGGATCAGAATCCAGGAGCAAATGTCCGGGTAAAGATTTTGAGAGTTCTAAAATATTATGCTGCCCTTCTGCGCTATGCATGGCGCGCGAACCCAGGGATTTTCCATATCCTTTGGAACAATAAGTTCGAGACGGTTGATCGTACGTTCTTGATGTTGTACTACAAGGGATTGGGTAAGCGCGTGGTGCTGACGGCACACAATGTCAACAAGCGGAAGCGGGACGGCGTCGATAGCTTCTTCAATCGACTGACGCTCAAAACACAATATCGATTATGTGATCATATTTTTGTTCATACAGAACCCATGAAAAGTGAGCTGGTCAAAGAGTTTGGATGTCGTGATTCTGCTGTAACGGTGATTCCGTTTGGCATCAACGATGCCGTGCCACAAACACCAATCACGACGCGTGAAGCGAAAGTGCGGCTTGGGATTAGGAATGAGGAGCGAACGATCTTGTTCTTCGGTCGAATTGTTCCGTACAAGGGATTGGACTACTTGGTTACGGCATTCCAAACGCTTCTCGCGCGATCTCCCAACTATCGCCTGATCATTGCAGGTAGACCGGACAATGATTCCAAGCACTACTGCCGGACTATTCAGGGGCAGATTGTCGAAGCTGGGATTAGTGAGTACGTATTGCAGAGGATTGAGTTTGTCCCCGATGCGGAAACAGAGGTGTACTTCAAGGCGGCAGATGTGCTGGTTCTCCCGTATCGCCAGATCTATCAAAGCGGTGTATTGTTTCTGGCCTACAGCTTTGGACTGCCGGTCATTGCCACGCGTGTTGGTGGACTGCCCGACGAAATCAAAGAAGGAGAAACGGGGTATGTGTGTCGGCCGGATAGCTCCGATGACTTAACGGTGGTGATTGAGCGGTTCTTTGAAGGAGAGTTATATCACACCCTGGAAAGCCGAAGATCACGTATACGTGAGTATGCTCGACAACGGTACTCCTGGCAGCTGGTCGGACAGCGGACGCGGGCTGTGTATGGGGCGTTACTCGGGCCCTCCATGGCACATTCTGAATTGTATCCTGCACATCTGAAAGGCGACCCGGGTCCTGATCAATGATGAGAGGGTTCATGCTGCCCACTTGGCAGGATCAGTATTCCCGTATTTCAGGGGATAGAGTGGAGCAGCAAGATTCCTCTGGGTAATCAACGGACTCTGTGCCGTGCGGGGCCCGAAGTCACTCCGAATCACTCACATCCCATCGAGATCACACCTAAGCTTGAAGTCTTTGTCTAGAATCCAGTGAGAATACTGCTGCTTACCAAAGGGCCTTGCTAGTGAGCAGTGAGGGTTTGAGGTGGAGCAGGAGCTGCTCCTTTGGTGTCTGAAGAGGTAACCAAGGGGTGCGGGTACGTATAGGGCGTGTACTCAGGCTTAGGAGAATGGATGACGTCTCGGCCAACCTGTACGACGGTCGGTGTTGGGCTGATGGGCAGGGAAAGTTTTCCATTTACTCGATTATTCCAAACATACACGGGATCATTCATTTGCTCGGGCCATTCCGCAGGGGTCGGCGAAAAGCCAGAAAGCAGCTTTCCCTTTCCCACGCCAATCTGGTCGATACAACGATCTTCAGCGAGGTCCCAGGCAGCTGGACATTGTCCCCATGGACTATGGGAAGCCTTCGCCCGTAAATATTTGAACTCGACAAGGTGGTTCGTCATTCCATCGCTGACCGTGACGCTGTTGTTGAAAACAACTCCCGTTCCGCCTCGTATCGAAATCGCAGCGGGCTCAAAATGCCCTCGCATATTTAAGGTCCAAGTATTGTTATAATATTCAAACTGCCGTGCGCTCCGCCATCTCCCACTTGTCTCCGTACCATGATTGGAAGCTTTTGTGTCATAGAAGGTGTTGTAACGAACCACGACACGGTGTCCGGACCACCCATCCTGTCCGGGGTAGAAGTATCCTTTGGATTGATCTTGTGTAAAGACATTGTCTTCAAGAAAGACATTTTGTTCTGTGCCGAGCGTTGATCCTTCGGCCCACGATTCATCGCCGTAGTTTGCCTCATGAATGTACGTGCCGTATCCATGGTTGGCCGAGACGTCGAAGACATTGTGATCAACGACACCCCAATGGTTTCCGATGATCATCAAGCCCGAGGTCTGTGTTGGGATAAATTTGTTGTGGTCAACTCGAAATTGGTGCGAACCACCTGCTACCAGGACCATTCCCTTATTGGCTGAATCCGTAATGCTGCCGCCTTGGAAGGTTATGCCGCTGAGTCTGGATAACCCAGATATCGGCATGACCCACGATAGAACCTGAGGGACATTGGGATATTTCCCTTTACCCACTCCGTCCGTAAGCACAGTTTTATCAATGCCAGCACCTCTGATCGTCAGGAACTTTCCTCTAATGGTGAGGTTGGTCGTCCAGGTGCATTGACCGGCTGGGATAAGGACCGTGTCTCCGTTGGTTGCGCGATTGACGGCGTCTCCGACATCAGCGCGAGAGCAACTCGCTGCGGTCCTGGTGGCAGCGAAAGAAACGTCTATGGTGCTGAGCAAGGTTGCAAGACAGAACAGTACCGCTGATATGGGGAATGCATGGAGTACATGTATACACGATAACGGGGTCGTGACGTCTTGACAACGGTGCATGGTTTCACCTACAAGGCATTGCTGAATTTGAATAATGATGATGGGGGCGGTGTTGATCGACTTTTTGGGGGGTGTCAGTGCGTTCCTCCTGTACCCCTAGTGAGTTGAGCTGCATCTAGTCATTGTAATTAAGCCAAATATCCCAGGGTAAGCAATAATGCAATACCAGTGCCGGGAGCAAGTTGTTTCTGATCTTATGAAAATACGCCCTTGTTTATTTAACAGATGGAATGGGGGAATACTACCTGGTACTTTAAAGCGGTCTCACTGCACACTACTGTGCATCTGTGACCGGTACTCTCGGGCGAGTTTCTAATCTCTATGACTTCGTGGATAGGCAGGGATACACCAGTTTCCTCTTTGAGCAACCTATACTATTGGTTGAAGCCGGTTATACCGCGGAGGGCCAGCATCGCGATTCGGCGGATGGCCGCTCGTTGGCTGAGGTACCGACATGGCCGTACGTGGCCGATTCTCGAGTCATCCGTTACACCACCTGAGGGATGGTCTGGATGGCCGAATGGGAAGAAATTTGCGTTTGTGTTGACACATGATGTCGAAGGGGCAAGGGGATTAGCGCGCTGCCAGAAATTGGCGGAATTGGACAAGGCGTTGGGCTTGCGCTCGTCTTTCAACTTTGTTCCTGAAGGAGAGTATCGTGTCCCGGATGCGTTGCGTCTGTCGCTTGTGCAGCAGGGGTTTGAGGTTGGCGTCCATGACTTGTATCATGATGGGTCGCTCTATCAGTCGTCGAAGAGTTTCCGTACGCAAGCGAAGACCATCAATACGTACATCAAGAAATGGAGCGCGTGGGGATTTCGCTCAGGTTTCATGTTGCACAATCTTGATTGGATTCAAAACCTCGACCTTCTCTACGATGCTTCAACATTTGATACCGACCCCTTTGAGCCTCAACCGGACGGTGTCGGGACAATCTTTCCGTTCTGGGTACAGAGCCAGGGCGCTAAGGGCTATGTTGAGATGCCCTATACCCTTCCGCAGGACTTCACCTTGTTCGTGCTTTTACAAGAGACCTCGATTGACCTCTGGAAGAAGAAGTTAGACTGGGTGGCGGACCATGGTGGTATGGCCATGACGATCGTCCACCCGGATTACATGTGTTTTGAAGGCAAGCCAACTGACGACGAGTATCCAGTTGATTGTTATGAACAACTTTTGAAGTATGTTACGGCGCGATATGGCGACATCTGTTGGTTTGCGACTCCTCGAGAGGTTGCTGTTTACGCGGCAAAAAACAGATCAAAGATTGAACAGCCATCCGAGGAGGTCCGTGCCCAGTCCGAAAAGAGCACAACGGATTTAGGGTTGGGTTCTTGTGTGGCATAGTGCCGGCCACACGGACTGATCCGAATGTGAAACAGTGTATGGTCTTCGAGTCTGGACGTTCAGTAATCCATCTGTTTATGTATTGTTCAAGAATTGAAGGTGCGCACTATCTAGTATTCGGTTCAGAAACGCACACGGGTGTGAACTAATCGATGTGGTTCGTGACTATTCAACGTGTCATCAGTCATCCGATGTCTATCTAATCCACGTGCGCGTCAATCGCGCTCAGGTCTTCTCCCTCAACTAAAGTTCTTCCCAATATCACGTCAAGGTGTCTGGTGCCCTTGACGGTTCGAGATACACAGTCGCACAACGCAGCCCTATGTATCCCCATACTCGCTGGTGGGAGAGATTGGTCCGAGGCTCTCCTTCCCACACAACCCTGCGGGCCACTTCTGCCAGGATTCTGTCAGAACCGACGTTCCATGAATTGATGGCAGTCGAACGTGTTCGGTCGGCGAGGTGCGGGCATCTTTGTTGGATTCTTACGGTGTGCCTGAGCGGAGGTTCTGGCGTCACGATACCAATGAATGAAACACTCTCGATGAAGGTGATGGCCGTGCTGTTGGGTCATCTTCGCACCACAGACCATATCGGCTGGTATCGAGAAGGATGGACTATTGGGGCACTCTTGACACTCGTCGACCGGACGTATGTCGAGAGGCAAGGCCAATTTCCAGATCAACGGTTGGGGCCCATTCTTCAGGCAACGTTGCCGAATTTGGCGGACTCCCTATCCGTTCGGATGTGTGGGTACGAAGAGCTCATCCAATTTAAAGGTTGAGCGCGCGTCCAGCTCCTTTGTTCGATGGGAGTGCGGTGTGTGTCTCGGTGTCGCGCAGTGATGATGTTTCACCGACGAATGTCGTAGGTCAATGGTCACCATATTTCTCAAGGAGTGAAACGATGATAAAAATTGGTGTGATTGGATATGGCTATTGGGGGCCGAACATCGTGCGGAATTTTTCTACACACAAGGACTGTCGGATCGTGGCGGTGTGCGACAAGAGTCCGAAGGCCCTCGCTCGTGTCATGGGTGCCCATCCCGGTTTGCATACGACCACTGACCCGGATGAGTTGCTTAGGTCGCCAGAACTTGATGCGATTGCGATCGTGACGCCTGTATCCTATCACTATGAGTTAGCCAAGAAGGCGTTAGAGAACGGCAAGCATGTCTTCGTCGAAAAGCCTTTCACCGCGACCTCTGCTCAGGCAGAAGAGTTAAATGAGATGGCCGAGTCCAGAAATTTACAAATTATGGTGGACCACACATTCTTATTTACTGGAGCGGTTCGTAAGATTAAACAGCTGATGGATGACGGGGTACTTGGCCAGATCTATTACTATGATTCCACGCGGGTCAATCTCGGGTTGTTTCAGCATGACGTCAATGTCTTGTGGGATCTTGCCCCACACGACCTCGCCATTATGGATTACCTGCTGGGGTTAGAGCCTGAGCTTATCGTGGCGACAGGAGGGGCTCATGTGAATAGCCTTGAAAATATTGCATACCTGACGGTGTATTTTCCTGACAATGTACTTGCACACATCAATGTGAATTGGTTGTCACCGGTGAAGGTGCGCACGACATTTGTCGGTGGGCAAAAGAAGATGTTGGTATGGAACGATCTGGACCCGGCTGAAAAAATACGTGTGTATGATAAGGGTGCAGAAGTTCAGACGGAGCAGGGAGTTCATCAAGCCTTGGTGAGTTACCGAACCGGTGACATGTTTGCACCGAAAATCGAAGAAAGCGAAGCCCTGCGGGTAGAAACGCGGTATTTCCTGGATTGCATTCAAAGTGGAGCTAGGCCGTTCAATGACGGACATGCTGGTCTGAGAGTGGTCCGTATTCTTGAAGCTGCAGAGCAGTCGCTCAACCAACATAAAGAGATTGTGTTGGCGTAAGGGGCGTTGTTGAGCCACGGAGTATCTGGTTATGCACACACTTGAATCCTCTGCATCCACCGCGTGCTGTCCTCTGATGGATGAGGCGGTGTTTAGGAAAACCATTACGAAGGAACGGAGGCGAGCAGAGCGATCTGGTCGTACCCTGGTTCTCCTGTTAGCGCGTATTCGTGATACCGTGGAGGAGGACCGGGAAGGCGCGCTACTCGTTGGGGCTAAGGTGTTTGCCGAGCACAAGATGGAGATCGACACAATTGGCTGGTTTGAAGCGGGACGGACCATTGGACTGCTCATGCCAGAAATGGATTCGGATGACGTGTCAGCCACGTGCGACCGACTGAAAGTCGAGTGTGTCGATGCGATCGTGCGAGCCGTTGGTTGCAGGGCCTATGACGCAGTCGCTATCGATCTGCGTCGTTATCCTGAATCAGACGGCGAGAGCGAATATGTTCCAGACCTCATGGATCCATTTCTCTATCCGGAACTGTCCCCGGATCCTGGTGCCAGCGGGGGACGAACTCCTCTGTTGAAGAGGGGGATGGATGTTGTCCTAAGCGCTCTGTTCCTTACGCTCTTATCTCCGCTTTTTATTGTTCTGGCGATGATGGTCAAATGCTCATCTCGTGGACCAATCTTTTTCCGTCAGGTTCGGGTTGGGCACATGATGAAGCCCTTCGTGATGTACAAGTTCAGAACGATGTATGAGGGGGCAGATCATCGGGTTCACCAGGACTACGTGAGCTGGTTCATTGCGAAAAGCAAACAGGCGCAGACCGAGCGAGAGCCGACTGTTTTTAAGCTGACACAAGATCGGAGGATTACGCCTGTGGGAGGGGTGCTCCGTAGGACAAGTTTTGATGAGCTTCCTCAACTGTGGAACGTCCTGAAGGGTGATATGTCGCTTGTAGGACCTCGGCCTGCACTGCCTTATGAGGTGCAGCAATACAAGCCGTGGCATCGTGGGAGAATCTTGGAAGCCAAGCCGGGGATCACCGGGTTGTGGCAGGTCGTCGGCCGGAGCCGTACGACGTTTGATGAGATGGTCCGGCTTGACCTGCAATATGCCCGATCCATGTCCGTGTGGTTCGATATCAAAATCATTCTTGCAACGCCGGGTGCGATGATCTCCGGTAAGGGTGCTCACTGACCAGCGCGACGATAGCGTGGGAGAAGATATTGGGTGAGCCGAATGCGGGGAGCTGCCTGACATCTCACCCTCACAGTATCGCTGTCCTGCGTTTCTCAAATGGTTCACACCGAACGGACCGACCGATACATTTACGTCTCAATGTCGGGTATGGTTTCCCTGTAGAGGATTTTATTCCATGAAGCCGCAGGCACTTGGACAAGTTCTCAATGAGAGAGACGATGGTCGCTGTCCAGACGGTGACTCAGGAACTCTCAGAGCTCCTCAAGCCACCGCCCAGGCGGTTGCTTCGTTGTCTCCCACGCCTGCGCTGCGGAACCGGCTTTCTCTTCTGTTGTTCGTCGCGACCTGTCTGTGGTTTTGGGAGCCGCTGTATGAACTGTGGTTGTTTGCATTACGAGAGGAATCCTTCTCTCACATCGTTCTCATCCCATGCATCAGTGGGTATCTACTTGTGGTGAAACGAGACTCCATTCTGGGCTCGGATCAGTGGAGCCCTGCGTTGGGTCTTATCCTGCTCCTTATTGGGGCCTTAGCGCATTGGTCGACAGGGAGTCAGGTGTGGACGCCTGATCATCTGGCCACAACAATCGGAACATTGGTGGTACTGTGGTGGGGAATATTTCTGCTCAGTTTTGGCGTAACGTGTTTCCGCCAGAATGTGTTCGCTCTCGTCTTTTTGGTTCTTATGGTTCCTCTCCCGACGGCAACGTTGAGCATCTTGGTCGGATTTCTCCAACAAAGCTCCGCGGAAGCAGCTGCCATGTGCTTTGCCATGCTTGACATCCCGGTCTTCCGTCAGGGGCTCGTTTTCCACCTGTCGCATCTCACGATCCATGTCGCGGAGGAATGTAGCGGGATTCGGTCATTTCTGTCGCTGTTGGTGACTGGCCTGTTAGGCGGGCATTGGTTTTTGAAACTCGGCTGGACCAAAACCGTCCTCGTGGTATTGGTTGTGCCGCTTGCCATCATCAAGAACGCCTTTCGCATTGTCGGCTTGGCCTTATTGGCGAACTATGTTGACCAGACGTATGTCACGAATAGCCTGTTGCACAGGGCTGGTGGCATTCCACTATTTGTTCTTGCTCTGGTCAGCATGACGGGCCTGGTATGGGTGCTGCGACGATGTGAGCGACGGGCGGTCTCACGCGTTGGGTTGGCGTCGGGTTAAGGACTGGCAAAGTCGTTATAGAAGCCAGCGGGCGTGGTATCGGCAACGGGTGAGATCGTGCCTCAACAGGATCACGTCTTTATCATTGATCCGCTCAGAGATCCCCGCTGGGACGAATTGATTGAGCAGCATCCGGTCGCCTCCGTGTTTCATTCACGTCCCTGGCTTCAGGCGCTGCACGCGACCTACGGCTACGAGCCAATCGCGATTACGACGACGCGACCTTCGGAACCCTTGAGAAATGCGTTGGTGTTCTGTGTTGTGCAGAGCTGGTTGACCGGTGGCCGATTGGTGTCCTTGCCATTCTCAGACCACTGCGAACCACTTGTGACCCGGCCAGAGGAGTTCCATGTACTGATGAGATTCGTGGAGGCCCTGAGAGAGGATCGACGCTGGAAGTACGTACAGGTCCGATCTGCGAACGCTGCCTTGAACATTGGAGCGTATCTCACTCACACCCAGACCTATTGCCTACAGCGACTTGATCTTCGGCCCGGCCTGGAAGATCTCTATCGAAAATTGCACAAGGATTGTATTCAGCGGAAGATTCGTCGCGCAGAGCGCGAAGATGTGCAATGCCAATCAGGGAGAAGCACAGTCCTGCTGGAGCAGCTCTACGGATTGCTCTGCATCACGCGAGCACGGTATGGGGTGCCGCCTCAACCAATCGAATGGTTTCGCAATCTTGTTGCCTGCCTGCAATCCAGCCTTTGCATCAGGGTTGCATCAAAAGGCGGACAGCCGATCGCCGCGATTCTGACGCTTCGTCAGGGCACGCAGATGGTGTACAAATATAGCGCAGCCGATCCAACTCAGACGCATCTTGGCGGTACCATCATGTTGTTGTGGGAGACGATCAAGGACGCAAAATGCGATGGCCTGGAGTCGCTCGACCTTGGGCGGTCGGACCTAGACAATTTAGGATTGATCACGTTTAAGGCGAGATGGGCCGCAGAATCGTCTACGCTGACCACGTGGGAAGCTCCAGCTCCGGTCATGACTCGGCGCCATGCGAGCCTGATGAAACGGTGTGCCAAAGGGCTCTTTGTTCGATTACCCACCGGCATGCAGGTGATGGCAGGACGACTACTCTACCGACATGTCGGCTAGCAGACATGCGAAATATCCCATAATTGAGCGAGAAAGAGTGTGGGGCTGATGTCTTCAACAGGGATTGCCGTTACAGCCATGTGTTCCACAGGGATCGCAACGGGGCTTGTCTGCCTGTTGTTGGTTAGGCAGTGGAAAAGTCACTTCTACCGCAGGATGGCTGGTCTCTTGGGGACAGTTGCGGGAGTGAGTCTCGCGAACGGGATTGGGTTGTTGCGAGAGACGGACCTCCTCTTCTGGCGACAAGTCGCGCTGACGATCGAACTCATGCAACCAGCCCTGATGGTCTCTGTCGGGATGGCATTTGTGAAAACCTCAGAAGGATCCGACAGGTCGATGGCACGATGGCCTGTGTGGAGTATTGGGGCGGTCGGACTGGTTTTGGGAGCCTTGACCCTCGGTGGGCAGATCTTTCACTGGAGAACGCTTGATGACGGTGGAACAGCAGTTGTGCTCGGGGCCTTAGGGCGAGTGCCGTACGGGTTCGTGGTGATTGCGATGACGGTGGGGATTGCGTACCTCGAGGGTGTTCTGCGCGCCAGTCGCGAGCCACTCCGCCATAAACTCAAATTTACAATTATCGGTATGGGAGGTCTGGCGGCGTATCAGATCTATGAGGCCAGTCGCATGCTCCTTTTTCCTGTCTGGAAACCTGAACAGGTCATGGTCTCTGGTATCGTCACGATCCTGGCGCTCGGTTTGATCGCGTATGGCATGGGGCGGAGTCGTCTGCATGAACTCTTCGTCCATACCTATATCTCTCATCAGGCGTTGGTTGGGTCGGTCAGCGTCATCGCGATCGGAGGATATCTCTTGGCCGTCGGGGCGGTGGGGACTTGGTTGCGGGAGACAAATCGTCCACTGGAGGAAGGACTCAGTGTTGTCCTGGTCTTTTCAGCGTTGGTGTTCTTGATCGTGGTCATCTTCTCCAAGACTGTTCGTGCCGAAGTCCGGCGAGTGCTCACGAGGAATTTTTATCGAACCAAATATGACTATCGTGCCCAGTGGTTGACGGTGACGGAGGCCTTTCACCTTGCGGCGGACCGTGAAGGGATCATGGATGCCTTGCTCGATCTCTTGATCAGGACGTTTCCCACGCCGAACCTTTCGATCTGGTCGTTTCGCGAAGCTGATCGCCGGTTTGTCCAAAGTCGAGCGTTGACGACGAATGGGATTGCCAGGCCGGTTGAGCTTTCGCATCCTGTCATCACTCAACTCATGAAGCGGCACGATGGGGTTTGGTTGGAGGAAATGTCGGCAACCACATCACTGGGAGTTGATCGCGAAGGTGATCCCTTCTTATCCTTAGGCACGATGCTCTGTTTCCCGATCGACACCCATGGACGACTGATCGCGTTTATTGCGCTCGGGAGGCAGCGACATGGAGAGGCATATGGCTCCGACGATTGTGATTTACTGCGCGTCATCGCGCATCATGTCGGGATGCTCCTCTCCCATGCAAATCTCGCTGAGGAACGTCGGGTGTCAGTGGAATTGGACGCCATCCATCGATTTTCCATATTCTGTCTCCACGATCTCAAGAACCTAGCGGCACGGTTGTCGTTGGTCGCCCAGAATGCCGAACGGTATGGCGAAGATCCCGCGTTTCAGGCATCAGCCATGCGGACTGTTCGTGACACGGCTGCTAAAATGACTGGGCTTATCAGCAAGCTGTCTCTCAAGTCCACCAAGCCCGTTACGGCCGGGACTTGTGAGCCAATCAACCTCTCCACCCTGATCCATGACATCGTCACTTCGTTACAAGGAGGCCGTGTCCGATGGCAGATTGATGGTGGAGCCGTCCAGCCACTTCTAGCCGTGCGAGAAGAGATCCACCAGATCATGCTGAATATTACACTGAACGCCAAGCAGGCCATTGACGATCAGGGGGATGTCCGGATCACGCTCGTGGAATCACCGGAGGCTATCACTATAACCGTACAGGACACGGGGTGTGGTATTCCAGAAGGGCGACTAGAATCCTTGTTTCGGCCGGCTGGATCGAGTAGGCCCGGAGGGCTGGGGATTGGACTCTATCAATGCAAGCAGCTCGTAGAGGCGCATGGGGGCACGATTCAGATTCGGAGTGAAGTGGGACGGGGGACTCTGGTGCAAGTCCAGTTTCCCCTTTCGGTGCGGACCCCGGGGCAACCACTCGATGTGATAGAACCCTCGGTGCTATCGGTCTAACGTTCTCGTGAAGGGACTCTCCACATGAGCACACCTCCGACCCTGCTGCTCGTCGATGACGACGCTGAGATTCGCGATCAAATGAAATGGGCGCTCGCGTCTGACTACCGACTATTGGAAGCCGTCGATCAGTCGACCGCATTGGCGCAAGTCCGCGAGACAAGGCCGCCCGTGATCTTGCTCGATCTGGGATTGCCGCCGGATGTCGATGGCGCAAGTGAAGGATTGTCGATCTTACGTGCCACCCTTGATCTCCATCCTACGGCGAAGGTCATTGTCATTACAGGAAACAGCGACCGTTCAAAAGCGATCGCAGCGATCGAAGGAGGAGCCTACGATTTTATTGAAAAGCCGATTCAACTCGATGTGCTGAAAGTTGTGCTCAAACGGGCGATCTATCGTGCCGAGATAGAAAAAGACCAGCAGGTGTGTCAGGAGCCGGTCGAGGAGCAGGAATTTGAAGGGATCGTCGGATCCAGCGAGCTGATGAAAACGGTCTTTCAGTCGATCAGTCAGGTCGGGCCAACTGCGCTCCCGGTGCTGATCACAGGGGAAAGTGGGACAGGAAAAGAGCTTGTGGCGCAGGCGATTCATCGACGCAGTACGCGCAAAGACCATCCCTTTATCGCGATCAACTGCGGAGCCATCCCGGACACGCTTTTAGAAAGCGAACTATTTGGGTATGAGCGAGGAGCGTTTACGGGAGCCGTGCAGCAAAAAAAAGGGCGAATCGAGTATGCCGATGGTGGGACGCTCTTTCTGGATGAAATCGGAGATATTCCGCTCAGTTTACAAGTCAAGCTGTTGAGATTCTTGCAGAGTCACGAAGTGCAGCGGCTGGGAGGAAACGAGGTGACGCGGGTTGATGTCCGCGTTCTCGCTGCCACGAATATAGATCTGCATAAGGCCATCGGCGAAGGCCGTTTTCGTGAGGACCTCTATTACCGGCTTTGTGTCATTGAAATTCCTGTTCCTCCACTGAACCAGCGTGATGCCGACATTGCGCTCTTGGCACGAACGTTTCTGTTGAGATTCGCGGACGAGCAGCGGAAACAGGTGAAGAACTTTACCCCAGAAGCGATGGATGCCGTCTTAGCCTATGAATGGCCCGGCAATGTGCGTGAGCTGGAAAATCGGATCAAGCGAGCTGTCTTGATGGCCGAGGGCCGATCCATTATACCGGCCAACTTGGGACTACAAGACCCAGCCGCACCGGAGAGTGGTTCCGTGACATTGAAGTCTTCCCGGGCTCGTCTTGAGCGGGACCTGGTGCGAGTGGTGTTGGAAAAACATGACGGAAATGTTTCCAGAACAGCCACAGAGTTGGGGATTAGCCGTCCAACCCTCTATCAACTGTTGGCCAGGTATGGGCTGAAGAAATAGGAATGTCTTCAGTAGCTTTACAAGTTGGATCATACAGCTGTAAACATTTTTTACATGGTTGAATTATTGATGTACGTGATTGAATCTATTCATCATGCAGGCAAGTTTCCCGCTTCATGATGTGAAAAGACACCTCAGATCTCATTTGAATTGTTAAAAGTATTTACAGTTGATGTAGATGTCATATGAGTAAAACCATAGAATGCTTTATGTATCATATGGTTATTGTATCGCTGAGCAGTGGCATATGATTTGCTGCTCCTCGTTCATTGTAATTCAATATAAACGATGTCTGATTCTTATGATGAGGAGGTTCCTGTGAGAAATCGCGTGCTTGTTGGGGCTGCCAGTGCATTTCTGGGCATGGTTCTCATGTCAGGGGCAGCGCATGCGCTATCCGTGAACCCTGCGGGCGCAAATTGGCAGAGCAATAACTTGCTCGCCACGCCCAATACTATTACAGGGATATCTGGGTTAACTCTCGCTTACCGGAGTATCCTTGGAGTTGAGTCGGGGCCTTTTGCGAGTTCCTATGGTACGACCTTTAACGGGAATGGATTGCAGTTCAGCTTGAGCTATGGGAGCGGGTCAAGCATTGCTTGCCCGACCTGTGTGCTGGTCGTGACGAGGGGAGTTAATCCTTCTGGTTCCCCGTTAACCGCAAAGTACCTCTACAATATCGGAAGTTGGAATGGCACTGAACAAATTACTGGGGCAGCATTCTGGCCGCCTGCTAATCAGCTCCCTAGGGTTGCATCTGTCGCTATCTACCGGGCTGATCCTGTGGGCCTGCCAGAACCAGCCTCGCTTTTGTTGCTCGGTGCTGGTCTCGTTGGCCTGGGAATCTGGAGGCGGAACGCGGCAAAGGTATAACTTATAGCTTGCAAGGCTAGAAGCAAGCAAAAAGCCGGCCCTCAGTCAAAAGAGGGTCGGCTTTTGTGTTTCATGGAGGTGAGAAGCTTTCCAAGATCGTCAGTCGTCAAGGTGTAGTGCTCCCAGGAAATGAAGCCACCTGAGTTGTTTGTGGCGCGCGATATTGGACTGGGCTCCGATACCCGAGGGGACTACGGGGCCGTTCCTCGTTGTACCAGTCGATCCACTCCCGAATAACTCGCCGCTGCGAGACACTCGCCAATGAACGACACCGCAGGGCATTTTCCGTTCCCACCAGAAACTTCTCTCAGGCTGGCAGTAGCGGAGGTCGAAGACTGGGGAGCGTCCGGGCCGTTTCGGCTACGAAGATCTCCCCCTTCGGCACACTCACGATCAACGCCATGCGTCGTTTGGCCGTCCATGGTTCAATTGGGTCACGTGCGTCCGTGTCATCTCACCACCTCCTTGGTCCGCTTGGGACCATGTCGTGAAGGTGGTCTCCATTGCAAGGGGAGCAGGATACAGAGCCTCACAGCTACGCCAGCATAGGTAGGCCTCTTCTAGGATGGGAGGCGACGAGTCAGCTGCTGTGTTATGCGGCAGATGGGTGCTAGCCCAGTGCCTTCAGCGTCTTCCTCGCTTCATCCGCTCCTGGAAAGTTTGGCCGGAGTTGTAGCGCTGTTTGCAGGGATTTCTTGGCATCGGCGACTTGGTTGTTCTTGGCGAGCGCCATGCCGTAGTGGAAATGAACCTCGGGCTCGTTCGGCAATTTTTCAACCGCCTCTTTGAGGAGGTTGATGGCCAACAAGTTCGTGTTTCTCTTGTAATAGACCCAGCCTAGGGTATCGGCAACGTGCGGATCATCGGGGCTCCCTTCGCGAGCGGTTTGGGCGTGGGAGAGGGCGACATCCAGGTTTCCCCCTTGTTGAACAATCACCCAGGCCAAGTTGTTGGCGGCCGGCACAAACTTAGGATTTAGTCTCAAAATGGTTTCGTACTGAGTCTGTGCTTTCCCCAGTTCGTTTCGGCTTTCGCGAATGAGGCCAAGCATCATATGAGCCTGAATGATGGTGGGATCTTTCGCCAACACCGCTTCGTACTCCTTCATCGCTTCATCTATCTTTCCGGTTTGCAGAAACGTTTGCGCAAGGCCCATGTAGCTCGGGAGCACGGCATTGTCCAACGCGATGGCCCGTCTATAGGCCTGTTCCGCGCGCGTGTAGTCCTTGGCAATACTCGCGAGCTGACCGAGCAAATTATGCGTGTGCGGATTCTGCGCATTCTGTTCGAGTTGTCGTTCAACCCGTTGCCGAGCCTCTGCGTGGTGTCCTTGGGTGGTCTTGATCATGGCGATCTGAGTCAGTGGCTCGATTGCAGAGGGGCGTCGTCCTAGAGCCTCTTCAAAGTGCATCAAGGCCTTGACCATATTGTTCTCGGATCGCGCCACAAGTCCGAGGTGATATGGGCCAATCGGTTCCTTGGGAAGCGCCTTGGAGATCGAATCGAATACCTGCCGGCTCTTGGCGAACTCTCCCTTGCCCAGATAGGCTTCGCCAGAAATGATCGCAGCCTGGAGATTGCGAGGATCAATCTGTAGGGCGACGTGCGCTTCCTGAAGGGCCAAGTCAGTCGAACCCTCTGCAAGATAAATCTGGGCCAGTGCGGTATGGGCTTCACCCAGCTTCGGGTGGTATTTTACAGCATCCGCAAGGGCAGCTCTGGCTTGCGTGGGTTGACGCTTTTGCATGAACGCGATGCCTAAAAAGTAATGAGCCCCCGCGAATTGCGGGGTGTCCTTAAGGACACCCTGGAGAAGGGTGATCGCGTCGTCAGTTTTGGAATGGCTGAGCTGGACTCTCGCATGAAAGAACCGTCCCATGAGGTCTTGTTCATTCTGTTTCAATATCTCCGCAATTTTTTCTTCTGCTTCCTGCACCTTCCCCGTATCGAGATAGTTGGCAATCATCTTATCCCGAGCCGCTGTAGAGCCAGGATGTATTTCGATCGCTCGCCGGTAGCTAGCCAGCGCCTTGTCGAGTTGCCCAATCGAAGTGAAGAAATCGCCTAAATAAAGCTGTGGTGATTCAGCTTGTGGCTTGATGGTGGCTAATCTCTGCAGCGTGTTCTCTGCTTCGGCCAACCGATTATGGATCTGGTAGTGGCTGGCGAGCTTGAGGTAGACGGCTTCATTCTCCGGTGCGGTCTCAACGGCTTGTTTATAGACGGCTTCGGCCTGTCCCGATTTTCCTGTCCAGTCTCGAAAATCTCCGAGCGCCAGCATGACGTCGAGTGCTCGAGGATTCTTCGCCAGGGCCTGATTCAATGTCGATTCGGCTGCAGGGACATCATTCATGGCGAAATACGCCTGGGCCAGGCTAATGTAGGTCGACATGTTTTGGGGGTTCAACTCAATGGCTTTCTTCAGTTCGGCAATTCCCTCCCGGTATCGTGTCTCGCCCAGGAAGCTCCGTCCTCGGAGAATGAGGCTATCCGTATTGTCTGGCGTAGACGCCAAGATGATCTCAGCCCGCTCACGGGCTTTGACCGGCTCGTTACCGAGTAGGTATAGTTCGCCAAGTTTCAGTTGGGCGTCCAGGTTTGCTTTGTCCAGTTCCACCGTTTTGCTCAATTCAGTGAATGCCCCTTGTAGGCTGGGAACGCTTCCCACCTTGAGAAGTGCCAAGGCGAGTCGATAGTGGGTCTCGCTGTTGTTGGGATTGAGCAGGACGATATTTTGGTACTCAATGATGGCTTCCGGGTATTGGCCGGTCTCCATATACTTCTGAGCTCGTTCACGATGCTTGGCTATTTTCTTCTCAGGAGTGGCGAAGTCGCATCCGGTGGGAATCAGCATCATCACTATACAGAGAAGTGTTAGGGGAACCTGAGTTCGAACAACCATCATGCTGAGCATATTCCTTCGATGTTTGTTGAGAAATACAATTGAGATTAAGGATCGACGAGGCTAGGGCACTCTGCACCTATTCGATACAGTTCAATTGACCTCAACAGTTGTTACCGTCAAATCCAGGTCGCATGTTACGCGAGGCCAACAACAATTCCTAGTCCTGAGAGACAGCAAACTCCTCGTTTCATGAATATTGCTAGATGGTTGACGGTCGATATGCTGGAAAGCGATAGGGCGCTGGAATCTGTCGTGTAGTAGGTCCTATTTTTGTCAAAGTTTGGCATGAAGCAGTGTAAATATATTTTACACATTTCGAATTGCAGTAGGGGCTTTGGCCGCTGTGCCTGTAAGATGCTGATATTAAAATACTTTCAACATCATTCTGTGTGTCTGCGTGGGTAGAAGATGTGATTTATCCGAGAAAGTTTCCAGAGAGGAGTGTTAGATTTCTTTACAGAGATCGAGCACGAATTTGAGAGACATAATTTATAGTGAATACTTTCAGCGACTTGTATGATGGCAGGAAAATTGCTTAGTTCATCTAGCATTCATCATGATGAGTCGGTTCATGCGCATGGCGTGTTTCATAAAAATTTCATAGAAGAGGCGGAACAATGAAAAAGTTGTTGTTGTGTATGCTTACAGGTGCGGTCGTTGGAAGTTTCCTGATGCCGCTACAGGCTTCCGCACTCAGCCTTCAGGTGAATGCGGGAGGTGGGTCTGTCGAAGGGAACGTCACCGATGGGGGTGCGGGTGATGGGAGTGGCAATGCGGGGGTCATTCTGTTCAATCAAGCAGTGAATGGGGGGGGCAGCTCGTGGACGGTCAATATCACCACTGGCATCTCTTACCCTGCTGTTGGAAGTCCTTCGCAGCCCTACATGGACTTGAACAGTGTCAACATTGGTTCTGGTACACTGCGTCTCGTGTTGAGCGAGCAAAACTTTACAAACCTGTCGGGGTTTCCCTTCACAGGGGCCATTGGTGGCACGGCAGGCAACCCTGGCGCGACGGTGCGCTACCAGACCTACTGGAGCGCGACCAACAATCTATTTGCCACCGATAACCTGCTGACCGATTCCGGTTCGCTGGGGCCTGGTGCGTTTTCCAACACACGAATTGGTGGCGGTGCGGGCGGTGCAGGGCCGTTTTCTCTCACTCAGGTGGTGACGATCACGCACTCGGGTACTCGCACCAGTTCGTTTGATGCAGAGCTAAACGTCCCCGAGCCGGCTTCCGTCCTCCTGCTGGGCTTAGCGCTGGTGAGCCTCGGTGTGTGGGGTCGGCGGGTATTGAAAGCACAGAACTAATAGGCATCTCCTTATAGGGAGTCCATTGAGGGCCATTCCGATATCTGTCGGAATGGCCCTTGGTTTTTGAGACGATAAGCCAGTGGGTCAGCTCATGTGCAGGCTTGAATGCATTCCCAAAAACTATGACGACAATGATTAGGAAGGGATGGAACGGTAATCGTGCGTCTGGATCAGAAGATTCTGTCGATTAGAAACGCCCAGCTTGTCGAAAATATTGGTGAGGTGATGGCGCACAGTGCTGCCTGAAATGGACAGGTGGTAAGCAATGTCTTTATTCGAGAGCCCCTGACCAACGAGTCTAATCACTTCTCGTTCTCGTTCGGTGAGTGCCTCGGGCCACATTGCAGGTTGAAGGTCCAGGCCAGCTTTGTGTTTGGTTGTCTTCTTCAGATCTATCGCTACTGCTCGATTCTGTTCGAGGCGGATGTCATGATGAGTGGAGGGGTAGAGTGCCTCGATCACAGCAAGAACCACCTGAGGGGGTTGAATCTTGAGAATCAATCCGTCAACCCCATAGTCAAAAGCTTCGCGCATCCGATCATTCTCTTCGAACCCACCCAATAGCACGATCTTGCTGGTTGATGCGGACTCACGGATTCGTCTGATTGTCCCGATCGTGTCTCGTTCAGTCTCCATGTCAAGGATGAGTATGTCCGGAGGTTTTTCGGAGAGCAGGAGGTCCTGTACCAGCCGCTGATGCTTCTGCACAACAATGCAGTGAGTTTCGCGACTTTCAAGAAGTTTCTGCAACCCCAGAGACGCAATGTGTTGACCGCTAATGATCGCGATGGTCAGGATCGGAAGAGCTGTGTTCGTCATGATGCGTTTAGAACCTTGTGGTCTAACCACCTGAGAGAGGTTGGGTTACAGGATCTCATCTGCTCACATTTCAGGATTGTGATCCGCACGTCAAAATTCTGCACAGGTCTATCGCAATCGTGTGCTGGACACCATGTGGATTCTACATTTGGACGCTATGATACTTCGGTCTTCCCATGGAAACATTCTCTCCTCAGGGCTGGCGATTTCAGCGGACCTTACGAAATGCTCTCAATCTTGAGGGCACATGCCTCTCTCTACTACTACGATAATGACTCGGAATAAGGCTACTGGCTACCCGTGTATGCCCACATGGGCCAACCTAACTGATGGATAGAACTGGTCCAAGTATGTCACTTGATCTCAAAATACCATCACTAGGGGCATGCGGTCTACAATGGATAGATCTTGAAGGCCTTACTCATGCAAAGCGTAAGCCAGAAGAGAAGTGTGGAGATGCTCTAGTGGATACTGGGTTGGCGAATCTTAATCTTTGTGAGCACCATACAGCTTCCTTAGTTGGTTTGTAATAATTATTAGTTATTCTACTCATATGGGTTGTTGTCACGAGCTAATGACGTAGGGTAACAACTCTGAAAAATATTCAATAAATTAAATGGTAATACGAGATGAATATAGTCGATGGCGTGGTGGCTATAGTGAGAGGCGTGAGGGAGTAATGTGGTGATTTCATAAAATACATGTAGAATTGTAAAATATTAGGAATCATGAATTTAAATTCCATGGCTTCTTGATCGAATTTGAGTATCTCTGTCCGAGGATACATTGACGAAAGCGGCCAGGAGAATCTAATTCGATACTGTATCTAAACAGATTCACTACTAGCTTTGGAGTGACTCACGCGTGGACTTAATCAAGTAATCTATCAGGAACTACGTCCAGCGCGTGTGGACTATTGTAGGGCTGGCGGAGCCAATCCCTCCAACTTGGGATGCTGTTTCTTGTGGTCCTATCGTGGCGGTAATTCACCTACCAAGTCGAACAGCTCTCCCGAATATATATACAGAGAGTGCCAAGGTCGTGAATCGGCTTCTCTCGTTGCGATCTCATAACTGGACAAAGGTGCCGGTGGTGCTACACTAAAACTGGACACTCGTCCGGTGGTATAGAGCTAAGTGTGCCTGGTAGTAATAGGGTGTAAGTCCTCCATCCTCGAGTGATTTCCCAGCCTTTAACAAGGTGGGGTGAGAACTAGGTCATGGGGAGAAGGACGAGCCAGGCCCCTAGTCAATTGAGGACCACGTCCGCAAAGCCGTGGGAATCTACAGAATAGGTATCAAGGTCCCTATGCCAGCGTAACAGATGGATGGGACTCACGGGGCGAAGCCATGAGTACTACTTGCCAAAACCAGTCTACTGTACGGGATGAACGGGTAGAAGTACCAGAATATCGATCAGTAACGGTATCGAAGGCAGATGCTTCTCTGCTCATCTTTCTACAGATATTGGGCAAGTAGATATTGGTAGGTGTTTAGTTCTCTGTTGTGATGGGTCGGGGTGACGGTAAATCAGGGGTGGTTTTGTTTCGTCGTCATATGGGCGGTGTATTCATGGGTGTGAAGCCCTGTCGTAATTTGAGGTGGGTTGTGAGGTTGTAGGCTTTCAAAATGCAGTGCCGATGCTCTCTGCTATTCGCACTTCGGTTGTGGTGAGGTGGAAGCAGCTGATTGGGTATTTCCAGAATTTCTTCCTGGTTAGGGTTTTCCTTGTCCATCTCTGGCAGGTGGCGCTATGAAATAATGTGGTGTAGGGAAGTACGACTTAGCATAGGAATGCTGCTACATAGAGCAGACAAAACATTACACAACGCATCAGATTAGAACTAAATACCTGGCAGTGATGTCTAAGCTCAACTTTTCGCAAGATCAGGTGAAAGCCATCGTCTCGGAGCTCAATGCTGGTCAGATGCCTGGGAAGGTTTCACGTCGACACGGGGTTTCTGTTAGTACGCTCTACCGGTGGCGAGCGAAATTCGTCACGGAGCAACCGTCTTATGAGAAAGAGCGGCTACGTTCACTAGAGGGTGAACATCGACGACTGAAGCAACAACTTGCTGAGCTTGCGCTTGATTATGCAACGCTCCGGGCTGCCTTGATTAGAGATGTACGGGGAGACTGTTAGGCAGGAACTGTTATCAAAAAGATGGAGGCTCCATCGCACATATGTCTCAGCAATGCAATGAAGCTGGCCATGTACTACATTGAAGAACAATCCTGTTTCGGTGCTGTGCAATGATTCTTGCCTGTGTGCTGGACAACCGGCCGTCTCCTAATCTCGGGCTGGAGCACCAGCCTGGAGACTGTACCGAGATTAAGTCCAGTACCTTGTCAACGATCAAGGAGGCTATGTCGACACTGTATTGTGAAATGCTGTTGTCCGAGAGCAATGGTACTTTCACGGAAGTGTATCAACCACGAATACTTGAGTGCCGTTCGTGTCGTATTGGCCAACCTCCAGGTTGCATGAGTCGGCAACCGTCAATCAATGAATCCAACATCGAACCCTATAAGAGAGAAGAGGATAGATGATGACTATAGCTAGGAGTAGTCATAGGATACGCCCCTTTCGTAGTTGGATACTTCTCACTCTGGTCGTATTTGGAGTGGTGACGGGTTGTGCTGGAACAAGAGGGGATTATGAAGTCGAACTGGTCACGCCCTCTGAATTTGCCCTTGGGCCGGAAGACCTATTGAGAGTCACGGTGTGGAAAAGTCCAGATCTGTCTGGCGAGGTGACGATTCGACCTGATGGCACGATTACCATGCCACTTATTGGAGATATGCCAGCCGCTGGTCTTAGTGCCAATGTATTGGCGAAACGCATCAGCGAGCGACTTACGGAATATATTTCTTCTCCAGTGGTCACGGTTCAAGTGAAGGATGTCAATAGCTATTTCATCTATGTCTTGGGAGAGGTTGTGAGGCCGGGGAAGTATCCTCTGAAGTCCTATGCCAACGTGATGCAAGGCATTTCACTAGCTGGCGGGTTCGCCCCGTTCGCGAGCAAGAACAAGATCAAGGTGTTGCGCAATGTAAGTGCTGGCGCCGAAGGGCATGAGAAGAAACGTCAGATCGAAATTCCTGTGCACTATGACGATATTCTAAAGGGCACTGCCATTCCGGGAAATTTTATTCTACGGAGCGGCGATGTCATTGTGGTGCCGTAGTTGAAGCGAAGAAGGCTAGTATGGCACTCAGTAGGCATCATCCTCTGGATAGGGGTAGGATTGTGTTCGCTCAGTCAGGCACAGATGGGAGGAATGGGCGGGGGTGGGATAGGTGGTGGTATGGGCGGCGGCATGCCAAATATTCCAGGGACCGAGTTTGGCGGGACTACTGATCCCAGTACTCTTCGAGGGAGCGTAGGGTTGCGGATTATTCCCTCGATCCAAGTGTCAGAGCGATATGACAGTAATGTGTTTTTTGCACCGAAGAGCCAACTTAGAGAACTGTCCCTGCGCCCAGAAGATTTTGTCACGACGATTATGCCGCAAATCAGAGGGCTGTATGCCGATCCTCAAAATCTCGTGAAGGTGAACGCGGCGGCAGGAGCAGTCGGTAGCTATTATGTGAACAATCCAGGGCTAAGCTATGTCGGAGCGTATGCCGGTATGGCTTTGGATATGAGCGATCTGTTGAGCCGATGGAGACCAGGGACAAGGTGGAGAGTATCCGATACATATTTCTATAGCCCTCAACCTCCTGCATTTCTGCTCGGAGGACAACTCGGGGAACAAGCAAACCCATTAGTGGCAGGGTTTCAGGCAAATCGTACCAATACAAGCTCCAATAGCGTCAATACCGTGTTCGAGTTTCCGCTCAATAGAGCCCTAAGTTTTGGCGGGAGCTATTCACACAGCTTTATCCGCTATGGGGCATCGCAAGTTCCGCGGGCCGCTAACCTGATCAGTCAAAACGTTCACGTCTATACCGCTGGTCTTATAACGCAGCTCTCCCTTTATGACTCCGTGAGGGTAGATTTCATGGGTAGTGAGTTTGATCAGGGTAGGTTGGGGGCCTTTAGTGCAAGGGGAGGTACCCTCGGCTGGACCCACAGATTCTCGCCAACAGTCAGTGTGAACACTACTGGTGGAGTGCAAGTGCTGTCTGGGGAATTCAACGGGGTGCAGCTTGCCTCAGTGGTTGCTCCGTTCGGGAGCGTTGCCATCAACTGGAGCACTCCAGCAACCACGATGACTTTTGCATACCGGTCAGCGATTACCCCATCGTTTCAATTCCAAGGCGCGGCCATGCTCAATCATTCGGTGTTGTTCAACATGAGTCAGAATACGCCGATCCGTGATGTAGTCGCTCTCCTTGGTGCAAACTATGGCGTTGCGAGTGAGTATGGGGCAACTTCGCAAGGAGCACTCTCCTGGACCACTGTGGGCGGAACGACAGGTCTCTTGTATCGAGCCACCCAGAAGATATTTCTCACGATGACTTACAGCTATCAAAACGTTGATAACGTATTCAGCGGGGTTCATTTTGCTTTCGATAGGCATGTGGCGCAGATTGCGCTGACACAGTCTTTTTACTAAAAGAGATAGTCGTACACTAACAATCCACGATGCAATCACTAACTCCCAACGATCTCATCAGGATAGTGCTCAAGAAGAAATGGTGGATTCTGCTCAGTCTTACCCTCTGGATCGGGCTGGCATTCGGAGTGTGGACGATCTTTCCTAAGACCTTTAAGTCTACTATCGTCCTCACGATCGATAGTCCCAAAGTATCAAGGGACTATGTGAAAGGCTTGGGAGGACAAGAGGGCAGAGGGTTCGAGGATCCAGAGACCGCTGCGATGCAACAAATAGTGCTTAGTCTTACGAATCAATCAGTATTACGTCCAGTCCTTGAAAATTTAAATCCGTATCCCGACATGGTAGAGGGGGCAATCGAGTCTCAGATGAAGCTCGTCCGAATGGCCATCACTGTTGGAAAACCTAGAGATGGCATCGGTATTGGGATTTCGTATCGTCATTCGGATCCCTATATGGCCCAAACCGTTGTATCCCATATCGTCGCTAAGCTGCAGGAAGACACTGCAAAGCGACGAGAAGGACTGATCGAGAGGACTACGGAGTTTCTTTCTGCTGAGTTGGATCATGTCAAAGTGGAACTTGAGGCCAAGGAGCAGGCAATTTCTGATTTTAAGAAGGCCCATATTGGAGAATTGCCTGCTCAATTGGAGGCTAATCTGCGCACACTCGATCGGTTGCAGGCTGATCTTACGAGCTCAAGCGAATCATTGAATAAGGCTGGGGAGCGACTGACAGCACTTGAAAAAGCTATTAGGGAATTTTCAGATATTGGGTCAACCGATTTTGTTCCGACTGAGAGGAATGTGAGATTGGGCGACATCCGGTCCATCGATACTCGCCGTGTGAAATTAGGGGAGTTAAAGCATAAACTGAATGAACTTCTTGGAGTCTACAAGGAGAACTACCCGGACGTGGTGCATCTTCGCGAGGAAATTCGCCTCTTGGAGTCCGACCTGCAATTCGCTGCTAGCAATCAGCTGGAGGAGGATGCAGTGACAGCCGGGTCGGTTGAGAGCGGTGGTAAGTCTGTCCGTAAAGCGAGCGATCCATTTCTGAAAGAACTGATGAAGGAGCGCAATGAGGTTAAGAGTGAGATAGCGTTCCTCAAAGAAAAGCAGGTCAATGCGGATCGGCAGATCAAAGAGCTGGAAGGTCACGTCCAGCGTACACCTGCGGCCGAACAACGTCTCGCCATCCTAGTGCGAGACTATGAAAACCTGCAAAAAGGGTATCAATCCCTTCTCGATAAACGGACAAATGCGAGAATTGTGGAGAATTATGAGAGTCGCCAATTCGGGGAACAGTATCGAATCATCGAGCCGGCAAACTTGCCTATTCGCGAAGAAGCGCCGGCACTCCTCCACTTCTTGCTTGGAGGTTTGGTGTTGGGTTGTGCCATCGGTTTGGGAGGTGCCATTGGAGTGGAACTTTTGAAGTCAGGTTTTCGTCGACCCGAAGAAATTGAGACTTATCTCGGTCTCCCGGTCATCGCATCGATCCCTCCCTTCGACACGCGATCAGTTGAAATACATGGGACGCGGTCACGTGCGTTACTCACAGGACCAAAGACTGACGTCGGAATTTCTGGGCGTGCTCCCTCATATTCCTCGTATGGGGACGGAAGGAAGTGGAGAGGGGCAGGATTTGGAAAACAGGGGGCAGCACTCACGAGTCTCTCCCAAAATGCTCATTTGATCACAAAGTGGTGGCCACACTCCATCATGGCTGAGCAGTACCGAGTTGCGTCGACGCGGCTGTTGTTGATGGCGGCTGAGAAGCAGAATGTCGTCACGCTTGTGGCCAGCAGCGTTATGGGAGAGGGTAAGACAACGACCGCTGTCAACGTTGCGTATGTGCTGGCCCATGATCTCAAAAAATCCACCCTTCTGATCGATTGCGACTTTAAGCGTCCGATGGTACACGAGTATGTCGGTATTCCTGTCGAGCCTGGGCTCAGTGAGGCGATGCAGGGAGGAGATATCCTGGAGAATTGTATTCATCCCTATGACGGTATCCCACTCTCAATTTTGACCTGCGGGGATCCAAAGACGAGGCCTACGAGTATCTCGGGGATTCAGTATCTAAAGCAGATCCTGCCGGAGTTAAGGTCTCGTTACGACCATGTGATCTTGGATGGACCGCCAGTCTTGACCCTTGCGGATGTCAATATTCTCAGTGGCGTGGCAGATCGTGTGATCTTTGTGGTACGAGCTGGGTCGACGAGCCAGGAGATGGTTCGCACGGGGGTGAAACAGCTCGGTGTTGATGGCGACGGTATCGGAGTGGTTCTCACACAAGTGGAAATGGAGTTTACTCCCTATCTCATGTACCACAGTGACTATGCCACTAAGAACAGTTGAAGTAGTGAATAAAGACACGACCGGGGAGCCGTTATGCCGCTTCACGGAGGACACGTATTCGGCGTGGAAGGTACAGGCTCGCAAGAAGCGCATGCTGATCCTGGGGGGCGGGAGGCTTGCGAAGGAACTCTATCGGGTCATACTTTCCGAGCGTCCTGGTTTGATGGAGATTGTCGGGGTTCTTGTAGAGGAGAATAAGCGAACGGAGGGGAATCCATCTATACCTGGTATAGTTGGCACGCACGAACAGTTGGCGCAGGTAGTAGAAGAACAGAGGGTCAATACCATTGTAGTCTGTTTTGAAGACCGTCGCTCGGTATTGCCAGTTGAACAGCTCCTCGATTTGAAGGCAATGGGTATCAACATTCTTGACGGACATCAGTTATTTGAGGAGGTATCTGGTCGTCTCTCGGTTGATTCTCTGAGACCGAGTGCCGTGATCTTTTCGTCTGGTTTTCAGCAGCACAAGGTCACCCGTCTTACGAAGCGGTTTGTTGACCTCTTGGTTTCGGTCAGCGGGTTGGTATTGCTGGCTCCGGTGTTTTGTCTCATAGCGCTTCTTATTAAGATGGATTCGTCAGGACCGGTTATTTATCGTCAGTATCGTGTTGGACTCCTTGGACGACCATTTCTGATATGGAAGTTTCGATCAATGAAGCAGGATGCAGAGAAACTGGGACCTCAATGGGCTCAAGAGAATGACCCTCGAATCTCTCGTGTCGGATGGTGGCTGAGGAAGACTCGAATGGATGAGTTTCCCCAGCTGATCAATGTGTTAAAAGGGGAGATGAGTCTCGTAGGACCACGCCCAGAACGTCCAATGTTCGTGCAAGACCTCCGAAAGGTCATTCCCTACTATGATTTAAGACACACGGTACGACCCGGTATTACAGGGTGGGCTCAGACGAACTTTCGTTACGGGGCTTCTGCTGAAGATGCCCATATGAAATTGCAATATGATCTCTACTATGTCAAGCGGCTGTCGTTCGCGCTCGATATGAGAATTTTGGTGCAGACAGTACGAGTCATGTTGATTGGGGAAGGGGCCCAGTGATGACTCCTAGCCAACAGCGCCAAGTGATGAGTGGACGGCATGCCCTTTCATGTGATGTGGAGGAACATTTTCAGGTGTCAGCCTTTTGGTCCGATGCCAGACGGCAACAATGGGATCGCTTGGAAAGTCGCGTGGAGCAGAATACGCTCCGGCTCGCGGAGCTTCTCGCGCGTGCTGAGACCAATGCCACATTTTTTATTCTGGGATGGGTAGCGGAACGACATCCGGAGTTGGTCAAGGAGTTGGCAAGACAGGGACATGAAATCGCCTCGCATGGATATGGACATGAGTTGGTTACCAATCAGACCGAACGAGACTTTCGAGAGGATATCAGGCGGTCTAAACACATTTTAGAAGATTTGACGGGAGAGAGGGTGTACGGTTACAGGGCGCCGTCTTTTTCGATTACAACGAAAACTCAGTGGGCACTGCCGATCTTGGTTGAAGAAGGATATCTGTACGATTCGAGTATTTTCCCTGTCCGGCATGATCGCTACGGCATGCCTGGTGCTAATCCATGGTGCCATGTCAGAAAAACGCAGGCCGGTGATCTCTGGGAGGTGCCACCATCTACCCTGAAGGTTGGACCGCTTCGCGTTCCGGTTGCGGGAGGAGGCTATTTTCGATTGTACCCGTATAGCCTTTTACGTCGCTTTCTGTGTCGCGTTGCGAGTCATGGCCATCCACTCATCATGTATTTGCACCCTTGGGAGCTTGATCCCGATCAGCCGAGGATGGTGGGGTCCCTGGTTTCACAATTTCGTCATTACTTAAACTTACATAAGACTGAAGCCCGCATGGCTCAATTGGTCACAGACTTCAAGTTTGCCCCCATACAACAGGTTGTGGACGGAATCCGGGCGATTTGCGTCATGAAGAACACGTCGGGCCACCGTGTGGCGAATGCCGTGCACCAGCAGGACAGCGTACATCTCACCGTCCCGAACGCAGGCCGACCATCCTCTCCAGCGCTACCTGCGTCGTCGGCAGGTTGAGCGGTTGTTCCTCTGGCTCCAGGGAAGGGCTGCCTTCTTGTACGCTGTGGGGATACTACGGTAAAAAGTCATCGGCGGTGCACAGCTCACCTGCATCACATACGGTAGCTTGTTCAAGCGCTTTCCATCCGGAAGAGATCCATACCACAGGCAGTCCGATATCGAGGGCAGTCTGTGGCACGAGGCGGTTCCCTCAACGTTCTGTCTGACATTATGTGTGGAATAGCTGGATTCGTAACACAGAATAGCGTGCCCTGTGACACCCGGATGCTTCAGCGCATGATTTCGATGGTAAACCACCGTGGGCCTGATCATGTAGGGTTTCATGTGGACGGTTCTGTTGGGCTTGCCCATGCAAGGCTAAGTATTCTTGATCTTGGCGGGGGAAGCCAACCGATGTGCAACGAGGATAAGACTGTCTGGATCACTTTCAATGGAGAGATCTTTAACTATGTCGAATTGCGAGATAGCCTCATCAGAAAAGGGCATCGGTTTCATACTGAGTCGGATACCGAGGTTATAGTCCATTTATATGAGGAAAAAGGTGAGGACTGCGTCCAGGACCTGAATGGGCAGTGGGCCTTTGCTATCTGGGACTCCAACCGGCAGAAATTGTTTTTGTCTCGTGATCGGCTGGGTGTTCGCCCACTCTTTTATACAAAGACCAGGGAAGGGTTTCTGTTTGGATCTGAAATTAAGTCACTCCTCGTTGTCCCTTCAGTGCAGCGCGCGATTGATTTGAAGTCGCTTGATGAGCTGTTCACCTTTTGGGTGACGCTGCCCCCTAGAACAATTTTTTCAGGAATTTCAGAGCTTCCTCCTGGCCATTCCCTAGTGCTCGACCGCGGAGAGATGCACGTTCAGTCCTATTGGAAATTGAATTACAATTCTTCACTGAAGGTGGAAAACGAGCAAGAGGCGGCCGAGGTATTGCTCGATCTCTTACTTGATGCAACGCGCATTCGTTTGCGGTCTGATGTACCTGTTGGAGCGTATCTGAGTGGTGGACTTGACTCGACGGTGATTGCGGCACTCGTGAAGAAGCTTGGAACGACGCATCTGAGGACCTTTTCAGTAGCGTTTGAGGATAAAGAGTTCGACGAGAGTCACTTCCAGAACGAGGCCAGCGAGTTTCTCAAGACGGAGCACCGTGGCATACTGTGTTCGTCGCACGATATTGGCCGTATCTTTCCTGAGGTCATCTGGCATACGGAGAAACCGCTGTTGAGAACAGCCCCGGCGCCAATGTTTTTGCTCTCTCAGCTTGTACGGGAGCAGGGGTATAAAGTCGTTCTCACTGGTGAAGGATCTGATGAAATTCTGGGAGGGTATGATATTTTCAAAGAGGCTAAAATCCGGCAGTTCTGGGCAAAATATCCGGATTCCAAATTCCGTTCGATCCTTCTGCGGCGGCTCTATCCCTACATGAAGAACTTGCAGTCACAACCAGACGCGTATTTGCGTGCCTTTTTCCATGTTCGGAAAGACGATCTGGCTAGCCCATTTTTCTCGCATCTGCCTCGCTGGGATATGACCTCCAAGCTTAAGATCTTCTTTTCCAGGGAGACCAGGGAGCAGCTTAAGCACCGCAATGTGATGGGGCAACTCGAGGCGGAATTACCCAGCCGGTTTTGGCAGTGGGATAGTTTCTCGCAATCGCAATATCTCGAAGCTGCCTATCTATTGCCGGGGTATATTTTGTCATCACAAGGCGACCGGATGGCAATGGCTCATTCCGTTGAAGGTCGATTTCCCTTTCTCGATTACCGAGTCGTCGAGTTCGCGTCCGGCTTGCCTCCCCAGCTCAAGATGAAAGTCTTGGACGAAAAGTATCTGTTGAAGGTCGCGGCTGGAGCCTTGATCCCTCGCACCATCAGACAGAGAAGCAAACAGCCATATCGGGCGCCGGACAGCCGGAGTTTTTTTGACGTGGGAAACGATCACTCGCTCATGGAATATGTCGAAGAGCTGGTCGGTCCCCGCTCTATCGTAGAGGCAGGCGTATTTGACCCTGGACCGGTCAGCAAGCTTATGGCGAAAGCGCGTGCAGGACAGGTGGTCGGCGTGAAGGACAACATGGCGTTTGTCGGAATTTTGTCGACCCAGCTGGTGGTGGATCGCTTTATTAAGAATTTTGCAAGGAGCGTGTGAATATGGAATCGATCGAAGCGGAGGTCCGACGGTACGTAGTTGAACACCTGCTATTTGGCCGGGGCGAGGTTGAGCTTGGTGGAGATACCTCGTTTCTTGAATCCGGCATCATCGACTCAACGGGGGTACTTGAGTTGGTCCAGTTTCTGGAAGAGACGTTCCAAGTTAAAGTGGAAGACGAAGACCTTATCCCAGCCAATTTGGATTCAATAAGTGCGCTCACCCGATTTGTGAAAAACAAATACGGAGACTCGTCAAAAAACAGGAATTAGTGGACAGTTGCCGGCGCGTAACACGTCACTCATGTGGGGGAGAGTCTAATAACAGATGCGCATTGAACAGGTGGTCAATCGAACCATAGAGTCCTATCGTCAGAAGACGGCCATTGTGTACAAAGCTAGGCATTGGAGCTATGCCGATCTACGTACTCTCGTCGACGCTCAAATAAGCCAGTTGTCCAAGGCCGGACTATGCGACCAGGAACGAGCGATCGTTTGGATGGAGAATTCACCTGAGTACGTGGCCACCTATCTGGCTGTGCTGGAACTTGGGGGAATTGTCGTTGCATTGCACCCTCAGACCACGGCAGAAGAAGTCGTGCGGATCATCCGTCATGTCGGCGGAGCTGGGTTGATAGTGTCTCCCACCGTGAAGCAATGGACTATGAGCGATATGGAGTCACTCGGCCTTCGCTTTCTTCTCGCAGGGGAGAATATCCATCGTATGGATTATCGAGATCCGGGATGCGAGGTTCCGGACGACGTGGCACAAATCATCTATACCTCTGGATCGACTGGTCGACCCAAAGGTGTGGTCCTCACGCATAAGAATTTGATGGCGAATATCAGTTCGATTCTTGCCTACCTGCAACTGACTCACGATGATTCAGTCATGGCGGTCCTGCCCTTTGTGTATGCCTACGGCAATTCAGTCATGCTGACCCACCTTTTTGCCGGGGGCACGATCGTAATCGAGAACAACATGTTATATCCACACGTCGTATTGGATGGCATGATTAAGACCGGCGTTACTGGATTCTCCGGCGTGTCGACGACGTATGCACTTCTGCTGAATCACTCAAATCTGAAGTCGTATGCCTTCCCGGCCCTACGCTATCTCACACATGCTGGTGGCCCGATGCCTTCTGAGTTGCTGAGTCGGATAAGGACGGTATTCCCAGATCGGCGCATCTTTCTCATGTATGGTCAGACGGAAGCCTCGGCACGTCTCACCTATTTGCCTCCTGAGCTTCTAGACGTGAAGAAGGAGTCAGCCGGACGAGCCATTCCCGGTGTAGTGCTCAAGATCGTGAGGGAAGGAGGCGAGATGGCGCGTCCTGGAGAGGTAGGTGAAATCTGGGCTTCCGGGGACAACATCATGCAGGGGTATTGGCAAGACACCGAGGTGACGTCCGGTATTCTTCAGGATGGATGGCTGCATACGGGAGATCTGGGACGGTTAGATGAAGAAGGCTATTTGACAATCGTTGGGCGCAATAATGAAATGATAAAGGCAGGTTCCTACCGCATTAGCCCAACGGAGATCGAGGAGGTATTGTTGCAGCATCACCAGGTTCACGAGGCCGGTGTGGTCGGCATCGACGACCCTATTTTAGGCCAGAAGATCTGTGCGATCGTTGCTCTGAAAGAGGAAGGGACGTTGTCGAATCAGGACTTGATGGCCTACTGTGCTCAGAGGCTAGTACAGTACAAGCGGCCCAAAGTGGTGGTGATTGTATCTGCGTTGCCTAAATCCCCCTCGGGCAAGATTTTGAGAGAACGTCTGCGTGCAATCAGTGCTCGTGCCGATTCGGCCTCGGAGCAAACCACCTCGCAGCAGATGGTGGAGTCGTAGGTCACAGGTCACAATGAAGGTGGTCTCAATATGACGCCTGCAATGTGTCAAAGTATTCGACGAATAGGCGATGGAGGAGGAATTGAATGAGCGAAAAAGTGAGCAGGTTTTCGGCTGACAGTCTGAATCTGGACGCGGGTGCAGAGGTTGCGCGGATCAGTGCCGTTATCCGAGACGGTGTATTTGGGGAGCTCCGAAGAAAAGGGCTGGTCGTTGGGCTCTCAGGAGGTATCGATAGCAGCACAGTCGCAGCGCTGGCTGTACGTGCCTTGGGGGCAGATCGTGTCATTGGTATTTTCATGCCGGAATCTGATTCCTCTGACGATAGTTTACAGTTAGGACAGTTGTTGGGGAAGAAACTAGGCATCAGGACGTTCAAGGAGGATATCTCCGGCATTCTCAAGGGCGCCGAGTGTTACCGACGCCGCGATGAGGCGATCAAAGAGGTGATACCTGAGTATCATGCCGGATACAAATCCAAGTTGGTACTTTCGTCGCTCGACAGTTCAGAGTTTCGGATTTCCTACGTAGTGGTTCAGTCTCCTGAAGGGGTGCAGACAAAAATACGCTTAACCGCTGATGCCTTTCTGGCACTGGTTGCAGCAACGAATTTCAAGCAACGCACAAGAAAGATGATGGAGTACTACTATGCAGATCGATATCTGTATGCGGTAGCTGGCACACCCAATCGCCTGGAGTACGATCAAGGTTTCTTCGTGAAAAATGGCGACGGAGCTGCTGACTTGAAGCCGATCGCCCATCTCTATAAGACTCAGGTATATCAACTTGCAGCGTATCTCGGTGTGCCGGCTGAAATTCAGCATCGTCCTCCGACAACGGACACCTACTCTTTGGAGCAATCACAGGAGGAGTTCTACTTCTCACTTCCATACGGCAAGATGGACTTGTGTTTATTTGGAAAGAACCATGCGCTCCCGCCTTCGGACGTTGCCCCAGCCGTTGGGTTGAGTGAGCAGCAGGTCGCTCGAGTCTACAAGGACATTGATGCCAAACGTCAGGCCGCCCATTATCTGCATGCCCCCCCTATGTTGGTTGAATAGACTTCGCAAGCCCATCGTAAACTATAGCGCTGTGCGGCAATGCAGGATTCGCTGTCTTCGTTGTTGAAACACTCCAATATCCGTGTCCAGATCGCAATTCTGGCAGGCACACTCCTATTCTGTTACTGGCAGGTCTTGAATGCATTGGTGAATCAGTGGATCGCCAATGACGTCTATTCCTATGCTTTCCTTATCCCGGTCATCAGTGGCTATATGGTGTGGCTTCAACGAGATCGGTTGTCAGCGCTTTCTGTGGAGGGCGCTCCCGTGTTGGGCTGGTTTGTTCTTAGCAGCGGAGTGGCAACGCTCTTGGTTGGTTGGGCTGGCCATTTGCTACTAGTTCAAGAATTGTCGCTGCTGATGACGCTATCCGGTCTGGTACTTTTGCTTTGGGGAGTAAAGGTATTTCGTCTCTTGGAAGTGCCTATTGGATACCTGCTCTTTATGATCCCTGTGTGGGGAATTGTTACGGACCCGATACAGATGCCGTCCCGCTTGTTCTCAGCCAAGGTTGCGACGGCGATATTGCAAGGCCTAGGGTTGACGCCGGACCAAGATGGTATCTACATCGAATTGCCCAATGTCACGCTTGAAGTCGCGCCGGAGTGCAGCGGAGTCAACTACTTGTTTGCAGTAGCGGCGATCGGTGTGCCGATTGCTCTCTTCTGTTTGAAGCGCTGGTCACATCGTGTAGTCTTGTTGGCCTCCGCACTGGCAATTGCGATGGTAGCCAACGGTCTTCGTATTGCCTTAATCGGGGTCGTAGCGGACTACCAGTTGAGCGAGGATTCCCATGGGCCGTTGCATATCTTGCAGGGGATTTTTGTATCGGTAGTGGGATATGTCGGGATCTTTAGTGTGTTATGGGTGCTTCGTCGACGAGAGTGGCTTGCCTCGCATCACTCTTAGCCCCTGATGGTAGGATCACCTTTTTCTTGGCGCGAAGGGACTGAAGGCGTGGCGGGGAAGCATGTGGTTGTCGCGGCGATTATCTTTTCTGTGGTTGGCGTCTATCTTCGTTGGCCTGTGATGGCGGTGAAGACGCCTTCAGATATCCGGAACTTTCCGGTCGAAGTAGGCGCCTGGTATGGCAGTCCCGAGCTGGTGCCGGTAGAGGAGTTCACCCAGCTTGGGGCAGAAGGCCTCGTGTCGATGAAATATCGATCGGGGGAAAAGGCTTCGATCGATTTTTATCTAGCCTATTTTGAATTTCAGACACAGACAAAAGAATTGGCAGGGGATCGTGTTGAACGGTTTCTGATCGGGGACATTCCAGTAGAGCAGGGACAAGCCCCTGCAGGAGGACTACAGGTTCGTCGCATCATTCAGCAGCGGGGCGACGGGTATCAAGTGATTCTTTCTTGGTATGAAGTGGATGGACACAGTATAGCCAGTGTCTGGAAGGTGGTTCTGCAATCAATGTACGGCAGTCTTGTTTATCGACGGAATAACGGGGCACTTGTGGTGATTACAATGGACTATTCAAAGTCGACTGATCTACCACGAACGATGGAACAGCTCGATGACTTTGTGCGGGCAATAGTACCTTCTGTGAAGAGCGTCTTATCCTCTACGGGAAAAAGCTGGCTCTGATGATACAACGCAAGGAAGCCGTTCAACGGTTCAATACCTTACCCAGGGTCTCAATCAGGTATGTCAGAAGGATCACTTAATGTGTCGATCGTTACGAGGCGGGAGGATTTCCAGGCTTTAGAAGAGCCTTGGAATCACCTGTTAGTGGAATCATCCAGCAATACCTTCTTTCTTCGATGGGAATGGGTATGGGCCTGGTGGGAAGCGTTTGGAGCTTCTCTAGGAACACTGCACATTCTTCTGGTCAAACGAGGAGAGCGGGTAGTTGGAATAGGACCATTCTATTGGATGGCAACGACGCAGGTAGGCTTATTCCCGGTTCGTCGACTACTGTTCCTGGGAACTGCAATTGGTGGAAAGGGTGATGTCGGGACTGAATACATTGATCTCATAGTCCTCCCTCATCACCAAGAAGAGGTCGTGGAAGCAATGTCTGCGCATTTGCTTCAAGAAGACCAATTTCATGAGTGGATGTTTTTGCACGTGCCAGACCAAGCTCCAGGTCTGTTCGCCCTCCTAGCGCGAGCAGGAAAGGCCAGATACTGGCTGCAGGAGATGCATCGATGGCAGTGTCCTTATATTACACTTCCTGCACGATGGGAGCAGTTTCTGGAGTCGCTTGGGAGCACGCTTCGATACAAGTTTCGAAAGAATCTCCGGGAATTGGAAAAACATGGGGCCTACTTCTTTAGGACGACTCACAGTATTGAAGAGCTTGATCGCGATTTACAGACTCTCGTGTTACTCCACCAAGCGCGGTGGGAAGGGCGCGGGATGAGCGGCGTGTTTGCGGATCCTGCGTATCAACACTTTCTCAGTATGGTGAGTCGGGCCGCCTTGCAACGTGGGCTTCTTCGGTTGAGCATCATCACGGTGTTGGATAAACCAGTTGCGGCAGTCTACAACATTGTGTACGGAAATAAGGTCTACTATTACCAGTCTGGATTTGATACCGCCTTCGATCGAAAAGTCGCAATTGGGACATTTGCCCACACTCTCTGTATCGAGCAGGCCATCGGTGAAAAGCTTGATGAGTACGATTTCTTGCTCAAGGGATCACTGGATACCTATAAAGACCGATGGACGAGAGCTGTGCGCGAAATCGTCGATTATCGACTTATTGCACCAGGATGGCCCCAGTGGATGGCCAAGGTAGAGTCGTCTGTGCGTGGGTATGTGAGGCAGTTTAGGAAAGTGCAACAATGAGAGTTCGCTACGTTGAACCTCATGATAGTGCACCATGGGGGCAGTTCGTCGAAACAAGCCCTAGCACGACAGCCTATCACCAACTGGGGTGGAAGCAGGTAGTAGAGGAGGCGTTTGGCCACCGGACCCATTATCTGTTAGCAGAAGATGAGCGGGGTGGAGTTACGGGTATTCTTCCGATTGTCCAGTTCAAGAGTCTTTTTTTCGGAAGCTACATGGTGTCGCTGCCATTTGTCAATTATGGGGGTTTGTGCTCGAACGATAACGAGTCCGCAGATAGATTGCTTCAATTCGCCATCGAGATTGCTGCAAAACAAGGAGCATCTCATATCGAATTTCGTGACCAGAAGCCTGCTGAACACGGGTTGCCGGTCAAAACGTCGAAAGCCTCAATGGTGATGGGACTACCACAGCAAGCCGAGCAATTATGGGATGCCTTCCCTCCTAAGTTGAGAAGTCAAATTCGGAGGCCTCAGAAAGAGGGACTCTATGCCAGAGTGGGAGGGAAAGAGGAGTTAGGAAGTTTCTATACGGTCTTTTCCGCCAATATGCGTGACCTCGGCACTCCTGTTTATTCCAAACGATTCTTTGAAGTCATATTAGAGACATTCCCGAGCTCGACATGGATCTGTACCGTATACGATAATTGCCAGGTTCCACTCGCCTCCGGCTTTCTGATCGAGTTCAAGGAGGGCATCGAAATTCCGTGGGCGTCGTCGCTACGGGAATATAATCGACTGAGCCCCAATATGCTCTTGTACTGGACCGCACTTGAACATAGCTGCAAGCGTGGGGCCAAAATTTTTGATTTTGGACGATCCTCACCAGACTCTGGTACATACAAATTCAAACAGCAATGGGGGGCCCACCCTAAATTATTGTATTGGCACTATTGGCTGCGCGACGGTGGACCAATGCCAGAACTCAACCCCAGTAATCCCAAGTACCGGATAGCCATCGATTTATGGAAGCGTCTCCCCCTTGCCATGACCAAGCTGTTTGGGCCAGCCATCGTGAAGAACTTGCCATGAGGTTTCACCGAACCTTGTCGCCAGCTGCAGCCCCGTTGACAGGGAAAGATCTCACCAATGGCTTGCGAGGATTGCTGAGGAGCGAACGTGCACGTCTGGAGTTGGAGGAGGATCTGAAAAGCTATTTTGGGGTTAAGTATGTGTTTTGTGTGAACTCGGGGAAGACGGCGCTGACCCTTATTCTGTTGGCACTCCAGGAATTGTCTCCGAAGAAAGAGGTGGTGTTGCCTGCCTATACCTGTTTCTCAGTACCGTCTGCAGTTCTCCGTGCGGGATTACGGCCCAGACTGTGTGATGTAGATGAGCGGACATTCGACTTCAAATTTGAGGAACTCCAGCGTGTCGTCGGGCCGGAGACGCTTTGCGTGGTCCCATGCCATTTGTTTGGAATTCCTGCCAACCTCGATCGTCTTCAGGTGTTGTGCAAAGCCAACTCCGTCATGCTAGTGGAGGATGCGGCACAGGCCATGGGGGTTACGCAGGATGATCGAAAACTTGGAACGATCGGTGATGTGGGTTTCTACAGCCTTGGCCGCGGAAAAATGATCACGTGCGGAGAAGGCGGGGTGATTGTGACCAACTCCGATGAACTCGCGCAAATATTGGATCGGCACCATGCGGCTTTGCCAAAGTCGCCCTTTATTGAGGGGGGCATTGACCTTCTCAAGACATGCCTGATGCTCCTTATGATACGGCCGAGTCTGTTTTGGATTCCGGCATCTATCCCTCTGCTCAAATTGGGGCAGACCTTCTTTGATAAGACATTTCCAATGACACGGCTGTCTGGGGCAAACGTCGGTCTTATGAGATGTTGGCGGGAACGGTTGACGCAATCATTGCAAGGACGGATGGCCAATGTAAAGGAATACAAACAAGTTTTATGTTTGACTGAATTGAGTGAAAAACCTCGGGCATATCTACGGCTTCCAGTACTGGCTGTCAGTCGGTCAGATCGTGACGCGTTGCTAGACCGTGCGCGCCGGGCAGGGGTTGGGCTGTCATTCATGTATCCGACCACGCTGAATGAGATCAATGAAGTGCGAGATGAGAAGAAACAGTACCCCGGAGCTCAGTCCATTGTAGACCGACTCGTCACGCTTCCAACGCATCAATATGTATCTCCTCAGGATAGGCAAGTCATCTGTGCACTCGTACAGCCGCACCTCGTACCATCCAGTTAGATCTCATGAATGTAGATCAGATTGAGACATGGAGTAAGACGCCAGTTGTCTGAGGTACGTGACCAAGGCGTAAGCGGAACATTGTGTCGTCGACGACAATGGCTCCAAAAACTTCCAACCTTGGCGTGGGCAGTTGCTCTTTCGGGAGCCTTCTTTATTCATACCGAGCCATCCGAGGTGCCGGATATTTGGCTGTGGTCTTGGATGAGGATTACAGGGTTGGTAGGGCTGTCTCTATTGATTGGTTACTGTGTATATGCGCTTCGACAGCCTCGATATTTGAGTCTGAACAATTATCTCACCTATCTCTTCGTGGTGAGTGTAATGGCCCTCGAAGTGATTTTTCGCGTCCGACCTGACTTGATCCCGGGGGAGGAACTGATTCAGCACGCTTCGAAATCGATTCGTAAGCAGTATGCGATCAGTCGGGGTTATATGATCGAAGAGACCTTATCCGCAGAGTCTACCAACGGTCTTATCTATCATTTCCATCCAAACGGACGCCTCACAGCTTATCCCCATGTGGAGTTTGATTCTGATGGGTATCGGAATCCGCCGATGATAGATGGACAAGAACTAACTTGCGTGCTACTGGGGGACAGTATGACTCTGGCGTTGGCCGCACGGAAGGATGTTGGGGGGTTGTTGCGGGAACACGGCTATCACACACGAAACCTTGGAATGTTTGGGTACGCCCCGCAGCAGTACCGGGATGTGTACAAACGGCTCGTGATTGATCAGAAGGTCACTCATCGTTATGTGTTGATCTTTCTCTTTGCCGGAAATGACATAACTGATGCACAGAATTATGATCATACCAGGAGGATGGGGGGAGATTTCAGGGAGTACTTACCTCAGATGAAGTCGGTCGGTAAGCTAGAGGACTCATTGCCTGTGATGGTGAGCGTGGTGCGCGGGCTTCCTCGCTTTTTCAAAAGCCACTTTGTTACGAATAGAGAGCGGACCATCACACTTCCTTATCGCACCGTTCAAACGGGTGAGCTGATGCCTCCACCGCACATTCAGGTGGGAGGTGAAGAGTGGAATACCTTCGTGGCACCGTTGGCAGAAATCATTGCGATGGCCAGAACACACGATGCGGTTCCCATTGTCTACCTACTTCCCTCCGCTGCGACAGTCTATGCTCCATTTGATGTCACGTTGCGTCACTATGATCGGGAGTATGGGGTGCTGGCCGAGTCATTACAAAGCTACCTGCGTGAAGCAGAGGTGGACTTCTATGATCTGCAAGAACGACTGCGTAAGGAGATGCAGGAGCGTTTCATCTTCGCGCATGACAAGGATTATCATCTGAACAGCTTTGGGGTGCAGCTGGTGGCTTATGAAGTAATCAAATCCCTAGGACATAGGGCAAAGGAAGATGATATGGCCCTTATGTCCAGTCTTCTGACCTCCCCGTAGAAAACTCATTTTCTGGCCAACGCTTGAGGGCTGATGTTTTTACTAGAGCTCAACACCATCATGCAGGCCGTGTTTTTCGTATCTTTGGGGTGTATCGGGTACGCCTATGTGGGATACCTCATTGTACTGTGGGTTCTAACGCGGATAGTGACAGTGCCGACGAATTACGAGCCGACATCTGTGCTTCCGAAGGTCTCACTCATAATCTCTGTCTACAATGAGGAAGCGGTTTTACCTGACAAATTGACGAATTCGTTGCAGCTCGACTATCCGCGCGAACTGCTGGAGGTCATCGTTGTGTCAGACGGTTCGACGGACGGGACAGCGGAAATCGTGAAGAGTTTCGCCGATCGCGGGATCATTCTTAAGTCCTACCAAGGTCGAATCGGAAAGACCGCCTGTTTGAACCGAGCCGTCGCTGATTTGTCCAGCGATGTCGTGATCTTTTCGGATGCCAATGCTATGTACCCTCCGAATACTGTTCGGGCGTTGATTGCACCGTTTACGGACTCCCGGATTGGATTCGTCACGGGGGGGACCAGTTATGTCGCAGGCAGCAACGGTCAAATGGGGGAATCCATTGGAGTCTATGCGCAGCTGGAGCAGATGACAAAGCTTTTAGAAAGCAGATTGGGTTCCTGTGTGGGCGCCGATGGAGCCATGTTTGCCATTCGCAGATTGTTGTATGAGCCCTTGGACCAGGCCGATATTAATGATTTGGTCATTCCACTGAAAATTGTCCGTGCAGGGTACCGAGGTATCTATTCACCCCACGCGTCCTGTGTGGAGGTAGTCGCGAAGGAATCTACCAAGGAATTCGCTCGGCAGGTGAGGATTGCTGCCAGAACTATTCGAGCAGTGATGGCACAGCGGGCGTTACTGAATCCGTTTGGTTATGGGCTATTTGCGTTTCAATTGACCTCACACAAGTTATGCAAGCTGATCGTGCCATTTCTCCTTCTAGCGCTGTTTGTGACCAATATTGCCTTAGTCGGATCTAGCCCACTCTATCTTTTATTGTTGATAATTCAATCGCTGGTCTTCCTGAGGACGTGGATGGTGGTGAAGTATTCAGGCGCTCCTGCTTCTGGCTCGTTTGCCGGGAGGATGTTTGGCCTGGTGCATTCTTTTCTTATCGTGAATACTGCGGTTGGGATTGCCTGGATTCGCTATTGGAAAGGGGATTCTTTTACAACATGGGCACCAGCCCGGTAGTAGAGGGGAAGGCTCTATGACAATGTTCAAGAAGACAGTTCTTTGCATCGTATTCGTCAGCGGGCTTAGTTGTCTTATGGGGGGAGCGGAACACATGGCTTATGCAGAGGAGAATGGGGCTAAACGAGTACTGCTTATTGGTGCCTCCGTCGGAGATGCTTGGAATATCGCCAAGCTGCCGGAACGTACACAGCTGGCCGGCTACACATTCGAATCGGTGGCGGAGTACCAATTCGACAAGAGTCAGGTGGTTGAAGAGGTTCTCAAATCAGGGGATAAACCGGACTTCGTTATTTTGAAGGAATGTGCGGCGTATTTCCCAGGGGATTTCATGAGGTACAAGCAGTTCATACAAGGCTGGGTTGCCACCTTGCGGGGATACCATATCACTCCAGTCCTAACAACAGTTGTGCCCGTCACCACTCCGCCGGTGTTCAGCTTGAGTTATCTCAAGCATTTGGTCAAGAAAGTAGTACGGAACAGGGTTCCAGTCGATGAGCGTCTCCCATATCTTCTGGAATATAACGATTGGGTCCGCAGCTATGCGGCGCAAGAGGGATTGGCAGTACTCGATCTCGAAGCGACATTACGGAACAACACCCAGGAGAGGAAGCTTCGTGACGACTTTGCGAGAGAAGACGGACTTCATCTGAACGAACAGGCGTATCGTGTGTTGGATCGGCTAGTAGTGGATTCGGCTGGACAACTCTTCAAGGAAACGGCTCTGAGCCGTTGATATCATGATTTTCATAAATCAGCGGTGGCTATGAGCGCCCGTCGTACGGTTCTATATTCGGTATATGGATTGCTTCAGTTCATGGGCTATTTTGCTTTGCGTGACCTGATGTCTCCATATGCCACAGTGCTCACGTTTCATCGAGTCAATGATAAGAAGCAACAGGACGGCCTCACGGTTCATCCGCGGTTGTTTGACGAGCTTCTGGACGTGCTCGTGCGAAGATATCGAATTGTGTCTCTCGTACGCCTGTGTGAGATGGTCTCGAAATCGGAGACCCTTCCAGCACGAACGGTGGCCCTCACATTTGACGATGGGTATCTTGATAACTTTTCGGTAGTAGCGCCAATTTTGAAAGATAGGAAGCTGCCGGCTACTTTCTTTGTCACGAGTGGGTATGTGGAAACGACAAGAAGATTTCCTTGGGATGTTTCCGATTCAGTCTCGCATCCGATGATGACCTGGGAGCATGTACGTCAATTGGCGGCTGAAGGATTTGAGGTGGGGGCTCACAGTGTAAACCATTTGAATCTCGGGGTATGTACGGCTGATATTGCGAGAAAGGAAATCACCGATTCGAAACGACACATTGAAGATCAACTCGGGATGGCAATTGCGGGTTTCGCTTATCCCTTTGGATGGAAATGGAGCATGAACGAGGTCACGTCGCGACTGGTGAGAGAAGCCGGATTTGCATACAGTTGTTCAAATTATGGCGGAAAAGTTACGGACCGATCGGACATCTTCAATATTCAGCGTACGGGGGTTTATCCCACAACCACGGAAATGCTGATGGAGGTCGATAGTTTTATGACTCATTACGATGGAGTGATGAGAATGCATGTATTGGGAGCTTGTATTCCTATCGGCTCCTCTGGTGACCAGGTGGAGGATAAGACATAACGCAGGGTGATGAAGGAACGGTGTGCGATGCTGAACTCAGTGATTTTGAAGATTAAGCGAAGGGAGACTCCACTATGGGACTTTCTCTATAGGTATCTGAAAGCATGCCGATCATTTAGCATGCCTTCGATCAAGTGGATCCATCTCCCGCTGTATTACAGTGATCATGCTGTTCGAGGTGTGGCAAGGTGGTTAGTCGAAGTCTTCTGGTATGCCCCTTTGTTCAAGGCGCGTTGTGAGAAGGTGGGTGCTGGACTCAAATTGCCTGACGGCATGCCTTATTTGATAGGAAGTCATCTTCGCCTTCGAATTGGTGAAAACGTTTTGATCAGTCGGACTACAATTGGTGCCAGCAAAGTCTTCGATTCTCCACTGCTGGAGATAGGGAACAACACGACAATAGGGTATGGGACTACAATTAGCGTGGCTAAACAGGTCATCATTGGGAACAGTGTCTTGATCGCTCCGTGCTGCATCATTATGGATAGTGATGATCATCCAATTGATCCAGTACGCAGGCTCAAGCGAGAGCCTGTGCTTGCAGAAGAGGTTAAACCGGTGACGATCGGGAATAATGTGTGGATAGGAGCCTACTGTACGATCCTCAAAGGAGTCACGATTGGCGATAACTCAGTAATCTCCGCCCACAGCGTAATTGTACGGGATGTGGTGCCGAATTGTATTTACGCCGGGAATCCAGCACGCCCAACTGTTCGAGACATTGATAAGAAGCAGGAGATACCTCAATCGGTAGTCGGAGCGGGGCCCTAATGCTACACGCGCTTCTTGTGCTCTGGTTTCTGCGGTTGTTTAAACCGGAATGGCTCGTGGCTTTTTATGTGCCCGCTTTGGGGCCGCTCAAGAGCATTCCCACGGTGATCTTGTATGGCATTTTGGCTTATATGGCCATTTTTAAGACATCTACGATCAGAGTAGATTGGCCATTTACCATCTATCTGCTCTGTGTGGCGGTTTCCACGATTTTTGCCGAAAATACAGGCTTGGGACGTAAGGGGTTTCAAGGCGTTTTTGATAATTTCCTTTTTTTTGCGGTAAACATGAGCTTGCTGTCGCAGAAAGAGAATATGCGCGCCTTAGATACGATCCTCACGATGTATGTTCTATCTTTTGTCGTCTACGGTATTGTGGGTATAACACACAAGGGGATTGTACCCTACCATGTCTATCTTGACGACGAAGATTTTTTTGGTCCCTTCATGGATATTGGTGTGGCAGTCTCGCTCATCGCGGCCTATCAAACTGCCAAGCCAAATCGGTTCTACCTCATGACGGGGGTTATCAGTATCGTCGGCGTGATAGCGTCTTTTGCCAGAGGGGCTTTCCTGAGTTTCTGCGCAACAGGACTGTACATTTGGTGGCGCTCCGCGAATAGGATCAAGAATGCGATTGTGCTTCTGGTCGCCGCAGTTTTTACCGTTTCTGTGACATTCGTGCTATTCCCCGAGAATGCGTACTGGAAAGAGATGGGGACGATAGGGACCTCATTGCAGGATGAGAAGTCCGAAGGCCGTCATTTTCTAATCAAAAAGGGGTTTGAGATCTTTGCATTGTACCCTGTGTTCGGGGCTGGCCCTCTCAACTATGGCTTTATGATCCCGAAGATCACCTCTGAGGCCGAAGCGCAAACGCGGGGTATGCATGCGGCTCAATTTTCTACGCGCGTGGCGCACAATATCTATGTCCAGATTCTTGCGGAATTGGGCACGGTCGGATCCATCGCCTTTACAGGACTCATTCTCGTGTTTTGGTTTCGCAGTCTGAGGATACGGCGATTCTACGAACAGTATGTCTCTAAAGATGGGATGGATGAAACTGATACAAGCCGCCAAGAGCAGTGGCGTAAGATGCTGATGTTTGGTTTTGCATTTGAGGCAGCAATGGTCGGTTATATCTTGAATGGTATCTTCTATCCTATCCTATTTTGCCCTTGGTTCTATGACTTACTGATTCTGAATGCCTTAATCTTTAGATATCTTTATATGGAGTCCAGAGAACTATCCCTGTTGACCCAGAGGGCTGTTCGAGTTCCACGGTGGAAATGGTCAGTCCATGATCATCGAGCTAAAATGAAATCTGGTCTCGTTATTCGGAGCTGTTGTTAGAGAGATGAATGCCAAGACTGCAGGTAAATTGACACTCACAGTCGTCATCGTTTGGTTCTTACTTGAACGCATTGGGGCTGAGCGGCTTGTAACAAACCTCCAACGTATCGACCAAGGGTGGTTTATTTGGGCAGTTTTATGTAGCCCCGTGATCGTGCTGGTCAGCGGGTTGAAATGGCATCAGATCATTAGAGCCGAAGCGCAGGGGCTTACGTATTGGGAGGCGATCAGAGCCTTTCTTGGAGGAGTGTTCTTTGGCTTGCTCACTCCTGGCCGTTTGGGCGAATTTGGCAAGGTGGCCCTCATCCGGCAGGGACGTCTTGCGCTCCTATCTGGGATCGCAGTGTTGGAGCGAATGCTCGATGTGGAAGTCTTGGTCATCATGGCGCTCTGGGGAGTATGGGGTATCTTTGGTCCTCAGGCCCTCGCTGTTGCTGCGGTGATCGCTCTGTGTGGTGCATGGTTTCTTGCCAGTACTCGACTCAGAAAAAACTTGTTGAGCACCGTCCTCCTGCTCGTTCCGTTCAAGAGCAAAGCTGCTGCGGTAGTCGAGGGGATCAATGCGGTGGCACCGGGTACGCTGGCAAAGTGTGCCGGGCTCCGCTTGTTGGCATGCTCCATTGATCTCTTTCAGTTCTACCTGATCGCGAACTCGTTTGATTCAGTCAAGCTCCTGCATATCCTTGCCGTCTATCCCTTGATCATCTTGACGAATCTGATCCCGCTCACTATAGGGGGGATTGGAATCCGAGAGGCAATGTCCATGTATGCGCTTTCGTTCTTTAATGTCAATCCTGAGACTGCGGTCAGTGCAAGCTTTCTATTGTTCGCAATCAATACGTTTGTTCCAGGAGTACTGGGTGGCCTTGTTGTCGCTCGATATGGCATCTCGATGAGAATGTCCACGGAGTCAGTTCCCTCGGCGGCTCCTCAGGGTGCTTCAGTGAAGGGTACGGCATAAGGTCTTAGGCTGTTGGAGACTAGATATACAGGGGATAGAAGGGGGAGGGAGTGATGGATACTAAAGTGGAAATCTCGATCGTGATTCCAGTGTTTAACGAAGTCCAAAACGTTGTCCCCTTATATCAGCGTGTCAAGAGTGAGGCTGACAAGCTCAAGAGAAGCTACGAAATTCTGTTTGTGAATGATGGAAGCAACGACGGAACGGAGATGGAGTTGCGAAAGCTAAAAAAACTCGATCCCACCGTGCGCTGTATTATGTTTCGCAATAACTTTCAAAAGGCGGCTGCATATTCGGCGGGATTTCGGCATGCGGAAGGCAACATTATCATTACGATGGACGGCGATTTACAGGATGACCCAGCTGAGATGGCGAAGTTTCTCGTAAAACTAGACGAGGGATATGATTATGTGACGGGATGGAAATATAAGGGAAAGGGCAATCCTTATCGTGCATGGCCGTCAAAGTTCTTCAATTTTATTGTAAAACGAGCCAATCAGCTGGATATCCACGATTTTAATTGCCCGTTCAAGGCGTTCCGCCGTGAGGTTATTGATCCGACGGAGGTTTATGGCGAACTCTATCGCTTTCTACCTGTCATCGCGAAACGCAAAGGGTTTCGACTCGCTGAGGTGAAGGTTGAAAATTTACCACGCGTCCATGGTGTGTCGAAATATGGGTTTGAGCGGTTCTTGCGAGGGCTCTTTGATTTTCTCACTATGTATTTCTTGACACGCTATTACAAACGTCCTCTTCACTTCTTTGGAAGCTTGGGATTTCTGTTGGCGAGCCTTGGAAGCACGGTTATCGTCGGATTGTATTTTATGAAATTTGTGTTCGATATTCCGATTAGGAACACACCGTTCCTCTTCGTACTGTCCGTGTTAAGTATTGTTACCGGTATCCAATTTTTCTCCATTGGTTTGGTGAGCGAATTGATGATTAGTTTGCAAAAGCGCTCAGAGGAACACTATGTGATTAAGGAGATCCTTTAGTTTGACAGAGGGTAGACTCCCAAGACCGGTGGTAAAGAAAGCTCAACATATGACAGGCAACTATCCCGCTGATGCCGACAGTGGAGGGCGTCGTGTGCTCTCTGCGGTCTTAGCGAGTCATTGGGCGTTATTGTTATGCAGCCTCGTCTGTGTGGGCGGAGCCCTACGGTTTTATGGTCTCGCGAACTATGAGGGGACCGATGAATACAACGAGGTGTTTGAAGCCTTGCGGGTCGCGTCCGGCCATTTCAATTATGAACGATGGTGGAAGAAGGGGTATCAAAATATTCTGGCTGTCGAATATGGCATGTATTTTGTTCAAGGCTATCTGCGAGGCGTATTTGCAAGCCCCATGGATTTTGCCGCCCAGATCATTCGTGATATGGACCCGCTCTTTCTGATCGGACGATACACGACGGCTTTTTTGGGGACGGCCTCCATTGCACTGACGTACCTGATCGGCCGGCACATGTACAATGAACGGGTTGGGTTATTGGCGGCTGGTTTCTTAATGGTCAGCCCATTACATGTTTGGATCTCTCATCTGGTGAATACGGACGTACCCCTTACCTTCTTTTTTCTCTGTAGTCTCTATTTTGTGTGCCGATTCTCTTCAACGGGACACCTTCCTTACTATGCATGGGCTGCGGCTCTCGGTGCAGTCACCGTGAACATGAAGTTGACTGGATTTGGGATTGGCGTACTGTTTATCGGTGCTCACGTCTATCGAGCTCTGCGCGAAGGACGATCCTATGCGAAGATCGTATGGTGCAAGGAGATTGGAGTGGCAGCCGCGTCCTTTATTGCGGGGTTTGTTGCCAGTAATCCTCCCGTGGTCCTGGGTTTTACAAAATGGATCCAGTCATTTATCTGGCAATATGGTATTCATCAGAATGTCTATGACCAAGTGCCGTATGCGGTCGGTGACAGCGGATACTATACGTATCTGCTTCTACTGTATGGGGAGCTGGGGGCACCGTTATTTGTGTGTACAGCTGTGGCTATCGTATACGGGTTCCTTAGGCGGGACCAGTGGTCTCTGCTGATGGTCGCTTGCCTTATCATTGTTTTTGCTGTGCTGGGTAGCACAACCTATCTTATTCAAAATCGGTATTTTATGTCTCTGATGCCGTTGCTGTTTATCCTAAATGGGAGGCTCTTGGACGATGTCGTTATGCGATTCAGGTGGCCGATGTGGAGGAAAGCTCTCAGTTTGCTAGCGGTATTTGGAGTGTTGACATTTGTGCCATCCCAGGGGTCTCTAGCCTTTACGCGTACATTGACCGATCGAAATACGAGTTCAATTGCAAAAGAATGGATCGAGAAAAACATCCCCCCGGGAAGTAAGATTCTCATCGATGCTGGACATACTCTCATTACCTCTGGTCCTCGGATCAGTCAGTCTCGGGAGAACTTGGAATTGCAGCTTAATCAGATTCGGAATCTCAAGGAGGGCGAAACTTTCGATTCGCCCCAAGTGAAGATCGTGGACTCGTATTCGGCAATTTACTTCGAGTTGCTTCTGAGAAACATGCCACAGGTGACATACGATTTAACCACAACTGAGCTTGGTAGGCAGATTCAGCCCTTGCAATATTATCTTGAGAATGGATTCGAATACTTCGTTCACAACGGTGACGTCCGTGACAACTTTAACAGTGACGCGTGGAAGACCAAGTACCCCCAGTCCGCTGCATTTTATGAGTCTCTGGATTCTTCGCTAGAGCTGATAAAGAGCTTTGAGCCTTCCGAAACGAGACCTGGCCAACCTGTCAGGATTTATAGATTCAAGAGAAGATACCCCCCCCCCATTGTTTTTAGACCTCATCCACACGTTTGTCCCTAGACCATAATGCTGCTGCCTATTCTCAGGTAGTGTAAAAGAGCTCCCACCAAGTGACAGTGCGTGAGGACATCAGGTGTGGCAGCTAGAAGTTGTGGCCGAACCGACTGCGATATAGCGAAATGATTGGCGCAAGAACCATACTCACAAACACGTTGTTCCTGATGGGGGCGTCGGTATTCAACATCGGCGTGTCGATTCTGACCACTGCACTCATCGCGCGAGCAATCGGGCCTGAACTGTATGGGCGGTATACGTTCGGGCTCACCTATGTACTCGTATTCAGTGTCTTTTCAAACTTTGGGATTGAATCGCTCTTTATTCGCGAGGCCTCTCGTGAGAAAGCAAAACGTGCACTCATCAATGATATTTTCCCACTGAAAATTGTCCTGTCAGTCATGACCGTAGGGTTGGTGCTGGTTTCCCTCTATGTGCTCGACTACCCTCATGAAACAGTAGAAGTTGTGCGACTTCTATGCATCGGATTGTTCTTTCAAATCTTGTACGAATGTCTCATGTCAGTCTCAAAAGCCTTGGAAGAGATGTACGTGGTTGCGTTGTTCTCAGTTGTTTTTCGTGTTGTCTCAGCGGCTGCAATCATTGCCTCGATCACGAGCGGCATTGGTTTCATTGGGATTGTCTCGGCATTCGCCTTAGGAAATGCAGTGACATTTCTGGTCGCATTGTGGGTTCATGCACGGCGATGGGGTCTGAAGCCCATGGGTGTCCGGATCAATATGTGGGTGTCGTTGATTTGCCAGGGGTACCCCTTCTTTCTATCTGCGTTGGTGACGATGCTATATGCCAAGATCAACGTTTTGATGTTGTCAAAGATGGTTCCGGAGACCAATCTGGGATACTTCATGGCTGCCGCCAATCTTGTTGAGAACCTCTTCTTTATTCCCACGGCATTCAATACGACAATTTTTCCTGCGTTCTCTCGCATGTATGGGGCTTCACCAGAGGCCCTTCGACAGTCGTATGGCAAGATCGTCCGTTACCTGGTCATTATTACGCTGGGAGTTTCGGTGGGAACCATGCTGGTGGGGGAAGAAGTCATTCGCCTTTTGTATGGAGAAGAATTTAGTCCGGCCGCACCTGTCTTGTCGATTCTGATTCTTTACTGGGCATTGGCATTTTTCTCAAATATTTTTTCGAGCCTTTTGTTTTCGATTCATCAAGAACGTGCGCAAGCACGAATCATGATGATCGCCGCCGGTCTCAGCATTGTTCTCAATGCCATCCTTATCATGCACTCGGGAGTCTCCGGGGCGGCATTCGCTGCGGTAGTGACAGAGGTTGCGGTCGTCGCACTCATGGCCGCCGCGTTGTGGAAAGCGAGTTTCCCCTGGCCTATGAGGGCGAAGTTTGTGAAACTAGTCATTAACGTGGTTGCAATGGTGATCATTGTTCAGATGTTGCTTCCGGTCAATCTGATTCTGGCTATTATTGCCGGTGCCGGAGCATATTTACTGCTCTTGTTCCCTATCGGGTTGGTTGACGAAGATGATAAGGTATTGGTGTATTCTTGGATTCAAAAACGGTTTGCACAAATAAGATCCTATGACGTCTCCTAATGGTCTGGGCTTTGGCATCTGGTATGATTGTACATACGCCTTCTTGCCTCGCGTTAATAACCCCAAGACGGGCACTGTTTCTGCGGCACCACTCCCGCGACGTCTTTTCCGCACTCCGCCAAAGTAACTCTCGTCGGCTTCAATCTCATCAGACAGAGGAAAGCTTTCTTGCTTGATAGCAATGATCTGACAGAGTCGCTGAAAAATATATTCGCCGCCCATCCCTGTATCCTGATCAACTGGGCCGTAGCTGGCGCCGTGTGTTAGCTAAGAAATGTTCCAGCAATTGCGGCTGGTTTCGGATCGGTATTCGGGTCTCTCTTTGAAAAAGCATTCGCTAAACGTAGTCCCGTCTGGGGTCGCTTAGCTAGATCAGCCTTGAGATCTGTGTCTGATAAATGCGAACGATGCCCATTAAAATTCTCTATGTTGCGCTCGACCTGGATCTCGGTGGACTGCAACGGATTGTGTCCCTCTTGATTGAGGGGTTGGATCGTCGCCGATTTGAGCCGGTGTTGTGCTGTTTTGATCGTGGTGGGGTGTTTTACGATAGGCTTCATGCAGAGGGGATATCCGGGTGCATCCTCAGTCGTCGGCCAGGCCCCTTTGATGCCGCTTTACTTGTTAACCTTATACGATATGTTCGGAAGAATGAAATCGATGTCATCCATTCTCAAAACGCCTGCGCGCTTTACTCAGGACTTGCTAGCCTGGTAACAGGTGTTCCTGTCATCCATACTGATCATGGGCGCCTTGTCCCAGATAAGAAATCTGCAATGTGGGAGGATTGGATTGCCTCGTTCTGCGTGAACACGATCGTCGGTGTGTCGGAGGAATTGACCGCCTACCTGAATACTCAGCTCGGGATTGCGATGAAGAAGCTCAAAACCATCATCAATGGGGTGGATACGGATCGCTTTACACCAGTGACGTGGGAACGAAAAATTGCGCTCCGGGTCTTAAGTGGCCTCGCTACTGATGACTTTGTACTTGGGACGGTTTGTCGGTTCGATCCAATCAAGAATCTTCCATTTATGATCTCCTGCATGCCCGAGATCGTAAAACGGGTGCCTCTTGCAAAGCTGGTGATTGTTGGGGAAGGGCAAATTCGCCAGAGCCTTGAGGAAATAGTCCAGGCATTAGGCATGACAGACTATGTTGCCATTTGGCCAAGACACGAAGACATCGAACAAGTCCTGCCGCAATTTGATATCTATGTGTGTACGTCATTAAGCGAGGGAACGTCGATGACTATTCTTGAGGCCATGGCCTGTGGGCTTCCTGTTGTCGCTTCAGCGGTGGGAGGAAATTGTAGCCTTGTTGATTCGACAAGTGGCATTCTGTTTCCCTTGACCGACAGGGACGCCTACATATCGAGCGTTGCAGAGTTGCTTCTAGACCCGGTGCGTGTAACGCTCATGAGGAAGTGTGGTCGGAAACGTGTGGAAACTTTGTATCCGCTAAGATCAACGATTCATCAGTACGAATCGCTCTACAGTCGATGTGTCTCAAGTAATAGATGATCTGCTAATTGGCCCGTGGTGGATTGAACGGCCTGCGTGGCCACGTGAAAGACAAAACCTCATTAGTATAAGGTATACTTATTAGAGTGTTAACAGGCTCAAGTCTATTCATTTGTTCCACTTGCAAGGAGATAAATCAATGGATGCTGGTAACGACAAGAGACGAGAGGCCCTTAATGCGATCTATTTTGCGATGGATCAGATTAATGCAGAAAGAAGTTCTGATAAGCTTTTGAAAAAGGAAGAAACGACGCATCTTTTTGGGATAGGCGCAAATATGGATTCACTCGAGTTGGTTACTCTGGTGCTAGCTGTTGAGTCAAGGGTGTCCAATCAACTTGGTGTTGCCGTTACACTGGCGGATGAAAAAGCAATGTCTCAGCGTAATAGCCCTTTTCTGACGGTAAAAACTTTGGCCGACTATGTTGTCACAAAAATCGAGGAGAGTAGTCGTGACTAATGAAACCATAATGGTCATTACGGGAACTAGGAAGGGGATTGGTCGTTACCTGGCAGAGTACTATTGCCAGCGTGGATATCAGGTAGTGGGCTGTAGTCGAGAAGAGTCGAATTTTTCTCATAGTCACTACCGTCATTTCTGCGTTGATGTTGCTAATGAAGATGAGGTTAGGGGAATGTTCTATGATATTAAACGAGAATTAGGGCATGTAGACATTATGATCAATAATGCAGGGATTGCTTCCATGAATCATGTGCTTTTGACCCCGATGAAAACGGTTCAGGATATCTTCGACACTAATTTTATAGGCACATTCCTCTTCTGTAGGGAGTCAGCAAAGTTGATGAGAAGAAGCGGCGGTCGTATAGTGAATTTTGCTACAGTTGCTACCCCGTTAAATCTAGAAGGGGAGGCAATCTATGCTGCCTCAAAGGCTGCCATTGAAAGCCTCACGCGTGTTCTTGCAAGGGAGCTCGCACCGTTCCGAATCACCGCCAATGCTGTTGGCCCAACTCCGGTAAAAACGGATCTAATTCGCTCTGTTCCAGAGCATAAGATGGCAGCATTGCTCTCACGTCAAGCGATCAGGCGTTACGGAGAATTCCGCGATATATCTAATGTGGTGGATTTCTTTATCAAGCCGGAAAGCGATTTTGTGTCTGGCCAGGTAATATTTCTCGGAGGAGTGTAGATAAGATGGGAATCTCCTTCTTGCGAGACGTCTTTCGAGAAAAAGCCAATTCGGAAGCTATTATTTGGAAAGGCCATTCGTACCATTATTCGTGGTTGGATGAAAAAGTTGTCTTTTGGCTGGAGTGGGGGAAGGCCAATGGGATACGTCCATTTGATGTTGTTCTCTTGCAGGGCGAGTTTTCGCCAAGCTCTATTTCTATCTTGTTAGCGTTGATAGAGCTAGAGTGCATTGTAGTTCCTCTAAGTGCAGATAGGGCTCATGAACAATGCGTTTTTGCGAATACTGCGCTCGTCGTATGGATACTTGAAGTTGACTCAAACGACAAAGTTCGTCTCGTTCATCGGGAAGAGACTCGGAAGCACTCTCTGTATGACTCGTTAAGAAAGGCTGGTCACTCAGGAATAGTGTTTTTCACCTCAGGATCCACCGGGATAAGCAAAGCCGTCGTTCATGATTTGGAGAAGCTCCTAAAAAAATACACGTTGAGGCGATACGACCTGAGGACATTGGCCTTCCTCCTGTTTGATCATATCGGGGGATTCGATACTCTCTTTTATGTGTTATCAAATGGAAGTGCGTTGGTTGTTCCTGAAGTCAGGACCCCACTAGCGGTCTGTCAATCAATTGAAAGATATAAAGTTGAGGTGCTGCCAGTGTCTCCGTCGTTTCTAAATCTTCTGCTCATAGGTGAAGTGTATAAGGAGTATGAATTAAATTCCCTCAAATTTATTTCCTATGGCGCGGAAGTTATGCCTTCGAATACCCTTCAAAGATGTATGGAAATTTTCCCCAAGGTGAGGTTTTTGCAGAAGTACGGTGCTACCGAAATTGGGACGATGCGTTCAAAGTCAGATCAAAACAATTCAGTATGGGTGCAAATAGGTGGTGAGGGTTACAACTGGAGAATTGTAGATGGGCTCTTACAGATTAAGTGTGACTCGGCAATGGTGGGATATCTTAATGCACCAAGTCCATTTACGGAGGATGGCTGGTTCATTACCGGCGATGCGGTTGAGCAAGATGGAGAGAACCTGAGAATCCTAGGGAGGATGTCGGATATCATCAATGTTGGAGGGCAGAAGGTATACCCAGCAGAAGTGGAAAATGCCATTTGCGAGATGGAAGGTGTCGCTGATGCAACTGTGTACGGAGAAAAAAACCAACTGCTCGGGAGTATTGTATGCGCAAGAGTACAGCTAGCTATGCCAGTAGAGAAAGACGAGTTTGTCAAAAAGCTCAAAACCCACTGTAAAAGTCGCCTAGAAAGATACAAGCTTCCTTTGAAAATTACCTTTTCAAGTGGATCCCAGACTGATGCGCGTTCAAAGAAAATGCGAAGGTTCATGTCAGAAGGGTCAGATTTAAAGAGTATCTGAAATGCTAGGAGTAGCGACAGGGGTCTGCATACGCGCATTCAAGCTTGAAGAGCTGAAGAGGGACGCGTGCGTATTGGATGTATGTAGTGATCCTAATGGGTTTCTTAGCTCCTTTCAAAATGACCCCTCGTTAGTTTTTGATAATCCTAATGCTCAAAGTGAAGATGTTGCGTTAATTATCGCACTAGACGGTCAAATTATTGTCGGAAGGTTGGGCTTGTATCCTGGGAAGGTGATCTATAACGGAACAGTTACAAAGGTGTATTGGCTTTCAGAGTTTAGTCTTAAGGATGAATACAAGGCAACTGGTGCTGGAGGGATGCTGTTGCTTAAGGCGCTTTCGTTTAAGACACCTTTGTTAGCATGTGGGGCTCCAAGTGTTGAATTGGAAAAGGTTTATTTGAAAGTGGGTTTTAAGAGACTAGGACCACTAAAGCGTTACATATATTTCTATGATGCAGGGGTAATCGCACGAAGATACATTCCTGTTTCTTTTGTTGCTCAGATGGTTTCCGGAGTAATTACTCAAGCGTTGGCCTGGTATTACAGGTCGAAAAGGGGCACGAGGAGACATGAGCTGACCTATAGGGGCGTTAGCGGTTTTGATGAGGCAATAACCGAACTGTTTTCAGCTGAAACACGAAATCGGTGTGAAAAAGACTTTCAGACGTTAAACTGGGTACTAAGGCATAATCGGGCAGAAGCCTTTGAGATTTATGACGGCGATGAGCTGGTTGGATATTGTATAGTGAAAACTATGAAGTTTACCTTAGAAGGTTCTCGCGCACCTCTTGATATGAAGCTGGGAACGTTGCTCGATTACTATGTCAAGTATGCAAGGTCAGAAATATTGGAGGACCTGCTAATGTTCTGTGTCGATCACTTTTCCAGGCGGGGCCTTGATATTTTTGAGTTCCAATTGTGTGAAGAGAGATTTTGGCGAGTATGTAACCAGCACGGACTAACTCAGCTTGGAGGGAATAGGGTATTCTATAGGTCTGGGCCAGGTGGCGAATTACAGAATGATCAGGGATGGTTTCTTACACACGGTACAGCTGATGCGATTCTAAGGGGACATGAGGGGTTTCCTCAGAGTCAGATATGAAGCTTATTGTCAACGCCGACGATCTTGGACGAGATGTCCAAACCAATGATGCAATCATAGGTTTGGCTCGGTCGGGCTATATTACGTCATCTTCTTTGATGGCAAACGGCCCAGCGGCTGAAGAGGCGGTTGGTAACTTGCATAAGTGCCCAGAGCTTTCTGTAGGAGTACATCTAAATCTAACAGAGTTTAACCCGTTGACCCGCAGTCATGATTTTGGAGCCCTTCGACATTGCTTGAATGAACGAGGCGAGTTCAAGGGGGAAATGTTCTTGAGGGCAATAAGCATTGACTCTGCTTTGGCGGAAGCCATCTTCGGAGAGCTTTTAGCGCAGGTTAATTGGTTAATTTCTCGGGATGTGAAGATCAGTCATTTTGATTCGCATAACCATATTCACAATATCCCAGGGTTTTTTCCCATTCTGAAGCGACTTCAGAAGCATTTTGGAATACGAAAAGTTCGAACAACTTGGAACATTCATGGGCGTCAGAATCAGAAAGGGTGGAGTAGTCGATATCAAAAGATGATTTGGCATTATGCCCTTCGGCATTACTATAGAACTGTAACCACGGATGGGTTTTGTTCCTTGAGTGACTTTGTTGAAACTGCATCAACTCAGAATCTGCCTCATAAATCAGTAGAAGTAATGGTGCATCCCGGAGATGCTGATCATACCGAAGAGACAAGCCTTCTCTGCACTAATTGGCGGGAACGTATCTTTCCTCAGACTATATTGATCAATTACGACGAACTATAGTGTGCGCCGCTGGGCACTCTCTTTTTGGTAGATGTGGCGCGTAATCCCTAAACATACGGGACTGCTGTTTGAGGTCTTGTCTATATGAAGAGTCTTAAGTTTTGAGTGGAAATCGGTCAAGAGGCTTGTTAGTGCGGTGGTATGGATACTAAGGGTATTCGAGTATGTCACTTGGCAGTAGGTGACAGGTGGGGAGGTGCTGAGGTCTGTCTTGTTGAGCTCATGAAATCGCTTGTTAAGCATCGGGACCTTGATATGTCTGCCATAGTCCTAAATCATGGCAGATTGGTAAAAGAGCTTAGTAGCCTAGGAGTCCAGGTGCTGGTGATATCTGAATCAGAAGTAAGTCTGCTGAAGACCTTGAGAAAGATTGTTCAACAACTGAAATCACGTCAATACCACATTATTCACTCTCATAAGCCCAAAGACAATGTTTTAGGGGTTTTGGCGGGATTGCTATCATCTCGACCTGTCATTGTTCGAACTGTTCATGGATCGCCAGAAATGTTCCCCGGCATAAGCCGTATAAGGATGGCGTTGCACGAGTTGCCCAATCAGGTTTGTAATCGAGTTTTTGTTGATCAGGTCATTGCTGTTTCGGAAGACCTTAAGAGTCAACTGACTAAGTACTACGGTCAGAGCCGGGTTGTTTGTATTCATAATGGGATTAGTCTTCCCGATGTAAATGTGCTTGAAGAACAGGGGCAAGTCCGATCAAAAATTGGATTGGCTAAGGGGGATTTTCTTATAGGCACGGTGGGGAGGTTGTCGGCTGTGAAAGGGTGCGAATTTCTTATAAAAGCGGTGCCACACCTGTGTAGGATTTGTCATAACTTTAAGGTCCTATTTGTGGGGGAAGGTCCATTGAAAAGCAGTCTGGAGAGATTGGCCGAATCTTTGAGGATTAGGGATCGGGTGATCTTCATGGGCCATCATGATTTCCCGATTGATATTGTTAGAGAAATGGATGTATTTGTCCTGCCTTCATTAAATGAAGGAATCCCGCTGGCGTTGTTAGAGGCAATGTCTTTGCAACGACCTGTTGTTGCGGCAAAGGTGGGAGGAGTTCCGGAGGTTGTCAGGCACGAGTTAAATGGTTTGCTAATTGAATCGCATGATGCGCAAGCGATCGCAAGTGCATGTGGCAGGCTTCTGCGTGACCGAGTTTTGAGACGGTCTCTCGGGGAGGCTGCTCGCATAGATATAGAAAAGTGTTTCTCGTCAGTCGTAATGGGGGATAATGTTGCCGCGCTTTATAGAAAACTTTTAAGGGAGTTTTCTGATTTTGATGTGGTGTGTAATTAGGTTTGATTAGTAAATTAGTTGCTGGACATCCTGCAGTGCCATCCAAGATGGACCTCGCCTGCAAATAATCCAGCGGGTATCCCGAACATGTCTGTATCAAAGCTAACTCTTTTTGCGAAACAGTCGTTTTGGGGATTACTGCATAGGGTAAGTTCCAAGGTATCCTCCTCATACCGAGGGTGTATTATATTAACCTATCATCGAATTACTGATGAAGCTTCCTCCGATGACCCGTTAATCGTTTCGGTTGACCAATTTTCGAAACATATGGAGTTTCTTAAGTGTCGTTTCAGGCTGCTCTCAGCGCATGAGGTTGGGGAGATTGTTTGTTCTCGAAAAGAGTTCCCGGATCGTTCGTGTCTAATCACATTTGACGATGGCTGGAAGGATAACTATACGCAAGCATTTCCTATCCTTCAGGCTTTTCAAGCTCCAGCAATCATTTTTCTCACGACCGGGTATATTGGTACCTCTAAGCGATTTTGGCACGATCGATTACGCTCCGTGTTGTTGGCCCTGCCACTTTCTTGTGTAGACGGTAAAGTCACACATCGCTCAATCTGGCGGGCGGCGTCAGTTAATAGCGTTATACGAGAAGTGAGTGCCATCCCAGTTCCGTTTCGTCGCTCTGTGATTGAAGAAATAACTCAAGCGTGGAAGTGGTTTGGAGACTCTGAGCGAGAACAGAAAATCCAAGAGATCGAGTTGATAGCCGGGATGTCTAGTGAGGCTACCACTCCCGCTATGCTTTCATGGGAGGACGTCGCCGTTATGGCTGCTGGCGGAATTGAGTTCGGTTCTCATACTGTGTCGCATGTGTTATTGGATCAGGTAAGTGGAGAGGAGATGAGGGCAGAACTACGAGCTTCAAAAGAGGTTCTTGAGTATCGTCTAAAACAGCCTGTGGAGTTCGTAGCCTATCCGAATGGAAATTATAACAATGAGGTGTTGGCTGCGAGTAAAGAGTGTGGTTATCTCGCTGGCTTCACATGTGAAGTTGGGTCTAATGTGACGAGTGATAGACCGTTTGTGTTGAAGCGGAAGCATGTTCTGAATGAACTAAGCATAGGGTGGAATGGGCAGTTTTCAGAAACCTTTTTTGCTACAGAGCTTTCCGGGATTCGTCATGCCGTCAAGGCAGGGCTAGGGCGTAAGTAAGTATTTGGCTGGATTAGGATGTAGGGTGGTATGCAGATTGGTTTAGTGTGGGATTCTGAGTACCCATGGGATGTGCGAGTTGAGAAAATTACGCACTCGTTCATTAACGCAGGTCACGAGGTCCACCTTATCTGTAGAAATCGTACAGCTCAAGTCCGATACGAATTCGCTGAGGGGCTTCACATCCATCGGTTACCATATGCAGGAAAACAAATAGATAATATCACATCATTTCCTTTCTTTGGTAATCCTGTGTGGTTGACTTCAATTCAGAAGGTAGTGAAGGCTTGTCGGATTGAGGCGCTAATCGTTCGCGATATTCCCATGGCATTGGCAGGCATCTGTATTGGGAGGCTTCGGCAGATTCCCTGTTATGTGGATATGGCTGAGCCGTATCCAGAAATGCTAGCAGGATATCAAGTGTTACAACGGAAGAGTGTTCGAAAGACAATTCTGAATTGGGCGGTACGAAATCCTTGGTTGGCACAGTCGGTAGAACACCTAGCATGTAAGCTGGCCTCCCATGTTTTTCCTGTCTCAGTTGATATGCAGAAGAATCTGATTCGCAAACAGGTGCCTTCCGAGAAGATCAGTGTTGTGCACAACACGCCACTTCTCTCTGATTTTCCTGCTCCCATGTATGACATATCGGAAAGTGATCCGCGGTATGACAGGAACGTTCAACTCACGGTAGCGTATATCGGGGACTTGACCGAGGCGCGAGGACTTCCGCTTGTGATTGAAGGAATGTCGCGCGTGAAGCAATTGCTTTTGCCCATCAAAATGATAATTATTGGAGGGGGACGGTACGAGTCGCGCATTCGCCAACTCATCCAGGACTGGAATTTAAGTGACCACATCCACTGTACTGGATGGGTGTCTCATCGAGAAGCCTATGCGCGGATGTCCAAAGCTGATGTGGGGCTGATTCCACATCTGCAAACGGCCCACAATCATTTGACGGTACCCAATAAGATTTTTGACTACATGGCCGGCCATCTTCCGGTCCTTTCGGCAAGGCTGGAATCACTTGAGGAAATCTTGGAGAAGACGGGATCTGGTTTGGTGTTCCACGAATACACCGTCGAGAGTTTCGTGGAGACTTTGTTGCAACTGCGCGATCCAGTGGTGCGCTTTAAGCTAGGGCAGAAGGGGAGGATCGCATTCCGCTCGCAATACCATTGGGAACAGGATTTTTCCACTATGCATGGGATCGTCACTGGCCGGGATGTTTCTACAACTCAGCCACTATCAGGGAGTGCATAGTTCGTGATTCCTAAATTAATTTATGAGATGGGTAAAGCCATCAGAAATCCGCTCATTTCCGAGCGATTGTCAGCGCTTCTGGAAATGCAGGGATGGAGTCGTGAGAGACTTGTACAGCACCAACTCCTGGGCCTCCGCTCGTTGGTCACACACGCGTATGACAACTGTTCCTATTACAGAACCACATTTGACCGTGCTGGTGTCACCCCGTTTTCGATTCTTTCACTGGAAGATTTACGAAAACTCCCTTCAATCTCGAAAGAGGAACTCATTGAGCATCGGAAGAGAATCCAGATCCTCACAAGTTCCGAGCGGTTGTTTTACTCTGAAACATCTGGCAGTACGGGGAAGCCATTGGTATTTTATCGAAATCAGGATTGGGATGCGTGGCATAGGGCATCGGTGTTTCGAGGATATTCTTGGTATGGGGTGGCACCTTGGGATCGCAATGGTTACTTGTGGGGCTATAACTTCTCTTGGAAACGCGCCGTTAAGACGCGTATTTTGGATATGCTCCAAAATCGGTTTAGACTCTTTTCTTATAAGGACAATGAGATCGACGAGTTCATTGCAAAGTTGAGTAAGGCGACATATCTGTCCGGATATTCATCGATGATTTATGAAGTCGCAAAACGGGTGAATGCCAAGAAGCGGGCCTGGGAGTTTCCGCATCTGAGAATGATCAAAGGCACCTCCGAAAAGATCTTTGATAAGTATCGTGACGAGGTGAAGGTGGCGTTCGGGGTCCCCATTATCAGCGAATATGGAGCAGCGGAATCCGGAATCATCGCATTCGAATGCCCTTTTGGGGCTATGCATGTGAATATGGAGACCGTTATCGTAGAAGAGGAGAATAATGAGATACTAGTAACGAATCTCGTTTCGAAATCATTCCCGATTATTCGTTATAAATTGGGTGATTACATTCGTCTCGAAAAATCCTCTCGGTGCGCATGTGGGATGCAGCACGAGATTGTGTCGGAGGTGTTAGGGAGAGTTGGCAAGGTCATCTATGGAAAGGTCAATCAGTATCCGAGCTTGACTCTTTACTATGTATTTAAGAACCTGGCTATGGAACATGGCCTGGTTCTGAATTATCAAGCGACGCAATCACAGAAAGGGGCTCTGCTTGTCCGTGTAGAAGGACAGTTGACGGAGTCACATCGGCAGGCGTTGAATAAGGAAATCACGAAATACTTTGCACATGATCTCGATGTGCAAGTTAAGGACGGAGAGGATCTGCATACGCGGAAAGGGAAGAAGGCAGACTTTGTCTCCGAAATCGATCGATAGTATGTGACGAATAAATGAGACACATGAAATGAGTGACGCAATTAAGCTTGTGGCAGTTGGCGATATTATGTTGGGCGACCATCCGGTCACGTTTGGCCATGGTGTGAAGAGCATGATCGAGCAATCCGGAGGGGAGAGCCCATTTGCCAAGGTCTCAGAACTACTTCGTGGAGGAGATATTGTCTTTGGCAATGTCGAGGCTGTCTTGTCCGAGCAGGGCCTCGTTCGAGGGAATCTTGCTTCAGAGGAGTTTCGAGGGGCTCCACGATTCGGCTCCATGTTGGCTGCGGCCGGGTTTAATGTTGTTGGATTTGCAAACAATCATTGTATGGAACATGGTGAGACTGCATTTTGTGACACGGTTCAGGTTCTGCGAAGCAATGGGATGCGGGTCGCCGGTTTGGTAGATTTCCGTGGTCTCTGTGACCCTGTAGCAATGTCGGTCAACGGCTTGAGGGTCATGCTCCTTTCGTATTCATTGTGCCCGGAGAATTATCACAAGGGAGCCTCTGTTCCTTATGCTCACCAACAGAATTTTGAGAAGGTGCTCTCGGAGGTGACATCGTTTCGTGGCCAAGCGGATATTCTACTTCTCTCGCTCCATTGGGGTTATGAATACATCGATTATCCCTCTCCTAGGCAGGTGCGGTTGGCCCATCGTTTGGTTGATGAAGCTGGGGTCAACCTCATTATCGGACATCACCCGCATGTGCTCCAGGCGGTTGAACGGTATCGGGATTCGGTCATCATCTATAGTTTGGGAAATTTCGTGTTCGATATGTGGCAACGTCCGACCCGTGATTCTATGGCTTTTCAAGCCACCATCTCCGCAGAGGGACGTATCGACTATAAGCTCGTACCCATTTGGATCAACGACAAACGGCAGCCAGAAAACTTGATTGGCGAGCGGCGAAAGGGAGCCTTTTTGGAGAAGATGTCCAGGTTAAAAATGTTACTCGACATGCGGTGCCTTGCCCATGATCTATCAGACCCACAGGTGATAGATGTTTTGGAGAACGACTATGTGACGCTGGCCCGAAAGCAAGAGATTTCGCACCGTGTTAGTAGCTACCTCTATTTTTTAAGGAATGTCTATCGGTACAGACCTACGATCATTCGCCAAAGCCTCTTCCGATCCATTCAGAGACGATTCGAACCACAGGAGTTGAGCTGAAACAGTACAATGTAGGGTTTTGGGAAGCCAAGTAACCTCGGCTTCCCAAAACTGGCGCTATTGGACGCGAAGATTTGTAGGGGCAGGAGGGGGCGGGGTACTACTACTGCCGCCGCTGTCCTGTGGAGCAGAGAAGTATCCGTTATTCTGGAGATAGGCAAGGTCGTCGGTGACGACAAGTGCATCCAATTGTCGCTTATGCGCTGGTCCAGCATACCTAGGCTGCGAGTAGGTTCCCCATAGTTGGAATCGAGTATGCGAGCATGTAGATACGCCACATGTTTTTATGCCTGTATATCTCACTACTTGGGTTCCATTCACCCAAACTGAAACCTCCCCAGTATTAGTGCTACTGAAAGTTATTTTCAGAACCATGCTGTACCAACGATCATAAGCCATAGCATAGTAAGGGTTCGACATGGTTGGTTGGCACGGTGTGCTATCGGGAGCGGCGCCGCCATAACCATTGTAGTTTTGCCAGTAATTATCAAACCATTCACAAGACATGTTGAAATCGCCGTATCCATTTTGGTTTGGGTTCGTAATGAAAACATTCCATGAATTGGTAGGTCCTGACTGCGAGCGATTCCCAAAATTGAGGGTCCAGCGATAAGCTGATCCGACCAATTCAATGGCTTTGTCAAAGTTGTCCGCATTGACAGTCCATACATTAACACCGTTCATGCGGATCATCTTTACGAATGTGGCAAGATAGAGTGTTCCTCCGTTAGGAGGGGTGATCCCATAATTTACGTAGTTCAAGATATCCGGCTGATAAGGAGGATTGGGGCCACCGACCCAACCTGTACTCGTAGTCTGCCATTCGAGGACTTTTGAACCTTTGGGGTTCCCTGTGACACTACGAGTGCGACCGGTTCGGTATGCGGTGTCCGTGGCACCATCGCCAGTTTCTGGTTGATAGATTGATGTCGGAAGGGCGCTATCGGAAGAATAGGTTTCTTCGGCACTTAAAAAGTAGTTCGTTGCATGCCCAATTTCTGGAGACAGCGAGAGTAGGGCGGTTAAGAGTATCAACGCAATGGTTATTTGCACACGCATCCGTTGAGTTTGGGGATCGGTTAGAGCGTGATTCCCAAGGGGAAAAAGTTTGTGCTTCATACTGTTCCTCCTACTGACTGTGTTGTCATTGACCATCAGGATGTTTGGCATACTGTAAACTCCCAGATTGAAAAACTACTAGGCTTTTCATAGACCACGATAATGAGGCCATTAAGGGGTTCAAGCATATAATATGCCAGACCTAGAGGCGCTTTTTGTGCTGGTTTATCATTGAGCAGAGTGTGTAACTGTAGGTTTTAACATACTGAAAAACAAGTTATCATGTAGCAAGGCACATAAGTATGCCAGCTTCGTGGCTTTATCGTGTTAGAAATGATTTGTACATTTTGGTGTACTATTAGGTGGAAATGGCCAAATCTATCATTTTAAAAAGCCAAATGACTCAACAAACGCAGTCCAAGATTCGGGTTTTGTTTATTGATCACAGCATCGCGTTTGGCGGCGCTTTGAAAAGCCTTTCGCTCTTGCTCCATTCGGCATCATTTCCGAAGGCTGTGGAGCCTCTCGTGATTACTGCTCAAGATCAGAATGTCATCGATGCCTGGCTTCAGGGAGTGCCATATATCTGGTATCGGCGCATACTAGATTATCGAAAAAAAGAGAGATTCGGAAGTTTTGTACAACGAGTGATATCGCTCCCTTGGTGTTCTGAGTTTTTAAGAAAATGCTTTGCACTCCTGGAGAGTTTTGAGACCGCATACGCATTCTGCTTCATCCTTTGGATAGCTTGGTGGCATAAAGCTGAGATAATCCACGCGAATTCAGGATTCTATGCGGAGTCGCGTTTCGCCGCTTTGCTGCTGAGGGTACCATGGGTCGTGCATTGCCGGGGATTCTTTGCTTATTGGGATAGAAGTACGAGGGACAATCTCCGAGGTGCAGACCTAGTCATCGGAGTTTCTCATGCTGTCTCTCAGAGTGTAGAGGCGCAGGGCTTTCCTCAAAACAAAATTGCCACAATCTATGACCCCGTAGAGGTGTCCTCGATTCGTGATGCGGTTACGATGAGGCTTCCCATAAGAAAAGAACTGGGCATTCAGGACGATCAGATCGCTGTCGCTATTTTTGGACGGATTGTAGAGTGGAAAGGTCAAAGGGAATTTGTCCAAGCAATTCTCAATGTCATGGACTACAGTCCACAAGTACTGGGAGTTATTGTGGGTGATGAGGCTGATGATTCCGAGAAACAATACTTTTCTGGTATCAAACAGGCCATTGCCAAATCGGAACATAGGAATCGATTTATTTTGACAGGCTATAGGCGTGATGTGGAAGCACTCTATGCAGCGATAGATGTATTTGTTCATTTCTCCGTCGAGCCTGAACCATTTGGGATGGTCGTTGCTGAAGCGATGGCAGCGGGAAAGGCAGTTATCGCAGCAGATGATGGCGGACCCAAAGAGATGATTTCTCATGGGAAGGATGGGCTGCTTGTTAAAACTGGAAATGTCAGCGGGCTTCGAGATGCAATTGGTACGCTCGTAAATGATAGCCGCCTTAGAGAAGCCCTAGGACGTGCCGCTGCCGAGAAGATATGTTCCTGGTTAGACGTCGAGATGGTTGCTCGGAGAACGGCGGAGTTGTACCCATTATTGTTGGACGTGGGTGCGAGAGGTTTTGAAGACTGGCAAGAAAAATCCGGTACTGGTAAAGTTGGTAATTAGGGCGAAACGTCACCAAAGAAGCACCGCAAGAAGAGCTTGAAGAGGTTCTCCTTCCGGTGGTTGAACCGATACTCAATTTCCTTCAGATACATCGGGAAGTGATATTTGGACACGCCCCGGTAATTGTAGAGAATGTGCTTGGCAAATGACCAGAACCCTTCGATCCCGTTGATATGGGTTTTGGTGCGGCGATCCACGAGATTCTTACTGTGATTGACCGTATGATGTTTGCCATAACGCCGGAACGCCTTGATAGCCTCGAAAGGCATCCGTGTCATAGACGGACCCTTTGCGGGTGGTGGTCTGAATAGGGGCTATGAGGGTGTCCGCCGGCACGTGCTCGACGACCTTCATATAGATCCGCCCATCCCCGCTCCAGCAGTGCAAACACGACACTTTGCCTGGCCGCTCCCCGCCCACGGCGTCCGTTCCGCCGTCCGTCGAAATAGGCCTCATCCAGTTCGATCTCGCCCGATAGTTTATCGGCTATGCCTTCCACTTCGGCGACGGGGAACAACACTGCCCACAATTTCTGGTAGACCCGACTGATGACTGTGGAATCAACGCTCCCATCATGCGCCAACCGATAGGCTGGCACCTGCTGAGAGAACCCCTGCAGAATGGCAATCTCGCGCCGGAGTTTCGCGAGGTTCTTCTGCCGTCGACAGGGCCGACATTTGACATGCCCACGTCGCGTCTGCGTGACGCGAAACAATCCACAGAAGACGCACTTGCGGCCTCGCAAAAAGTTGGCTGCACACCCAAAAGCACGGTGCAGTCCCGTAACCATGCGGCCTCCAGCCTGCCAGATAGTTACGAAACGCCATAATTATCAAAGACAAAAGAGCAACTTTAGACGTCGATCTCACTCCGTTAATCAGTGGTCTGCCAAGGTCGTCACTGGGCTATGTCTGAGCACGGACCTCATTTGAGCAATTACCCCTCTCTCCGTTATAAGCGCTCACGGAAAAGTAGTATGTAGATCCTGAGTCTAAACCGGTCACAACACCTTGGGAAGATTCAATAAATATTGCTCGATCGTATGAGCAGGATCCAGGCTGATTGGGTGAAAGCTTTCCATAATGAATGTAATAACCAACTATACTTGGGTCATTGATTGGGTCCCATACCAAGCTGATCGTCGCATTGTTAGGAGTAATGGTTTCTTGTTCCCCAGCAGCCCCGCATCCAGTGAGAGATAGAAAAATCAGGGCCAACCCGACCAAACAACCAGGGGCAATAATCAATCCCAGATTCCAAACTAGCGGGCGTCTCAACGAAACCACCTCAGGAAATCTTATCGACCCATACCACTGGTCATTTATGAACTGCGCAACGTTGAAGCTGGTACAACCCAATGCTGGTCATTATACTGCATGCTGCGAAATCCAATGCAGTCGGAACTCTAAACGTTTCGAAGCCTCTTAGTGTTTCATATTTTTAGTTCAGAAATCTACCCGGGTGAATGTCCGAAAGCTGGGGAATTGCTCTGCTTGTTTGGACAGTTTCCGCCCGTTCATAAGTGGTGCCTGGCGGTTGAAGTCTACGCAGCGGAGGGCTGTGCGGGCCGGTTCTCCTCGTACACGCGATCGGGCGTGCGCCCCTCAAGCGCGCGATGCGGCATGAGCTGATTGTAGAAGTTCATATAACGAGCCACACCTTCCCGCGCAGCCTCAACGGTCTCGTAGGCGTGCAGATAGACCTCTTCATATTTGAGGCTTCGCCACAACCGTTCGATGAAGACATTGTCCCGCCAGCATCCTGTCCCATCCATACTGATTTGGATGCCATGAGCTTGCAGAAGTCTCGTAAACTCCTGGCTGGTGAACTGGCTACCTTGGTCCGTCTTGAAGATCTTTAGAAGGCTATACCGGGTGATCGCCTCCTGCAAGGCGTCAACGCAGAAATCCATGATCAACGTGTTGGACAGCCGCCAGACCAGCATCCGGCGACTCGCCCAGTCCAGGATCGCACAGCGATAGACGAACCCGCGCTGCATCGGAATATAGGGGCGGTTTCAAGTTTCAAGTGCAACAGGTGAATGATGGCGCAGGTGCGCATAAACTTCCAGCGGTGTGGCAAAGTTGAGGCACTTGCGTGGACGCGTGTTCAATCGATGTGCGATCGCGTTCAACTCACGCTGGGTATCCCCCGACAGATCCGTGCCCTTCGGCAAGTATTGGCGCAGCAGCCCATTGGTGTTCTCATTGGTTCCGCGCTGCCCGGGGCTGTGCGGATCCGCAAAGAAGATGCGGATGGCCAGTCGCTGGGCCAACCGCTCATGCTCCGCCATCTCTTTACCCCGATCATCGGTCAGCGTTTTCCGCAGCGGGGCGGGCACAGGTCGGAGCTTCTTGGTGAAGCCCCGGTACGCACTGGTGGCATCCGTGCCGTCCATGCTGGCCAGCAACACCAGCCGCGTGGTCCGTTCCACCAGGGTGCCCACCGCCGAGCCATTGCGAGCGCCTTTCAGCAAGTCGCCTTCCCAGTGGCCCGGCACGGTCCGGGTGGCCACCTCGGCAGGCCGTGCGGTGATCGCGGTCCTATTGGGAATCTGGCCCCGGCGGTCTCGGCCTCGCGCCCGTGGGCGACGGGTCTTGCGAGCTTGCCGCAGGGCGGCCAGCAATTCTGTCCGCAAGGCTCCACGCGGCAGCCCATACAGAGCCGCATAAATGGTCTCGGCCGATAACTGCTTGCTCATGTCGCCAGGATACAGACGGCGGAGACGGCCAGCAATCTGCTCGGGCGAGCAGCCCTGGGTCAACTGGGTGGTGACGTGCTGCCCCAACCACGGGTCGAGGAGTTTCCGGACGCGTCGTGGGTGATGGGCTCGGGCCGTCGCGTGGTTCTGCGCCATGCAGGCGCGATAGGGATGGCCGCGTGTCGTGTTGCGGGCATATTCGCGGCTCAGCGTGCTGGGTGCCCGACCCAAGAGTCGCGCCAATCTGCGCAACGACTGACCTTGGACCAGGCCCAGGCTCAGGGTTTCACGTTCTTCGGCGCTCAAATGCGTATAACATCTCGTTGACATGGCAACACCGTAGCCCATCAGGGCTGGCAGTGTTGCACTTGGAGTTAGAACTCAAGAGGTGATATCGGCGGCCCACATGTGATTTGGCCGTGTGATCGTCAACTGACGCAGTAAATACGGGTAGATGCGGGGAGCAGGATGTTGTTGACTCGTCCGCGACATGCGATAGATCGCCGTGATGTCTATCTGCCGCGTCAACGCCAGTGTCGTATCAGGAACGGGCCTCGGTTGGTAGTAGACGGTGGACCGAGCCAGCCGCAGCAGTTGGCCTTGTCGTATGACCGGCAAGGGATGCGTGCGATCGATCATCGCGTTGCGCTCGGCAAGCCGGCTTTGATGAGCGCGCCCTCTAAAAAATCATTCTTCAGCGCCAGTTACCCGATCTTCGCATGGAGCGTCTTCAGATCCGGCGTGTCCGATGGTGAGTGTGATTCGCCAAACACATCTGCCGCTCGGGCCAGTAGTTGCTGCTTCCATTCGGTGATCTGCGTGGGGTTGACCTTCCCCCGATTTCACAGACACCTGTATCAGGAGGAGTTTGATGCAATTGGAGGATTGCATGAATCCCAAGACCAGACGGCAGTACACGGACGAGTTTAAGGCAGAAGCGGTCCGATTGGTGCGAGACTCGGCACGGCCTGTCGCCCATGTGGCTCAGGATCTGGGCATTGCCGACCATTTGCTCGACCGCTGGCGAGCTGAACTGCAACAGGCAGAAAGCCAGGGGCACACACGCCAGTCGATGCGTGCGGAGCAGGGTGAGCTCGTGCGGTTGAGACGTGAAAACGCGATATTGAAACAGGAACGGGATTTTTTACGACGTGCGGCGGCGTGCTTCGCGAAGGAGTCGCGATGAGATACCGGGTCATCCAGGAACACGACCGTCGCGATCGCATCCGATTGATGTGCCGCGTCCTCGCCGTCTCGGCGGCGGGCTATTACGCATGGCGGTCACGTCCCGAGAGTGCCCGATCCATCCAGGCACGTATGCTCCTCTCAGCCATTCGAGTGGTCCACCAGGAGTCGCGGGAAATATTCGGCAGTCCACGGATCTGAGACGCCCTGGTTAAACAGGGGCACCGCGTTGGCGAGCATCGCGTCGCTCGGCTGATACGCCACGGCGGCATTCGGGCGAAGACCGTGACGAAGTGGCGCGCCACGCCCCAGTCTTAGCATCAGTTCCCGGTGGCCACGAACACCCTGGATCGGGCCTTCACGGTTGAGGCTCCCAATCGAGTGTGGGCCGGAGACCTGACCTACATCTGGACACGGGAGGGCTGGCCCTATCTGGCAGTTTTACTCGATCTGTATTCACGCCGGGTGGTCGGCTGGGCCATGGGCCAGCGATTAACGGCTGAGTTGGCGGAGCAAGCCCTCCTGATGGCCGTGCTGAACCGCACTCCCAGGGCGGGGCTCATGCACTATTCGGACCGCGGCAGTCAGTATGCCGCGACGAGCTACCAGCAGCGACTTGCTAAGTATGGTCTCATTCCCAGTATGAGCCGTAAAGGTAACTGCTGGGACAACGCGTGCGTCGAAAGTTTCTTCGGAACGCTCAAGCGCGAGCTGGTCTACCATCGGCGCTATGCCACCCGCGACGAAGCCACGCAGGAGATCTTTAAATATCTCGAAGTGTTTTATAATCGACAGCGCCGCCACTCGACCCTCGGCTATCAGTCCTCTGCCGAGTTTGAAGCACGAGCGTCTGTCGCGTAACCCGGTGTCCAGGAAATCGGGGGAAGATCAGGTGGACATGGAATTGCTCGGCCAACTCGGCCAGTGTCTTATCGCTTTTAACTGCGGCCAAGGCGACCTGCGCCTTGAAGGTCGCCCCGTGATTGCATCGTGTTCTCTTCATCGCCTCGCTCCTTTGGTTCGCCACCACCTGGGGGCGTTGGTGAAGGAATTATCAAGATCTCCGTTGAAAGTTTCTGAGCAACCCCATGGTAATGGTTAC